>JAVBOT010000027.1:0-39871 GCA_031550225.1 Desulfovibrio sp.
AAACATCAGGAAAAAGAAGACCAATGGATAGAGCAGCTACAGTTGTTGTGAGGCTGCCGCCTTCAGGCGGCTCAAGCGTTTCAACCGCTTTGAGCGGTTCAAGCTATCTCAAGCCCCCGGCTTTGCCGGGGGTACATGACTCATTAGAGAGTGGCTTCTGACGTCGGACGACAGTCGGCTCGCCGCGAACAGTGATGTGAGCGAACCGAGAATCACGCTTTTCGGCGAAGCGAGCTTCATGAACCGGCTCTGCCCTATTCATGAAGTTCGTACAAGTCTATTTGGCTGAGTTTACCTCAGCCAAATAGACTTGTACGGTGAGAGAAGTTTCTTTTCTATATTTTCTACAAATGTGATCTACGGCACCAGTGCAATTAAGGCGGGTGCAATTGCACTGGCTATTTAACCATGTTCATGCTGCCGTGTTACTTCTTTGCGCTGATACCACAATTAGAACGCGCGCATGGAGAAGAAAGATAGCTATGTAAACAAGCTTTTACATAAAAATATGATTACCCGGTGAGTTATAATCGTTTGTCCAATTATTGAGGGCAGTATTTATGGATTTACTTGATAAGTTATTGACTAAATTACGTTTTGTTTCAATTAAGCCTCCAAGCGTTGCGCTTCACACTAAAGCAGCAACAAAAGGAGGCTGGTTTGGCGCGGCAAAGCGTAAGTGGAGGTTGCTTTTTCAGAAAACTAGATTATCTCCACTAGAAAAAAGCTATTCAAGTGGATTTGAGCGGCACACAGAGCTAGCGGAATATTACGCCAGCTTGGCATCTGTAGCCTTCTCGCTAAAGAAATATGATGAAGCCATTCGCGGTTATCAGGATGCAGTGAAGTTAAAACCGGCACGCGGAGAATGGCTTTTCGGTCTAGGGCGGGCATATCAAGCTCAAGGAGATCGATCCAAAGCTGAAAAAAATTATAAACAAGCCTTATCCATTTACCCAGGCTATTCAGAGTGTCTTTACCATCAAGGAAAATTGTATCTCGCGGAAAAGCGATACATTGAGAGCATGGAGAGTTTTACCAGATGCACAGACGTATCTACGATAGATGCCCACCCGTATCACGAATCCTTAGGAAAGGCTTATCTGGGGTTAAGCAATTATGCCAGAGCTCGAGAAGAATTTTTACAAGCAGTGACGCGTTCTCCTAACCAGCATGCTTTATTATTTCAGCTCGGGTTGTTGGAAATTAAAATGGGTAAAGAGCAGAAGGCATCTGGCTACCTTAGGCGTGCGGTGGAATTGGCACCTAAAGTCCCTGCATATAATTTTCACGCAGCCGCATTATTATATAAAAGCGGCGAACTTATAGATGCTTTGCGGTATATAACAAATGCAATAACAATAAGTCCAAATAAAGCAGTATACTATAATAAACTTGGCCAAATCGCAACGCAGCTTTTCAGTCTTGAACGGAAAAAAGCCGCTACGGAATCGGAGTGCCATGGAAAATTGATTTCACCTGATCGGCACTATGGGGAACGTGCAAAAAATGCTTATCTAAAAGCATATTCCATATCTCCCACAGCACAATTTTCTCACGTACTCGCTGTATCTGAGGCGAATTTAGGAGATTGGCCTCGAGCAAAAAAATATTTTGCAGAGGCACTAAAAAGAGCGCCTAACAACCTTAACTGGGCGACGGAATACGCATATTATTTATTTGAGTATGGGGAATGGGAAAAAGGTTATGCGATTGTTTCAGAAATTGTAAAGAAGCATTTTTCCACGCCTGAAGCTCTTTCAAGTGTTGCACCATGGTTATATAAGTTTAAGAAATATGCGCAGCTAATAATACAAAAAACATATGCCTGTCCAGATACTAGGATGGCGGGTGTATTCATGAGCATAAATTATAGAAAAAAAAATCCTGAACTCTTTTACAATAGACTGTACTATTCCCTATTCAACACCATTAACCCCAGTATTTGTCTGTGTTACTTTTCGAGAGCCTTTGCCGGTACGATATTGCATGTGGAAGGAGCCTATGGGAAGGAGCGATTGCTTGAACTTGTTCAAAAGTTTAGGTCATTGCTTACATGGGAAACAGTGTACAATATTTCTATAGAATTATATTTTAAGGGATATGAGGATGCGGCTCGCCAGATATTTCATACTTTCATTGGAGTCGTGCCTGCTATTGATGTAAAGACAGAGGTAAAGGCTAAGCCACTAAATTTTTATCAATTTTTGGAGGGAAAAGCAGCCCGTACGCCCTTGCGCGCCTTGACAGGAGCATTGGCCATTCTTGATTTCTCTTCACTCGAAAAAGAAGAAACGCCACCGTTTGGCAATTATATAGAATCCATGTCACTTCTTGCCTGTATTGCAAAGCTTGATGGCGTCACCTTTGAGCCAATTCCATTCGATACAAGCAATAAATCGGAACTCAGCGCGTTACGGGAATTTGGTTTACAATTGCAGAAAGGAAAAGGCACAGATAACCGTGCAGATCGATTTTTGCCTCTGCACCTATTCACTGTCAACAGAGGTTTGCCATCAGCAGGTTCGTACCCTGCCTCAACATGGCTCATAGTCTGCGGTTCCTTGTTGGAGTATTCTTTTGGAAAAAATTGTGATTTTCCGTTCCCTGAAGAAATTCATCCTATATTTTTGTCTGTGCGTATAGAAGATGGCTATCTTTTGACCGACAAAATTGTGCGTTATTTGCAAAAATATCAACCCATAGGTTGCAAAGATTGGATCACTGTATATCGATTGCGCGATCAAGGGATCGAAGCCTTTTTTTCTGGTTGTATCACAAGTACACTTACTTCAACCTCTGATAAAAGGGATAATCTTCATGATAGACAACAGTATCTTATCGACTATCAAGATGCATGCGGTGAATTTTTTGCCGAGAGTTCTGCTCGGCGCATATCGCTGCATGAGCTAAGTTCTAATAAATGTGTTGTCGCCATGCGCAACGCGGTTAATTTAGTAAACTCTTTTGAAGATGCGAGTAAAGTTATAACATCTGATGTAACATGCTATACTGCTGCTGTTGCACTGCGATGTGATGTTGACTTTCGCATGAAAAATAAAGTAGATACCTCTATAGTAGGTTTATTCCCAATCTCCTATGAAGATTTAGTAAAGTTACGACTAGGGTTTGAAAAAAAGCTAGCGGCACTCGTTGCGCACATTTCAGCTAATGATAGTGAGGAGACTATCTATGGTGCATGGCGAGGGCTGTGTAAGGAGGATATCGATTTTACAAATGCTTTTTGTGAAGATGCAATGCCTCAGCCTCTTCCTTCATTTAATGTAAAAAAAGCATGTGAGAACGTACAGAACAATATGCAGGCCTACAATGAGTCTGTGCGGACGCTGCAAAACTGCGTACATCTTGCTTTTTCGCTAGACGACAACTTAACCCCATATCTGCCTACAGTTATTAACTCAATCCTTTCTAATACTCAACGGCCTATTTCATTTTCCCTACTTACTCGGAAAATTTCTTCTTTATATTGCGAAGCGCTTGCTAAAAGATTTCCACAGTCTGCTTTTTATTTCTACCCAATGGATTCATTTAATTATTTAACTGAAAGCGGAGGAGGTAACCGAATCCCTGATTCCGGCAAAGATAAGATGGTATTGCCCGGTATCATTATTCACTGTGATAAAATAGTATATATAGATGTCGATGTTCTCGTTCTTGGCGACATTGGCGAGCTCTACGATACCGCTCTCTCTGAGTTCCCGATAGCGGTTGCTCTGGAAGAAACTGGCGTCAATATGCAACCTCATACAGGTTTGGAAAGAGAGCTATTCAAAAAATCGTATTCAGAAATTATAGATTTACGCAAATACTTATCCTCAAAGGGAACATTAAATTTTGTCCATGCAAATTCTGGAGTTATTCTATTTGATTGTGGCACGCTCCGAAAGACAAACTACTGTGATGAAATAGTTTCTTTATTCCAACAGTTTAAAATGGATGATCAATCTGTTTTAAATGCGTATACTCGCACTAATAGAATCTTACTTGATCCGGTATGGAACTACATAGTTCCCTCTTCATCTCCTGTATGGGCATACGATAAAATTAGATCTACAGAGCCTACGCCGAAGTTATTGCACTTTACAACATATATGAAACCTTGGGTGGAAGCGTTTGTATGGTACAAAGAATATTGGGAAAAATATGCTATTGTGGATTTTGAGTGGAAAAGTGAAATCTCTCAGCCCGCCTTCACCGCCAAAACAGATGTGACTACTGTGGAGTCAGTCGAAGGTGAAGATTCCCCTCGAGTAATAGCTGGCGCTTTTGCTTCAGAGGCAGAAACAGCTTTAGCAAAGTTGAACTTTAAAACAGCTGAATTTTATTATTCACAGGCTTTAGCTAAAGCGCCAGATAACCTCGAATGGCGGTTTACACATAATATTATTCAGCAGTACCTGGAAAGGGGCCAGGGAAAAGTAGCAAAACAGCCTTCTCACAAAAAATATACCGGTCCAGGAAGCAAGTATTACTTGCAAGCGCAAAATGCTATGAAGAAGGGCGACTTGCCCAATGCTCTAGCGGCTATCAAACTTTCTCTGGAGCTTGCGCCGACAAAAGCCTTGTATTATGCAACTAGCGGAGAGATATATAGTCTTATGGGGCGTCGGGCTATGGCATCTATTGCGTATGAAGCCGCCTTAGAATTCGAACCCCAAAATATATTATGGCTCTTGACACTTGGGAAGCTCAATCTGAGTCTGGGAAAAAAGGTTAAAGCAGAAAAGTGCTTTCGAGAAGTACAGGTGTTAGATCCACTTAATGTGGAAGCCCTCCGTCAATTAGGCGAAATACTCAGCGCGAAAAGAAAATTTTCAGAAGCTGCTAAATATTATGATCTTGCCTGTGGGGCATGTACAACCAATGCACAACTTTTTGAAAGTGCTGCCAGAGCGCACTGGCGATTGCATAAACTTATATCTACCGATCTTGTTAGGCAAAGTGCCATCGCAGGCACTCCACTCCAAATTTCCGAAGAGCATCTTAGCCAAGCCATCGAATACTATCGCAGGGCTTTAGATTTAAACCCTAAGAATCCGCACTGTCATATATACTTAGGGTTATGTGAAAAGGATGCCGGGAACAGAAAGAGGGCCGAGAAACATATGTGGTTTGCCATTGCCTTGGCTCCGCAAAATATAGATATACATATTTATTATTTTCGCGCTTTGTTTGAGTGGGGGGAATGGGACAGGGCCTTTCCCCAATTATTGAGCACAATGGGAAACAGGTTTTCTTTGCCAGGCGATTACTCCCATGTGCTAGCATGGTTACGCAAGCTTAGAAAATACTTTATCCCGGTTGCGCGCAACCTTTTGATAATCCCGGAATATGCTGAGCTTGGTGCTCTTTGCATTGCGACATTTAACCCGGATCCCTGTTATTATATTGGGCGTGTTTATCCAATGGCACAACGTTGTTCACAAAAAACCTGTATGGATATAATGCCTCGTGAATATTCAGGTGCAGCCTTTGCATTGGAAGGGAGGGCGGCAGAGAAAAAGTTTTTTGACCTGTTGCAAGAGCAGTTTAACGAATTTTTAGGAAGCTCATGGTTGTGTGTAGCTGAGCAAGCTTACGGTGCTGGCTACAAGCATCTAGCTATGGATATTGCAAATGCTTTATGGGATAGTCGGGAACATCAAAAAAATCTCACTGAAGCTTCCTCAAAAGTCCTTGCCTGGTTTCACAGTCGCCTCAAAAAAGAATTAACAGATAAGAATAACGAAGTCTCTTCGGCGATGATCCCTACTTTGGGGGTGATTGGGTACAGGCAAATCAACATGAGCAATAGCTCCAGCTATTTAGGAGATTTCAACCTTTCTCTTGCTTTTTTAGGTATGCTCGCCCGACTTGGTCATAAATACAGAACACATGACGGCAGTCTCGAAGAATTACTGTGTTTATTCGTAGGGTACGATCAAGAGTCCTCTTCTTCTGATAGGAAGCTCATACAACTGGTTGAAGTCAACAAAGACTATCCTTCTGGCAGTTCATACCCCACACCTACATGGCTTTTTGTATATGGGAGCTTTTTCTTTCCTACATTTAATAAGCATTATGACTTTCCTTTTCCCGAGGAAATACGCCCTGTTTTTTTGGCATTCGAACTGCACAATCATTGCTTGCTCACCGAGGCAATGAAAGGCTATTTGCGCAAATATGGGCCGATTGGCTGCCGGAATTGGTCGACGGTTTATCGTTTGCGAAATGAAGGAATTCAAGCTTTTTTTGCAGGTTGTCCATCCTTTACGCTGCGGAAAACTTTTGCGGGAAAATATCCTCAAAGCAAGCGAGACTTGCTGTTCATAGATTTTGCTGATTACCATGGGCGATTCACAGATCGAGTCTGTGAAGTGAAAACAATGAATTCTGCTGCCAAGGAGGCTCACCTACTTTCAAACCTTCAAAAGTCTCATACACTTCTTCTAGACATTGCTTCCAGTGAAAAGACGATTACTGATAACCTGGATTGCTATCTAGCTGCACGAGCATTGAATAAAGATGTAGAATTTATGCCTTCACAGCCAGAGAATTTACAACTTGAGGGGCTATATCCTTTATCTGAATCGGATCTTCTCTTTGGGGCAAATTGGCTAGAAGAAACGGTCGAGACGCTAGTGGACTATATTATAGCTGGAAAAAAGGATGAGGAAATATATATTGCATGGAAAAAGCTTTGTGAAGATCAATTAGAAAAAGCACAGAGCTATTGTGCAAGTTACCCTGAATTGCCATGCACAACTTTTTCTCTTGATGATACGATTGCAGCAATTAGAGATGATAAACGTTCGTATGCTCTTAGTGAAAGAACTATACTTCAAAGTGCGGTTAGCCTAGGTACGTGTAATGAACGAAGTTGTGCGGATATACATCTCTCCTTCTGCGTGGATCAAAATATGGCACCGTATCTTCCAACTGTAGTTAATAGTATTTTAGGGAATACAAATCGCCGCGTATCATTTGCAATATTGACTCGTGGCTTATGTGAAGATTACACGCGTTCACTTGCGGAGGCTTTCCCCCAATCTTCTTTTGAAAGCTACGCAGTGGACGCGGTGCAATACGCATTTTACAGTGCAGGGCGGCCTGAAGTCACTAATTCTGCCCGTGACAAGCTTTTGTTGCCCGATATACTGGTTGACGTGCCAAGGACTGTTTTCTTGGATGTTGACCTTTTGGTGCTTGATGATATCGGCGAGCTGTTTGATATCGATCTAGATGAACACGCCATTGCGGCGGCGCATGATATCTCGGCTGGGAGTCAGCATGGATATGAACTTTTTGAAAGAGATCTCTATAAAAATGCGCCCACGGCAATAGGATCCATTAGACGCCACCTTTATGAAACAGGTTCTCTTGATTTTGTTGGGATTAATTCTGGGGTCTTGGTAATGGATTTGGATCGCATGCGGCAGGATAATTTTTGTTCTCGGTTTATTCCTTATGTAGAGGCGTTTAAACTTAATGACCAGTCTGTATTCAACGCCTACCTGCGTGAAAATAAATTAATTTTACCTTCGGAGTGGAACTATGTAGTATATGCTATGTATCCGCGAGAGGGATATAGTATCAATGGGACTACTGTACTTGAAAAGCCAAAAATTATTCATTTCGCCGGAGGCCAAAAACCATGGGATAACCCATATACAACATTTCAAGATATTTGGAAGTATTGGGAATATCCGAATTTTACATGGCCATCGAGGGTCACTGGTATAAGATCTGAATCTTGATGACTGTGTCGCCGAAATTGAAGCAATGCTGCAAGATGAAGTCACAGTGAACCAAAGAGATCTCGTAACAAACCGCATCAGAGGCCTAAGACACAGATCCGAGAAAGAGAACTAGCATTTTGGCATGTTCGCTTTCAACTCGCTGCATCCCCCGCAAATGTTGAGTTCGGGAAGTAGGAGGTCTTGAAAGAGCATGTCTTTCGAGGGCCCCTGAAGGCTATGGGCGGAGAATAGAAAAACCGCATGCTGAATTGATAATCACTTGTGGAGTGCGGTTTTTTGTGGTGTGAGCTCTGCGCCTGGCCATACAAAAAATGAGGAACTTTAATGCCCATAAATGATTTTTTTATTGATAGTACCAATTCCATTGTAAACGCATTTGATATTACACAAATGCATATTCCTACGCATACCCGCCGCTCTAAATTGCTCCTTGAAAATTTAGAACGACTTTGGATGTTTAAGGAGCAACTTGCCGACGCCGAATCTGCCCGTACATGTAGTGCGTTATTCAAAGTTTTTTTAGCATCAGCTTTTTTTCCGAGAGAAAAATGCTTTGAGCTATATGGCCCGATAAACAAACGAACCTGGCTTCGCTACCGTAAAATCGCCACTACTATGGATTCGCAAATAGAAGGGGATTATCTGCTGGATAGAATTGAAACCTGGCTTTTAAATGGATATTCCTATCAGGATAGATGCAAGGCAGATTTGGGAGACATAGTTGTTGATGGTGGAGCCCATACAGGAACAACGGCTGTATACTTTCGTAAACTTGTTGGTAGTGTAGGCAAGGTGTATGCGTTTGAACCGTTACCTGACAGTTTTTCAATGCTAAGCAATAATATTCAGCGACTTGGGTTTGATAATATTATTTTGACTAAAGCAGCATTGGCTGAAGTAGAAGGTACCCTAACCTTTCAGCAACAGAAAAATAGCGCATCAAGCCGTCTAGATCTTGCCGGGAACCTTGAGGTCGCCGCCATTACTATAGATGCGTTTGTAGAAAAGAACAATTTAGAGAGGATCGATTTTATTAAGCTAGATATTGAAGGAGCAGAATTAGGTGCTCTTGATGGAGCTACTCAGACTATACGGAGGTGTCATCCTAAGATGGCGCTTTCTTTGTACCATAATCCATCGGATTTTATTGAAATTCCCGACAAAGTTTTAGCAATAAAACCCGAGTATCGGTTTTATCTAAAACATAACTCTTGTTCCTATGCTGAAACAGTCCTTTTTTGTTTGCCGTCAGAAACCGCCGCTTCCGCGGCGAATGTTCAAGGTGCTAATGAATCGGTTATTTCTTTATATAAATCTATTCAACAAAAGTTTCGGGAGCAGGTATCTACGGCTACTTGTGACAAATTTTTGCGATACCTGTCGGCGGTTAGCCCACTGAGTCCTTTTTTAGTCAATGGCAATGCGCATAATATGCTGGCTCTCCCCATGATCTCTAAAGAGAAAAATTGTTATGCTGTTATACTGGAAAACAGCTACATAGATCTGCAAATACGCATTTATGACGGTTCCGTTAAAATTGAGACTACTGAGGCGGCATCACAGAGAATTCATGAATGTCTACAAAAGCATTATCCTGAAAGTCAAATAAAAAAGCATGACAAATGGCATTGTATATATGTACGGATAAAGCGCGATTCTGAAGGATCTTTAAAAGTTGCGGCAGAGACGTTTGCTCACATGGTCAAAAGAAGTTTAGAGACTCTTTATGAAATGGAGCTAATTTCAAAAACTTTTTCTGTGCTTTACGCTTCTTGCAAAGCCCCCGTAAATTAGATCTATTCCCAACTGAAGTTTCTGGTCAGCTCGAATCAGGAGTGCATGTGCGCAAAAGCAGGTTTACTGAATTTTAGATCGCCGCAGAAATATCGCTATAGTATCTTTACAGTTTTGTAGTATCTAGCAATGTTGATTTCACACATATTTAACTTTTATATATGCAAAAATTATTTGAAACAGTGTATACATCAGCTCTATTACATGCTGCTGTTGCAAAAAAATATAATGACAAAGCACCTGTAGGTATTCTACGCAAAAAATGTAAACCTCTGGCGGCTAGCGTCGCTGGTCATTTAAGGCGGCTTTTAGCCCGTGATTCAGGAGGTATTCTCTCTTTTTCGAACGAGCTCATTGAAAATCTAGCCGCCTCTCCACAACTCTTACGCCTGATACTGGAAGATTGCGCTTACAATTACCTGGGGTTGAATAAATCTCTTTTTTTGCCAGAGAGCGAATTTCAAGCACTGCCTCAAAAAAGCCTACTCGGTGCCCACCTGATCGCATTTAACGCTGAGTTTTTTCCGGCAAGTGATCCCAAAATCAGCGTCATCATTCCAGCGTACAATGCCTCTCAAACCATTAGGCGTTGCCTTGAGAGCGTTCTAACTCAGGATAACAGCTCTTTTGAAATAATTATAGTGGATGATAGTTCTACAGATGACACATTTTTTATTTGTCAAGAGTTTGCATTGAAAGACCCGCGTATCCGTCTTTTCAAAACGCCATGGAACATAAGGCAAGGCGCAATACGGAATTTTGCTTTGCATAAGGCAAGAGGCAGATTTGTGACGTTTCTAGATAGCGACGACTGGTTTGAGCAAAGTTTTTTTAGCCGGGGATTGCATGAATTTGCTAACTTTCCTAAAGCCGAAATAATTTTTTTTAAAAGCCGCAGACTCTATGGAAATATGCGGCGATCTAATGTTGTTTTTTCAAATGTGGAGGACGGTGTTGAGTCGGGGGAAGGCTGCCTGAAGAATTTTCTTTGGGGAGAGTATAAGCATTGGGAACCCTGGTCCATACTGTTTAATCGGGATTTTATTTTAGAACATCAGGTTAGTTTTGGAACAAATTTTAACGAAGATATACTTTTTCTTACACAGGCCTTTGCACATGCTCAACAGGTTCGATTTTCATCTTTTATTGCTTATACTTCAGACCGTAAGGGGGTTAAAAAGCAATCTGGCACCCGTATAAATGTACCCCGTGGGAGAAAACATTTTTATTCTTACATTCAAAATGTGAAACTTTTAAATAATTTCTTTTTTTCTCACTTTCGTGATGCCAATGACTCTAAAAATATTTATAGCCAACTACAAATGCCAGTTTTTTTTCGAAGCCATCATTGTCTGAATATTTTTACATACATTGAAGCGTGCAGAAGGCAAAAAAAAGAGTCTCCTCTCTCAGAACAAATTTTAGGTGATTTAGCATCATCGCATGCTTTTTTGCGACTTTTGCTTCGATTTTACGGTGAATTATTACAGCCGATTAGCTTAGAGAAGAAATATAGATCTGTATCTACGTGGCGCCAGGTGATGACACTGTTACTTCTAGATCGTAATAGATTAAAAAATAACATAACACGCAAGCATAGTTGTAAAAATAGTAAATTACTATTTTGTGCACGATTAATTCCAGCTTCCGATCATAGTGCCTTACGAAGAGCTTACTTAGAATTTGGTAATTTTTTCTTTGCACCAATGGGAACGTCAAACATATCCTATAGACTTGATCAGCTTTATCGCGTAGCGCCTTGGTTGAAAAAAAAAATTGTTCTCTGGTTGTTGCGCGTTTAAGTTGAAATTTTGTCGTCGCAGGGATAATTGCGGAAATATGGAGCACTGGCGCGCCTGGTATTACGCTCGTATCGACTATTCACAGTCTCACCAACCCCAAAGCTTGACATCTTTTCAGGTGTCTGTAATGGTCGTCCTCACGTGTTTTTCAGCACCTTACCTCAGGGAAGGAATATGACGATTTTTTGCCCCACCTCACGCTTTATGCCGTCCGCTTTGTTTTTTTGCGGATTCTTTTATTACGGCTTTAGCAAAGCCTGCGGTGGGGTATTGGCGTAGTTTCAGCATGCAATGAGCAATACCAGGGCCGCGGGCGTAATGCCGGCGGCCTTTTTTCTTGCCCCGGCGCGATTCGCGGCCCCCAACCTCAAAGGGGAATCAGGATGCATATCGGCAAATCAATTCGCATGGAGCGCATTTTTAACCGGGCCACCAAACGCGGCATTATTGTGCCCATGGATCATGGCGTGACGGTGGGGCCCATTCCGGGGCTTGTGGATATGAAAAAGGCCGTGGCCGAGGTGGCGGAAGGCGGGGCGGACGCCGTGCTCATGCACAAAGGTCTGGTGCGCTGCGGGCACCGCAGCGGCGGCCGGGACGTGGGGCTTATCGTGCATCTGTCCGCGGGGAGCAATCTTTCTCCGGCGCCTAACAGCAAGGTGCTGGCGGCATCTGTGGAAGACGCGGTCAAATTGGGGGCGGACGGGGTTTCCGTGCATGTGAACATGGGTGATGCGGCCGAAGGCGTCATGCTGGCCGACCTTGGCCGGGTGGCCCGGGACGCCACAGACTGGGGAATGCCCCTTTTGGCCATGGTCTATGCGCGCGGGCCGCTTATCAAGAATCCTTTCGCGCCTGAGGTGGTGGCGCATTCGGCGCGTCTGGCCACGGAACTGGGCGCTGATGTCGTCAAGGTGCCTTACTGTGGGGACATTGACAGCTTCAGCCACGTGGTGGAATCCTGCTGCATTCCCGTGGTTATTGCCGGAGGAGAAAAGATGGATTCCACGCGTGAGTTTTTGCAGGTCGTTCATGACAGCCTGCTGGCCGGAGGCGCGGGGCTTTCCGTGGGGCGCAATGTCTTCCAGCATCCGCGCCCGCGTATGCTTATGGCGGCCCTTTCCGGCATCGTGCATGCCAACTGGACCGTGGATCAAGCCATGGCCGTTGTGGGAGAAGAGTGATGCGCGCAGTGTACTTTAAGGCCCTGCCGTATAAAAAAGAAGAAGTCACCCTGGCTTTGGAGTCCGGCGTGGATGGCCTGATTGTGCCGGACGATATGGCGGAGGCGGCCCGGACTCTGGCTAGAGGGATTGTTGTGCCGCAAAGCGCCGTGACCTTTATCCGCCTTGGCTGCAAAGAGGATGAACAACTGGCGGCCTCCCTGGCAAAACGCGCCGGCAAAGATGCCGCGCCGCTTCTGGTTGTCCTGTGCGCGGGCTGGGAAATCATCCCTTTGGAAAATCTGCTGGCTTTGGAGCAGGGGAATATTGAAGGCGGGTCCGCGCGCAATACGGGCATAGCCGTGGAGGCCCGTACCCGGGAAGAAGCCCTTCTGGCCTGCGGTGTTCTTGAGCGCGGTGTGGATACGGTGGTGCTCACACCTGAGGCTGTGCCGGACATGAAGGCGATTATAGAGGCTGTGAAGCATCGCCCCGAACCTGTGCAGCTTGCATCCGCCGTGCTGACTCGTATAGCCCCGGCGGGCATGGGCCACAGGGTTTGCGTGGATACCACCAGCCTTTTGCGCCCGGGGCAGGGCATGCTGGTGGGCAATTCGGCGGCTTTTACCTTTCTCGTCAACGCCGAGACCGAGCCCAACGAATATGTGGCGGCACGCCCCTTTCGCGTCAATGCCGGAGCGGTGCACGCCTACGCCCTGATGCCGGAAGACCGCACCGCTTACCTTGACGAATTGTCCGCAGGGAGCGATGTTCTTATTGTCAGCCACAGGGGCGAAACAAGCCGGGCCACAGTGGGGCGGGTCAAGGTGGAGCGCCGCCCGCTGCTGTTGCTGGAAGCGGAAGCGCCCGGACAAGATGGGGAAGCGCCTGTCCGGGGAGCGGTGTTTTTGCAGAATGCGGAAACCATCCGCCTGGTCAGGCCTGATGGAACGCCGGTCAGCGTTGTGGAGCTTGCGGAGGGGGATCGTATACTTTGCCGCGTGGATGCTGCGGGACGCCACTTTGGCATGCGCATTCAGGAAGAGATCAAGGAAGGCTGATATGGGCGAAAAAAACACGCCGGAATCTCCGGCTTCATTCAATGAACGGCAGCCGGAGGGCGTTTACGATTCCCGGAGCCTTCCTGATTTGCGCCTTGCCATCAATGCGGTGGATGACTCTTTGCTTGAGCTGCTTAACCGGCGCGCCTCCTTAAGCCTTGCTGTGGGGGAGCTGAAGCAGCGGGAGGGGAGTCCTGTTTTTTGCCCCGGGCGTGAGGCGGAATTGCTGAACCGCCTTGCCGGCTTGAATTCCGGCCCGTTGCCTGAAGATCACCTGCGGGCCGTCTACCGGGAAATTCTTTTTTCTTCCCGCGCTTTGCAAGGGCCGCAGCGCGTGGCCTTTTTGGGGCCTGAAGGCACATTTTCCCATCTTGCCGGCCGAGCTTTTTGGGGGAGCCGGGCTGTTTTTTCTCCTCAGGACAGCCTCGCCGGCGTATTCCGCGCCGTGGAAGAAGGAGAATGCGATACAGGCATCGTGCCCCTTGAAAACTCGCTGGAAGGGGGAGTCGGGCAGAGCCTTGACTTGTTTGTGCGGCACAAGGTGCACATCCTTGCGGAGCGTTGCTTGCGCATCCGGCACAGCCTGCTTTCCCGGCAAAGGAATGTGAACGGGGTAACGGTGGTGTATTCCCACCCGCAGCCTTTGGCCCAATGCGGAGCCTGGCTCATGCGGCATTTGCCGCGCGTGCCGGTGTTGCCTTTGGAAAGTACGGCCGCCGCCGCCCTGCGCGTCGCCGGCCAGGACGGGGCCGGGTTTGAAGAAGGAGCGGCGGCCATCGCCCATGCGGAAATTGCCGAAACCCTGGGGCTTCATATTCTGGCTCAAGGCATTGAGGACGCCCCTGAAAACTGGACCCGCTTTGTGTGCATAGGCCTTACGCCCGGGGATCGGGCGGGGGCGGATAAGACGTCCATCATTTTTTCTGTGGCGGACAGGCCGGGCAGCCTTTTTAAGGTACTGCGCTGCTTCAGCAAGCGCGGCATTAACATGCGCAAGCTGGAATCGCGCCCCATGCGGGGAGAAAGCTGGAAATACGTATTTTTTGCGGACTTGGAATGCAACCTGTATGATGCCGCCTATGAGGGCTTACTTGAAGAAGCGGGCGAACATTGTTTGCAATTGCGCGTTTTGGGCGGCTACTCCGCTCACCGGGAGGATGGTCACCGGTAAAAGATTTTTCCGAAGACTGTTAATTAATTGGGGACCCTGTCCCCCAAGCCCCCTGGCAGGGGAATGATTCCCCTGCACCCCCAATCCCAATCGAAGATTGGGGATCGAGGGGGTCTGGGGGAAATTATTCCCCCCAGGCGGGGTTTGGGGCGGCAGCCCCAAAGTAATAAGTTTCAGGCTGCCGCTGCCTCTATCCTTTGGTTCCGGCGCGCCGTCGCCTGCAGCGCCACGTAATGAGGTTCGCCATGCCGCGCTTGCTGCACTACGCCCTCGCTGTCGGGCTGGCCGCAGGGATCTTCGCCTATGTGTCTCTGGGCGATTTTTCCTGGGTTCTTCGCACCGGGGCGCTTACGCTTGAGCCGAACCTGGAAGCCTTGGACGGCCCGGGTTTTATTGCTTCGCCCGCCCTGCAGGCGATTATTCTCCGTCTGCTTTTTTTAGTGCTCTGCCTGTTTTTCTGCTGCATCCCGAACTTGCCCCAGGGCTTGTTCTGGCATCTGCCGGGACTGCTTTTGCGGGCCTTATTGGTGGGCAGTGCGTTCAGTTACTTTGCCGGAGGCATCGGCTGGATTTATGATGCCGGAGCGGGAGGCTCGGCGGTGAGAATATGCTCCCTCATCATGTATGCGGGGCTTGTATGCTGCGGCTTTGATACAAAGGCCGGGCGGTTTGTCCTCCCGCCGTGGGCGGCTTCACCAGCGTTTCCAGCCGTGTTCTGTTCTTTTTTTCTTCTTATCTGCGCCGTCATCTCCTGCATATTTGCAAATCTCTCCTGGTTGCAGGCGGAGACATTGCCTTTTTTTACGCTCCGTTTCGGCGTTGTTGCGAGCGCTTTTACCGGAGCCCTCGCCTTTCGGCGCTTGTTGTAAATGAGGCGAGGCAAGGTATCGACAAGCGTGCTTTGATGTTTATGTTCATTAAATAGACCGCGCGCCGACAAATGGCGACGGCACTGTGCAAAATTTCAGTAACTGCGCGATGCAATGCGGGGGGAGCGGTCGTTTCCGCACCTTGCTCCGTATACGCCCATGGAGGCGGGGATGAAAAAACCGGGCGCTCTGGCTGTTGTTGCCGGAACTTTTTTAGCGGGAACACTTGCCCTGGCCCTTTGCCTTGCCGCAGCCCAAAGCCGGGAAAGGAGCACTGTAATGCAAGAAAAAACGACGCAACTGTCTGACGCTTCCGGGTTACGGGAGATCTATTTCGCGGGCGGGTGCTTCTGGGGTGTGGAGGAATATTTTTCGCGCATCGCGGGAGTTGTGGACGCGAATGTGGGCTATGCCAACGGCGGGACGGAAAACCCCAGCTATGAAGAGGTATGTTCCGGACGCACAGGCCATGCGGAAACCGTGCGCCTGCGGTATGACCCCAAGATCGTGAGTCTGCGGATACTGGCGGAACAGTTCTTCAAAATTATCGATCCCGTCAGCGTCAACCGCCAGGGGAATGATCGGGGCAGCCAATACCGGACAGGCGTCTATTTTGTCCGGGAGGAAGATAAATCCGTGCTCGCGGCCGTCATGGACCAAGTGCGCAAAGAATACTCCAAACCCTTGGCTGTGGAGCTCCTGCCTCTTTCCGTTTACTATCCTGCGGAAGAATACCACCAGGACTATCTGAAAAAAAATCCCGATGGGTATTGCCATATAAGCTTTGACAGCTTGGAAGATATTCCTCCTCAGGCCGGGGGCGAGGCGCGGCCCGGCAAATATGCGAAGCCGCCGGACGAGGTTTTGAAAGAACAGCTTTCGCCGGAAGCGTATTATGTAACGCAGCGTTCAGGGACTGAGCGGGCGTTTTCCGGCGCGTACTGGAACCATAAAGAAGCGGGAATTTATGTGGATATCGTCACAGGAGAGCCCTTATTCGCCTCCACTGATAAATATGATTCCGGCTGCGGCTGGCCGAGTTTTACCAAACCCATCGATCCCGCTGTCGTCCGCGAGCGGGAAGATGCAAGCTTAGGCATGCATCGGGTGGAAGTGCGCAGTCGCGCGGGAGATTCTCACCTGGGACACGTTTTTGAGGACGGGCCCATGGACAAAGGCGGCTTGCGCTATTGCATCAACAGCGCCGCCATGCGCTTTATCCCGTATGCGGATATGGACAAAGAAGGTTACGGTCAGCTCAAATCGGCGGTGGAAGCGGGTAATGCGGCAAACTGACCAGAGACTGTCCAAATCTTCAGGCTGACCGATCTGGAAGCGCCGTGAATTGACTCTTTTGTTTGGTCCGAGTCTGTGCTATCCTGGACTATGAAACAAGGTGTTGTCTGTCTATGCCGGAGAGTATTCGCAACTCTTGCGCGGCGGACGGGAGCGCTCTTCACTGCGACGGTTGCAAGGACCAGACATGGCGGAAACCTATAAAATAGGTGAGGCGGCGGCGCTGCTGAACCTGAAGACCTATGTCTTACGGTTCTGGGAAACGGAATTTCCGGAAATAATCCCTTTGCGCACAGAAAAAGGGCAACGCCTCTATACAAAAGAGCATTTGGCCCTTTTGGAGCACATTCGCTATCTGCTTCATGTGCGCGGTTTGACCATCGGCGGAGCCCGCAAGGTTTTGGCCGAGGAACGGGAGCGAGGCGTGGACTACTCCGCCGCCCTTGGGGCGGAAGAAAATTTTGCCGCCGCCCCTGCTCTGAAGGGGGCGCAGGAAGCGCGCGAGGCTTACGCCAAGGTGCGGGCTCTGGAAGAATATGAATCACGCGCATGGCAGGCAGGCGAAGCAGACGGCACACCGGCTTTTTCTCAATATAACCTCCCCGGCATTGCGCGCGCCTGCTCCCAGTGCGCGGATGATCCGGAAGATCTGGACAGCCTCTCTTTTGCGCAGTACCCTTATGAAGACGTTATGCGTGAGCAAAGCGAGCTTTCTTCCGGACGGCAGCGTATGCTTCCCTTATTTTCTTCCGCCCGTGGAGGGGCTCCCGGCAAGGACGCTTCCGGGCCGGAGGCTCAAAAGACGAGCGGCGCAGCGAATGAAGAACACCAAAAGAATTTTATGGTGAAAGGCGGCGGCAACTTTATCCATGCCGGCGGCGCGGACCATGGCGCCTCAATGCAACAGATTGAAAAACAGCTTGCGGACGCATTGCGGGACAATGAACTCACCCGTGAGCGTTTGTCGGCGCATGAGCAATGTTCGCAAGACCTGTTGAGGGAAATAAGCATGGAATTGCAGGCTATTGCGAATTTGTTGCGGGCGCTGTAATGTGACGGCGTCCGGACGTTCCCGCCCGGCAGGCGCTTCAGGCATGTCTTCAGAATCCCTGCATCCTTTAAGGAAGCCCTTTCATGATTCTGTCTCCTTCTCTTTTATCCGCGGATTTCGGCCGGTTGGAACAAGAACTTCAGGCGCTGGAAGCGGCCGGGCTGGCTTGGGCGCACTGGGACGTCATGGACGGCATGTTCGTGCCGAACATTACCTTTGGTCCGCCGGTCATCAAACGTCTCCGCCGCGCCAGCGGGCTTTTTTTTGACGTGCATCTTATGGTGCAGGCGCCGGAACGCTATCTGGCAGACTTTGCCGACGCCGGAGCGGATCTGCTGGTGATCCATGTGGAAGCTTGCACCCATCTGGACCGGGCTTTGCGTGAAATCCGCCGTCTGGGCATGCGCTCCGGCGTGGCTTTGAACCCCTCCACCCCGGTGAGCGCTCTGGAAAATATCGTGGATTTGCTGGATCTGGTGCTGGTTATGAGCGTCAATCCCGGCTTTGGCGGGCAGAGCTTTATCCCGCGGAGCCTTTGGAAGGTTCAGGCCATCGCTGAGCTGCTCCGGGCCGGCGGCAGCAGTGCTCAAATAGAGGTGGACGGCGGCGTTGATCTGGACAATGCCGGGGCGCTTGTCAGGGCGGGGGCGGATGTGCTTGTTTCCG
Organism: Desulfovibrio sp.; assembly: GCA_031550225.1. GTDB lineage: Bacteria > Desulfobacterota > Desulfovibrionia > Desulfovibrionales > Desulfovibrionaceae > Frigididesulfovibrio. The sequence continues at coordinate 18,634 of JAVBOT010000027.1, forward strand.
GTTCCGCTTTTTTCAATCATCCGCCGTATGACGAGCGCCTGCGCCTTTTCCGGCAGGCGGTTGATTCGGCTTCGTGCTGAGATTTTTTGACACGGCTGAAGGCGCTTCCTTCGCGAAGGCCCGGACAGAAAGTGCTTTTACCGGTCGCGCCGGAGGAAGCGTCTCGAAATTAATTCGTTCTTAAAGATGGCAGTATTGAACATTGAGCTGTGGCAAAGGAGCCCCCATGCCCACACGTAAAGAACTAGCGAATGCGGTTCGTTTTCTTTCCATGGATGCCGTTGAAAAAGCGAAATCCGGCCACCCTGGCGCACCCCTTGGCATGGCGGACATGGCGGAAGTGTTGTGGAACGATTTTTTGAAGCATAACCCCGGCAATCCGGCTTGGCCCGACCGGGATCGTTTTGTGCTTTCCAACGGGCACGCCTCTATGCTGTACTATGCCGCGCTGCATCTGAGCGGCTATGATCTCAGCTTGGACGACATAAAGGCGTTTCGCCAGTTGCACGCAAAAACACCGGGGCACCCTGAGCACGGCCTCACGCCCGGGGTGGAGGTCACCACCGGTCCTTTGGGGCAGGGGCTGGCGGCGGCCGTAGGTATGGCTCTTGCGGAGCGTTTGCTTGCCGAGCGCTTCAACCGGGAAACGTATCCTGTGGTGGATCACTACACCTATGTGTTCATGGGGGATGGCTGCCTGATGGAAGGCATATCCCACGAGGCGGCCTCTTTTGCCGGCGTCCTGGGGCTCCATAAACTTATTGCGCTATGGGACAACAACGGAATTTCCATTGACGGGCCGGTCAAGGGTTGGTTTACCGATGACACCCCGGCCCGTTTCAAGGCCTATGGCTGGCACGTGATTGCCGATGTGGACGGGCATGACGCAGCGGCCGTGAAAAAGGCCATTGCCAAAGCAAAAAAAGAAAAAAACAAGCCGAGCCTTATTTGCTGCCGCACGACCATTGCCTTTGGTTCGCCGGGCAAAAGCGGGTCCGCCAAAAGCCACGGAGCTCCTCTGGGAGAGGAGGAAATCAAAGGGGCGCGCAAGCTTTTAGGCTGGAAGTATGCGCCGTTTGAAATTCCGGCTGAGATAAGGGCCGCGTGGGACGCGCGCAAACGGGGCGCCACGGCGGAAAAACGTTGGCAGAATCTTTTCGACGCCTACTCCCTTGCCTATCCTGATTTAGCGCAGGAGTTCACGCGTCGCATGCAGGGCAATTTTTCCAGCGATGTGGAAAAGCTTCTGCTGGAACATATGGGCGCGCTGCAAAAGGGGAATCTGTCCCAGGCAAGCCGCGTATCTTCCAAGGAAACGCTGAACCTGCTGGGTCCTGTCCTGCCGGAATTGCTCGGCGGCGCGGCGGATCTTTCCGACTCCGTGGGCACCTTGTGGAAAGGGGCGGCCCCTGTGAGCAAAGAAGATTTTTCAGGCCGCTATATTTATTATGGGGTGCGAGAATTTTGCATGACGGCGGTGATGAACGGCATTGCCCTGCACGGCGGTTTTATTCCCTATGCCGGCACCTTTTTGGTCTTTGCCGATTATGCCAAAAGCGCCCTGCGTTTATCGTCCCTCATGCAGCAGCGCGTCATTCATGTCTTCACCCACGATTCCATTATGGTGGGTGAAGACGGGCCTACACACCAGCCTGTAGAGCAGCTTGCCATGCTGCGCGCTACGCCGGGGATGCATGTTTGGCGGCCCTGCGACGCTGTGGAAACAGCGGCGGCCTGGCGGGCGGCGCTTACCCGAAAAAACGGTCCTTCCTGTCTGATCCTTTCCCGCCAGAACCTGGCGGTGGTTCCGCGCGATGCCCGGGCTTTTGCCGGAATTGCGCGTGGAGGCTATGTGCTCAAGGAAAGTAAAGGCGTGCCGGAGGTGATCCTGCTGGCTACGGGCTCTGAGGTGAGTTTAGCCCTTGCGGCCTTGGACCCTCTTGAGAAAAAAGGCGTCCGGGTACGCGTCGTGTCCATGCCTTCGGCGGAAGTGTTTGAAGCGCAGGACCGGGAATGGCGTGAGACTGTACTGCCCCACGGCATCCGCGCTCGCGTGGCCATAGAAGCCTCTGCCAGCGATTATTGGCGAAAATATGTAGGGCTTGACGGGCGTGTGGTAGGGATGCGCAGTTTTGGGCAATCCGCGCCGGGGGCGGCGGTGTACGAATATTTCGGCTTTACCGTCAACGCGGTGCTGGAGGCTGTGAAGCAGGTGTTTCTTGACTGCGCCTGCAAAGCCAAGGAAAAGGAGTAAACCCTGGACAGGTCTGATATGGAAGGTTTTTCGCCGTCCCGGGACCGCGCCCGCTCCGGAGGCTCCGCGGAGCAGAAAACTTTAGACGCCGCGCCTGAAGTTTCTGCGGATGCGCCGCGCAATGGAAAGCCAGCTGCCCCGGCGCTGGAAGCCGCAAATGGCATAACCCCGGAGAAGGGCCAGAGCGAAAGAGAAAACGAAAAAAAAGCGGCGAAGGAGAAGATTTCGTTTGCCCTGGCTGCCCTGTCGGGTAAGGACAACGCCGGTTCCGTGCGCAGCTTCGGTTTCGTGCGCAACCTCGCCTGGATGGCCCTAGCGCTGACGCTTATCCTTTCCGGACTTGTGGCCACATACCTTGGCAATACGGCCAGTAAAACATTGCTCAAAAAAAACCATGATTTTGCTTCGCTCCTGGCAGGCAACCTGAACAATCAGATTTACAGGCGCTTCACCCTTCCCACGATCAGCATTTTCGGGCGTATCGCCTTGCGCAACCCCGAGCAGTATAAACAGCTTGACCAGATTATTCAGTCCATCATCCAGGGCTTGCATGTGGATGATGTACGCATTTTTTCCCACGATCATACGATCACGTACTCCACAAACCCGTCAGAGCTGGGCAGCACAAGCTTTGCGAGCCCGTCAGTGGATGCCGCCACCACGGCGGACGGCCCGATTTTTAATATAGACAGCGGCATACCCTACTGGCAGGCTTTTTTCCGTCTATCTCTGCCGGACGATACGTTTCGCATGCGCACCACCTATCCTTTGCGCATAGAAAACCGGCTCGTTGCTTCAGCGACGGAAGGGCCGGTCATGGGCGTGTTGGAATTTTCGCAGGATGTGACCAAAGATATGGCAAGCGCTATCCGCTTCCAGCAACTGGTGCTTGCGGTCACGCTTTTGGGCTCGGGCATGCTCATGGGCGTACTCTTGTTTTTAGTGCGCCGGGCCGAGTGCGCTCTGGCGGCGCGTATGGCCGAGGAGCAACGCCTGCTTTTGGAATTGCACCAACATGAAAAGCTGGCCAGCATGGGCCGGGTTGTGGCGAGCATTGCCCATGAGATCAGAAATCCCTTGGGCATTATTTCTTCCAGCGCGGAGCTGTTATTAAAAAAAGCGGATCAGGCGAGCCCCGGCACCAGCAAAATTTTGCAGGCCATTTATGATGAAACCAAACGCCTTTCCCGTACGGTAAGCGACTTTCTGGATTACGCGCGCCCCCGCCAGGTTAAACAAGAGCCTGTGGATGCCGGGTTCGTGCTTGCGCAGGCGATGGCCTTTCTCGCGCCGGAAATGGCCATCCGGGATATTGGCATAGTGCGCGCCGGGCAACTGGACGATCCGTTGCCTGTGCTGGGAGATAAGGATTTATTATACCGGGCTTTTTACAACATCATGAGCAACGCCATCCAGGCCATGGGCGGTTCCGGAACCTTGACCATCACCGTAAGCCGGGCGGAAAAACCGGTTCCGGAAGTGCTGCTGGTCTTCCATGATTCGGGACCGGGTTTTCCCGAGGGGCAAATGGCGCAGCTTCTGGATCCTTTTTTTACCACCAAAGATGACGGTACCGGGCTTGGTTTGCCCATAGTGAACAATATCATCACAGGCCACGGCGGGACTCTTACTTTGGCCAACGCGCCTGAGGGCGGGGCCGAGGTGCGGATCAGCTTGCCGAAAGCCGCGAATTGAAGAAGCGGGTGTATAAACGGGAAATATTATGAGCAATGAACACGCCAGAATTCTCGTCATAGATGATGAAAAGAACTACCTTTTGGTGATGGAGGCCTTGCTTTTGGATGCGGGCTATGGAGTCACGGCCCTGAATGATCCGGAAACGGCTCTGGCCTTTTTGGATGAATCCGAAGTGGATGTCATTATCACGGATATGAAAATGCCCAAACTTTCGGGCAAAGACGTGCTCAGCCACGTTAAGAGGGATTATCCGCATATTCCGGTGCTGGTGATGACAGCCTTTGGTTCCATAGAAAGCGCTGTGGATATTATGAAAATGGGGGCATTTGATTATATCACCAAACCCTTTGCCAACGATGAGCTGCTGCTTTCCGTGCAAAACGCATCGGAACTTGCAAAAGTGCATCGCCGTTACAGGCTGCTGCATGAAAATTTAGAAGAGCGCTACGGTCTGCATCAAATCATCGGCAAAAGCAAAGGCATTCGCCAGATGCTGACGCTGGTGGATAAGGCCGCGCCCACCAAGAGCAATGTGCTCATCACCGGCGAGTCCGGCACAGGCAAGGAGCTGGTGGCAAGGGCCATACATTTTGCGTCGCCGCGCAAAAACGGTCCCTTCATTAGCGTGAATTGCATGGCGTTGAACCCGGGCGTGCTGGAAAGCGAACTTTTCGGGCATGAAAAAGGGTCTTTTACCGGCGCTGTGGCTTTGCGCCGGGGGCGTTTTGAATTGGCCAACACGGGCACGCTGTTTTTGGATGAAATAGGCGAACTCTCCCACGATATGCAAATCAAACTGCTGCGGGTGCTGCAGGAGCGCAAGTTTGAACGGGTGGGCGGCTCTGAAGAGATAGAGGTGGATATTCGCGTGGTTTCGGCCACCAATAAAGACCTGCAAGATGAGGTGGAAAAAGGCAACTTCCGGGAAGATCTCTACTACCGCCTCAATGTGGTGCATATGATGCTGCCGCCTTTGCGCGAGCGCCGCGAGGATATCCCTTTGCTGCTGGCGCATTTTGTAGAAAAGGTGAGCACTGAGAGCAATTTGCCGCGCAAAAAGATCAGCGCGGAAGCCCTGGAATACCTTTCCGGTTACGAATGGCCGGGCAACATTCGCCAGCTCGAAAATGTGGTGGAGCGCTGTATGGTTATGGTGGGAGGGGATGTCATCACCGTGGCGGATCTGCCGCCCGAGGTCAAAGATGATGAATCGCAACTTAAAAACGCTTTGGATTTGTTGCCGGTGGAGTTGAATTTGGCTGACACGCTGGATAAATTGGAGGCGGCTCTCATTCGGCGCGCCCTGGTACGGGCGGATTTTGTGCAGGTGAAGGCGGCGGAATTATTAGGGATATCCAAGAGCCTTTTGCAGTACAAATTGCGTAAATACAGCATCACCGGGCATTAGGGCCTGTTCCCGCTAGGTTTTTCCGCGAAGCGATCCTCATAAATCGGCCAACGGCCGATTTATGAAATCAGTGCTGCAGCGCGCGGAGTGATAGCTCCCTGTTCATATTGCGCAGCTTCGTGATTTTTGAATGAGAGTATTCTTTCAGCTCTTCTATAGAGGTTGGCATCGGTTGCCGCTTGTGGTATTTTTTGTCGTGTATCGCAAGGTGCGCCGCGCTCTAATGCCTACAGCGGCGAATAATTCTGTCATGTAACTGCAGGTGCCGATCACATTCTGCCGCAGGCACAGGCGGGAGGTCAGGCGTTATGAAAAAACGGGAAATTGAATATAACACGCGGTTGACGCGTGAGGATGTTGCCGGGCTGATAGAAGCGTTGATTGAAGGTTTGAAGGATGGGCAGCTCAAGGTGCAAAAGAGCAGTGAAGCGCTTGTGCTTGATGTGCCGCGAGTTGTCGATCTTGAAATTGAAGCCCGCATTGATGATGAAAGGGCGGAGTTTGAAATAGAGGTTTCCTGGCGCACCAATAGAGCGGAAAATCCGGATCTGCCGCCTGAAGGCTCTGTGTCTGTTGTGGGGAGCGGTCCGAAGAAGAAAGGCGGCTCCTCAAAAGCCTCTACAAAATCCGCCAAGGCTGCAAAAAGCGCATCGCAAAAAGATAAAGCCCTGGAAGAGGCGGCGGAGGCCGCTAAAGAAGCGGCGGACAGCGTTGCCCAGGCGGCGCGCAAAGGGAGCAAAGCCGCTACTCTGGCTGTGAAGGACACAGCTCAAAAACTGGAGAAAGGTGCGAAAAAAGCTGCGCGTGACCTGGAGGGCAAAGCCCGCAAAGCGAGTAAGGCGGTGAAGAAGCTTTCTTCTCAAGCCGCTGGGGCGGTGGCTTTTTCGGCTGAAAAAGCGGTGGAAGGCATTAAGGAAGCCGCTGAGCATGCCTATGACGCGGTAAAGGAACTCAAGGCGGATGCGACCCGCTTTGCGGCTGAGAAGGCCGAAAAACATGCGGCGCGTAAGAGTAAAACCAAAAAAGACAGCGGCAAAATTGTCGATACGGACGCCAAAGAGATTCCTTCCGATAACAATGAATAATATTCGGGCGGCAATGGCGGCTCCCAGCCGCGTGTAAAACATTGCCGCCCCTTTTACCTACCCGCAATGTCTTCGCTCGTAGTTCCTCCTGCTTCCCCCCGGGCTCCCGCAAGGGGCCGGCTGGCCCCCAGCCCCACCGGCAGACTGCACCTTGGCAATGCATTCGCTTTTCTCATGGCCTGGCTGCATGCGCGCGCCAGTGGAGCTGATGTCGTGTTGCGCATGGAAGATATCGATCCGGATCGCTCCCGCCCGGAGTTTGCGGAAGGGATTATGGAAGATCTCGCCTGGCTGGGCATAACTTGGGATGAAGGCCCGCAAGGCGAAGGGCGGGAAGAGCGGGGGAGTCACGGCCCCTATGTTCAAAGTGCGCGTTTTGACCGTTACGCGGCTTTGCTGAAAGATTTGGAAGCGCGCGGTCTTATCTACCCCTGCTATTGCACGCGCAAAGAATTGCGCCTCCTGGCCTCGGCCCCGCATATAGGCGATGAGGGCGCGCCTTATACAGGAACCTGCCGCAACCTCAGCGCGGCCGCGCGTGCGCGCATGGAAGCCTCGGGGCGCAAAGCCTGCTTACGTCTTGACACGCAGGCTGCCCTCACAGCGCTGGGTCTTTCGCAAACCTCTATTTTTTTTCATGATGCGGTGCTCGGGCCGCAATGCCTCAGCCTGGACGGCTGCGGTGGAGATTTTGCCCTGCGGCGCTCTGACGGCGTGTTCGCCTACCAACTCGCCGTTTCTGTGGATGACGCGGCCATGGGCATAACACAAGTGGTGCGAGGAGAGGACCTGCTCTCCTCAACACCGCGCCAACGTCTGCTGCTTTTTCTCATGGGAGCGCACCCGCCGACATACGCCCACCTGCCCCTTGTGCATGACGCGCAGGGGGAGCGTCTGGCCAAAAGACATAAAGCCTTGGAAATCACGGCCTTGCGCCGAGCAGGCATACGTCCTGAAGCAATAATCGGCTACCTTGGCTTTTTGGCCGGGTGCCGCGCGCAACCGGAAGCCGCTCGCCCCGAGGCTCTGCTCCCGGAGTTTGCTTTATCTTCCCTTAAAGGGCGCCGCCTGGAGCTTCCGCAAAATATCATGGACGTTCTGCATTCTTCTCTGATAATATAAAAAGAATTTTATTTATACATACTACTTATTTACAATTTCTAAAAATTTTAGTAGCTTTTTTTAGGATTTTTTTAGACATTCCCGAAATGTTCGCCCGCCCCTTTCCGCGCACGATACATCCTTACTTTACAACTCCAGGCATGTAAAACAGCACATGAGAGCAGAGTAACTTTGTATACGCCTTACTGCTGAAATGGCATTATCGCTCGATTTATTTCAGAATCCTTATGTTTTGAGGGAGATTGCGCCGCTATGATACCCACAGCCGCTATGGACACAGGCTTTTTGAACATGTTTACGCAGGCCACCTTGGTGGCGAAGCTGGTGATGGTGCTTTTGCTGTGCATGTCCCTTGGCAGTTGGACTCTCATCATCCATAAATGGATTACCCTGACCCGTGCGAGAAGAAAGGCCATGGACGGCCTTGAGCGTTTCACCAATGCGCGGGATTTGCGCGAAGCGGTGCAGCTGCTCGGCGCGGACGCAAGTTCTCCCTTGTATCATGTGGCGCAGCAAGGAGTGGCGGAGTTCAACCGGCTTAAAGAGGCCGGAAACTCCGGAGATGTGGTGGCGGATAACGTGCGCCGCGCATTGCGGCAGGGAGTGGCGGAATCCATGTCCCAACTCGGGACTTCCCTCTCGTTTTTGGCCACAGCCGCCAATACGGCCCCTTTTATCGGGCTGTTCGGCACTGTATGGGGGATCATGTATTCTTTCCACCAAATAGGCATGCAGAAAAGCGCGTCTTTGGCCACAGTGGCTCCAGGTATTTCCGAAGCTTTGATCGCCACGGCGGTGGGCCTTTTCGTAGCCGTGCCGGCCACGGTGGGATACAATACCTTTTTGGGGATTATGCAGAATGTGGAGAGTGAGCTGGTTAACTTTGCCGGGGTATTCCTCAACCGGGTGCAGCGCGAACTCAATGCCTACCGGGGCCCTAAAGCCGCGCACACGCCTGAAAGCGGTTGGAATTCCTAAAAATTCCCCCGCTGGCTTTGTGTTTTGGCCGGCAAAAATAGTCCGGTGACGAGTCTTAGCCATGTTCCGGACACCGCTTATGTCTTTGATATGATTACGGCGCGGCGCGCATGCCGCGCATTCCCTTTTGCAAAGGCGGGCGGAATGCTTTGCCTCAACTTTGGGGAAGGACAGGAGAAACGCCATGGGCGCATCTGTGGGCAATAAAGGTTTTGTGGCGGAAATCAACGTAACGCCCTTTGTGGACGTTATGCTGGTGTTGCTGATTATTTTTATGGTCACCGCCCCCATGATGACGGAAGGGCTGGATGTGCAGTTGCCCCAGACACAGGCTGTGGCGACATTGCCCACGGACTCTGATCATGTGGTGCTGACCATAAAAAAAGACGGCGCGGTTTTTTTGAATGAAATCCAGACAACTACGGATACTTTGGCGCAGCAGCTTATCACGACGGTTAAAGAGCCTCGGCGGCCGTTGTTTTTGCAGGCGGATAAAGACGTGCCTTACGGCGTAGTCGTTGCCATTATGGGAAAGATTAAGGCCGCGGGCATTGAGCAAATGGGAATAGTGGCGGAGCGCATTGATGATACGCCGCCTGTGGAAGCCGGCTCAGCGCCCCGGCAGAATGATCGGGGCAGGAGCCGGTAAGCGTGTGAATGGACAACGGCTTCCCAGTTTTTTTCTTTCGCTTTGCCTGCACCTGGGCGTGGCGATGCTGGTTATTTTCTGGCCGGCTTCCCAGCCTAAGCCACCGGAATTGATGCCATTACAGATCAACGGCCTAATCACTCTCGGTAAGGAAGGGCGGGCTGCTTCGTCCCAAGGGCAAACTGCCGGCTCCCAACAATCGAAAACGCCGGCGGCAAAGCCGAAACCGGAAGAAGGGACCAAGGTTGCCGCGGCGCAGCCGCCTGCCAAGCCTGAGCCAAAACCCGAGGCAAAGCCCGCACCCAAACCCGAGCCCAAGCCTGAGGCTATCCCCATACCTAAAGAGCCGGAAAAGCAAAAACCGCAAAAAAAGCCGCCCGAGAGCAACGCCACGCAAAAAAAGCCGCCGGATCCGAAAAGCGCTCAGAATAAAAAGCCTCCGGAAAAAGAAACGCCGAAAAAAGATCCCCAGGCAAAGCCGGATTCCAAAGCAGCCCAGCAGGGAAAAAAGAGTTCTTTGGAAGACGCGCTCTTGGCGCTTAGTAAAGAAACAGGACCATCGGCAAAGGGTGGGGCATCTTCTTCGGGAAAGGGGCAGGGCGTGGATGCCGCTATGAAAGCTCTGGAAAAAGAGTTTGGCGGCTCAGGGGATGACGCGCAAGGCGACGGTCCCGGCGGCCGGGGCGGCGACGGCCGGGGTGTGCCCGGCGCGTATCTGGATATGATATTTTCCCGTGTGAAGCCGCATTTTTCCTGGGCCGGACGCGCGGATCGCGCCAAGTACAGGGCGAAGGTAAACATTGATATCGCCCGGGACGGCCGCATTTTGGCAAGGCGTCTGGTGGAGTCGTCAGGCAACGCGTTGTATGACGCGGCAGTCTTGTCCGCCTTGGATCAGACGGAGGATCTGGAGCCGCCTCCAAGGCCGGATTTGATGAACATAGATGTGTATTTTTCTCCGGATGACATCAGTGGAAGATAAGGGGTTTTCAGAGCGCCTTTCGTGAGGTTAGAGATTGAAGAACGAGGGCGCGGCTCACTGAGAGCGGCACGTGCCGTGTATGACGAACAGCATTTATAGCAGGAGGCTTTTGCATCACTATGAGCACACCTACAATAAGAAAACATCAGTGTCTTCTCGGGACGGTTTTGCTGTTTTTGACATGCTGCCTGCTTCCGCTCAAAACGCATTCAGCGCCATATTCAGTGGAAATACTGGGAGCCGCGGATAACAGGCTGTATGTCGTGCAGGCGCAGCCCCTGGGGGCTTCAAACCGCGCCGCTTCGCTGCAGCAGGCCATAAATAGCAACATGGCCTTGCTGCCGTTCATCAATGTGGTGAACCCGCACGGCATCCCAGGCGGCGCTACCGTGGCAGGCCCTTCGGCGGAGCACATTGACTTTAAGCGTTTTGCCATGGCCAAAGCGCACATGCTCATCACCACCAGTTGGATTGACGCCGGAACTGTGGAATTGCGCTGCTACACGGTTTCCCAGGGCAGTTTCATGTTCGGCAACCGCTATACCCTGGGCGGTAATGAAGGGGCTCTCCTAGACGTGGCGGATAAATTCTGCGCCGACTTTTTGGAAGCGGTCATCGGCAACGGAGCCTTTTTCCGTTCCAACCTGGCCTTTGTTAAATCCGCCGGAGACAGGAAAAAGGATATCTGGTCAGTGCGGCCCAACGGGCGATATCTGACTAGGCTGACCTCTCTGGACGGCGAGGCCCTGTCTCCCACCTGGTCGCCTGACGGGAGCAGAGTGCTGTTTTCCTTTATCGACAAGCGCTCTCATTCTCTCGGCGTATACGATTTGCGCAGCAAAACTGTGCAGCGGGTCAGGTTTCCGGGCAACACAGTCATCGGCCCTTCTTACCTGCCCAATGGAACTGTGGCAGTGGGCCTGACCGACGGCAGAAATCCCAGCATCTTTTTACTGAGCTCCGGCTTGCAGAAGCAGGGGAGACTGGAGGAAAGCTCTGCCATAGATGTATCGCCTTCAGTGGACGCCAGCGGCCGATACATGGCTTTTACGTCCAGCCGTTTGGGCGGGCCGCAGATTTTTCTGAAGGACTTGCAAAGCGGCTCAGTTCGCCGTATCAGTCAGGCGGGTTCGTATAATACCGATCCCAGCATCAGCCCGGACGGCACGGTGGTGGCTTATGCGCGCCTGGAAGGTGGCGGGCATCGTATTTATGTGCAGGATCTGGTTACCGGGCAGGAGCGGCAGGTATCTTTCGGCCCCGGCAGCGATGAGGAACCTTCTTTTGCTCCGGACAGCTACTTTATTGTTTTTATGTCTACTCGAAGCGGCCAGAAGGAGCTGTACATCACAACCCGGAACGGTGGCGAATCCAAACAGGTGCCCACAGGGCCGGGTAACGCGGCCTTTCCCGCCTGGGGGCCGGCGTTGCGCTAGAGGCTGTTTCGCAATAAATTTTTTGCCCAAACAGCCGCGTTTTCCGATCCTTTTTTCTTCGGCCTTGCACCATAAGCGTACATTCCCTTCGCAAAAAGGGCCGTATTTTTTGTTCTTGGCGCAAATATTTTTTGTGGAAACAGCCCCCTAGGGCGGACTTTGCAACAATAAACCGCATGTTTCATAACCTTGCTGAGGAGGACAAATGAACAAAGCATTTCGTCACAGTCTGTTATTGGCTATTGTATTACTTCTACTGGCGGGCATCGGCTGCGCCAAAAAAGAAGTGGAAGGCAGCGGCGGCGGAGACGGCTCTTTAGGCGGCGCGGGGGACGAGTTGCCCCTCACCGAGCAGGAACGCCAAGCCGCCATGAGCATTTCCAACGGAATTATCTATTTTGAGTACGATCGGTTTGATCTCTCCAGCTCCTCCAAGAGCATTTTGACGCAAAAAGCGGGTGTCATAAAGCAATTTCCCCAACTGCGCGTTATTATTGAAGGTCATTGCGACGAACGCGGCACGGAGGAATACAACCTCGCTCTGGGCGAACGCCGCGCCCGGGCCGCTTATGATTATTTGCTGAATCTCGGCGTTTCTTCCGGCCAGATGGAAATGATTAGTTTCGGCAAGTTGCACCCGGCGGTAATGGGCAGCGGCGAGAGCGCCTGGTCGAAAAACCGTCGCGACGAGTTTAAGGTCATCAAACCGCGGTAAGCATAGGTTAGCGCGGCACGGGCTCCGGTTTTTCGGGACGGTGCTTGCATAATGGCTGTGACGTTTTCAGGATTTGTCTTTTTGTAAAATATTCGGCTTCAGACAGGTTTTACACGGCGCTTTTTCCGAGGGAGAGCTTGCACTCTCTCCCCTGGAAAAAGCGCCGCGCGGCTTTATGGGCGGCGCCTTTTGCGCGGGCCGGCAAAAGTTTGACGATTGCGCGCTGAGCAGACAGCCATTTTTTCCTATCTTTGTGCAAGGCAAGAATTTTCGCGTTCTGGCACATCCTTTGCTTAATAACACCGCTTGGTATTTTTCAACACGGCGGAGGTTTCAATGGTAGACGGAAAACCACAATTAACTTTCGGGAACAGCCAGATCCTTGGTCCGGCTAAAAAACGGCAGGCGTCCTTGGGGGGCGCTGGCCGCGCCGGAAATACCTTTGCCTCTTTCCTGCCCGCGGCTGAAAAAGCGCAGAGCGGACAGGCGGGAGAGGGAAGCGCCGCGACAACGCAAGCTTTGGCATTGCGAGGAACGGTAACGCAGGGATCAATGCCGGCGCGCATGGCGGAGCTTGCCCAGGATCCTCCCTCGGGCTTGAGAGTGGGCCCGGCGGGCAATTCTTCTGTTGCCATGGCAGCGAGGCGTTCCGGCTCAACGGCCTTGGGCGGCCAGTCCTTTGCTGAAGCGCGAAAACAAGGATTTGGCCTTACCAGATCCCCACTGGCGCAGTCCGCGGTGTCGCCTTCCTTGCTGAGCTCTCCGGGTATGAGCGGCGAGCCTTCCGCCGGGCAGCGTGTTTCGGCCAAAAGCTCTCCTCGCATTTCCGGGCGCCCAGTCACCGGGCGTTCCGCCATCGGCATGGTGGATACGCGCCGGGGCGCTCCGGGCCGTTCCACACTTATGGCTAAAGGAGGGCTTGCCTACACCGCTCCTTTATCAAGCGGCTTACAGGTCAACGGCGCTGAAGGAACGCGCTTTGGCGGCAGCATCGGCGCCGGGAATGATCCCTATACGAGTTTTGGAGCGTCTTACCGTGGTCCGGGCCTGCAAAGTTTTGTCACCCACGGGTTTGGGGGGAGACATGCCCAAATGGCCCTCAAAAACGTGGGTTATGATGTCAATGAAGTCAGCCCGGCGCAAAGCCGGGCGCAGCTACTGAATGATCCCGGCTATATGGAAGGTGGAAACGCTCGGGGGACGGGTTCTGTGGACCAAAAAAGCATGCGGGCAAAGCTCTCGGCAGGGAGTTATTCGGCAAAATCGTTGGTGCCGGCCTTCTATTCCATGGCGGAAGGAGAATTGGGCTCCCTGGCCGCAAAGTTTGAGTCCGGATCCGACGGTATCTCGGCCATTGGATATGACCGTAAAGGCGGCACGTCCTACGGAAAGTATCAGATATCCTCGCGGGCCGGGACTATGAGCAATTTTATTGATTACTTGCGGGAAAAAGCCCCGGATATGGCCAGGCGCTTGTCCACGGCGGGTCCAGCGAATACGGGCGGGCGCACTGGCGGGATGCCCGCGGTTTGGCGGCAAATCGCCTCTGAAGAGCCGGAGCGTTTTGAGCAGTTACAGAGCGATTTTATCCGCTCCAGCCATTTTGAGCCGACGGTGCAGGCTTTGGCTGAGGCCACGGGCCTTACGACAACGTCCATGCCCGCGGCCCTGCGGGAGGTGCTGTTCAGCACCGCCGTGCAGCATGGGCCTAACGGCGCGATGCGCATTGTTTCTCAGGCGCTGGAGTCAGTGGGCAAGGACCGGTTATTCCAAGGCGAGCAGGGGCAGATAGCCAAACAGGCGGGCGAGCAGTTCATCAAACAGATATACTCCTTGCGTGCGGGCCAGTTTTCTTCTTCCACCGAGCGGGTGCGCGCATCCGTGCGCAACCGTCTGCGCCAGGAAATGAATGAGGCGCTGGATATGTTCAGCTAGAGCAATTTACCATTGAAAATGTATACTTGCTCTGCAAGGATTTGCCCGTAAATCCTTGCCTTGAGATTGCCGTAGGCGGGCTTTGCCCGCCGTTAAACGACAAATCCCAAAGGTAATCTGCTCTAAGTTCAGGACAGGCGCATTTTTCGCGTTTTTGGGAGTGTTGCCCCAAACCCCGCAAGGGGAGTGGAGCCCTCTTGACCCCCATATCCGAAAAGCGGCTTTGCCGCTTTTCGGCGAGGCTATGCGCACTCCATGTCTGGAGCGGTTACGGGCCTTACCAGGCAAAGCGCATGTGCGAGGCGAAGTCTTGTAAAAAGACAGGATCTTGCGCGAGATCCACGCTTGTAACCCGGGTGGCCCACTTCACGAGGGCTGCCCGGGTTTGTTCGCTTTGCAGCAAAAGCGCGGCCCCTTCCAGGGAGCTGTTGCCAACGGCCTGAATCCTGCTTGCCATGCCTTGGGGGAAAAATCCTAAATTTTCCAGAGCGTTCGCCTCCATATGTTGGCCAAGAGCGCCGGCCAGAAACACCTTGGCCAATTTTCGGGATTCAAGGCCGGCTGTTTGTAAAAGACGTTGCAGACCAAGGCTGAAAGCCGCTTTTACCTTAAGAAGTTCCTCCACATCTGAAGCGTGCAAGCGCATTTCCAAAGGCAGCTGCAGACTGGCCTCTGCATGGGGGTCGGGCCTGGATAGGTTGAAAAAGCGGTGCAAAGGGCCGCTGCGCTCCGCGCTAAAGTGGCCGTCCCTGTGCAGCATGCCGCATTGAAGCAGCATATGAATGAGGGATATATACCCTGTGCCGGTGATGCCCGGCGCCTGGCCGGCGCAAGGAGTATGCCGGATAGAGACGCTGTCTGGAGCGGCCGGATCCGCTCCGCATTGTTCCCGTGCATCCGCGCCTTGCCTGCCCGCTTCAGGCAGGCGGTGCACTGCCACGCCTTGGGGGTTGAGGAAAAAACGGCTTATGGCGCCCGGCCTGGCCTCTGTTCCCTGGAAAAGGCCCGTCCCTTCAAGGGCCGGGCCAAGGGCCACACTGGCCGTGTATGCTTTGTCAGGCGCAAGGGCCAGCAGAAATTCTCCATTGGTGCCAAGATCGGCCAGCAAAAAGGGATAGGCCGGAGCGGGGTTGCTCGGATGCAAAGCAAGGAATGCATACCCGGCGCTGACATCGCCCCCCACAAAAGGAGAGAGTTGGGGAGGAATCCAGGCGGGAGGCAGATCCGGCAATTCCGCCCAGTCTCCTCCGGAAAAAGGCAGGGAGTAAGGCGCCTTGGAAAGACCCGTAAGATCGCTGCCGAGGCATATGGCGGTCATGGCCGGATTGGCGGCCAGGCACAGTGCCAGGATGTTGCCGCCGCCCGCTTTTTGTGCGCTCTCCACAACGGCGCGCAGCGCTTTCAGGGTAAGGTCCCGCAGCAAGCGGCCCGCCCGTGGCTCAGCCGCCGCGGCCAGACGGGAAACAACATCGCTGCCCGCTCCCATTTGAGGGTTTACCATGCTGCCTTCCCAGAGCACGGAATCCTCCGGGTCTGCGTGCTCCTGCCAAGGGAGAGGGGAGCGGCTTGTTTCCTTGGCCATGGGCCCGGCCCCGGGCAGAGCCAGGTGCCGCCACTGCATGGATGTGGTGCCGAGATCGATTGCCAGAACCCGCGCCATGTCCGTTTGCCGCGGAGCATTCCGGAATTCTTTGCCCGCCGGGAGCGGCAGAGAGTTTGGAGCGCGGGCAGCGGTATGCTCCGGTACGGTAATTTCCTTTGCAAAGAGGGGTGTTTGCGCGGGCAATTCCACGAGCATGCCCGGCTGGGGAGCATGGCGGCAGGAAAGGCGAAAACCCGCGTCCAGCTCCGCGGGGGAAAAAAAGAGCGCGTCTGCCGGGGTGGGTACGGGAAACACGGGGGCGGCCAGAATGCGCATCCGGCAGCGGCCGCAACGGGCCAGTCCGGAGCAGAGCACCGGGGGCTGATATTCCCCGGACAGATAGACAGCCTGAGCAAGCGTGCCGCCAGGGGCGTAGGCAAGGGTTGTTTCGCCGGGATCTGGCCGAGCCGTTTGAGCCTGGCGCGTATCGTCCTTAAACGGGGCGGGGCTCCTGCCCGGTGATGCATCTTCCGGCATGAGCCGCACAATTATGGGAGCTGCGCGCATCTGTGTTTCCCAAAACAAAACCTGGTTCGGGTTTTGCAAAAAAGAAGAGCGGGCGGGCGGCATGCTATGGACTGTTTCCCCCAAGGTTTTTTGTGGGGACTCCGCCCTTTCGGACTTTATCGGCAGGGGGGTACCACCCCCTTACCCGCAAATTCAGAAAAGCGGTTTTGCCGCTTTTCTGCCACGGGGATTAAGGGAATTCAATACTCTTGCCCTGTTGGGGCAGCGCCCCAAAAACGCAACATTTATTGAGAAGCAGCCCCTAAGGGAGAAGGGGAGGCGTTGCCGCGTCCGAACATTGTCGCCTGGAGTTCTTTAATGGCCTGCAGGGCGGCATCATACTCGAAATTTTTCATATGCGCTTCAATTTCTTTTAGTACTCCCGGCGCAATCCAGTCCTCCAGCCGTGCTCTATGCCGCGCAAAAAACAACGGGGCCGCCGCGTTATGATCTGTCAACAAAATTACAACCACTTCAAGCACCTGCAGTAGGTCGTCTTCCTGGCTGGAGCTTTCTCCTTGCGCTGCTTGGTTGCCGCCGGCAAAAGCATAGGCCTGCCCGGGGCAGATGGAGGCTTTGGCAATCATGTCCGCTAAAACAATAAACGCGGTTTTGAGTCTCTCCACTCCGGCATTGAGCGCCGCCGGATCAGGATCGTGCGTGTGCAAAAGCGCGCCCAGGGCCAGAGCTTCTTTATGCAGAGTGTGCGCGCCTATGGTGGCGGCGAGCCCCTGGATGGTATGCACAGCTCTGTATAAACCGTCAACGTCGTTTCGGGCAAGGGCCGCATCAAGGGATTTTTCGTGCATGGGAGCCAGGGCGGGAAGCATGCACAACGTTTTTACATACAAGCGGGTGTTACCTGCCAGGCGATCAATGGCCCCGTCCATGTCAAGCCCCGGCAAAGGCGGCAGAGGCAGCGGGCCGGGCTGGCGCTTTTCCGCGCCAGGTCTGCGCGAGCCGTTTGTTTGACGCTCTCGCGGCAAAGCAGCGTCTTTTTCAGTATGGGCTCTATCAGGCGCGTCAGGCGCTGTGATGCTGCCTTTGCCGGTTTGGGGAGCCGGCTCAGAAAAATAGATATGGGAGGGG
The DNA here is from genome assembly GCA_031550225.1 of Desulfovibrio sp. GTDB lineage: Bacteria > Desulfobacterota > Desulfovibrionia > Desulfovibrionales > Desulfovibrionaceae > Frigididesulfovibrio. The sequence goes on from JAVBOT010000027.1 coordinate 36,134, forward strand.
TGATTCTTTGCCAGAGACAAAGGTTCGGGCATAGGCATGTCAGGCAAGGTATTGTTTTGCCTGTGCGCGATCCTGCCCGCAAGAAAGTTGAAGTGCTTTGCGATACGCCCTATTTCTCCCGAAAGTTGGCCCATAGCGCTACGGGCGTTTAAATCGCCGTTTTCAAATTTCTCCATGGCGGCAAGAAGCTCTTTGGCCGGGCGCTGCAAGGCCCATAACGCGAACCGCCAGATCGCGGCGCAAATAGTCATCAGCACGAGCCCGGGGGAGAGGTTGGCCGCAATAGCGGAAAAGCTTCCCGCCGTGGGCGTGAGATCGCTTTTTGCTATGCTTAGTATGGAGGAAAGGTGCCATTGCCCGTTATCCGGCAACAGTATTTTGGAGAAGATCAGAAAATTGTTTTCGCCATTGCTTTTACGCGTTTCCACGACTGTCTGCCCGTGCGGCGCCGCGCTGATGCTTTGTTGTTCTTGTGGGTTGAGGGCGGAAGCGGTGGGGCAACTGCCTTTGTCCGTTTTGCAGGATATGATGGTCCCTTTCTCATCGGTAAGAATAACAGCGGCCTGCGGAAAGCGGGCCAGCAGTCCTCTGCCTGGGAGAATTTCCTCAATATCAAGGGCGGCGATAAGCAAGCCTTGTAATCCGTTATTGAGAATAGGGTATATGCAATAGAAGGAAGGGCGGTTCGTGCCCATATCGCGCACAGGCTCACTCACGGTAAAGCGGCCGGAACGCATGGCTTCCGGTACCCCGCTCACGCGGGAAATGTCGGCGCCGGCAAGGGAGCCTCGAACGCTGGTGACCACTATGCCTGCAGCATCCGTGAGCAAGAGATTGGACAGGTGCGGATGAGCCGGTAGAAGCTTGGCAAAAAGCTTGGTGGCGTCTTCGGCGGGGGGAACCCGCTCTTCCAGCAATGAAGCCAGGGTTGCAAGGGATCGGCGGGCGCTGGCCACTTCGTTTTCGATCCCAAACCCCACGGAGCGCTCTATTTCCCGTAAGCGTTCCGTAAGGACGCTTTGTTCCATGCTTTTGTGAGCTAGGTAAAAAGCGGACATAGCACTAAGGCACAGAAGCAAGCTCACCACCGCAATACCGTGGAGAGTGCGGGAGATGTTCCCCAAAAAGAATCGTTTCATAGATAGCCTTAACACGCGGAGAACATTCTAAATGAGAGTGATATAATCCGAATGTGAGTTCTCACACGCTCTCTTTGCTTCTCCCACAAAGAGCAAGGCAAGTATACGAGCCGTTTTTTTTTTGTGCAAGGCGTTATGCGTAAATTATCATCCCGTAGTCGGATTAGCGGGCTGTTCATCGCCTTTTTTTCACTTCGTAGAGCAGGAAAGGCGGCGGCCGGTGAGGGGTGAAATGGAAAATTTACGCGAAGGCGGAAATGGCAAAAAAGGGGAAAAGTCCCGTTATGGGGAGTTTTCCCCTTTTGGCGGAAGAAACAGCCCGCCGCGTAGGCGCACAGGCGGCGTTCATTGCCGCCGATAAGCGCCGCAGTGGGCGCGCCTTTCAAACCCCGGCGTTGCGGGGCTGATGGCGTGTTGACACGCTCTAACCTTGGTAGGCGGTGCTGTCGATAATCCAGTAGAGCCTTCCATTATGGGGCCGCACCATCTGGACCGGGAGCACCGGCGCGGCCATCAGGTTCAAAGCTGTTGAAAGAACGTCATTTTTTGCGCGTCCGGAAGCAAGGAAGATGCAGCAACGGGAGTTGTTGATGACCGGCAGAGTCATGGTCAGGCGGTACATTTTTTCTTTAGGCCGGTAAACTTCCATCACCATCTTTCCCGTTTCGCTGAGCGCGGGGTCTCCGGCATAAAGGGACGCCGTGTGCCCATCCGTGCCCACACCCAGCAATATGCAGTCAAAACGGGGAAATTCTTCAGGGATCAGGCAGAAATGGTCCGCCAGCAGTTTGGCATAGGCGCCCGCCGCTTCATCGGGATAGTCTTCGCCTTTCATGCGGTAAAAGCGTGTAGCCTCCACATGGGAAAGCAGCTCATTGCGCGCAAGGCGGTAATTGCTCTCCGGGCTTTCAGGCGGCACACAGCGTTCATCCACCCAGTACACGACGGTCTTGGCCCAATCAATGGCTTTACCCCATTTGGGCGAGGACAAAAGTTGGTACAAAGGAATCGGCGTTTTACCGCCGGATAGGGCGATATTAAAAGTGCCGCGCTTGGCAATGGCCGCTTTGCTTTGTTCCACAATGATTTCAGCGGCGGCTTCCGCCATGGCGCGTTCATCGGCGGCAAGGTGGAGAGAGAGTTGGGTCACAGACATGGCAAACCTGCGCTGCGGCTAAAGGGTAGGGAGTCCGGAGCGATACGCAGGGCGTTTTGCCCGGATGGACTATAAAAAGAGATAGCATAGAGCAAGAGCCCATGACAATCCGGAATTTCGCTCCGGGCATGGATAGCCGCGTAATTTTGATATTCAGGAGCGCGTTGCCCTGTAAGCGTCTTTGCGGTATGGAGCGAATTTGCCGCTAAGCGCGGGCGCATGAACCATCGGCATAGGCCGCCGACAGCATGGAAGAGGAAATATGGTCATTTTCACATTCGTCAGAAAAAGCGCGGGGTGTATGCGGGCATCTGCGATCCGCTCGCTGTTTTGGAAAGCAGCGGTATTGTGTTTAGTGTTCACTATGTTCCGCATTGTTGCCGCCCCAGGTTTTGCCGGGGCAGCGGCCCCGGCGTCCGGAACCGTAAAACTTGCGGCGGCGCAAAATATTCCCCAGCCTCCGGGGCTTTTCGCCCGAGGCGTGCCGGAGGCAGAGGATCGGGACGGAATGTTGCGGGCCTTCCTCGGCATTGCTTACCGCACTGACGGCGCCATTGATGAGGCAGGGCGCTATACCCTTTTTGCGGAGCAAAGCAGGCGTTTTACCACACCGGGCTTGAACTGCAGCGGATTTGTGCTTGGGGCCTCACGTTTTTTGCTCCGCAAAAATTTTTCTCTGGAAGAAATCAAACGTGATCGGCTCAAAGATAGCGGGCCAGAGTCCCCTCACGGTGAAGACTGGGATTTTGGCTGGGATCTGATCATGAATATTTCTGAAGGCTTTCCCAGGAGCCTCCTGCTTCCGGGCGGCCTTTCTCAAGATCCGGCCCGGGGATCGGGTTTTTCTCCCCGCGGCTATGCGATTCAGCGTGCTGAAACCTGGCGTGAACTGCCGGCCCGGATCCGTCCGGGCTATCTTTATCTGGCGAGCATTGCCGTGGAAGGCAGGCGAAAAGGCTACGGGCTGCAGCATTACCATGTTGGGCTCTTTTATCGTGGCAAGGACGATAAGGCCTGGTTTTATGACACAACGGGCCGAGGCAAATGGGTTAACCGGCGTGATGTAGACAGCGCCGAGGGACGGGCCGCTTTTATGAAAGCTTTCGCCGATTCGGGAGATAAGCGCAAAACCTTACTGGTGCTCGAAGTGAAGTTGCCTTGAGGGCGCCATCGGTTTTTGGCCGTATACAAAGACAGATCGAAAAATCGCGCTTTAAGGGGGGCTTTTGGAGGCTATATGAGAATTTTACCATTAGCTATCTATATGAAATAATAAATATTTTATAAAAAATGCGCTAATTGAAAAAAATCGATTGACTTTCTGTCGAAGTTAGAGGAAAAGTCGGAACTCGCGTCGGGGCCGGAAGGCTTTGGATGCAAAAGGCGCAAGTCGACGAGAAGTGCGCAAGAAATATCCCGCATGAGGGAGGGCATGTGTTTCAT
>JAVBOT010000008.1:0-17361 GCA_031550225.1 Desulfovibrio sp.
TGTTTCTAAATAAAAGATTTTGCGCCAAGAGCAAGAAATCCAGCTCTTTTTGCGAAGGGAGTGTACTCTTACGGTACTCGACCGGAGAAAAAAGAACTGGATGACGCAGCTCTTTGGACAAAAGATTTATTTAGAGACAGCCCCTAGAATACTCCGGGCAAGCCTTGCTCGCGCAGGGCGGCATCGCAAGCGCCAAGGTGGTACATGAGGTGCGAGGCGATGAGGGCCAGAGTTGCCGCATGGGTCATATCACGACCGAGCCGGCCGGAGAGCCCTGTGTTCAACTCTCCCAGTCGGACGTCATCCAGACCCGCCGCGTAGTCGCGCACTTTGGCCTGAGCTTTGGAGGCGGAATCGTGAATGAGGGACTTTTCCGGAGTTTCCCGCGGGATGGTTTTGAGTTCCGCAACGCCGGGTTCGAATAATGCGGCCTCAGGAGCGGCATTTTCCGCGCGCAGAAAAAAATCCACGGATGCAAAGGGATGGTGGAGTTGCTGCCATACGGGCCATGCGCCGAATTTTTGGGCCCAGACCTCATCAGGGCAGGCCTTGATGAATGCGTCGGCAAGGGAGAAGGCGCGCTGTAAGCCCGCTTCAAGACTTTGGGTGATTATTCTGCTCATTATAGCTCCTAGAGATGCGTATGGTGCGGGAAAAAGAAGGGCGTGGAACGACACTCGGCTGGTGCTGATTTCATAAATCGGCCATTGGCCGATTTATGAAGATCGCTTCGCCGAAAAGCGCGGTTTTCGGCTCGCTCGGACTACTGTCCGGCTCAGAAGTCATTGCCTGATGAATTATGAAATGACTTCTGAGCCGGTCCATTCTTCATGGACATCTTTTGATATATACTTCTTTTTGTCCGAATTGCCAACAGCTTTTGCGCGCGGAGAAAAGAGCCGCCCTTTTCTTCTTGCCTAGAGACATGCTTGCGGGCACAATGCGGGCATGGCAATCCGGGCAGCACACCTTGCGCTTGGCGCCGATGGTGAAGAAGCCGCGGCGCAATACCTCACGGGTAAGGGCTGGCGGATTGTGGATCGCAACTGGCGCCCGGCCGGAACGGCCCGGGGAGGCGAGCTGGATTTGGTGGCCCGGCATGAAGGCCAGCTTATTTTTGTGGAAGTAAAAACGCGCAAACGGACTTTTTTCCCCCTCTCGGAAGAAAAGAACAGGAACGGGCCCCTGCATGTTCCCACATATGCCGCTTTTACCGCACAAAAGCGGACTCGGTTGTTGAGGGCAGCCAGACATTACCTGAGCGCTTATAATCTCTGGAATCTTCCTTGCCGTTTTGATCTTCTGTGCGTTGAACAGGGGCCGGACGGAAAACTGAGGCTGGAGCACCACCGCAATGCCATTGAACTCGGGAATCTTATGGATAGTGGCGACGCCTCTTGGCAACCCTGGTGACTTGTCTGCGCGGGCAAGGGAGCTCTTGGGCGGCGTGGACGGCATTTTAGCTGAAGATACGCGAAGGGCAGGACAGTTGCTGACGCGTTGCGGCATTGTTGCTCCCGCCTTTACCAGTTTGCATGAACATAATGAGGAAGCCCGGCTGCCCCGTGTGCTGGGTTGGCTGAAAGAGGGCAAGCACCTCGCTTTGATCTCCGACGCCGGTACTCCTTTACTGTCCGACCCAGGCTACAGGCTGGTGCGCGCCTGTCGCAATGCGGGCATACGGGTTTCACCCGTGCCGGGCCCCTCCGCCCTGCTGGCGGCTTTGTGCGCCAGCGGGCTTCCCCCATATCCGTTTGTCTTTCTTGGCTTCCCTCCGCGCAAAGAAACGGAGCGGAAAAATTTTTTCGCGCCTTTTGCCCACATGGACGCCACGCTGGTTTTTTTCGAACGCAAAGACCGCCTTGCCGCAAGCCTCGCCAGCGCCTCTCACGTTCTTGGGCCTAGGGAGGTCTGCATTGCCAGAGAATTGACGAAAACCCACGAGGAATTTCTTTTTTTCCCCCTTGCCGAGTATGGCTCGCTCGAGGCCCACTTGCTCGGGGAAATGACGGTGCTTATCGGCCCGCCTCTTTCCCTCCCGCGTACGGATCCGGAAGAAATCGACAGGCTCCTGGTTGAAGAAGAAACTTTGGGAGGCAAGGCTCGTGATGTGGCCCGCAGGGTTCGGGACAGGGCATCGGGCTGGCAGGTGAAGGACATATACCAGCGTATGCGCGGACGTGCTTTGGGGCGGGATATATGAATGGTCTGCCGTGGAAAATGCTGTTACGCTGCTTTTTACGCACCTATTGGGTAGGCGCGGCTTATAATGCACGGGGGTTGCAGAACATAGGCTTTATGTATGCCTTAGAGCCGGGCCTGGAGGCTATCCACCGGCAGGGCAAAGCGCTACGCAGCGCTAGGTTGCGCTATGCGCGCCACTACAATTGCCACCCTTTTTTAACTCCCATGCTGTTAGGAGCTTTTTTGAACATAGAGTGCGCCATAGCCGAAGGGCGGCTCGCGCCTCAGGCTTTGCTGAATTTGAAAGACACAACGGCCAATACGCTCTCCGCCATTGGGGATTCGTTTTTTACCGGCACTTTGCTCAACACCTGGGTTTTGGTCGCCTCCAGCTTTATACTGCTGGGGTTCCCCTACGTCGCTCTGGCGCTGACAGGCCTGGCTTTTGCGCTGCTGCAATGCTTCAAGCTTGCGATTTTTGTGATGGGGTGCAAAAGAGGCCTGGGTTCTCTTCTTTTCATGCGGCGTCTTGACCTCATCAACTGGAGCGAACGCTTGAAATATATCAATGCCGCCTTACTGGCGGGGTTTTTATGGATAGCGTTGCCGGGCGTAGGGGGGCTGGCTTGGGGAGGCGTGGGCGCGTATCTACTTACAGTGGGATGGCTGGTGAGCAAAATACACCTGTCACGCGTGGTTATAGGCCTTGTGTTGCTTACGATAATCGTTATAATGAAAAATTACGTGTACTTTTAACGAATGCTTGAATGCGCGGCCTGGTTCTGCGCGAAAAAGCGCAGTGCCAAATAAAGGAGGCGCCGCCTCCGGGGACGGCGGTATTTCCTGTAAAGGAGAGAGCATGAGTAGTGACGAAAAATGCGCTGTGAAGCGCGCTTCTCCGGGATATGTGGAGAAGCGCGTTATCATCAGCAACGCTCTGGGGCTTCATGCCCGGCCCGCTGCCAAGCTGGCTCAGACGGCACAACGGTTTCAATCCCAAATTACCCTGGAATATTCCGATACTGTGGCTGATGCTAAAAGTATTTTGGATATCTTGACCCTGGCGGCGACCCAGGGCGCTGTCATCACACTGCGCTGCCGGGGAAACGACGCTGCTTGCGCGGCAAAGGAGCTTGAGGCCCTGTTTCATGATGGCGGTATGGGAGAGCTGTAATGGCGCGAGCGGTTTTATATGGAATCAGCGTTTCAACCGGCATTGCCATCGGCAAAAGCTTTTTTCTGGGACGCGCGCCGGAGTTTATTCCGCATGAACTTATTACCCTGAAAAGGGTGGAGGTGGAAAGCGCACGGCTGCAAAACGCCATTAACCAGGTCATCGGCGACTTTGAGAAGGCCAAGTCTCAACTGCCGGACGATTTGACCACGCATGCCGATGTGCTCGATTCCCACCTGCTCATCTGTAAAGATCCCAAATTAAACGGCGCTGCCTTACGCCATATCCGTCAGCATCGCATGAACGCCGAATGGGCTGTGGAGGAAAGCGTCGCTCAAATCGCTGAAACCTTCAGCCGGATTTCTTCTCCCTATATTCAAGAACGCATGGAAGATGTGCGCCTTGTGGCTAACCGCATTATCCAGGCGCTTCTCGGCAAAACCTCCCCCGGAGCGCTGGGGAGCGAACGGGGCGTTTTACTCGCTCACGACCTCACGCCGGCGGACGTGATAGGTTTTTCAGCCAAAGATATTTTTTCCTTTGCCATTGAGCTGGGCGGAAAAACCTCGCATACCGGCATTTTAGCGCGTAGTTTAAGCATTCCCGCTGTTGTGGGCGTTTCCGGACTATGCCGGAACGTGGAAAACGGCGACCTGCTCATTGTGGACGCCTTGCGCGGCATAGTGCTGGTGGAGCCCAGTGAAGCGGAACTTGCGGAATACCTCGCTTTGCAGCATGATTTTGAGGAATACCAGAAGCGTATTTGGATTCATGCCGCCTGCCCCGCCGAAACAGAGGACGGACAGCGCATCGCTGTGCTCGCCAATATAGAAAGCGGCGTGGAGGCGGAGGAAATTATTAAACTGGGAGGCGAAGGAGTTGGGTTGGTACGCACGGAATTCGGCTATCTGACCCGGGCAAAGTCGCCGGAAGAAGAGGAGCTGAGTTCGGCGTATATGGCTTTGGCGCAAAGGTTTGCGCCGAGCAAAGTTACTTTTCGCACCCTTGACCTTGGGGCGGAAAAATTCCTCATGGGCAAAAAAAGGCTGGAAGAGCCCAATCCGGCCCTGGGTTTGCGCGCCATCAGATATTGCCTCCGGCATCAGCACATTTTCCGCACGCAGCTAAGGGCCATTTTGCGCGCCAGCGTACACGGCAATGTTGCCATGATGTTTCCTTTAATCAGCGGTTTGATGGAATTGCGCCTTGCAAAATCCATCCTGAATGAAGCCAGGCAGGAACTCGCTGCCGCTGATGTGCCCTTTGATCAGAACATGCCTGTGGGCATCATGGTGGAGTTGCCCTCCGCTGTTTTTATGGCCGATGTGCTGGCCCGGGAAGTGGATTTTTTCAGCATCGGCACCAATGATCTCATACAGTACACTTTGGGAGTGGACAGGAACAATAAGCATGTGGCGCAAATGCACCACCCCTTACACCCGGCTATTGTCCGGGCCATAAAACAGGTGGCGGATATGGCCCATAAAGTGGGCATCCCCATCAGCGTATGCGGCGAAATGGCGGCGGACCCATATTGCCTGCCTATCTTGCTCGGAATGTCAGTGGATGAGCTTTCCCTCGCGCCGCAAGCCATCCCCGCTGTCAAACACCTCATCCGCCGCAGCAATGCGGAAGAATGCAGAAAATTGCTCAACGCCGCCCTTGCCGCGCCCACAACTCGCGCGATTAACAACATGGCGAGACAGGCGGCCTTTGCCCGCTTCCCTGAAGATGTTCCTTTTTTTGTCTCACAGTTGAGCGTGGACTTGTGATGCGCTATAAGCGCCCATGGAGAAAGCCATGCACAAAAAAATATCCGGCGGTCTTATCGCCCACAATAGAAAAGCCCGCCATTCCTTCGAATTGCTGGAATTCATAGAGGCAGGCATAGTCCTGACAGGCTCGGAAATGAAAAGCATCCGCCAAGGAGCGATCAATTTTCGTGATGCTTATGTGACCTTCAGAAACAATGAAGCCTTCATCGTTAATTTGCACATAGCGCCTTATGCCAACGCGGGCTATGCCGGGCACGATCCTGACCGGGATCGCAAATTGCTTTTGCACAAAAATGAATTGAAGAGCATTGAGGAAAAAGTACGCCAAAAAGGCCTTGCCTTTGTTCCCGTGAATATGCACTTTGCCCACGGTAAAGTGAAAGTGGAATTGGCGCTCGCCCGAGGAAAAAAAATGCGGGATCAGCGTGATGATTTGAAACAGGCCGCTGAAATGCGCGATGCTGAACGCGCCATGGCGGAGCGGTAAGGACGCCTCATGCCCCTGACGGAACGCGAGCAAATTCACCACCAGCTCTTGCAGGCCCTGGGTAATGCGCGCAAGCAGGTGGAACGCCTGGAGGCCGCATTGGCGCATAATGCCGCATTCCTCGGTACAGGCGTTGAACGGGAGGATCAGTTCGGCAAAAATCCTGATTTTGAAATCGCTCCCGATGCCTTGATTCGTTATCTTGAACTCGTGGTGCCTGAAGCGGATATCAGTGATTACATCGGCAGCGAAGGGCATGACGCCACTCGCCCCCGCCTTGGTGAAGACGCCCCGGATGCGGTCCGCCCAAAAGAGAGACGGGTTGCCAAATCCATTGTACGCTTGCTTGCCGAGGCTCATCCGGATGACGGGCTTCCTTTTCCTGCGGCAACCGTCACTCTGGGTTCGGAAAACTCCCCACAAAAGCAATCCGGCCCGAGCGATCCCACTCCTCCGGAAGAGGGGGCTTTTGCTGCCGGACCTCTCCCAAAAACAATTCCACCCCCGGCAGGGCCGCTTTCCCAAACCCAGAACCGGCCCGCCGCACTCTCTCAAAACAACGGCCTCAGCGCTTCGCCCCGGAGCGATCCCCTCGTCAACCCTGCATCCGAAGATGGGGCAGGCTACTCCTACCTGCTCGAAGGTTCACGAATCTTTTTTAACGCCGAAGCGGATCCGGAGGGCAAAAACTGTTTCGTCTCCCGGCATTCGCTTCGCCCCTTGACGGATGAAGATTGCCTGCGCGCTTACTTTGCTTTGCAGGCCATTGATGACGGCATCTGGGACTGGAACCTGCGCACAGGCGAAGTCTATGCCTCGGCCCGCTGGGAAGTTATTGCCGGACCTCTGCCCACGGATGCCCTCACGCCTTTGGATACGCTGCTTTTCGGCGTACACTCTGAAGAGCGCTCCCTCCTGCGCCCGCGCCTTGAGCAATTGCTGCAGGGCAAAATACAACGTGTGCGGATGCTGGTGCGCCTTGCGGCCAAAGAAGAAAGCAGAGGCCGGGGGCTGCTGCGCGTGGTTTGCCTGAATGCCTGCGACGGGCCTGTCCGTATCACCGCCGCGCTTGCGGATGCTTTGCGGCTTCGGGAATGGGGGGTCTAGGCTGCGTTACCCTTAGGATGGTAATACAAGATCTTTTTAGTGCTGATTTCATAAATCGACCAATGGCCGATTTATGACGAGCGCTTCGCCGAAAAGCGTGGTTTTCTGCTCTCTTACGCCGCGATAAGCGGCGCGCCGGACCGCCGTCCGGCGTTAGAAGTCATTCCCTAGATGTAGAGCAATTTACCATTGAAAATGTATAATTGCTCTGCAAGGATTTGTCCGTAAATCCTTGCCTTGAGATTGCCGTAGGCGGGCTTTGCCCGCCGCTAAACGACAAATCTCAAAGTTAATCTGCTCTAATGACTTATGAAATGGCTTCTATAAAGACACGCCCACTCCAGCGCCGCCCGGCGCTTTTTTTTGGGGGGATTCTATACGGCAGTGGCATCTTTATATTTTTTAGTAAAATCATTGCCCTTTTCCACGGTCTCCCGCTATTGTCGGAGGGCCTGCGGAAAAGTGCGGATTTATGGTCGGCGGATAGTATTTCTCATATCAGCCGGATATTTTGTTTGCGTTTTTGGGGGACATTTTTTTTGCATTACGGATGCGAAAAGCTTTTGATGTTGCGATATGGGCTCTCTATAACTTCAATTTTGGTGGCAAGATACTATGAGTATCCGTACAAAAATTATGCTGGCTATTATTCTGGCAGTGCTGCTTTCAATTCTTGGCGTGACGGCGATGGTGTCGCACGAAATGAATAAAGCATTCATAGACAACTTTAAAGTCAATGCCAAAGCTCAGGTTGACCGCATGGACGTCTTTGTGGACAATTTTTTCAAAAACGCCCTTGCCAGCGCGCGCCTGCTGAGTACTGAACCGGCTCTTTTGGATCATTTATCGTCGTTAACTTCCTATAAAGACAACCCCAATGCTGTGACGCCCGTTGAGACGCAATTTTCCGCGGAAGAACGATTGGTATATGACGTAATGGAGCGTTTACACAGCGCCGTTCCCGCGTATTCCATAGTCTATGCCGGCAGCGCCGCCGGCGGGTTCACGCAAGCTCCCAATGTGCCCATTTCGCCGCACTATAATCCCGCTGAACGCCCTTGGTATGTGGACGCCACCAAGCATAACAAGCCGGTGGTGACGGAATTTTATATTTCCGATACCGGCGAGATGGTTTGTACTGTAGCCGCGCCCTTTCAAAACAGAAAAGGGGAAAGAGGAGTAGTCGGGCTTGATATTGATCTGAATACTCTGACCAGGGCTATCAGCAGCGTGCGCGTGGGGAAAACCGGATTCATGATGATGTTGGATAACCTCGGCCAGGTGGTTTCCATACCCGCGCACAGCTCCGACATGCCCGGAGCGCCTAAGGAAGCCATGCTCGGCAAACTTGTGAATGACTTGCCGGAAGCGTATCGCGCCGCCTTTTCTCAATTGAGAAAGAATGACGGCTATATGGAAGTGGACATGGAAGGGCGGACCCGTCTTGTGCATGTGGCCAGCAATGGCTACGGCTGGAAGCTTATCCTCATGCAGGATAAGGCCGAAGTCTTTGCCTCCGCCATGGGGGTGACCTTGAGCATACTTTTTGTGGGCGCGATTATTGTGGCCGTTATGGCGGCAGTGGCTCTGGTGCTTTCGCGCTCCATCGCAGGTCCTGTCAGCCGTTTGGCCGCGGCGGCGGAAAGTGTTGCCGCCGGAAACCTGAATGCCATCCCTGAAAACGAAAATATGTTTAAAGCGGAGTTGAGCGTGCTGCACGTAAGTCTTAAGCGCATGGTCGCAAAACTGGTGGAATTGGTTACCACGGCAAACGTCAAAATGAAGGAAGCGGAAGATGCGCTGAGCCTCTCACGGCAATCTCTGGCTGAGGCTGAAAAGGCGCGGATCGCCGGAGAACAGGCCAGGCGTGAGGGCGTGCTGCAGACTGCCGACCGCATAGGCAGCGCCCTTAGCGAACTGACCGCCGCGGCAAAAGGACTGGCCCGGGAAGCCGAGGAAACAGGCCGGCGTACTGTGGAACAGCGTGATCGCGTTGCCGGTACCGTTACTGCCCTTGAAGAAATGAATTCCGCCCAGCATGAGGTTGCCGGCAGCACCACACGCACAGCGGCGCTGGCTGAAGACGCCAAAGCCCAGGCTCAGGCGGGCAAAGCGCTGGTGCTGGAAATGGTTACAGGCATGGAAGAAATTAAAGATAAAAGTCAGGTGATGCGGGAAGGGCTGGGCCACCTAGGTAAACAGGCTGAGGATATCGGGCAGATCCTCAATGTCATTACCGATATCGCGGATCAAACCAACCTGCTGGCGCTCAACGCCGCCATTGAAGCGGCCAGGGCCGGGGAAGCCGGACGCGGTTTTGCCGTTGTGGCCGACGAGGTGCGCAAGCTTGCGGAAAAAACCATGCAGGCCACCAAACAGGTGGGGGACGCCATTAATACAGTCCAGCGCGGCACGGCGCAAAATATTGCCGCGATGTCGGAAACGGCCGACTATATCGGACGGACAACGCAGATCGCCAGCCGGGCCGGAGAAGCGCTGGAACGCATTGAAGGCATGGTGAACAACACTGCCGGAGAAGTGCATGCCATAGCGACCGCCGGTGAACACCAGTCCGCTTCATTGGATAACATCAGCCGCACGACCGAAGGCATTAATATGCTGACCATCCAGGTTGCGGAAAGCGCCGAACGGTCCACCGGGGCGGTGCATACGCTCTCGGCCACGGTTCAGCGTCTGACGGATATTGTGGAAGCATTGAAAAAGGAATAACCTTTCTCAAGAGGCAGCCTTCCCCTTATCCACACCCCGCAGCAGGAGCCGTGAACGTGCCTGAAACGGAAAAAAGGCATTGTGTCCGGAGCTTTTTAGAATGTTGCGCCGTATCCGGATCCACAGGCGGAGCCGGATACGGCGCTTTTACGTCGGGCATGCTGCTCGCGGATATGCGCTCGCCCAAAGAATTTTTACAGGGCCATATTCCGGGAGCGGTGAATATTCCTTTGTTTGACGATGCGGAGCGCGCCGAAGTGGGCACTTTGTATAAAAACCGCGGTAAGATGGAAGCTCTGCTCCGGGGGCTTTCTTTCACAGGGCCCAAACTTGAAAATCTCGTCAGGCGGTTTTGGGAAGAGCTTTCTGTTTCCGAAAGCTGCGCCTCTGCCCGTGTGCGCACAAAAAAAGCGGCTTTGTATTGCAGCCGGGGAGGGATGCGCAGCGGCTCCACAGCCTGGCTTTTGGGCCTTGCCGGTATAGATGCCCATGTGCTTGAAGGCGGCTATAAGGCCTTTCGCCGTTATACGCTGGAGCAGCTTGCCGCGCTGTCTCCATCTCCTTTATATGTGCTGGGCGGCAAAACCGGCAGCGGCAAGACGGAGGTGCTGCGCCATATGGCGCGTCAAGGCGCGCAGGTGCTGGACCTGGAAGCGCTGGCGCGGCACAGAGGCTCCGTTTTCGGCGCTCTGCCCGGATGCCGGCAGCCAAGCCAGGAGCATTTTGAAAACCTCCTTGCCATGACCCTCAGGCTTTGCGATCCGAACCGTCCTCTTTGGGTTGAGGACGAATGTGAAAATTTGGGTTCTGTCAACATCCCGAAGGCATTGTTCCAGCAGTTGCGCACATCCCCCCTGGTGGTTTTGGACCTTGCCCGCCCGGCGCGCCTCACACATGTGCTGCAAGAATACGGCGCTATAGACGCCGAGGCTATGCGGGAAGGAATAGACAGGATTAAAAAACGTCTTGGGGGCCTAGAGCATCAACGCGCCCACGCCGCTCTGCGCGCGGGAGACCTTCGCGCTTTGGCCGACCTGCTGCTGGAGTATTATGACCGGGCTTATGCAAAACAGATGCATGCGCGTGAGCCTTTTGCCGTTTTTCGGGAAGACGCCCTGGAAGAAGCCGCACAGCGCCTTATGGCCCTGACGCTCGCTTGAGGAGTGTTGAGGAGGCGGCCCCATACCCCGCAGCAAAGAGGCTGAATTCCCTTGGCTCCCATAGCCCAAAAGCGGCTTTGCCGCTTTTGGGAATTTGCGGGTGCAGGGGGTTACGCTCCCTGCCGGGTGTGGGCGGAGCCCACAGGCTATTTAGTCAACCCCTCACGCAGATTTTCCGGCAAAATGTCTTTAATCAGAAATTCCCTGGTCAGTTGGGCGCGTTTGCCCTGCCGCAGCATATCCACATGCCGCGCGTATATGTCATGCGCTTTAAGCATGTTGCGGGTAAGAACGTCATCCCCCTTCAACTCCGCCCCTATCAGCTTAAGTTTGCTTGTAAACAACGGGGCCGGGTAGTGGAGGCTTTCTTCCACCTTGCTGCGGTAAAAACTGACGGCCGCGTCAAGGGAGCGCTCCATACCCTGGCGGTTTTGCTGCAACTCTTTAATGGTGCTGTCAATAGCCGCACGCGTCTGCGCGCTCATTTTTTGCGCGGCGGCGCGCTCTTGCGCGCTGGAAGCGATCATGTTCACAAAACTCTTATGGCGTACCCCGTAATTACGGACGGTTTCCACCATAAACAGAGAACTGCGGATTAACCCTTCCGCCGCTGCCGCGTTTTGGCGCTCTAGGGCAATATTGTTATCTTTTAAAACAGAGCGCAGGCGCGAAAGATTTTCTTTTTCTTGCGGGTTGTTGCTTTTGGAAATAAGCCGATCCAGCTCTTCCAGAGGGTTTTTGCCTTGATCAAGAAGCAGGTTGCTGCCTTCGCCCGCTTGTTTCCATTCCTTTTCCAAAGCGCCGGGCCGGTTCCCTGCCGGCGTGTTGATGCCGGAAAGAACCAGGCGCACTCCCATATCGCTTGCGCTGCCTGGTCCCTGATCCACAAAAAAGGCGGATTCTTCACGCCTGCCGGGCAAAATCTCGCTCAGGCCGGACATAAAACTGCCGCCTTTACGCAAAAATCCTCCGGCAGAGCCGTGCAGACGCCCGCCCAGAGAAAAATGGAACATGTCCAGGACCATTTCAGCAGCATTGCCGGCACTGTCATAAATCCCCAAGGGATTAGGCAGGCGCGTCCCAAGCGGCTGTAAACTTTCCGCGCTGCGTCCTCCGCCTTCGGAGCGGAATACCGCGTAGCCCGGGTAATCCGTGCCGTCAGCCATGGGGAAAAATTCCTGCTCCCGCAACGAGGCTTTGGGCACGGCGTGCCCCCCTCTGGCCGCGTACTCCCATTCTGCTTCCGTGGGCAGCCGCAAATAGCCGATGTTTTTATTGTCACCGGCAAAATGGGGCAAGCTGTCCGGAGCGTTTTTGAGAAGCCATTCCGTATAGGTTTTGGCAAAGTTCACGGCGTCAAACCAACTGATTTTTGTCTTGGGCAAAGAGTCTTCAGCGGATAGGGGAGCGCTCTGCGAAGGGCACCAGCCTTCCATGACCGCCTTCCATTGAAAATTGCTCAGCTCATATTTGCCGATAAGGTAAAAATAATACCCGCCCGCGCCGGCTTTAGGCAGCTTGCCCTGCCACTGCGAGGGCAGATCGGCAGGGGAAAACGGACCGCTTAAGGCTACAGGGTAACGGCGCTCGTAATAATCCCGCTCTTGGCGATCGCAATTGTCGCAGCCGAACTGCGTTTCCAGATCCCAGAGAAAGCCTTCCGCCTGAACTCCCACTGCCTTAAAAGCCATGGATGCGTTACAAGGCATGGGCAGCAACAGATCATCCTCCGCGGGTTTAGGGTTGGTGGCTTCTTGCACTGTGGCGGCCGCCTCTTTGGGCTTTAAAGCCGCAAGCGCTTCGGAAGCGGGCAAGAAAAACAACAGGAAGAGACATCCCGGAAGCATCAAAAGCAAGCGCTGTCGAAAGGCCGCTTTGCGGAAAAAAGAAAGAATCCTGGAGTATACGTTCGTATCACACATCGCGAATAACCTCCGAAGGCTCAATAGTCGTGGCTTGCCAGGCAGCGCAGAGTGAGGACACTGCGGAAAGCAGAAGCACCACCGCGAAGATGCCGCCCACATACAAAGGCGGCAAAGTGCAAATAGCCGTGCCCCCGGGCAGAGAAGAGGCAAAAAGACTGTCTATGCTGTAGGCCACGCCGAGATATAAAATATATGCCAGCAAAGAGCCGGTGAGTCCCGTGACTAAAGATTGCGCCACGGGAAAAAGCAAGATGCCTGCGCGCGGGAAGCCAATGAGGCGCATGATTCCAAGAAAACGGCTCTTGCGTTTGACCCCGGCAAGGGCATTGCTCGCTGTGGAGGCCATAAAACCAAACAGAGCGGCCCCGGTAACCAGGCTGAACACAATGCGAAAAGCCCGATCCAGATTCGTGACCGTGTCTATTTCCGCTGACTTGACGTACACTTCCACGTACCGACTCTGAAACCAGCGCCACAAGGGAGTTACATGCTCAAGCCCGGCAGCGTAAAGGCGGAAAGACGCGTATTCGCGCTGCCCACGTATTTGGGCGGAATAATTTTGCAGCATCTCGGCAATCTTTTGCGCCTTGGGAGAATCTTGCAATAAATGCACAAAGATGGGCGCTTTTGGCTTTTGGGGGGGATTATCCTCAAGCGGCGCATACGTAAAAGGCTCTCCCTCCCAATTGAGAAAAGGCACAGCCTTGCCGTCGCGATAATCTTCTGTAGCCACTAAAAGCTCCAAGGGAATGAAGAGCATATCCGTGGACTGGGCTTCGGGCGGCAAGATGGACGCCACCCGTACAGGCAGTGCGGCGCTTTCACGCCGGCCCGCGCGCACGCGATCCACGCGGGCTTCCAGAAGCTCCCCAGGCGCGGCGGCGAGCTTGCGCGCCAAAGATTCCGATAAGACGGCGTTTACGGATAAGGCAGGGCCTTCTGAACCGGGAGTGGAAAGCACAGCGCTTAATGCCGGCGGGAGAGTGTCTGGCGCGAGAATTTCCCATACGGGCGTTTGCTGGTTCCAGCGCAGCAAAAGAGGATCCCGATCTGCCGTGGGCGTCATGGGGCTGGCGCTTTGCTGTTCTTTGCCGTCTTTATGCTGGAAAAGCCTGACCGTTGCCGCAATAGAGCGGGTTTCAGGCAGCACAAAAGCGACGCCGGGGAGGTTTTCCAATTCCGCAAACCATTCCGGGCCATATTTGCCGCTCCCCACAGGCGTGATCTCCAGCGTTCGCGGATCTTTTAGCAAACGCTCCGTCATGGCGGTGATAATTCCATGGTGCACGCCCAAAAGCACCATGAGCGGAGAAAGCACTGCCGCAAGCCCCAATACGGAACAGGCCGAGAGCAAAGCTTCATGCCAGTAATCTCTCATGGCGAGGGAAAGGGTCTGGATAAGGGAGCGCATCATGATTTTTCCATAATCAAAGGGCAGGGGCCTCGCGGTAGGCGCCGTCGTCGTCCAGCACAGCCAGAGTGCCGGTGACTCCAGCCTGTTCAACGCGCTGCGAGCGCACGGTTAACGCGCGAAAGTTCATGCCGCGCGTTTGCTCCGGCGCATGGCTTACAAGAATAAGCGTCGCTCCCAGCTTCTCCACCATGTTGGAAAAAAGACGCAATACATTCTGCGCATTAGCCGGGTCCAGAGCCGCTGTGGGCTCATCCGCCAAAACCAGAGCCGGATTAGCCGCCAAAGCCCGGGCAATGGCCACACGCTGGCGCTCTCCCACGGAAAGTTCCGAAGGAAATTTACGCAGGAGCGCGCTGATGCCCAATTCTTCCGCAAGCATATCCGGCAGCGTGTCAGGAGCAAGGCCAAGGAGCTTGCGCGGGGCAAGAATATTTTCCTTAACCGAGATAAAGGGCAAAAGCCCCCCAATTTGCAGGACATATCCCACCTGGCGCCGCCAGCAGGCAAGGCTCTCCACCAAACCGCGCTCCCAGGCGCGGGCGATGTCGTGAGCGCCCTCCGGCGCTTTCTCTCGCGCGTTGGGGTGGAAATGAAAACGCTCCACAGCGTCCGGACGCAGCACCATGCCGAGCATATCCAATAACGTGCTCTTACCACTGCCGGAAGGGCCGGTGATGAGCAGCTTTTCTCCCGGGGCCAAATCCAGGCGCGGAACCCGAAGGCTGTAAGCCTCTCCACGTCCCTGCAGGCGCTCTTTTCGCAAATTGCGGATACACAGCACGACAGGATCGGCGTTTTGCCGAAAAGCGCCCTTATCCGGCTGCTCAGCGTGCTCCGAAGGAATGCCGGAGCACTCCTCCGGAGAAAAGGGCGACGGCTCGGAGGCAAAAGGATCGGTATCCGCCATCAGGGAAGCACGCTCAAGGGAACACGGTAAATCCAGTCGCCGGAATTGGCGGCGCCGAAACTCTGCCAGTTGGAAGTATCTTTGTCATACTCCTCATAGCGGGCAATGAGTGAATTTAAACGGTTGATAACCGCCGTTTGCTCCCCCACGCTTTTACTGTACCAGTCATCCTCAGTCATCAGCATGATGGTGCTTTTATAGGGGAGGCCATCCAAAAATTCGCCCAGTACGCCTGTTTGCTGCAGGTTCTGCCCGGGTTTGGCGCTGAACGCCACAGGATCGCGCGCGAGCTGCGCCGAAGCGGACAGAATTGTTTGGAAAAAGTCTTTGGAGTTGGTTTTCTTGGTGCGCTCCGCTTGATCCACAATGATGCGCAAGGTGCGTTGCAAATCGCTCAGTTGGTTTTTGCTGAGCAGCACAGCCACCTCCACTGTGGCAATCTCACGGCCATCATCGAGCTGCGCCAGATCCACATCGGCAATCCAGGCCTTGACCACGCCTGGAGCGCGATTCTCCCGCTGCTGGCCCAAAAATTCAAGCTGCATGGCATAGCCGATGATATCCCCCACGCGGCGGCCTTCATCCTCAGGTGTCTGAGGCTTGGCCGGAACGGGCTTGTCCGGGGCTTTGCGTTCAGATGTGGCCCGCGCAACCTTGACGAGGCTCGCAGTCAGCGCTTTTGTTGTTCTGGCAAAATTTTCCGCCCCCTCTTTGGGAGTGGGAGCCGGGATAGGCATATAGCTGGATGCTCCCGAGGCCGTGCGTGTCAGATCTCTATAGGCCTTTTCTGCATATGTGTGGTCTTTGGCGCCGGCAGGAGAGCGCACGTGCGCCACCGTAATCCAGATGCCCTTGCTCTTCGCGTAATCCAAAAGCTCCGAAGGCGCCATGGGCGAAGACGCCAGTGGATCGCCAGGAGGCAGAGGGCCGGCGTCCGTAATAAGCACGATGATGCGCGAGTGATAGTCCTGCCAGGACAAGGAATCCACCGCCGTTTTGATCCCCGCCATGGAGTCTTCATTGTAGGAATGCGTGGAAACAGTGGCTTCCTCTACCTTGCCAAGAGCGTCTTCAATGCTTTTTCGCTCCTTAAGTGTTTTGAAATCGCTCACTTTTAATGTGGTATAGCCAACTTTGGCATTTTTCGTCGTGCTGCTGCGAAAAGCGATAACCGCAAAACCGGTGCTCTCGCCAAGCTTTTCTTTTTCAAGCGAATCAAAAGAAGAGCGAATGACATTGAGGCTCTGCTCAATATACGGCTTCATCGAAATGGTGGTATCGATCACAAAGACAATGCCTGTACGCATGGTCTTTGGTGTATCATCCTTGTTGGCGCCGTCTTCTCCTCCCGGAACGGGCTTTTTGCCGCTGCCCGGGTCAATGGAGGCCACTTCCAAAAATTTCGCGCCCTTAAAAGGTTCCGTCATACGGCTGATGGGCATGAGGTAGAAGCGGTTGCGCGAGACAGCCCCTTCCTGATCCGAAGGTTCCGACGCAATAACAGGAAGATCGGCGGGCATAGCCGCGCCCCCGCGCGCCGCGCGCACCTGCTCCTCAAGACGGCTCAAAGCCTCCTTGAGTTTGTCGGAAGCGCAAATTTCCTTCAGTGTTTCCTGATTGCGAAAAAAAAGGACAGGCATACGGCCGCTACGCTCGGTAAACAGTAAAGTCATGGCCTGGGGCCAGTCCGTGGCGAGGGAGGCTTCCATCCAGCCTAAAGAACCGGTGCTGGACGGCCCGACTTCCAAAAAGCCGCTTTTTCGATCATACACGTAAAATACACTGAATGATTTGACGTTTTCCTGCACTATCTTTGCTTTGGCATCGGCATCGGCCAGCAGCTTTGCGCCGGGATGGGTCACGACGCGCTGATACAGGCTTTTTTTACCTTCTTGAAGCATGGGCTTTTTGTCGGCCGCCAAGCAAGGAGAGAATAAAAAAAATGAAAACAGCAGCGCCAGATAAGCGGGAATACATAGGGAACGTACGCGCATGGTAGCCTCAATTGGAAAATATGTGAAAAAATAGCCGTGGCAATCGCCAAACCGGAAGTTGTTGCCGCGTCAGCCGAATGCGCGCTGATATTCAGCCTTTCCCCCGGCAATGCCGGGGATGCGCCTCAAGGCCGAGCCCTCTTGGAGCGTCTTGGCTCTGCCCCGACGCGGCGTAATCTCACCATGGACAGGGCTTACGAGGGCAATGAAACTCAGCGCCTCAGCCGCAGCCTGGGCTACGAGCCTGTGGTTCCGCCAAACCCTAACCGGCTGAAACCATGGCCGTATGACAAAGAACTGTATAAAAAGCGTAACGAAATCGAAAGGCTTTTTAGGCGGTTAAAAGGTTTCAGGCGCATAGCGACTCGATATGACAAGCTGGATGTCATGTTCCTTGCTTTTATCGTTTTTGCTCTCATCATTGAGGCGCTTAAATAGTGTTAGCACGCCCTAGTGTAGCGTTCGGAAAATCCCTTTGCTAGTTTTAAAGGAGATTTTCCGAAA
>JAVBOT010000018.1:0-152820 GCA_031550225.1 Desulfovibrio sp.
TTTACGGATTTTGACTAAAGCTGTCTCTAAATCAACCTTTCACGGTGAGGAGATTGGAACATTTTCTCCCCCTCCCTTCCAGTCCCCAGAGTAGATTGACTTTGAAATTTGCCGTTTAACGGCGGGCAAAGCCCGCCTACGGCAATCTCAAGACAAGTATTTACGGGCAAATCCTTACAGAGCAATTATACATTTTCAATGGTAAATTGCTCTAGTTTTGCGCATACCCGTAAAAGCATCATTCCATTTTTGCAATAATGGAATGATGCTTTTTTTGTTATGAAAATATAAATCTATTAAATTCATATATATAAATCAAAACAACATTCTGGTACACTTGTTGCTTTTTACAGGCAACCATACACCGGAGCGTTTGCATGTTCATTCTTCTTTGCCTGATAGCCCTGCTGGTGGGCGGCCTCATCGGCACTGTCGGCGTGGGCGGCATCCTGCTCATCCCGGCCCTTAACAGTCTGGCCGGCCTGTCCATCCACGCCTCCATGGGCACCGCCCTGTTCAGCTTCATCTTTACCGGCATTCTCGGCACCTGGCTCTACCAGCGGCACGGCAGCATCGACTGGGGCATCACGATCCCGGTCTGCCTGGGCGCGCTGTGCTCGGGCTATCTCGGAGCCATGGCCAACGCCCATGCCCCGGCCAGGCTGCTGCAACTGCTGCTGGGCGGCGTCATCGTTTTCGCGGGCGTATACGCTCTGCATCCCGCCCGTGGGGGGGCCGGCCCGGGCGACCGGCGCGGCCTGCCTCTTTTGCTGGGCATCGGGGCCGTGGTGGGCTTCGGCTCCGGCCTGACCGGCGTGGGCGGCCCGGTACTTTCCGTGCCCCTCATGGTCATTCTGGGCTTTTCTCCCCTTAGCTCCATCGCCACCAGCCAGGTCATCCAAATCACGGCGGCTTTTTCCGGTTCCATAGGCAACGCGGCCAGCGGCTCCATCAGTTTCGGCACGGCCGTTCCGGTGACGCTCATGGAACTGTGCGGGGTGGTGCTGGGGGCGCGGCTGGCGCACAGCGTGTCCATGGCCACGCTCAAAAAAATCGTCTCTCTGGTGTGCATCCTGGTGGGCGCCTTTGTCCTGGCGCGCGCCTTTTTCAATACCTAACCTCATCCCCGATAAGGAGCTCCCATGCCTATATCTCTTGACGAACGCCCCATTTTCATGATCGGGGCGGAACGGTCGGGCACAACCCTGGTCATGGCCCTGCTGGGCTGCCATTCGCGCATCGCCGTGCCGGAAGTGGTGTGGTACTACCCGCGCTTTTATCCTTACCTGCACACTTACGGGGATCTGTCCGTCGAGGAAAACTTCCGTACCCTGGCGTCCGATATGGTCTTCGGCCTCAAGACCCCCTTCTGGGGCATGCAGGTCAACCCCCGCACCATTCTGGACGAAGTCATGGCCCTGGCCCCGGAGCGCAGTTTCGCCGGGCTCTACGCCGCCATGCATCTGCGCTTCGCCCGGTACAGCGCCAAACCCCGCTGGGGCGAAAAGACACCCCACAACCTTTACTTCGTGGAGGCCATGCACCGCGACTTCCCCAACGCGCAGTTCATCTATATCACCCGCGACGGCCGCGACGCCTGCGTGGATTACATGGAATCGTCCTTTGGCCCCACCAACATTTACTGCGCCGCCCGTTCATGGAAACGCTGCTGGAACGCCGTCAAGGACTGGCGCAAGCCCCTTACGGACAAAGGGCTGTGGGTCGACGTGCGCTACGAGGACCTGGTGCGCCAGCCAGAAAAAGTCATGCGCGGCGTCTGCGAGTTTTTGGGTGAGGACTTCGAGACGGGCATGTTCGACTTTTATAAAACGGATCTGGCCAGAGCGCGCGGCGCCTCGCGCGACCACGCCCCGCTGGGCCACGCCATCAGCGACAGGTACATCGGCATCTACAAGGATCTGCTGAGCCTGCGCGACCAGCGTATTTTCGCCGCCGTGGCGGGTGCGGAACTGGAGACGGCGGGCTACAAAAACGACGTGGAGCCCGAAATGCCCGCCCAAAAAATGATCGAAAAATACGTGGAGTTTGACGGGCGCATCCGCGCCGCTACGCTGGACGGATTTGAGGGGCACATCGTATTTGAAAGTTACAACGACTGGCTCATCGATCAGCGCGAGGAACGCCGCAAAAAAGGCGTCTGGACCGTGGACGGGGCTCCCCGCGTCTTTCCCCAGGGCGATCCCGACGAGGAAATGATCATGGGCATGCGCGCCTGGCGGCACTGGAAAAAACATTTCTCCATCAAGCGTCAGTATGTGGGTGACGTCGTTCTGTAATCCGCGAACCGGCGCGGGCAAAGCGCGAAACCTTCCCCGCGCGCATGAGGAATAATGCCATGTCAGATTTCGCTCCTGTCTCTTCAGGCTACAGCGGCAAGCAATGGCTGTGCATTCTGGCGGGCCCCGCCCTGCTGGGACTTACCCTGCTCATGCCGCTTTTCGGGCCGCTCAACGCCCGTTTCGGTTTCGGCATTCTTTTCTGGATGGTCTGGTGGTGGGTTTCCACCGTCGTGGACATCAAGGTCACCTGCCTGGTGCCCATTTTCGTGGTCTGCGTCTACCAGTACATGCCCCTGGAAAAGGTTCTGGGAGCTTACGTGCACCGCGAGGCCGCTCTTATCTTCGGGGCCACGGCCATCACCGCCGCCTGGGTGCGCTGGGGGTTCGCCCGGCGTCTGGCCCTCAACTTTCTCATGCGGGTCAGCGGCAACGTGCGGGCGCAGACCGCGGGCTGGTTCGTGCTGTGCGGCGTGACCAGCTTTGTGGTGGGCAACACCACCGTGGCCGCCATGTTCGCCCCCGTGGCCGTGGCCTCGCTGATGTACGCGGGCTTCTCCTCCAATGAGGAACGCTGGAACTCCAAGGCCGCCTCCAACATTCTTATCGCCGTGGCCTGGGGCGCGTCGGTGGGCGGCATGGCCACGCCGCTGGGCGGCGGCCAGTCTGTCGTGACCTACGGCCTTTTGAACAAGTATCTGGGCTACGACATCTTTTTTATCGACTGGACACTGCGCATGCTGCCCATTTCCCTGCTCGTCATCTTGGGGGTGGCGGCGCTGATGTACTTTATGAAGACGGACATGGAAAGCTTCAGCGGCACCAAAGAATTTTACCGGCAGGAGCTGGAAAAGCTCGGCCCCATGACCTTTGAGGAAAAGATCTCCCTGTACGGCTTTTTGCTGGCCATCGCCCTGGCGGTGCTGCAACCCCTGTACGCGCCCTATACCAAGGGGCCCGCCTGGAGCTGGCTGCGGCCCACGCAGATGTTCTGCCTCATCCCCATGCTGCTGTTCTTCTGGCCCTCCAGGGCGTCCAGGGGCGAAAACATCCTTTCCGCCTCCACCTTGCGCAAGTATTTTCCCGTGACCATCCTGTTCATGTGGCCCGCCTCCGTGGCCTTGAGCGGCATCATTACCGGAACAGGGGCGGACAAGGTCTTCGGGCAGTGGATAACCCCCTTCCTGGGCATGAGCGACGCCCTGGCCATCACCGCCTGGACTCTGGTGGGCAACGCGCTTTCGCAGGTCACCACCGACACCGCCGCCGCCGGCGTCATGGTGCCCCTGGCCATTGAAGCCATGAAGGGCTGGAACGGCCTGGAAATGGGCGCCGTGGCCTGGGTGTGGATCACCGGGTCGGCCATCAGTTGGAGCTACGCCGTGGCTTCGGCCACGGGCGCGCAGGGCATTGTGGCGGGCTACGGGGCCAACCTGCGCACCATGTTCGTCTGGGGCCTCATAGCGGCCGCCGTTTCCGTAATAATCACCATCTTGTACTTCTGGCTTACCGTCTCGATATTTGCTATGGATTTCTACATCATGCCTCCGCGGTAACTCTCCCCTTTCCGGAACAAACGCGCACAGTGCGCGTTTGTTCCGGGGCGGCGGAGACCCGGAGCGCGCATCCCCGTTCCGGGCAAGCGCGGCCATGCGCCGTATCCGGAACGGGCATCCCGCCAGCCGCCATGCCGGCGCGCGGCCTCCCCCACGGACACGCCATGCAACACCCCTCCTACCGCTTCGCCTTTGTCTCCAATTCCAGCGCCATTGCAGCCGCGGTGCGGAGTTATGCCGCCTCGCTGGGCATGCGCGTGGAAATCCGCCTGGCCACCATGGAAGAGGCCGTGCCCGTAGCCCGCGAACTGCTGGACGCGGGCACGGAGGTCATCCTGGGAGGCGGAGCCACCGGCAAACTGCTGCGCCAGCATCTGCAACGGCCCGTGGTCACCATTGCCCGCAGTCACCTGGACGTGTTGCGCGCCCTGCTTGCCGCGCGGCAAAAGGCCGGGCGCGTGGGCCTTACCTGCTACAACGCCGCGCCCCAAGGGCTGGATCTGCTGGAAGAACTCCTGGGAATCCGGATCACGCCCGTCAGGTTCACCAGCACGGCGGAGCTGCGTTCGGGCATTGCCGCCGCCGTTGCCGCCGGAGCGGGCTGCATCGTGGGCGGGGGCATCTGCGCGGAAATCGCCCGCGATCACGGCTGCCCCGGCATCGTGGTCGCCCCGGGTGAAGAAGTCATGCAACGGGCCCTGGAAGAAGCCGTCAACATCGCCGCCTCCCAGCGCCAGGAGCGCGAACAGGCCGCCTGGCTGGGGGGCATTCTGGACTCCCTGCACGAAGGCATCGTGGGCGTGGACGCCCAGGGCCGGGTCATCACCTGCAACCAGAAAGCCTCCCGCCTGCTTGAGGCCGACATGCCCCGGCCCGGATCGCCCCCGGCGGCGACCCTGCGCGCCCTGGGCATCCCCCATGTGCTGGAAAAATCCGAAAGCGCGCAGGACGCGGTGCGGCGTGTGGCCGGGCGGGAGCTGCTCATCAACTCACGCCCCATCGTGCTGCACGGCGAGGTGCAAGGCGCGGTGGCGGCCTTCCGGCCCGCCTCTGACATCGGCGTCATCAACCGCAACCTTAAAGAACATTTGCGCCGCAAAGGCTTTACCACGCGCCACACGCTGGACAGCATCACCGGAGACAGCCCCGCCATAGTTCAGATGCGGCAAAAGGCCCTGCGCTTCGCCCGGACAGAAGCCTCCATTCTCATCCAGGGCGAAACCGGAACGGGCAAAGAACTGCTGGCCCACGCCATCCACGCCGCCAGTTCGCGCCGGCACCAGCCCTTTGTGGCCGTCAACTGCGCGGCCCTGCCCGAGTCCCTGCTGGAAAGCGAACTTTTCGGCCATGACGAGGGAGCATTTACCGGCGCGCGGCGCGGCGGCAAGGACGGGCTCTTTTCCCTGGCCAACGAGGGCAGCATCTTTCTGGACGAAATCGGCGATATTTCTCCGGCCATGCAAGCCCTGCTGCTGCGCGTGCTGGATTCCGGCGAGATCATGCGCGTGGGCGGCGACAGGGTCATCCCCGTCAATGTGCGGGTCATCAGTTCGTCATGGAAGGACCTGGCCCGCGAGGTACAGGCCGGACGTTTCCGCGCGGACCTGTACTACCGCCTTACCACTCTTAGCCTGCATGTGCCGCCTTTACGCCACAGGGTGGAGGATATCCCCGCCATCGCGCGCGGACTGCCGCGCCGCCGGAACATGCCGGAAGCCCGGTTTTCCGACCGGGGGCTGAGGCTGCTGTCCGGCTATTCCTGGCCCGGCAACGTGCGCGAACTGGAGGCCCTGGTCTGGCGCTATGCCCTGCTGCTGGAAGGCGGCGACCCCGATGACTCTCTGCTGGAAGAACTGCTGGACGACATGCGCAGCGCCCACCCCGCGCCGGATGGCGCAGCCCCCGCCGGAACGCATCTTTTGTCTGAAAATCCCCCCTTGTCCGGGAACGAAGCTTTCCCGCCAGGAGAATATCCCCCCGCGACCTTTTCCCTCAAAGCCCAGATGGAGCGCAGCGAACGGGAAATCCTGACCAGAACGCTCAGACAAGCGGGGAACAACCGCGCTCTCGCCGCGCGCATGCTGGGCGTCAGCGCCAATACCTTGTGGCGCAAACTCAAGGGCCTGCCGGTAGCGCCTTAGAGGTTGCCGTAGGTGGGCTTAGCTCGCCGTTAAGCGACTATTTCAAGCGTTAATTACATCTAGGCTGTAACCTTCAGCGCTTCGACCAGCGCAAAACCCCCAAGTCGGGAAATCTCTGCAAGCTCAAGATTCATTACGTGACTTCTGCCTTAATTATACCGAATTCACTGCTTTTATCTATCACGCTATAATTATTTTTGATATTTCGCAACCTTTCCTCGTTGACTTTTGCTGCAATTTCATTACATATGTAATGAAATTCTGGAGAATACTATGGTAACAACCAACATTCAAGTTCGAGTCGACCCGATGCTCAAAGCCGAAGCGGAACAGCTCTTTTCCGACATTGGCCTTGACATGCCCACGGCTATCCGGCTTTTCCTCAAGCAAGCTGTTATTAATAACGGCATTCCTTTTCCTCTGGAGCGTGACCCTTTTCACAGCAACGGCAACCAGGCGCGTTTGGAGCGAGTTGCCGCCGATTTGCGTGAAGGCAAGAATTGCGCCGCCCACGAACTGATCGGGGAATGACGTGCTGATATGGCATGGTACGGCCTGGGCCGACTACCTCTACTGGCAGGCTCAAGATAAAAAGACGCTAAAGCGCATCAACCAGCTTATCAAAGACATTGAGCGTAACGGTAATGAAGGCATCGGCAAACCGGAACCGCTGAAAGAAAAACTCTCCGGCTTTTGGAGCCGCCGCATTGACGAACGCCACCGCCTTGTCTACCGTATTCTGGAAGAAAATGGCAATATCCAGATAGCTCAATGCAAAGGGCATTACAACGACGAATAAGCCTCACCCCCGTGGCTTTGTTCAATCTCGCCCGGAAGTATCCTGTCGCACCAATATATTAAAACCGCCCCGGGCTTTCCCCTCAGGCGGGATTTTCCGTATTCCCGCCGAGGTAGGCTTTCTGCACATCGGGGTTGGCGAGCAAAGCCTTGGCGCTGTCTTCCATAATCACCTTGCCCACTTCCATCACATAGCCGCGTGAGGCCAGCTTCAGGGCGGCGCGGGCGTTTTGCTCCACCAAGATGATGGTCACGCCGTTGGCGTTGATTTCGCGCACGGATTCAAAAATGGAACGCACAAGGATGGGCGCGAGGCCCAGGGAAGGTTCATCAAGCAAAAGCACTTTGGGGTCGCCCATAAGCGCCCTTGCAATGGAGAGCATTTGCTGTTCGCCTCCGGAAAGGGTTCCGGCAAGTTGCTCGGCGCGTTCGCGAAGGCGGGGAAAGAGCTCAAAAATCCAATTTTGGATAAAAGCGGTGCGGTCCTTGTCTTTACGGGTAAAGGCGCCCAAATCCAAATTTTCGAGCACCGTAAGGGTGCCGAACACGCGCCGCCCTTCCGGAGAATGGGTAATGCCGAGGCGGACTATTTCATGGCTGGGCAGGGCGTGCAGGGCTCTGCCCTCAAAAAAAATGCCGCCGACGCTGGGCCGCATGAGGCCGCTGACAGCGGCGAGGGTTGTTGTTTTGCCCGCGCCGTTGGCTCCCAATATAGCCACAATCTCGCCTTTTTCCACGCGCACGTTAATGCCGTGGAGGGCTTCCACATTGCCGTAGCGCACGTGCAGATCGCGCAGTTCCAGATAAGAGTCGGCCATGCTCTCCTCGTTCACTCTTCCGCGCCCAGGTAGGCTTCTATCACCTGCGGGTTTTTCTTGATTTGCGCGGGCGAGCCTTCGGCGATAACCGCGCCGTATTCAAGGACCACCAAGCGGCTGCAGACGCGCATGACCAAATTCATATCATGTTCAATGAGCAGGATGGTCACGCCCCTTGCCCGCACCGCATGGATAAGGCCCATGAGGTCTTCTGTTTCCTGATCGTTCATGCCCCCGGCGGGTTCATCAAGGATCAAAAAGCGCGGGTCCGAGGCAAGGGCGCGGGCAATTTCCAGCAAACGCTGATTGCCGTAAGAAAGATTCCCGGCAAGGTTCTTATACTGGCTGTCAAGGCCCACAAAGGCCAGCTCGCGCATGGCGCGTTCCACGGCGCGCTTTTCCTCCCGGCGCTGGGCGGGAGGCCGGAACATGGAGGAGAAAAACCCGGCCCGCATGCGGCAATGGCAGCCAGCAAGCACGTTTTCAAGCACTGTCATGTTCTGAAACAGGCGAATATTTTGAAAAGTACGGGCAATGCCCAGGCTGACGATCTCGTGTGTGGGCATGCCTGTAATATGCTTGCGGTCAAAGATGACGTCTCCGCTGTCGGGGCGGTAATTTCCGGTGATGATGTTAAACACCGTGGTCTTGCCCGCTCCGTTGGGTCCAATCAGCCCGACTATGCTGTGCTCTTCCACCTCAAAGGAAACTCCCGCAACAGCCACAAGCCCCCCAAAGGATTTAAGCAAATTCTGCAAGTGCAGCAGGCTCATGAGGGGCCTCCCTCTTCCTCGGCGTAAGGATACTGCCTTCGAATGGCGGGAGCGAATTTACCCAGGTATTGCGATGCGTTGTAATACTTGCGCCTGGGGGGCAAAAGCCCCTGCGGACGAAAAATCATCATCCCGATCATGGCCGCGCCGAAGCAGAGCATGCGCGCGCTGTCAAACCCCCGGAAAAGATCTTGCAGCCCGATGAGCAAAAAGGCCCCGAGAATAACCCCGGCATTGCTGCCCGAGCCGCCCAAAATGACTATGGCGAACAAAATAACCGATTCGTAGAAATTAAAAGAGCTAGGTTCAATGGTGCGAATGTTGGCGGCATAGAGGGTGCCGGCCATGCCCGCCCAGAAAGCGCCGAGGGTAAAGGCCAGGAGCTTGTAACGGGCCACATTGATGCCGCAGCCGGCGGCGGCGAGGTCATCCTGCTTAATGTAATTTAGAGCCCGTCCGAAGCGGGAGTGTTCCAGCCTGTGAAATAAAGCCAAGGTGAGGCCGGTAAACCCCCAAATGAGATAATACTGAAGTTTCGGGCTGTTAAAAGCCATGCCGAACAGCACGGGCCGGGCAATGCCGTAAATGCCGTTGGGGCCGCCGGTGATGCCGAACACGTTGTTCATAAGGGCGATGCGGACAATTTCCACAATGCCGATGGTTACTACGAGCAAATAATCGCCGCGCAGATGAATGATGGGCAGGGCAACGGCCAGGGCGAAAAGCGCGGCGAACATGCCGGCAAGCGGCAAGGTGCTGAACACGGGCCACTGGTACATGGTGTTGAGGATGGCGGTGGTGTAAGCGCCCACGGCGAAAAAGGCCGTGTGCCCCATATGAAAGAGCCCCGTCTGCCCCAATATAAGGTTAAGGGAGAGGGCCAACAGAGCCGCGATGCCTATTTTATTGAGCACATCCAGATAAGCGATGCCGCCGCCGGAGGCGCCGGCCAGGTCCAGCAAAGACGGAATAACGGCAAGGAGAGCAAAAAATGCCAGCCCTCCTCCCACAGAGGCGTAGCGGTGGGACAAAAGGCGTCTCATATTTTATCGGCCACCCTTTCGCCCAATATCCCGGTGGGGCGGAATATGAGAATGAGGATAAGCACGCAAAAGGCGATGGCGTCTTTCCAGGCGATGGAAATGTAAGCCGCGCCCAGGGCTTCGATAAGCCCGAGCAAAATGCCGCCGAGCATGGCGCCGGGGATATTGCCGATGCCGCCCAGTATAGCGGCGGTAAAGGCTTTTAAGCCGAAGCTGAAGCCCATGTCATAGGTTATCTGCCCGTAGAATAAACCCACCATGACCCCGGCCGCGCCGCCAAGGGCCGGACCGATGAGAAAAACCAGGGAAATGATACGGTTAACGTCTATGCCCATGAGCTTAGCCGCGTCCTGGTCGATGGCGACAGCGCGAATGGCCGCGCCCGTGCGCGTGCGGTGGATGAACCAGTATAAAATGAGCATCAGGGCGAGGGAAACGGCAAACATCAAAAAGCGCATCAAGGGCAGTTCCACGCCGAGGATGGGGATGGAGGCCGTGGGAAGAATGCCGCTGGGGTAAACCTGGCTTCTTGCGCCGTAGATGAGCATCAGGGCGTTCTGGAAAAAAATGGAAGCGCCAAGGGCCGATACCACGGCCGCCAGCCGGTCGGAGCCGCGCAACGGTCTGTAAGCCACACGTTCGAGCAAAAAGCCGGCCACAGCCACCAGGCCCATGGAAAGCACAATCAGCACCGCCGCGACCATAAGCCCGCTCATCATGCCGGAAAGGCCGAAGGCGCCGAGCAGGGTCAAGCCGAGGTACGCGCCGAGGGTAAAAAGGTCCCCATGGGCAAAGTTGATCAGGCGCAGGATGCCGTAGACCATGGTATAGCCGAGGGCAATCAGGGCATATATGCCGCCCACGGCCAGGCCGTTGGTCACTTGTTGAAAAAATTCTTCCATATTTTTTTATGCGTTAAAGCATTTTTAGTGGGCTATTTTTTGGAGGGGCGCTGCCCCTCCAGACCTCCCCGGCAAGGGCCGTGGCCCCCTGCACCCGCAAATTCCGAAAAGCGGCTTTGCCGTTTTTCGGCTCTGGGGCCAAGGGGGAGTCACCCTTTTTGTGCAACTTCGCGGCAAAGCCCATGGCCGCGGAAGCCTCCGCGCCATGGGCCACCAAAGCAACATTATTCCGCAACAGCTTATTTTTGCAGAATAAATTCTCCTTTATCGTTCACTTCATACAAACGATACAAATCACCCTGGCGATCTCCCTTGCCGTCAAAGGAGATTTTGCCGGTCAGTCCGTCAAAATTTTTCAAATCATTGTGCAGAAAAGCGGCAATGGCGGCGGAATCCGCGCCTTTGTGCTTAATGGCTTCAACAAGCACCATAAAGGCGTCGCCGGCCACCACAGACCAGATGGAGCTGGGTTGGGCCTTGTATTTCGCCTGATAGGCAGCCAAAAAGTCCTTGGCGGCTTTGGTGTCTATATCCGCGGGCATGGGAGGAGAAATAAAACGGAAGCCTTTAGCCGCGGCGGGTCCGGCAATTTTGACCAGGTCCGCGTTGTTGGTGGCGTCGCCGCCGAGCATGGGGGCGGACCACTTTGTTTCCGCCATCTGGCGAAGCAGGAGGCCCGCTTCAGGGTAATAGCCGGTGAAGAAGATGGCGTCGGGGTTGCCGCCCTTGAGCTTGGTGAGGATGGCGGAGTAGTCGCGCTCTCCCGGGACCAGGGCGTCAAAAAAGACGATTTCCGCGCTTTTGTTTTTTTCTATCAGCGCCTTGGTTTCATCGGCCAGACCTTTGGCGTAGGCGGAATTATCGTGCAAAATGGCAACGCGCTTCGCCCCCAGCGTATTCAAAGTGGCCTGAGCCACGCGTCCTTGTTCATCGTCACGCGGGCAGGTGCGGAAAAAGCGCTTCATGCCTTTGGCTGTGAGGCGAATGGAGGTGGAGCCGGTGGCTATTTGCACAATACCCGCTTCATCGTAAATATCTTGAGAAGCTTCCGTCACAGCGGAGCCGTAAGTGCCGATGGCGACAGGCACGCCTTTGGCCACCAAGCGGCTGGCCGCGGTGGCGGCCGAGCGGGGGGTGGAGCCGTCATCTTCCACAATCAGCTCCACTTTTTGGCCATTGATGCCTCCGGCCTTGTTCACTTCTTCCGCCATCAGAGTCAGGATCTTTTGCATATCCTGGCCTTCGCTGGCAAAAGCGCCGGTGATGGGAGCCATAAGGCCAATCTTCACTGTACCGGCAATCGCGGGAAAAGCGCAAAGCGTCAGGCCACACAGCGCCGCGGCCAGGGCAAAAGCTTTTTTCATGCTGTCCTCCTCGCATGAGTTTATGGAAGTATGCTTTTTCGGAAAGGGCAGTAGTCCCGCAGCGGCGCACAACCGCGCAAGAGCAAGCATTGTGCTGAAAAAAGAGTAAAATAGCAAGCCGGATTCCTCTCGCGCTTACTCCTTACCTTCTCCTGCCAATTGCAAAAAAGCCAGTTCATCCAGGGGCTCCATGAGGGAGCGGTACAGACCGCCGGCTTGCATGGGCGGGCCGAACAAAGATTCGCGTTGATCTTTGAGCATGGCTGTGGATACGGTTTCCGGCAGGGATTTGGCCAGGGTCAGGGCCAGGCGTTCCGCCAAAAGGTATTGGATGCAGCCTTTGCGGAACATTTCCATGGCTTCGGCCAGGGCTTCTTTGTGTTCTTCCCAAAACTGCAAGGAGCCCGCGCGCGGTTTTTTCGCGCGCACCATCCCCAGCGCCGCGCGCAGGTTATTCAGGCCGGCGCCCGGGATGCCGGTCCGCCAGCCCATGAGCCATTGCGTGCGTGAAAAAAGCAGATCGTGCTTTAAGCCGGTTTGCAGCACGTGGCGCAGATCGTCTTCCATGCGGCGCAGGAGCGGGTCGTCCCAAAGGGGGTTTTTGCCCCGGGTCTGCCAGGGGGGAATGCGCTCCCGTTTGGGGCAAATGCCCGCAAATCGATGCAAAAGGTGGGCAAGCCAACGGTTGGCATGGGGCGAATCGGGCGTTTCCAGATGGGAATAACTCAAAATATACGCGCCCTTGCCGAAGTTTCCGTAAAGCAGGCAGGGCTGCCCGGCCAAAAAGGCGGGGTTAAAAGGCAGGCCGTATACATCCTGCCAGGCGGCAAAGGCGTCCGGGGGCAGGTCGTCAACGGGAATATCCGCCAGCCAAAAGTCTTTGGCTGGGCGCTCATACACGGCAAGCACGGTAATATCCTCGTGCTCCTCGGCGAGGAAGCGCCCGGGCCACCATACAGGCAGGCAAGGCAGCTCGGGCAGATCGGGCGGCACGAGTTCCGCGCGCTTTTTGTGTTGGGCGGGCAGGGAGACGTGCAGATGGCCGCTCATAAAATGTTGCAGGCGATCTTCAAATCCGGCCCGCCGCCAGGGGCAAAGGCCGAGCCCCGGAGGGAGCCCCTCCCAAGTCAGGGCAAGACCCGCGCCGCCGCAAAAGCCGAGGTAGCGGCCTCCTTCCTCCACATACGCGCGCACGGCCTGGAGGCCTTTTGCGCCGAGGCTTTGCGCTTTGTGCCGGGCATTGCCTCCGGGCACAAGCAGCAACGCGGGAGGGCGACGGCTTAAGAGGCCGCCCGCGATTTCGCGGCCCCGCACCAACCGGTGCGGCAAGCCCATGGCTTTGGCGCCTCTGGCCGCGAGCAGGCCCCAGATCTGCGAATCGTCCCATAGGATATATACAAGCGGCATGGCGTTCATAACGAAGCACGATACTGAAAAGCGTCGTCGCTGCCAAGTTGGGCGGTGCGTTCCGTTTGTTGCGAACGGCGTCAGGCGTCATTTTTTTCGGGGTCATGCGCAAAAGAATGCGCTCCCCCATTCTTCTTCCCGGCTTCGCATTACAGCCAGCCCGCCAAAACGCCTTGACATCGCCCACCGCCTCTATACAATCAACGCCCTGTCGCTGCCGGCAATCTCCCTGCACCCCACAACAGCGCATACTTTTTCGGAGTTTTTTATGTCCGACGCTCCCCAATCACCCATGTCCCCCGAATTGCCGGCAAAAGAGCTGCCCAAAGGCTATGAGCCGGAAACAGTGGAAGAGCGCTGGCGCGCCTTCTGGGAAGCAAACGCCACCTTCACGCCGGAGACTTCCGCCCCTGCGGATGCGGGCGTGTATTCCATAGTCATTCCGCCGCCGAACGTCACGGGCAACCTGCATATGGGGCACGCCCTCAACCTGACCTTGCAGGATGTGCTTTGCCGCCATGCCCGGCAATTGGGCAAGCAGACCTTGTGGGTGCCCGGAGAGGACCACGCGGGCATCGCCACGCAAAATGTGGTGGAAAAACGCCTGGCAAAGGAAGGAAAGAACCGCCATGACCTGGGGCGCGAGGCATTTATCGAGCGTGTGTGGCAATGGAAGGAGGAATACGGGGAGAACATCCGCCGCCAGATAAAGGCCATGGGCGCTTCGGTTGATTGGACGCGCGAGCGCTTTACCTTGGATGAGGGCCTTTCCCGGGCGGTGCGCCATGTGTTCGTGCGTCTTTATAATGAGGGGCTTATTTACAAAGGCCTTTACATCGTCAACTGGTGCAGCCGCTGCCACACGGCGCTTGCGGATGATGAAGTGGAGCACGGCCCGCAAAAGACGCATCTTTGGCATATCCGTTATCCTTTTGAGGACGGATCCGGCTTTGTGACTGTGGCGACCACCAGGCCGGAAACAATGCTTGCGGACAGCGCCGTGGCGGTGCATCCGGAAGACGAGCGTTATCTCGGAGCCGTGGGCAAAAAAGTCCGCCTGCCTTTGACGGATCGCCTGATCCCGGTCATAGCGGACAAGTATGTGGACCGCGAATTCGGCACAGGCGCGCTTAAAGTGACTCCGGCGCATGATCATAATGACTGGCAGCTGGGGGAGAAGCACGGGCTTGAGCGCATCCAGGTAATTGACGATACCGGACATATGAACGAGAGGGCCGGCATTTACCAAGGCCTGACCAAGGAAGAGGCGCGAAGGCGCGTAGCGGCGGAGCTTGAGGCCCAGGGGCTGCTTGCCGATGTGCGCGATTACGAGAACAGCGTGGGGCATTGCTACCGTTGCGATACTGTCATTGAGCCGCACATGTCCTTGCAGTGGTTCGTGTCCGTTAAGCCTCTGGCGGAAAAAGCGCGCGCGGCGGTGCCGGACGCCACGCACATCTTCCCCGGCTCCTGGCTCAAAACCTATTACAACTGGATGGACAGCATCCGGGATTGGTGCATCAGCCGCCAGATCTGGTGGGGGCACCGTATTCCGGCCTGGACCTGCGACGCCTGCGGCAAACTCCTGGTGCTGGAGAACGCGCCGGACGTCTGCCCTGATTGCAAAGGCACGCGCTTTACGCAAGATCCGGACGTGCTGGACACCTGGTTTTCTTCCGCGCTCTGGCCTTTTTCCACCTTGGGCTGGCCGGACGCCACAGCGGATCTCTCCCGCTTTTACCCCACCAGCGTGCTGCTCACAGGCTTTGACATCCTCTTTTTCTGGGTAGCCCGTATGATGATGATGGGCCTGCATTTTATGGGGGAAGTTCCTTTCCGCCACTGCTATATCCACGCGCTGGTGCGGGACGCTTCAGGCAAAAAGATGTCCAAATCCACGGGCAACGTCATCGATCCTCTGGACATGATCAAAAAATACGGCACGGATTCACTGCGCTTCACCCTGGCCGCCTTTGCCGCCATGGGGCGGGATATCCGCATGTCCGAAGAGCGCATTGAAGGCTACCGCCATTTCATGAACAAAATATGGAACGCTTCGCGTTTCGCCCTCATGAATTTAGAGGCGACGCCT
Source organism: Desulfovibrio sp. (assembly GCA_031550225.1). Lineage (GTDB taxonomy): Bacteria > Desulfobacterota > Desulfovibrionia > Desulfovibrionales > Desulfovibrionaceae > Frigididesulfovibrio. Next base: position 15,192 of record JAVBOT010000018.1, read on the forward strand.
CCTCCGGCCATGGATCTTGCCGCTGTAACAAGCTCGCGCCACCGCTGGATTTTGTACCAGTTGGAAGAACTTAAGCGCGCGCAGGCGCGGGCTTTGGCGGAATACCGCTTCAATGACGCGGCCCAAGGCATGTACAAGTTTATGTGGAATGAGTTCTGCGACTGGTATCTTGAACTCATCAAACCCGATATGCAGGTGCCCGAGGTTAGCGAGGGGCAGGAGCGCGCCCGGGCGGAAGCGGGCAGGGCTCAGGCCCGCTATGTGCTCTGGGCCGTGCTGCGTGAAAGCTTGATCCTGCTTCATCCTTTCATTCCCTTTATCACGTCGGAGATATGGGATGCTCTACCGGGTTCAAATGCGGAAGCCACGCTGGCCCGCATGCCGTTCCCGGCCGAGCGCGATCTCTCGGCCTTTGCCGCGGACGCCGCGCGCATGGCAATGGTCCAGGAGGCCATTGTGGCGGTGCGCACCATCCGCGCGGAGTTGAACATCGCCCCTTCTCAAAAACTCAGCGTCATTATCCGTCCGGCGGATGAAGACGCCCGCAGGGCGCTGGAGGAGCAGCGGCGGGAAATTATGGTCCTTGCGCGGCTGGAGAACCTGGAAATCAACCCTGAAGCGCGCGCCCCCCGGGTTTCGGCCAGCAACGTGGCCTGCGGCAATGAAATCATTGTTCCTTTGTCCGGCGCTGTGGATTTTGCGGCGGAGCTTGCCCGTTTGGACAAGGAAACCGCCCGCCTGGACAAAGAGCACGCCATGCTCTCCGGCAAACTGGCCAACCCCAACTACGTGCAAAAAGCGCCGGAAGAAGTCGTTGAGCGTGACAGGGCCCGGGTAGCGGAGCTTGAAGACGCCCGGACCAAACTGGCCCTTTTGCGCGAGCGTTTCCGCACCGGTTTGGAAGAAAGCGGAGCCACACGCTGAAGAGAGGAAAGCCCTATGCCCTTCCCATCGCCTGACGCGCAAGTCTCCTGCATGGCGCACGCCTCAGCCCCGCGCCTGGCGGCCATCCATGATCTCGCCGGCTTCGGCCATACCTCTCTTATGGTGGTCATTCCCATATTTTCCGCCCTGGGCATTCAGGTATGCCCTCTGCCGACGGCGGCGCTCTCCACCGGCACTTCAGGCTTTACGGATTTTCATTTTACGGATCTTACGGAGCACATGAGCGCGTCCCTTGCCCACTGGAAAAGGCTGAATCTGCGCTTTGACGCTGTTTACAGCGGCTTTTTGGGATCCGAGCGGCAGGCGGAAATAGTGGCGGACTGCATTGCCCATTGCTTGAAAGAAGGCGGCCTTGCCGTGGTGGACCCGGTTCTGGGAGATAACGGGAGCCTTGAGCCCACCATGGATATGGGCATGGTGGAAGCCATGCGCATGCTGGTGCGCCGGGCGGGCTGCATCACTCCCAATCTTACCGAAGCCGCGCTCCTGCTTGGTGAACCTTACCCCTCCACGGCGCATACGCAAGGCATGGAGGAAGGGCTTTTGCGCGACTGGCTGCACCGTCTGACCGACGCCGGACCGCAAATCGCGGTCATCACCAGCGTGCCTGTGGACAAAGGCCGCCGCAGCGCCGCCGTGGCATTTCATAAGGAGCAGCACCGCTTCTGGCGGGTGGACTGCGACTATATCCCGGCGGACTATCCCGGCACCGGAGACAGCTTCACCAGCGTGCTCACAGGGAGCATGATGCAAGGAGACAGCCTGCCGCTCGCCATGGACCGGGCCGTGCAGTTTGTGACCCTCGGCATCCGCGCGGCTTTCGGGCATAACGCCCCCAGCCGGGAAGGCATTTTTCTGGAACGGGCGCTCCATTCTTTGAACGCGCCTGTGGTCGCGGCGGGGTATTCACTGTGGGAGGAGGAAGCATAGTGGCCGAAAACTCCCGGATACCTCCGGCTCGCCCTCAGGATGAAAAGCGGGCTCTTTTGCCCATAGGCATTTTCGATTCGGGCGTGGGCGGCCTCACGGTGCTTGCCGCCCTGCGCGCGAGTCTGCCCCGTGAGCAATACCTGTATCTTGGCGATACGGCGCGCCTGCCCTACGGCACCAAAAGCGCCGCCACCGTTGCCCGCTATTCGCTGCAAGCCACGGAAAAGCTGGTGGAACGCCGGATAAAACTTCTGGTGGTGGCCTGCAATACAGCCACGGCGGCGGCTCTGCCGGAACTGCAAAAAGCGTATGCGCCCCTTCCTGTCGTCGGCGTGGTGGAGCCGGGCGCGCGCGCCGCCTGCAAAGCTGTGGAAAACGCCTCCGGCAACGGCGGCATTTTGGTCCTCGGTACGGAATCAACCATCCGGGGCAAGGCCTATACCAAGGCCATCCAGGCCATACGGCCGGATGCCCGGGTCACGGGCATCGCCTGTTCCCTCTTTGTGGCCCTGGCCGAAGAAGGCTGGATGGGCGGCCCCATTGTGGAGAGCGTTGCCCGCCGCTACCTTGAACCGGTTCTTAAATCGAGCCCGGGCCAGGCCCTTCCGGACTGCATCGTGCTCGGCTGCACGCATTTTCCGCCCCTGGCCCCGGCCATTGCGGCGGTTGCGGGAAAAAATGTCGCCATGGTGGATTCGGCGGCCACCACAGCCGCAGCGGTAAAAGAGGAACTGCGCCGCCACGCCCTGCTGCGCCCTGAGCAAGACCCACCGCAAAAGGAAATGCAGCCCCCTTGGCAAAGCCCGCATTTTCTCACCACGGATGCCCCGGAGCGCTTTGCCCGGGTGGGCGGCCACTTTTTGGGCGAGGAAATTCGCCTGCCGGATCTGGAGTTAGTGACCCTGTAGGGGCTTGCTGACGCTATGCCCTTTTGCCTCTGGCTGCGTCAGATTTCGCCTGCTATTTCGGCAAAGTACGCTAGAGCACACTCCCTCATAGCAGGCTCATTTTCCTTGCCGAGAACAAAAAATCTATAGCATCAACAGCCCGGAGGCATGTTGCCGCATCACCACAGATTTTTGTAACCATCACCCCTCTAGGAGCGTCTCTTATGCTTGCCATTTTGGATTATGAAGCCGGCAACCAAACCAGCGTGCTGCGCGCGCTTACGGGCCAGGGCATTTCCGCGCGCATCACGGCGGATCCGGCTATTCTCGCCGCCGCTTCAGGGGTTATTTTTCCCGGAGTGGGCGCGGCCCGGCAGGCCATGGAGCTTTTAACGCGCACCGGGCTTGATGCCACGCTTAAAGCGCTGATCGCCCAACGCAAGCCGTTGCTGGGCATCTGTCTGGGCTGCCAGATTTTACTGGAGCACAGCGAAGAAAGCGACACCCCGACCCTGGGCCTGATCCCGGGGCGCTGTCTGCGTTTTGATCCGGCCCTACGCGACGAGGCAGGGGAGTTGATCACCATTCCCCACATGGGCTGGAACGGCTATGCCCTAAGACGGGAGAGCCGCTTGTTCGCGGGCATCGCCAAGGACGCGGAATTTTATTTTGTGCACGGCTATTACACGCTGCCCGATCCTGAATATGTCATCGCAATCACGCGCCACGGGCTGGAGTTTTGTTCCGTTTTCGGTCGTGACGGGTTCTGGGCCGTGCAGTTTCATCCGGAAAAAAGCGGCCCTCCAGGGCTGCGGCTGCTGCGCAACTTTTACGAATACTGCCGGGAGCAAACACCATGCTGAGCAAACGCATCATCCCCTGCCTGGACGTACGCAACGGCCAGTTAACCAAAGGCGTTAAGTTCCAAGGCAACGTGGACATCGGCGATCCCGTGGAAACCGCCCACCGCTATTATGAAGACGGGGCGGATGAAATCGTGTTTTACGACATCACGGCCTCAGCCGAGGGACGCGGCATTTTTCTGGACGTGGTGGAACGTGTGGCCCAAAGCATTGCCATTCCTTTTTCCGTAGGGGGAGGCATCAGCTCGGTGGCCGACATGCGGGCGGTGCTCCTGGCCGGGGCGGAAAAAATCTCCATCAACTCGGCGGCGGTAAAAGATCCGCTTCTGATCAGCCGAGGGGCGGAAGCTTTCGGCTCCCAGGCCATTGTGGTCGGCATGGACGTCAAGCGTGTGGAAGCGCGCCCGGGCATTCCTTCGGGCTATGAAGTGGTGATTCACGGCGGGCGGACCTTTATGAACATAGACGCCCTGGAATGGGCCCGGCGTTGCGAGGAACTGGGCGCGGGAGAGCTGTGCGTCAACTCCATAGACGCCGACGGCACGCGCGAAGGCTATGAACTGACTCTGACCAGGGGCATTTGCGATGCGGTGCGCATCCCTGTCATCGCCTCGGGCGGGGCCGGCTCCGCGGAGCATATGCTGGAAGCGCTGACCAAAGGCCGCGCTTCAGCCGCGCTCATCGCCTCCATTGTCCATTACGGGAACTATACCATCCCGCAGCTTAAACGTTATTTGGCCGAACGAGGCTGCAAGGTGCGTCCCGTGGGCTATGCTGACGAATAGCCCTTTTGGCGCAAGACAAGGCGATTTTTTTGAGGGGGCGCGTTGCTTTTTGCCGCATGACCGCAAGAAAAGCACTGCCGGGACGCGATATCACGGCAAAATGAACGCATGCCCCGCCGCCGCACGGCTTGACAGCGCCGGAACCTATGCTTACTGCTTATAAGGATTATACATTTTCCTTTGAGAGGAGTTTTGTACCAAGATGAGCGCGAAGCACACAATATTTCCGCCGGACATGTCCTCCGGCTCACCCGGAGAATGGGAAAACGCCCAGGAAGACGAGGCTGCGGACTGTTCCGGGCAGGAAGACTCTTCCAGGCAAGCTTCTCCCAGGGGCAAGGCCGCCAAAGGCAGAGCCGCCTATGCCGCGCAGGATTGCGAAATGCCCCCTCCCCCCCCGCGCGGCAAAGGCTTCGGCGCTTTTGGGGGTCTGTTTACGGATGACGCCGCCGGACCTCAAGGGCATGGGCTGAATTCCCGGCAACACGCGGAAAGTGAAAACCTCTTGTCCGTGGTCACGCTGGAAGCGTTGGAAGAAGAATGCAAAAAACGCCTTTGTCCCTCCTGCCCTGTGAAAAAAGAGGCTGAAAACCTGGCTTTGCGTTCCCTGGCGGATTTGGAAAACGCCAAAAAACGGCTGGCGCGCGAACGGGAAGAGCAAGTGCGCTTTTCCTCCGAGGCGGTGCTGGCGGACATACTCCCCTCTCTTGATAATATCGATCTTGCTTTGCAGCATGCGGGCAACCATGAAGCCTGCCGCGATTTTATCATCGGCGTGCAAATGACGCGCAAACTTCTGGGAGACGCCCTTGCCAAACACGGCCTGAGCCAAATCGGCACTGTGGGGGATGAGTTTAACCCTGCCGTGCACGAGGCCGTGGGTATGGTGGATGCGCCTGATCTGCCGGACGGGCACGTCTGCTCCTTGCTTTCTCAAGGATACAGCCTTAACGGCCGGCTCTTGCGCCCGGCTCGGGTTGTTGTCTGTAAAAAATCCGTATAGGCCTTAGAGCAGATCAGCCTTAAAATTGCCCCCTCCCCGCTTACATTTCCCCGGCAACAGCAATCCGCCCGGGCAATGCGGCCGAATGGCCGCATTGCCCGGGCGGACGTATTCTCCAATATCACTATGCCTTAAAAAACAATCTTTTCCGGGGGACGCCGTTCCGGCACGCATATTTCCGGCATCAGCCCCATATTCCATTCTTTACTGACATACAGCCCGCAGTAGCAGGCTCCAAATTCCTTCACGTCCGGGGCGCGGTATACGCAGGGGCAGATGATGTCTTTGTCCAGGGCATAGCTGCCGTTTATCATCCGGCAAGGGCAGGCCATGTAGCCGTATTTACTCTTGGTAATCAGGAGCTGATAAAGCAATTCCCTGACCATCTCGCTATTTTTATTGAAAAAATAACCTTTGGCTTCCTGAAGTTTTTGGAGTTGTTCATACAGTTTATGAACCTGCTCCTCTGTGGGCAGGTTACTCTTTTCAGGCTCACGTCTTACTGTAATGCCGCAGTTTGCGGAATCGCTCATTGTTCCAGCCCCAGTGCCTTGGACAGTTCTTCAGGCTTAAAACCTACTATCACTTCCTTGCCGTCATCAATCACCAGTGTGGGAAAGGACAACTTGGGATTATATTTACGCAATAAACCAAGAGCCTTAGAGCGTTCCTCTCCTTCAAGCTGGTCCACATAGCACATCTCAAAATCCTGATCATGGTTTTCAAGAAATTCGCGCGTATATTTGCAGTGGACGCAGGTAGTCAGCCCATAAAAGGTGAGGCTGTGCGAATGCGTGTCCATAGTCGGACTCCTTTAAGGCATTAGTAGTATAATGTGCGGATGCCAGTGAAAAATGCGCGGCGTCCGGATTGTAAGCGTGAATCGCCGCAAGAAACTTCTTACCGAAAAGCAGGAAGCAACTGTTTTATAAAGGAAGCCGCACGCCTCTGGCAATGATAAACCAGAGCCGGAAGCTAAAGCGAGTGGTTCTATGGTCATATGCTCCAACTATAAAGCCAGGCTGCAACCGTTTCGACTGCAACCTGGCTTTCCAGATTGGTTACAAACCCTGAAAGCGGCGTTTGTAAAGACGCGCCCCCTTTCAAAGCGCCCGCTTATTCCATAAGCGCCACAAGATACATTAAAACACGCCCAGGCTGATCATGGTATCGGCCACTTTACGGAAACCGGCGATATTCGCGCCCAAAACCAGATTATGGGGTTCTTTGAATTCTTTGGCGGTTTCGCTTGCGCTCACAAAGATATGTTTCATAATGTCCTTGAGCTTGGAATCCACCTCATCAAAACTCCACTGCTGCATGCTGGCATTCTGGGCCATTTCCAACTGGCTGGTGGCAACGCCGCCGGCATTGGCCGCCTTGGCCGGACCAAAGGCTGTTTTCGCGGCTAAGAACACATTGACGGCCTCCAGGGTGGAAGGCATGTTGGCGCCTTCGCTGACGCATACGCAGCCGTTCTTCACCAGTTCCTTGGCATCTTCTTCCCTCAGTTCGTTTTGGGTGGCGCTAGGGAAAGCGGCCTGGCAGGGAATGCTCCATACGGCGCTTCTGCCGTCACGATACTCCGCGACAGGAATGAATTTGGCGTCCTGGCAGAGTTCTTTGTAGCGGAAAAGACGGGCGCGCTCCACTTCCTTCACTTGTTTCAGCACGGCAAGATCAATCCCTGCCGGGTGGTGGATGGCGCCGCTGGAGTCAGATACGCTCACGGGCTTTGCGCCCATTTCATAGAGCTTAGCGACCGTATAAATGGCCACGTTGCCCGAGCCGGACACAACGCAGGTTTTCCCCATAAGGGAGTCGCCCCGGCTTTGCAGCATATTTTCGGCAAAATAGGTGGAGCCGTAGCCGGTGGCCTGCGTACGCGCAAGGGAGCCGCCGTAATTCAGGCCTTTTCCGGTGAGCACGCCGTCATGGCTGGCCGTCAGGCGTTTATACTGGCCGTACATGTAGCCTATTTCCCGCGCGCCCACGCCAATGTCGCCGGCGGGCACGTCAATGGTCGGGCCTACGTGGCGGGCCAACGCCGTCATAAACGCCTGGCAAAAACGCATAATCTCGTTATCCGACTTGCCCTTGGGGTCAAAGTTGGAGCCGCCTTTACCGCCGCCTATGGCAAGGCCGGTCAGGGCATTTTTGAATATTTGCTCAAAGCCGAGAAATTTGATGATGCCCGCATTCACGCTGGGGTGAAAACGTAAGCCGCCTTTATACGGTCCAATGGCCGAGTTAAACTGGACTCGATATCCCTTATTGACCTGCGTATTCCCCTGATCGTCAGTCCACGCCACACGGAAAAAGATTTGCCGTTCAGGCTCGACAATTCTCTCAAGGATATTCTCCTTCATGTATTTTTTCTCTTTTTCCAATAAAGGCCGGAGAGAATGCAGGACCTCCGTGACTGCCTGATAAAATTCAGGCTGCGCCGGGCTGGTCTTTTTAAGGTTATCGATAACGCATTGGATATAAGGCATGATTCCTCCAGTACATTAATATGCCTGTTTTTCTCCATCAGGCAAAAAAGCCGCTTTTCAGGCGGTATAGCCACATAAAACACAAACCTTCACGCTGTGCCGAAACATACGCCGGTTTTTTGAAGGAGCGCGGTCCTTCAAACTCCCCCGTCAGGGCATGAACCCTTGCGCCCTTAATCCCCCGGCAACGGCCAAAGGAGCTTTTTTGCCGGGGGCTTCACCCTTAAGCATGACAGGAGCACAACCCAGAGCCTAACGGCGCATCACGCCAAACGGCGCGGCGCTTTGTCAGTCCCCCTCTTTGCTTTGCTTATATTCGGCCACAACTTTTTCCGTTACCGGTTGGGGAGCTTCTTCATAGTGAGAAAATTCCATGGTAAAGCTCCCTTGCCCACCGGTCATGGAGCGCAGATCAGGAGCATAGCGCAAAACTTCATTCATGGGCACCTGGGCTTTTATTTCCGTGATGCCCGCAACAGAGTCGGAACCGGAAACTTTCCCCCGGCGGCTCGAAAGATCGCCGATGACGTCGCCCATGCTTTCATCGGGAATGGAGATGGTCAAGGTGACAATGGGCTCAAGCAATATGGGCTTGCATGTTTCCATAGCTTTTTTAAAAGCTATGGATCCCGCGATCTTAAACGCCATTTCCGACGAATCCACAGTGTGGTAACTGCCGTCGTAAAGCCTGGCTTTAAAGTCCACCATGGGGTATCCGGCGAGAAACCCGCGCACGCAGGCCTCCTGGATGCCTTTGTCCACAGCGGGGATATATTGGCGCGGCACCACGCCGCCCACGATGCCGTCCTCAAACTGATACCCCGAGCCGCGCTCCAGAGGGCTGAACTCCACCCAGCAATCGCCGAACTGGCCCCGGCCGCCGCTCTGTTTTTTGTGACGCCCCTGCACCTGGGAAGGAGCCCTGATGGTTTCCCGATAAGGCACTTTGGGCGTTTTCAGTAAAATTTCAACTTTATAGCGGCGTTTCGCCCGTTCCACGGCTGTTTCGATATGCATCTGCCCCATGCCGGAAACCAAAATATCGCCCGTCTCCTCATCGCGAGAGAGCTTTAAGGTAATGTCTTCATCCAGCAGACGCTGCACAGCGGCAAAGACCTTGTCTTCCTCTCCCTTTTCCTTGGGGGCAAGGGCGTAGGAAATGAGCTGGGGCGGCAGGTCCGGCGCCTTGAAGACAAAGCCGAGCTTTTCATCGCTCAAGGTATCGCCCGTATGGGTATTTTTCAGCTTCGCCAAAGCGACAATGGAGCCCGGCCCCATGGCGTCTTTGGTCTGGGTCTGGGTTTTGCCCACCATAAGGATGGGAGCGCCCAGGCGCTCGTTATCGCCCGAGGTCATGTTCTTAAGCGTGCTGTCGCTGCTGATGGAGCCGGACAACACCCGCGCGACAGTGAGCTGCCCGGCAAAGGGATCGGTGATGGTTTTGAAGACAAAGCAGACCGCCGGGCCGCCCTCGGCAGGGGTCAGTTCTTTGCCGTCTTTGCCTTGGAAAGGAGGGTGTTCAAGGCCGGAGGGGAGTAAGGCCTCCACAGCGTCAAGCAAAGGTCCGGCGCCTTTATTTTCAAGGCCGGAAACGGCGATAACCGGCACAATATGCCTGGAGATAACGCCGCTGCGCAGACCGCGGCTGACTTCTTCTTCTGAAAGCGAACCCTCTTCCAGGTATTTTTCCATGAGGGCATCGTCGCTTTCCGCGATATTTTCCACCGCTGTTTCGCGCAAGGCCTCCATATCGTCAGCCATATCCGCGGGTATGTCCGCTTCGGTCACATTGCCCTCAGGGCCGAACATCAGAGCCTTGCCGCGCAACACGTCCACAACCCCGCGAAAATCGGTCTGGCCGCCTATGGGAGCGTAAAGCAGCACAGTGCGTATGCCGAGGATGCTGGAGAGGCCCGCATAAGCGGAAGCAAAATCAGCCCGGTCCCGGTCCAGCTTAGTGATGGCGCACAGGGTCGGAAGCTCCATTTTCTGCACCGAATTCCACATGCGCTTGGTCAGCGGCCGTACGCCGTCCACCGCGTCTATGACGAATACGGCGGCATCAACGCCGGAGAGCACCATATCTATATCACCCACGAAGTTTCCGTCACCCGGCAAATCCACCAAAAAGTGGCGGGCGCCGCCTCTGGCGAATGTGGCGAAACCGGGCTGAATGCTGCCCCTGCGCTTAATTTCCTCCGGTTCAATATCAAGGGCCGTGCCGCCCTCTTCTATTTTACCGAGGCGGGTAATGACGCCGGCCCTATGCAGCAGCATTTCCGCGAGGGAAGTTTTGCCGCAGCCGCCGGTGCCGACCAAGGCGTAGGTTCGTTGGGCGTGGAGAGTATTGGACATACGATGCTCCCTCAGGACAAGATTTAGAGTTGTGTGTCAGACCCAATTCCGAATTCTTGGGCGGGGCGGAAAAAGAACAAACCGCTCCGGATTGAGCGCGCCGTATGGAGCTTTGCGTCTCTCGCACGCGGATGTTATGATCCGCCTCCCATGGAGCGCCTACGGACTTTGCAAAACCATACTGCATCCGGGGCATAAGCCTCAAGTCTAAAAACAGGGCGAACCGTATTTTTGCCTCATCTCGTCCGGATTGCGGCAAAAATACCCCCCTAAATGGAGAAAGGCTTTACCCTTGGCAGCGAATAGCGTATTCCGGCGTAAGCATTTGTGCAATAATCTCCCCCACAGGAGTTAATCGTGACCATATTACCTTCATCCCTTCCAGGCATTGATGTGGCTTCAGGCCTTGGGCGTATCGGCAATAATACGGGGCTTTACGTCAAGTTACTGCGCCATGTGGCCAATGATGTTCCCAATACCCTTGCCACTTTTTCCAAGGCTCTGGAAAATCAAGATGCCGCCGCCGTACGGGCCGCCGCCCATTCTTTAAAAGGCGCCTCGGGCAACCTGTCCCTTCTTGCCGTGGCGGAAGCGGCGGATCATTTGGAAGAGGCCGCGCGTCGTGAGGATTTTGATGCCATGCGCGTGTGTTTTGATTCGCTGCGGCAGGCGTTGCTTGCGTATGCCGCTGTGGTGAACAGCCTGGATATGCCTTAACGCTCCGGCATGCGCGCGCCATGAACGCCAGAAGGGATTTTCGCCATGAATGAATTTTCTTTGCCGTCCTTGACCTTAGCGCAGGTTGTAAAGCAAGGGGCCGCCCGCTTTGCCGACCGTCCCGCCCTTTCGAATCTGGACGAGGAGGCGCTCACGTACCAAGAGTTTCACGACTCCGTATCGAGTCTTTCCAACTGGTTGAGCGGGCAGGGAATCGGTTTCGGCGACACGGTGGCTATCTTGTCGGAAAACTCTCCCAACTGGGGCATCGTGTACTTTGCCGTAACCAGCATGGGAGCCGTGGCCGTCCCGATCCTGACGGAATTTCACAGCGACGCCATCACCCACATCATACGCCATGCGGAAGTAAAGGCTGTTTTTGTTTCAGAAAAATGTTTCCCTAAAATAGAGGGAGTGCAGTTCTCCCCCACGCCTCTTTTTGTAAGCATAGAAAGTTTCGCCCTCATCAGCCCGGGCACGGAAAAAGCCAAGCTGCGCGACTTAACGGATATGGGCCTGCGGGAATTTCGCAAATGGAAAGAAAAGGCCATGCGCCTCACTCACTCATTGCCGGCCGAACCCGGCGAGGATGATCTGGCCGCCATCATTTATACTTCAGGCACCACCGGACACTCCAAAGGCGTAATGCTCACCCATAAAAATATCGTCAGCAATGCCGCTGCGGTATACCACATAGTGACGCTTAGCGAACGGGACCGCATGCTTTCCATTCTGCCCCTTCCCCATACCTTTGAATGTACTGTGGGGCTGGTGCTGCCTTTGTTGCACGGCGTGCATGTCTATTATCTCGACAAGCCGCCCACCGGGCGCGTGCTTTTGCCCGCCCTTGCCAAGGTTAAGCCCACCATTATGCTTACCGTGCCGCTGGTTATGGAAAAGATTTTCAAGACGAACGTGCTGCCGAAACTCACCTCCAACGCGCTGTCTCAATGGCTGTATGGATTTCCCTTCTTTCGCAAAATTATGAACAGGCTCGCGGGAAAAAAACTCCACGCCACATTCGGCGGAGAACTCTGGATTCTGGCCATCGGCGGCGCGCCTCTGGCGGCCGATGCGGAGCGTTTTTTGCGTGAGGCGCAATTTCCGTTCACCATCGGTTACGGGCTCACTGAAGGTTCCCCCATCCTTTCCGGCACGGCTCCCACCTTAACCCGCCCGCACAGCGCGGGCGTCGCCGTGCCGGGCACCGACCTGCGCCTCGGCGGCGTAAACGCCGCCACGGGCGAAGGGGAAATTGAGGCCAAGGGCCCCAATATCATGCGCGGGTATTACAAGCTGCCGGAGTTGACGGAAGAAATTTTCACCGAGGACGGCTGGCTGCGCACCGGGGACCTCGGCGTCATAGACGAAGACGGCTACGTGTATATCAAGGGCCGTTCCAAAAACGTCATTATCGGCCCCAGCGGGGAAAACATCTATCCTGAAGAGGTGGAGTCCTTCTTTTTCGCTTCTCCGTATGTGCTGGAGGTGCTGGTCTACCAGCTTGACGGCAAGGTGACGGCGCGCGTGCACCTTGACGCGGTTAAAGTGGATGAGCTTTTTATCGGCTTAAGCGACAAAGAGCAGGCGGACAAGCGCGCCCAACTGCTGGAAGGAATACGCGGCAGCGTGAACAGCAAAGTCTCTTCCTTCGCCCGGGTGCATAGGGTCATTGAACAAATGGAACCTTTTGAAAAAACCGCGACCCAAAAAATCAAGCGCTACCTATATACAGAATGATTCCGGACAAAAGAACGGCATGCATTGCCCGCGCCCGTTGACGGCAAGAATAAAAGACCGCTCCACGCCGTAGCGCACTTTCATATCATGGCCGCATCGCGCCACAACCATAACGTAAAAGGATCCGGCATGTTGCAAGCAATGCGCGCGCTTTGCCTGTTGCTGTTGCTGTTGCTGTTGCTGCCGCTGTTTTTCGCGCAAGGCTGCGGCACGAGTGCGGACGCTATGGACAAGCTGTCCGGCGTATGGCGTTGCGACGGCAAAGCCACCCTTGCCCTGCTTGAAGAAACGCGCGGGCTGGATGCGCAGCGCGGCATTGCCGCGGCGCAACTGCTGGACGGCATATTCCTTGAGATTGACAACGCCGCCAAAACCCTGACTCTGCATGTGGGCCAAAGCCGTGAAAGCTTCGTTTACAGCGGTGAATCACACGGAGGCAATGCATATGCCCTGCGTATCGAAGGAAGAACGATCCGGCTGGAAACTGAGACTGACAACGCGTTCACGCTCACGGATCCGCGCGGTTCCGGGCGAGCGTTGATATTTAAAAAAGCGGAAAAAACAGCCCTGCCGCAAACCGGGGCAGAAAAAGCAGAGGAATAGCGCATCGCCTTCCTGTAAAAACCGTTCTGCCGCGTCAACGGCGTCATTCACAGCCCTCGCCTTCATGCCCCTGCCCGCTTAGAGCGGTTTGCGCTTGAGATCGCTCGCCTACGCCAATCTTGCAAGCCTTGTTGCGCGTCGCTTCGCAAGGCCGGAGCATTTCACCGGTAAATCGCCCATCCAAAAGCTCATCGGGTTTTCCTTCCTTTGCCTTCGCGCCTGAACCCGGCGCGGCGGCCGTTGCGGAATGCATTGCAATAACGCCGAAAAAACCTTTATGTGTGGCGGTTTCTTGATCTTGTCCTTGCAATTATGCTCGTGATGACATAAACTTTTTCACACCATCCACCCGGCGTCCGGCATGTTTGCTCGTACCCCGCCTTTCCGGTTCAGTTTTTTCCCGCAAGGGGTTTTCTTCATGAAGTCCATCGCAGTTACCGAAGCCGTCGGCTACCCTCTTTGCCACGATATCACTGAAATTGTTCCAGGCCGCTTCAAGGGAGTGGCGTTCAAGCGCGGCCATATTGTGCGTCCGCAGGATGTGGAGCATTTGCGGCGTCTTGGCAAGGAGCATGTCTATGTATGGGACGAGGAAGATGCGACTTTTGTGCATGAAGACGATGCCGCCATGCGCCTGGCCGCGGCCTTTGCCGGTCCGGGCGTTGTGTACGGAAAGCCCAAAGAGGGGCGTATCAATTTCAGCGCATCCTTGCCCGGGCTTTTGATGGTCAATGTGGAATTGCTTGATAGGGTAAACAGCATTCCCCACGTCACCCTCGCCACGTTGCAGGGGCTGCGGGCCGTGGACAAAGGCCGCGCCCTGGCGGGCACCCGGGTCATTCCCCTTACGGTTCCTGAGACAACGATTACGGCCGCGGAGCAATGTTGCAAAGGAGCTTTTGCGCCGCTCCTTTCGGTGCTGCCTTTCAAGCCCCACAAAGTGGGGGTCGTCGTTACCGGGCGGGAGGTGTTTGAAGGCCGGGTCAAGGACGCCTTCGGTCCTGTGCTGCGCAAAAAATTTGAAGGCTGGGGCTCGCACATCCATTGTCTGACCATTGTGCCGGATGAAACAAAGCGCACTACCGAAGCTATTTTGGAAAGCATCGCGGATGGAGCGGATTTCGTTTGCGTCACCGGCGGCATGAGCGTTGATCCTGACGATAAAACCCCGGCCTCCATCAAGGCTGTGGGGTGTGAAATCGTCAGCTATGGCGCTCCGGTCTTTCCCGGGGCCATGTTCATGCTCGGCTATAAAGAGCATGTTCCCGTACTCGGCCTGCCGGGCTGTGTAATGTACCAACGCGCCAGTATTTTTGATCTTCTCGTCCCGCGCATGCTCGCCGGACTGCGCATCTGCGCCCGGGACATTGCCCGCCTTGCGCACGGCGGTTTTTGCGAATCATGCCCTGAATGCCGTTTTCCGGCCTGCGCTTTTGGCAAAAGCTAGTGGTTGTTTGCAAAACGAACACTCCAAAATCCGCCAGGATTTTGCGCCGCGATAAGCGACGTAAGTTGGCTGAACAATATGATTTTCAGCCAACGATCTTTGCAAAAATTCCTCATAAAATTATGAGTTGAATTTTTGCGATCAGACACTCGGCTCCGCCGCCGCAAAGAGGCATAGGCGGAATGTGCTTTTATCGGCCACACCGAAAGTAAGCGTCTGACCCTGCTCATTTCTCATTAACCGCACGCAAAGGACCTCATCCTTCAACCCAGGAGCCAGGAAATGATCCAAAAACGCTTTTTTTTGAACAACGTGGAGCACAATATTTTTGTCAATGCTGAGGAAAAACTGTCCACCGTGCTGCGCGAGCAGCTTAGCAAAACCGGCACCAAGGTCGGATGCGGCGAGGGACAGTGCGGCGCGTGTAACGTCATCATGGACGGCAAGCTCGTCCGCTCCTGTATCACTAAAATGAAACGGGTTCCCGAAGGCGCGCGCATCACCACCATTGAAGGAGTGGGCTGCCCGAACAAGCTGCATGTCATCCAAAAGGCCTGGATCAAACATGGCGGGGCTCAGTGCGGTTTTTGCTCGCCGGGCTTCATTGTCTCGGCCAAAGCGCTGCTGGATGAAAATAAAAATCCCTCCCGCAGCGATGTGCGCGACTGGTTCCAAAAAAATAAAAACGCCTGCCGCTGCACAGGATACATCCCTCTGGTGGACGCGGTCATGGACGCGGCCAAGGTTTTGCGCGGAGAGATGAAAGAATCCGAACTGGATTTCGTTCTGCCGCCTGACGGACGCATCTGGGGCAGCAAATATCCTCGCCCGACGGCTGTGGGCAAAGTCACGGGCACTCTGGACTACGGCGCGGACCTCGGGCTCAAGCTGCCTGACGATATGCTGCATATCGCCCTGGTGCAGGCCACGGTATCACACGCCAAGCTCAAAGGCATCGATACTTCCGAAGCGGAAAAAATGCCCGGCGTGGTCAAGGTGCTCACCCACCGCGACGTCAAGGGCAAAAACCGTATTACCGGCCTCATCACCTTCCCCACCAACAAGGGTGATGGCTGGGACCGGCCCATTTTGTGCGATGAAAAGGTGTTCCAGTTCGGCGACGCCATCGCCCTTGTCTGCGCCAACACCAAGCACGAGGCTCTGGCCGCGGCGGAAAAGGTCAAGGTGGATCTGGAACCGCTGCCCGCCTACATGAACCTCTTGGAAGCCAAAGCTCCGGACGCCATAGAAATCCACCCGGGAACGCCCAACCACTATTTCACGCAAAAGCTGGCAAAAGGCGGAGATACTGCCAAGTATTTCAGCAGCCCTGACTATGTGACGGTTGAAGGGCACACCATCACCAGCCGCCAGCCGCACCTGCCCCTGGAGCCGGACGTGGCCTTCGCCTATTACAGCGATGACGGCAAGCTCCATGTTCATTCCAAATCCATCGGCGTGCACCTGCACCACGCCATGATAGTGGAAGGGCTCGGCATTGCGCCCGATAAATTCGTGCTGACGGCCAACCCCATGGGCGGCACCTTCGGCTATAAGTTCAGCCCCACCATTGAGGCTTTGGTGGGGGTCGCCACCATGAGCACCCAGCGCCCCTGCCTGCTGGTATTTGATTACCACCAGCAACAGCAGTATACGGGCAAGCGTTCGCCGTTTTATACCACCATCCGGTTTGCGGCGGACAAACAGGGCAAACTTGTAGCCATGGAAAGCGATTTTGACGTCGACCACGGCCCCTACTCGGAATTCGGCGATCTTCTGACCTTGCGCGGCATCCAGTTCATGGGCGCGGGTTATGATATCCCCAACATGCGCGGCGAGGGCCGCACCATTTGCACCAACCATGCCTGGGGCTCGGCTTTCCGGGGCTATGGCGGCCCGCAGTCGGCCATGGCCACGGAATTGGCCCTTGACGAGCTGGCGGAAAAGCTCGGCATGGATGCGCTGGAGTTCCGCTATAACAACGTCTACCGCCCCGGTTCCACCAATCCCAGCGGGCAGGAGCCCGACTCCTACTCCCTGCCCAAAATGTTTGAAGCCTTGCGTCCGAAATACAAGGCGGCCCTTGAAAGCGCCAAAAAGAACAGCTCAGCGCAGTTCAAAAAAGGCGTGGGCATTGCGGTGGGCGTTTACGGCTGCGGCCTTGACGGTCCGGACACCTCTGAAGCCTATGCGGAACTACACGAAGACGGCTCAATCACCATAGGCACAGCCTGGGAAGACCACGGCCAGGGCGCTGATATGGGCGCAATAGGCACCGCCCACGAAGCGTTGCTGCCGATGAAGGTGGCTCCGGAGCGCCTGCGCTTCACCTGGCCGGATACGGAAAAAACGCCCAACTCCGGCCCCGCCGGGGGTTCCCGTTCCCAGGTCATGACCGGCGGCGCCGTTCGCGTCGCCTGCGAAAATCTGCTTGCGGGCGCCAAAAAGCCCGACGGCACGTACATGAACTACGCCGAGCTCAAGGCCGCCGGCAAACCGACCCGCTATAACGGCACCTTCTCAGTGCCCGGCGTGCCCAATGATGAAAACGGCCAGGGCAAACCGTTCATGGTGTATATGTACGGCGTTTATATGGCGGAAGTCACGGTGGAGGTGGACAAGGGCAAGGTGGTGGTGGACAAGATCACCAACATGCTTGATATCGGCAAGATCAACAACCGCCTGGTGGTGGATGGGCAGAACTGGGGCGGCATCGCCCAAGGTATTGGCTACGCGCTTTTTGAAGACTTTGAAGACATCGAAAAGCACAAGACCATGGCCGGATCAGGCTTCCCCTACATTAAGCAAATCCCGGATCAGATCGAGATCACGTACTTTGAAGAAGCGCGCGAGTTTGGCCCCTTCGGCGCTGCCGGAACAGGAGAAGTCCCCCTGTGCGGCACTCACCCGGCCATCCTCAATGCCATTTACAACGCTTGCGGCGCAAGGGTAACCCGTATCCCGGCCACTCCCGAGCGTGTTTTGGAAGCCTTGAAAAAGTAAAGAGCCTCTCCGGGAACCCTGCGCGGGGGTTACTCCCCGCGCCCCGCAAGGGCATCGCATTCCCTTGACCCCCCATAGCCTAAAAGCGGCCTCGCCGCTTTTAGGCACTTTCAGATGCGGGGGGCCATTCCCTCTGCCGGCAACTCCCTCCAGAAAATCGAGAGCTTTCATGGAACAAAGCACCCTACGCGCCTTTGAGGCGCAATGCACGCAAGAAGAGCCGCCCGCCTGCCAGAGCGCCTGCCCTTTGCATGTGGAAGCGCGCGCTTTTTGCGCCTTCATGGCGGCGGAAAAATTGAAGGAAGCCCGGGCCGTTCTGGATCGTACCATGCCCCTTTCCGGGCTTATGGGTTTTTTGTGCGAAGGGGACTGTCTTGAGCATTGCCGCCGGGCCGAAGTGGACGGGGCCGTCAACATGCCTTTGCTGGAGCGGGCTTGCGTAAGCCTGACCAAAAGCGTCAAACCCATGTCCATGCCGTCTTCAGGCAAACGCATCGCTGTGGCCGGCGCGGAGCTGTCCAGCCTTTGCCTGGCTTTTGAACTCAGTAAAAAAGGCCACGCCCTCACAATCTTTCATACCGGGGAGATCGGCGCGCTTTTTCAAAACCCTGAAAGCTCAGGCCCGCGCGTGTTGCCCGCCCAAGCCCTTAGCGAAGCTTTGGAACTGCTTGCCGCCCTGCGGGTGAATTTCACAAAAATCTCCACTTTTTCTGAGCAATGGACAAAGGATATCCTGGAGCATCATCAAGCCCTGTACGTCGGCCTTGATGATGCAAATGCGCGCATAGCCGTTTTGAGCCTTGCAACCAGACCTGCTGACGCCCTCACCCTTGCGAGCGGGCATCCGCGTATTTTTACCGGAGGGTTGTCCCGCCTTTCAAACGCGCCTTCCTTCGTGCGGGACGCGGCGGACGGCAAGCGCGCGGCAGGCTCCATAACCCGCCTTTTGCAGGGCGTATCCCCCGCTGCCGCGCGGGAAAAAGAGGGAGTATACGCCACAACGCTGTATACGAATATTTCCGGCGCGCCCCCGGCCTTGCCCGTAATTTGCAAAGACGCATCCTTGCCCTCTCAGGCAGAGGCAATGCAAGAAGCCGCGCGCTGCCTGCAATGCCAATGCCTGGAGTGCGTAAAAAACTGCGCCTACCTTGCCCGTTATCAGGGCTACCCCAAACGCTATTTCAGGGAAATTTACAATAATCTTTCCGTGGTGCACGGCCTGCGCCGGACCAATAAGCAAATCAACTCCTGCGCCTTATGCGGGCTGTGCGCGGCCATCTGCCCCCAGAACGCGGACACGGGCGCATTTTGCCTAGCCGCCCGGCAAGAAATGGTCACAAGCAAACGCATGCCGCCTTCGGCCCATGAATTCGCGCTGGAAGACATGGCTTTCAGCAATGGCGATGACATCGCCTTTTTCCGGCATGCGCCAAACACAACGGCAAGCGCCTGGGCCTTTTTTCCGGGCTGCCAGTTGCCGGCGTCCATGCCTCGGCAGACGGAACAGGTCTACGCCTTTTTGCGCGAACGCCTGGCTTGCCCTCCGGGACAAGGCGTGGGCCTATTTTTCCGCTGCTGCGGCGTGCCTGCCCAGTGGTCCGGCCGAGAGCTGCTCACGGAACAATGCGTCAACGGCTTGCGCGCGCAGTGGGAAGAAGCGGGCAAACCCTCGCTGATCCTGGCCTGCGCTTCCTGCTCGGCCTTTTTTGCCGAAAAATTGCCGGATATCCCGGTCCGTTCCCTCTGGGATGCGCTGGCCGAACTGCCCCTACCCGAAGGAGCCGCCCGGGCGGACCAGATTCTTGCCTTGCACGATCCCTGCGCTGCCCGCTATACTGCCCCCATACGCGCAAAAGTCCGGGCCCTTGCCGCATCGCTCGGGCAAGAAATAGAAGAACTCAGCCTGGGGCGGGAACTCACCCGCTGCTGCGGCTACGGCGGGCTGGCCGACGCGGCGGACCCGCACATAGGGCTTGCCATTGCGAAAAGCAGGGCGCAAGATACCCCGCGCGATCTGCTCGCTTACTGCGCCATGTGCCGCGATCGTCTGGCCGGGACAGGCAAGGGCGTGCTGCATCTTTTAGATCTGTTGTTTCCGGAACAAGCGGTTGCTGAGGCCCTTGCCCGTCCCGCCCCCGGCATTTCCGAGCGGCAGCAAACCCGGCAAAGCTTCCGGCAGCATTTGCTGCGCGAGCTCTGGAACGAAAAACCACCGCACAATAACGCCATGGACACCATCACACTGCATATCTCCGACGAACTGGCCCGCAAGCTGGAAGAGCGGCGCATCCTGCATGCGGACATCAAAACCGTGCTGCTCCATGCCGAAGCGCACGGCGCGCAGTTTTTCAACCCCGCCGCGAGCAGGTATCTGAGTTCCCTGCGCCCCAAACAAGTCACCTTTTGGGTGGAGTACAGCAAAGGGGCGGACGGCGAATACCTTATCCACGACGCTTACTGCCACCGCATGGTGGTGCCCGGCACCCCAGGCGAGGGGCGGCCCACGGCCGCTACCCTGGAAGGGTGCGCGCCCAAAGGAGGCCGGATGTGAAAGCCGAACTCAAAACCGTCACAGCCGTAGGCTGGTTCTGCCAGGCTTGCGGCACTCCTTTGCAAAGCCTGCCTG
Organism: Desulfovibrio sp.; assembly: GCA_031550225.1. Lineage (GTDB taxonomy): Bacteria > Desulfobacterota > Desulfovibrionia > Desulfovibrionales > Desulfovibrionaceae > Frigididesulfovibrio. The sequence goes on from JAVBOT010000018.1 coordinate 35,591, forward strand.
TGGAGGTTACCTACATGGGGAGCTCCTTTCAGGTGGAACTGCCCCGCTGTTTGTCATGCGGCTTTACCTTTATTCCGCCGGATCTGGCGGAGGGCAAAATGCTGGAGGTGGAGCGGATATTGGAAGATAAATAAGCTTCAGGAGGGGCTCCGCCCCTCCTGGCCTCCCCGGCAGGAGGCGTGGCCCCCTGCACCCGCAAATTCCGAAAAGCGGCTTTGCCGCTTTTCGGCTATATGGGGTCAAGGGGATGCGATCCCCTTGCGGGGGTTGGGCGTAAGCCCCAAAAGCGTTACCTCCATGAAAGAAAACCTTCCCTATGAACAGCTTCGCAAAGTTACCGGAAACTGTCTGCGCCCCGGAGGCCTTGAATTGACCGAGCGCGGCATGGAGTTGTGCGCCTTTGCGCCCGGGGATCGCGTGCTGGATATCGGGTGCGGTTCGGGCGCGACCCTTGAATTTTTGCGCGCATCGCGCCTTACGGCTCTGGGGCTCGATATTTCTCCAAATCTGGCCGTTGAGGCGTCCGCCCTGGGTTTGGTCCTTTGCGGCGATTTTTCGCGTCTTCCCCTGGCTGACGCCTGTCTGGACGGTATTGTCTGCGAGTGCGTGCTTTCCCTTGCTTCTGATAAGGCACTTTTTCTTCAGGAATGTCACCGTGTCCTGAAAAAAAACGGCCGGATTTTGTGCAGCGATCTCTTCCGGCGGGGCAACCCCGGCCTTGAGACGGCGCGCTCCGGACTCTGCGCTGAAGAGGTCCTTTCTTTCCAAGGCTATGCCGATCTGCTGCGCACCGGTGGATTTGCCCTCCTGCACGAAGAAGATCACAGCCTCCTGCTGCGGAATCTCGCAGCCCGGCTTATCTGGGAATTCGGCACAGCGGAAGGATTTTTTCACTCCCAAAGCGCCGCTTCGGAACCGGGCTCTTGCAAAAAAGAAAAAAACACAGCCTGTTCGGACCCTCTTTACGGAAAAAGCCTGGGGTACTTGCTGCTGATCGCCGCAAAAACATCTTTTGAGGAAAGGTAATCGCCATGGACGACACGCAAATCATGTTTCTGGAACTGGCCGGCAAGGGATATAGTTGCGCGCAAATGGTCATGCTCGGAGGCTTGCGGCTCATGGGCAGAGAAAACCCGGATCTGGTACGGTCCATGTCCGGGCTTGCCCAGGGCGTGGGCTGCAGCGGCGAGATCTGCGGCGCGCTTTCCGGCGCGGCCTGCCTCATTGGCCTGCATACCGGCAAGGGGCAAGATTATGAGGAGGCCCATCCCGAAGCCTTCCTTCTTATGTCTGAGCTGGTGGAATGGTTCCGGGAAGAAGCCGGAGCCCTTACCTGTGACGCTCTTCTGGGCGGCCAAGGTCCTAAGGATGCGTGCCGGAGCATGGACCCCGGCCTGTGCGGCGGCCTGGTGCTTAAATCCTGGAGCAAGGCGGTGAGCCTGCTTGCGGAAAAAGGCCTTGACCCCAGCCTGGGGCGGGAGCAGGACTAATGCGGGGAGCCTGCCTTGCCCGAACCGCTCGGAGCGCCTGCGCCGTGCTGTTTGCCGTCACCCATGGCCGCAACCGCCGCGCACATGTATGTTGCCCGCCAAACGCTCTTATCCCCTCTTGCGCGTATCGCCTCACCAGCCTCGACAAAACGCCCCCGCACAGGAAGGAGGCCTAATGGGAAAACCGCGCATAAGCTCCCTGGAAGCCTGGACCCGCGCCCGCCTGAACTTGCCGGAAGAAGCGCCTTCCGAGCTTTTGCACAACCGCTTGTACGCGCGCCAGGCAGAGCTGCTGGCCGATACTCTGCTGCATGCCAAAACCAATGCGCCCTATTATGCAAACCTTCTGGAAAACGCGGAGGAACTGGCGCAATCCTTACGTGCCGCCGCCCTGCCCCGGATAGGGCACAGCGCGCCAAAGGCGCTCGCGTTAACGCTTGAGCGCCTTCCCTTCACCGAGGCTCAGGCTCTTGCCGCTTCTCCGGAGCGTTTTCTCGCTGTAAACCATAACGAGGTGGAAGGGATCATTTCGCTGCCCACATCGGGCAGTTCCGGGCCCGGCAAGCGCATTTTCTGCGCCCAGGAAGATCTGGCCGCCACAGTGGATTTTTTCGTCCACGGCATGCGGGGCGTGCTTTCGGGCAAAGCCGAACAGCGCCTTGCCCTGCTTATGTCCGGAGAACGGCCGGGAAGCGTGGGGGATCTGTTTGCCCAGGCCGCGCATAGGCTTAATCTTCCCTGCCGGGTATTCGGCCCGCCCGGGGCAATGGACGCGGCTATGGACGCCTTGCTGGAATTTGCGCCTTCCTGCCTGGTTGGCCTGCCCGGCCAGCTTTTGGCCCTGGCAAGGCACGCCCGGGCTAAACATCTTGCCCACAGCGTGGATCGCGTTCTTTTCAGCGGCAGCGCCGTTTCTTTCGCCCTGCGCGAGGCTGTGGCCGGCGGGCTCGGCTGCGACGTTTTTCAGCACTATGGCCTAACCGAGGCAGGCCTTGCCGGCGCTGTGGACTGCGCGGCCCATGCCGGTTGCCACAGTAAGGAACTGGATTGGTTTTTGGAAATCGTCAGCCCTGAGGGGCGGCCTCTGCCCGTTCCCGGGCGGGATACCGTCCCGGAAGATTTTCCGCCGGGCGCTCCCTCCTGGTCCAAAGCCGGAGAATTGGTGCTGACCACCTTAACCCGCCGCGCCATGCCCCTGATCCGTTACCGTACCGGCGACGCCGCGCGCTTAAACGCCCTGCCCTGCGCCTGCGGCTCTCCATTGCTCCGGCTTGAAATTCTGGGCCGGATCGCCGATGCTTCATTGCCTGAACTGAGCCGGGCCAAACTGGAAGCCGCGCTCCTGCCTCTGCCCTGGACAGCGGGGCTGCGGCTGTATCACTGCCCCGCCGAAGGACGTTTTCTTATTTTAGTCGTCACGGCACATGATACCCCGCGGGAGGATGCCGCAAAGCGCATCCGCCTGGCCCTCACGCCGTATGCCGCCCTTGCGCGGGTCCCCCTGGCCTTTGCCCTGTGCTCACAGGAAGAATCCTTATACCTGCCCGGCACAATGAAGCAGAATCTTAGTTTGGTGTCCGGAGAGGAATACCGGAGTTTATGCAGCAGGCACAGCCCGCTTTCCATACATGTTTAAGCGTTTGGACGCTGGCGCGGTTTGGCGTGATGCATGGGCAGCGCCTTTCTTTGCCGGGGTCATGCTCCATAAAAGGTCACTCTTCCAACAAAAAAATCACCTTCCTCACCTGGCGCCAAACCACATCCGCCACTAAACTGCGCAACCCGCCCTGTCCCCTGCCGAGGAGGCTTGGAGGGGCAGCGCCCCTCAAAAAAACTTAGGATCTCAATCATGTCTAATCCCGCCATAAGCGCCGCCATTCTGGCGGCGGGTTTATCCAGCCGCATGGGAGGAACCCCCAAGGCTTTATGCCGGATCATGGGGCTCAGTCTGCTGCAGCGCAGCGCCGCCGCCTTACGCGCGGGCGGGGTGGAGCGTATTATCGTCATTACCGGGCACAAAAGCGATGAGGTGGGCCGTGCCGCCGCCGAACTTGGGCTTGAGCCGGTTTTCAATCCCGCTTACGCGCGCGGCATGTTCAGCTCAGTCCAAAGCGCCATGCATTTTGCCGCCGGAGCTCCCGGCTTGCGTGCGCTTTTGCTTGCCCCTGTAGACGCGGCTTTGTATCTGCCGCGCAGTGTTGCCGCGCTCAAAAACTTCTGGCTGGAGCAAAAAAATCCGCCTCTAGCCTGCGTGCCGTCTTTTCTGTCCCGCCCCGGGCACCCGATCCTGCTTTCCCGTGCCGTGTTTGCAGCCCTGCTCGCCTCAAACGGAGAGCGGGGAGGCCTGCGCGGCTGCTTAGAAGAGCTCAAGCAAGAACGGTGTGAATCGGTGCACGAACTCCCCCTGCCCGATGCGGGGCTCCTGGCGGATCTGGACAGGCCAAAAGATCTGCGCGAAGCGGAGCGCTTTCTCGCCGCAACAAACAACCGCGCCCTGCCCGGGCTGGAAGAAGCCCGTGATCTTTTGCTGAGGGCGGATCTGGGCAAAGCCAAACTGCGCCATTGCATACTGGTAGCCTTGGGCGCGGTGCGCCTCGGGTTTGCCCTTGCCCGGAAAGAACCCCGCTTTGCCTGCCCCGATCTTCTGCTGCATGCCGGAGCGGGCCTTGTCCACGACATCGCCCGCAAAGAGCCGCGCCACGCCTTTGCAGGCGCGCGCATACTGCGCTCCTTCGGCTGGGAACATACGGCGCTGGTGACGGCATGCCACCCGCACCCGCCACCGGCTGTTTTTGCCGCCCTTGACCTTGCGAAAGAAGAATATGCCGATCTTGTCGACAAAACGGATTTTCCGCCGGATGCGGATCCTTGTCTGCTGTCCGCCGCCTTATGCGTCAATGTGGCGGATAAGCACTTGTATCAGGATAAGGCAGTATCGCTTGAAGCGCGCTTTGCCCCTGTCAAAGCGCGCTTTGCCGGGGATGCGACGGCGCTGGAGGTAATCTCCCGGCGCGAAAGCGCGGCAAAAGCCGTGAACGCGCGCTTAGGGGCTTTGCTGGGCAAAAGCCCGGCCTTCTATCTGGGACGGCCTTTGGAGCACCCTCTGGAAGAGGCCTTGTCGGCCATGCTACAGGAGAACTAAGCTGTGTCTTGCACCCTTTATCTCATGCGCCACGGCAATGCCGCCTTTGCAGGGGAGCTGCTCGGCGGCAAAGACCGGCCCCTCACGGAGCAAGGCCGGGCTCAGGCTCTGGCCTGGCGGGGTTTTTTCGCGGCACGCCCCATACACGCCCTGTGGTGCAGCCCTTTATCCCGGGCCATACAGACGGCCGAGCTGTGTTTAGAAAAATCAAGCCCCAAAGCGCGGATTGTGAAAGCCTTGCGGGAAATTTCCCTAGGCCGGTGGGAGGGAAAAAATAAAGAAACAATCCAACGCGCATACCCGAAAGAATGGGAAGCCAGAGGACGCGATCTTTTCCGCACGCCTCCGCCCGGAGGGGAATCTTTTCAAGAGCTTGCGGCCAGGGTTTGGCCGGCATTTGAGGATGTCCGCCGTCAGGCCGCCGCTTTTCCCGCAGCGCTCATTGTGGCGCATCAGGCGGTGAACCGCTGCATTCTGGCCAAGCTTCTGGATATTTTCCCTGAAGGCTTGTTCGACATCCCTCAGAATGAGGCTTGCCTCAACACCCTGCGCCTTGATGGGGACACTTGCGCAGTGGAAGCGCTGAACCTAAGCGTTAACAGCCCTGAAGCGGAGTGCCGCTTCAGGGCTGTTTCTCAATAAAATAGTTTACGCCAAAAGCAAGAAAATCAACCCGTTTTGCGAAGGAGCATACTCCGCTGGTCCTCGACCCGGGAAAAAAAGTAGCGGATAACGCGGCTATTCGGCCGAAAAATTCATTGGGAAGCAACCCCTGGAGCATGGCAACTTTAAAATTCCACATACCGGTAAAAAGCTTTGGCCTTGTGAAGCGAGGCGCAACAAGGCCCGCGAGATTAGCGAAGGTGAACTTTGCTCGCCGTTAAGCGGCAATCTCGCGCGTAAACCGCTCTAATCGGCCCAAACTATGCGCGGCTCCTTGCCCGCGGCCTGCTCCGAAGCCCGGCGCGCGGCATCAAGCCGGGCTTTTGGGTCTTCGGAAGGCGAAACCAGCACCAGCCCGATATTAAGCATAATTTTAGAGCCGCAACGTTCCTGCACCTGTTGGAGGATATTCGCTGCAAGCTCATCCATCAGTTCTTTATTCGCCTTGCTGACAATAATGGCGAATTTGTCCGCCCCGTAGCGAAAAGCATAGTCCTGCCCCGGGCGGCAGCTTTCCGCAAGGCTTCCGGCAACGCGGCGCAGCATGCTGTCTCCCTGCTGGCAGCCGTGCAGGGCATTGAATTTATGCAATCCTTCTATGTCGCAAAACACGAGGCCCGTATCGAAATTTTGCCGTTTACCCTGTTCCGACACATGCCCAAGGAGCATATGGAACTGGGTATAGCCGTACAAATCCGTAAGAGAGTCGCGCAGTTTGAGTAATGAAAGCCGCTCTTCCCTTTCCGCTTTTTCTTCAGCCGGCGCGGGAGGAGCAGCCTGCCCTTCAGCCTGTTCCGCCTGTACTGGGGAGCCGTGCAACAACAGCAGGTATTGCCGGCTTTTTTTGCCCGGCAACGGGGTAAAAGTGAATTGGTACGGCACAAGGCTGCCCGCTAAGGCCAACATCACCTGAACCCGTGTGCTGGAGGAAAGGTTGGCTAAAAAAGCGGTGTTCCAACGTCCGGCGGCGGGGTTGCTGCGCCTGCCTTGTTGCGGAGGGATAACAGGCCGTGAGAGATTAAAAATATTTTTCCCCAACAGTTCCTTGCAAGAGTCATCCGCCCAAAGCACGCGCCCTTCTTCGCTCAAAAGGCAGAGCTGTTCGTCCAAACTTTCAAAAAGCGCCTCCAAAAGGCCGGCATGGGCCAGGGACAGAGCCTGAAGCGGATGCATGCTGGTAACATCGCCAAGGAGCAGAAAACTCTCTTCCGGCTTTTCCGGGACCGGCGCCTGGGCGATATAGAGCGGCGTGCCGGGGAAGTGTCCCTCGGGAACGGAAAAAAAGTATCCTTTACGACTTTTACCGCTTTTGCGCCGCCCGGCTTCGCGCCCTTCCTCGTCGCCTTGTTCCAGATCATCCAGAGAAATATCCAGTGTTTTCGCAAGAAGATCCTGAACCGGAAGCCCCTCGGGAACCTCTTTGAGCTTGAAGGTCTCCAAAAAAGAAGCCGACGCATGCAGAATCTGGTCGTCTTTGCCGAGCCGCGCAAAAACAAAGGGCAGGTCCGCAAAAGGGGCTGTTTCACACTTTTGCGTTATGCGGGATAGGTGTTCTTCGAACTGCATGGCGATCATGCGCGCAAACAGGGGCAGCGCCTGGTGCGCCTTGCTGGACTGGCTGGGAGTCGGCACAGCGAGAAAGCCGTAGGTTTTATTTTCCCAAGTAAAAGGAATGTGGAGCCAGCCGCTTTTACGCGGCATTTTGTCAAAGGCGGCACGATCGCACTGTAAGGAAGCGCTTTGGCGACAGCGAAAAAAGTCGCCCTCGGCTCCTGGGTTCAGGGTAATGAGCATGTCCCATTCCGTGATATCCCAAAAAAGCCGCAATTGCCGTTGCAGAGTGCGGGCGAAAAACGGGGAGGACCACTGCTCGCGCAAGCAGTCAAACACCCCCAGGGTAAGAAAGTAGCAACTCTGAATATCGGCAAGGGAGCGATCGTGCAGGCGGGTTTCCGGCTTGGCCGGGTGGATGCCGAGCTGTCCCATCAGGATATTAAAGCGTTCCGCGCAGGAGGCGCGGAACAACTCCATGCTTATTCCGGTGCGGCCGATGAGTTCGGCCAGCTCCAATTCAAACATGATGAGCTTTGCCGGTTCCGCATCTGGGGCGTGGAGCAGTTCGGCCCAGCGCGTGGCGAAAATGACGCTTTGTGCCAGGGGAGGGTACGAGTTGATGTTCTCGTAATCATGGTGCACGCGCATGATTTCCGCCAGATTCTCAGGCAACCCCCAGTAAAGAGTGATATCGCGGCTTATTTCCGGGTGGCTGCGCCCCCAGAGGGATGTTTCCTCAGCGAACTGATCGGGCGCGGGCAGCGTCACGCAGCGGGGTTTGTTCAAAAAAGGCGGCACCTCGGGATTACAGAGGGCAAGATACAAGGGCAGATCTTTCAACATGCCGGCAAGGTAGGCCTCTTTACGGCTTTCCGGGCAGATTTGCCCGGCAATGGCTTCGGCAGCCATGGCGGACCAGATGGTAAGCCGCCAGTCGCCAAAGCTGTATTCAGCGGCGCGCGGCTTGGTCGGGTTAAGCCTTTTTTGCAGGGCAAGGGCCAGTACGAGCCGAAACAATTCACTGGTGCCCATGACGATGGCGGCGCGTTGCAGATCCCTGACTTTTTCGCTCAGCCCGTAACTGCCGGTATTTACGATGTGCAATACGCGGCCCGCGAGCATGGGGTCCATTTTCAAGTAACCGGCAATAGTGGTAAAGGAGGGCGAAGGGTCCAAAAGCGCCTGGATGAGCTGCACCAACACAGGAGGAAAAGCGAGTTGCAGCCCTTTTTCAAATGCCACATCCAGATAATTGTCTTTAACAGGCGTCATAGCATCCCTATCTTTCTCGTGTCTGAATGTAACCGATCACTCGCGCCAATATAGCCTGTGATGGAGAATCAGGAAAGAGGCTTAGAAAGCGCGCCGCGGACTCCAAATGCGCGTAAGCCTCGGCCCGGGTTTTGTCGGCGTAGCCTTTTTCATATACTTGAGCGCATAATTCTTCCATTTCAGCATCCCCGAGATTTTTTTCCACAAGCCGTTTGTGCAAAAGTTCTTGTTCAGCGGCAGGCAGGGAAGCCATATATAAAGACAAGGGGGGCGTAATTTTACCTTCCTTCACATCCCCTCCCATGGGTTTGCCTGTGAGGGAGGGCGGTGAAAAATCCAGAGCGTCGTCCACCATCTGGAACGCGATGCCAAGCTCAAGGCCGAAATTCGCGGCCGCTTCCACCAAAACAGGTGAGGCGTTTGCGGCAAGAGCGCCGAGTTCGCAAGAGGCGCGCAGCATCCAGGCGGTTTTGCCGGTGATCATGGCAAGATAGTCAGCGTGGCGGATGGCGGGGTTGCGCAACTGGGCGAATTCCAAAAGCTCCCCTTCCGCCGTGCGCATTACCGCTTCGGAAATGCAGGATGTAAGGCGGGTATTCCCCATTTGGGAAACCAGCAGCAAGGCTTTGGCCAGCATGGCGTCACCGGCCAAAATAGCCTGAGGCGCCCCATAATGCGTATGCGCCGCGGGTTTGCCGCGGCGCAACGTGGCATTATCAAGAATATCGTCATGCAAGAGCGTAGCCGCATGCAGCATTTCAATAGCCGCGCCCAGGGCATAGAGCGTTTCATCCGGCGCGCCCAGCGCCCTGCCCGTGAGCAGGGTCAGAAAGGGCCGCAGCCGTTTGCCGCCGGCTGTAAGCACATGCGATGCGACAGGGCGCGCGTTTGGGGGAAGTTCCTCCACGTAGCGGGCGAGGGCCGCATTGATATTGGGCAACTCCAGCCCAAGGGCGCGCGTAAGTTCCTGCATGGCGATCCGGTGCTCACGGTTGAAATGAAATGGGTGCTATGGGCTGTAGCCGCCGCGGAAGAGGCGTGATGCAACAACGCCATGTTACAAGCGCCAGTAAAGAAACCCTTCTTTCCTGGCCAGGGAGGGGTTCCACAATCCTTTGACATCCAGCACAATGGGATGCTCCGGGCGGGCAAAACGGGATTTGAGTTCCGCCAGAGTCCACTGGGCATAGACCTCATGCGGCACGGCCAGCACAAGGGCATCCAAACCACGCATTTCTTCAAGGGGCGTTAAGGTAAAACCGTATTCCGCATAGGCATCTTCGGCATCGGCCAAAGGATCATGCACCGGCGCGATGACGCCGTATTCTTCAAGCTCTCTTTTAATGTCCAGCACGCGGGTATTGCGCAAGTCCGGCACATTTTCTTTAAACGTAAGGCCGAAAATGCCCACTTTTGCCCCGCCCACTCTATGGCCTGAAGCAATGAGCATTTTCACGGCTTTTTCCGCCACAAATTTGCCCATGTTGTCGTTAATGCGCCTGCCGGCGAGAATCACTTCAGGGTGATAACCCGCTTCCTCAGCCTTATACGTCAGGTAATACGGATCCACACCGATGCAGTGCCCGCCGACAAGGCCCGGCCGAAAGGGAAGAAAGTTCCACTTGGTTCCCGCCGCCTCCAGCACTTCCAGCGTGTCTATGCCGAGGCGGTCAAAAATAAGGGACAATTCGTTCATTAACGCGATGTTCAAATCCCGCTGGGTGTTTTCAATGACCTTGGCCGCTTCGGCCACGCGGATGGAGGGGGCTTTATGGACTCCGGCGCTGGTGACCTTCCCGTAAAGCGCGGCAAGCAGCTCCAGACAATCAGGCGTGCTGGCGGATACCACCTTGATGATGCGATCCACCGTATGCACCTTATCCCCGGGGTTGATGCGCTCAGGCGAATACCCCACAGTAAAATCCCGCCCATGGGTAAAGCCGGACTCTTTTTCCAGTATGGGCACGCAAATCTCTTCGGTCACACCGGGGTAGACAGTGGATTCATACACCACGGCGGCCCCCTGGCGCATATGACGGCCCACCATGGCCGACGCGCGCTTTAAAGCCGTCAGATCCGGATTTCTGTGGGCGTCAATGGGTGTGGGCACAGCCACAATAAGCGCCCCGGCCTGGGATAAATCTTCGGGAGTGAAGCTATAGCGCAAAGATGAGGAGCGCAGAGCCTCCGCCGCCACTTCGCCGGTGGCGTCATGCCCCTTTTGCAGCGCTTGCACGCGCGCTTGCGAAATATCAAACCCCAGCACGGAGAAGTGCCTGGCCAGCGCCACTGCCAGCGGCAAGCCCACATAGCCGAGCCCCACAACCGCCGCGCTCTCTTTGCGGTTTGCCAGATCAGCATAGGATATCATAAGCTTTTTTCCCCTGTGTGCAGCCAGACAATACCGCCTGTATGCCGTGTATACCGCGCGCGGAGAAAACCGGCGCCGCGCATTTCATCCGCCAGCGCCGCTGCGGACGGGTAAGCCGCCACGGTATCGGCAAGGTATCGATAAGCCCCCTTATCTCGGGAAAAAAGCCGCCCCACAAAGGGCAGCACATAGGCCAGATACAGATTATACAGACCAAAAAGGATGCGGTCCTGGGCGCTGCCGAACTCCAGCACACAGAGCCTGCCTCCGGGCACGAGCACCCGCAGGGCTTCAGCATACAGCGCTTCGCGCGGGCGAATATTGCGCAGCCCAAAAGCGATGGTGATCACATCCACGCAGTTGTCCGGCAAAGGCAGGCGTCTGCCGTCTCCCACAAGGGGATACACGCGCGCATAGCGCGGATCGCGCAGCTTGGACAAGCCTTTTTGCAGCATAGGGGCGCAAAAATCCATGGCCAACACGCTTTGGCGCGGGAGCCTTCGCGCAAGCCCGAGGCTCACTTCCAGCGTACCGGCGGCAAGATCCAGCATTTTGAAGGTGCAATCAGGAGGCAAGGGGAGAACGGACTCTACCAGGCGCTTGCGCCAAAGGGCGTCAAATCCGAAGCTGAGCACCCGGTTGAGGAGATCGTAGACGCCGGCAATGCGCGCAAAAAGCCCCTGCACACTTGTGGCGTCGGCATTGGGAGAGATAGGGCCTTTTTCCACGAGCGCCTCAATCCGCCGCTTCATCCGAACCCGGGGAGCTTGCCCTCCCCGCATGAAGGCCGTGTGTTTTACTTACCTGCGGGCGCATAATGGTCTCAAGCACCACCTGGTATACGGAAGGAAAAATCTCCGCGAAATTTGTAGGAGAAACCCGGCTGCTTTCTATAAACTTAACCATTATTTCCTTGGTCACTTGCAAGGCTTCCTTGGCGTCTTTTTCCATACAGATGGCACCAGTTTTCCGGAAATAGTTCACACACAAGCAAATGCAATGCAAAACCCGCCCTGGGGAATGGCTTTGACCACAATGGTCATGACCGGGCGGGAAAGGAAAGAAACGGTTAGCCCCTCCCCTTTTTCCTTTTATAGCACCAAAAGGCCCTTCTATCAAGCAATGGCGCGCCCGAATGCGCCTCGGAGAAAAGATCTTGAGGGCGCGGCGGCTATTTTGGACAGGCGGGATAAACCGTTTTACAGCACAAATGCCGCGCAACGTTTTGACAACCGAGGTCACGCTGTGCGATTTCTTTATAATCCACTTGTGACATCGGGCATGCGATATCCCCTATGACGGTCCGCCTATAACACAAAGAATGTTTTCCCAAGCGCTATAATATTTTGCAAAAGGCCATCATATGCATCATCCGTTTTTAGAAATCCTCGCGGCGGGTTTTAGCCTGGCCCTTCTCTTCGGCTATCTGGCAAAGCGCATGGGGCTGTCTCCCATTGTGGGATATCTTGTGGCCGGATTTCTTGTCGGCCCCCAAAGCCCGGGGTTTGTCGCCGACATCACCCTGGCCCGTGAGCTTTCCGAAGCGGGCGTCATTTTGCTCATGTTCGGGGTGGGCCTGCATTTTCATTTGGACGATCTGCTCGCGGTCAAGGGCATTTCTTTACCCGGAGCGTTGTTTCAAAGCGCCGTCGCCACTATGTGCGGCCTTGCCGTAGGTCTTATGGCCGGCCTGAGCCTGACGGCGGGTTTGGTCATGGGCATGGCCCTTTCTGTCGCGAGCACCGTGGTGCTGCTGCGTGTGCTTACCGATAATAACCTGATTGATACCGTACACGGACATGTTGCCGTCGGCTGGCTTGTGGTGGAGGATATTCTCACCGTGCTTATTCTCGTGCTGCTGCCGAGCATCAGCCTTCTCTTTGCCGGAGCGGGAGAACAGGGCGCCGGGCTGTGGCCCATGCTCCAGGCTCTGGGCATGGCGATAGTCCGTTTGCTCCTGCTCTGGCTCCTGGTACTGGTCGTGGGCGGCAAAGTCGTGCCTTTTGTCCTCACCCGTGTGGTGCGCGCCCGTTCGCAGGAGCTCTTTACGCTGACGGTGCTGGTGGCGGCCTTTGCCACCGCAATGGGGGCCGCTGTTTTTTTTGATGCGTCCACAGCTTTGGGAGCTTTTCTCGGAGGCATGGTGGTGGGCAGATCCAACCTAAGCCACCAGGCCGGCGCGGATCTGCTCCCTTTCCGGGACGCTTTTGCCGTACTTTTCTTTCTTTCCGTGGGGATGCTCCTGGAGCCGGCCTTTATTCTGAAACAGCCCGGCCTGCTCCTCGGCGCCCTCGGCATTGTTATGCTCATCAAACCCTTGGCGGCCATGCTGATTGTGGCGCTTCTGGGCTACTCCGCGCGCACCGGCCTTGTGGCAGCCCTGTCCCTTGCCCAAGTGGGGGAATTTTCCTTTATCCTCGCTCAGCAGGCTTACGCTCTGAAGCTGGTGCCGGTTGAGGTCTATAATGTTTTGGTGATATGCGCCATCGTTTCCATCAGCATCAATCCGGGACTTTTCAAAATCTTGCGCGGCCTGGAAGCTTTTCTTAAACGCCGCAACCGCCTGTGGAAGCTGCTCAATGCCCGGGCCGACAAAAAGCTCCGGCAAACCGCCGCCCAAAAGCTCCATCAAGGGCCACACAAACACAGAGATCCGGCGCAAACCGGCCATGCCGTCATTGTAGGCTACGGCCCCACAGGCAAAAGTGTCGCCGCCTCTCTGGAGGCGCGCGGCAACGCTGTGATCATTATTGATATGAACGTGGATACCGTTAATAACCTCAATGAAAACGGGGGCCATGCCATTTATGGTGACGCCGCAAGGCCCGGCATACTCCAAGCCGCGGGCGTGGGGCAAGCCGGCTACCTTGTAATTACCTTGCCGAGCCTTGAAGATACGCTTACAATCACCGCAGCGGCAACCGCCATAAACGGAGAGCTGCGCGTGCTGGCCCGGGCCCGTTTTTTACAGGATCAGGAAATTTTGCGGGTCGCGGGCGCGAACGCCGTCATTTCCGAAGAAAAAGCCGTGGCCGACGCCTTAGCCGAAACTGTGCTGGAAGACATCCGGCGCTGTGAAGAAGGCGCGTGCCCTGTATATTTCATCGATGAAGGCTTACCCGCATATTCAAAAAATACCAAGTGAGGCAAGGCATGATCCGTAAAAACCGCGATCTCAAGGTTGATGTGCATCATGAGTTTAGGGGCGGGCACGGCAGTGTGCGCATGGAACACTTTATGGACATGGCAATGGCCAACGGAGCGGGCAGGCTGTTTTCCAAATCCTCTCTTGAGGCCGGCTCTTCCGTTGGGATCCATAAACATGAAGGGGACTGCGAGGTGTACTATATTCTGTCCGGCAAAGCCTTGGTGCATGATAACGGCACAGAGTCGGAGCTCGGCCCCGGAGACATTAATTTTTGCCAGGACGGCGGCACGCACGGCATCAAAAACATAGGAGACGCGGAGCTGAGCTACATCTCCGTTATTCTTTTCACCGAGCAAAAAAAAATCTAGGGGCTGCCGGCAGAGAGCTTCTGCGGCGGCGCCCGGAGGCTTCCACCCCTTGGCCGGTCAGGATTTTACTTTATTCAGGAGGAGCTTGCCCCCTTCAATGAGCAAAGGCAGGGTGGAAACAAAGACGATGCCGTAGATAATAAGGCTGAAGTTGTTCTGCACAAAGGGCTGGCTGCCCAAAAAATATCCGGCGCTCACAAGGGAAAACACCCAAATAAGCGCTCCGGTGACGTTAAAGAAGAGAAAACGGCTTTGCCGCATGCCCGCAACCCCGGCCACAAAGGGGGCAAAGGTGCGAATAATGGGAATAAAACGCGCCAGAATAATGGCCTTGCCGCCGTGCCGCTCATAAAAGGCGGCGGCCTGCTCCAGGTACTTCTTTTTGAGCCAGCGGCAGTCCTTTTGAAAAACAGGCGGCCCGACGTATGCGCCGATGCGGAAATTAACGGCGTCGCCGAGAATGGCGGCGGCGAGCAAGGTTGCGCAGATGGCGGCATAATCCAGCATACCCGCCCCGGCCAGGGTTCCTCCGGCAAAAAGCAGGGAATCTCCGGGAAGAAAAGGCGTAATTACAAGACCTGTTTCACAAAACACTACCACAAAAAGGAAGCAGTAGACCCAAGGTCCGTACGCTTGCACAAGTTCGCGCAAATACACGTCGATATGCAAAAGCATATCCAGAAAGTGCACAAAAATATCCATAATAAAAGATATCGGATTCGGCAGGCGGTTTATTGTTCAAGCAACGGACGTCAACCTAGCGTTTGTTCGCAAAACAAACACTACAAAATCCGCCAGGCTTTTGCGCCGCGATAAGCGGCGTAAGTTGGATGAAAATCACATTTTTCAGCCAACGATCTTTGCAAAAGCCCTCATAAAATTATGCGTTGAATTTTTGCAACCAGGCACTAGACATCCATAATTTCTTTTTCTTTACTCTGGCATCTCTGGTCAACTTTGGCCACGTAGGTATCGGTAAGCTTTTGCACCGCTTCCTGGGCTTTTTTGCCGTCATCCTCGCTGTAGCCCTTGCTCTTGTCTTTCTCCAGCTTTTTCAACAAGTCATTAGCGTCCCGGCGGATATTACGAATGGCCACTTTGGCTTCTTCGCCGTATTTACGCGACACTTTGACCAAGTCTTTCCGCCGTTCTTCCGTCAGCGGCGGGATGCTGATGCGGATGATTTTACCATCATTGATGGGCGTAAGGCCAAGGTCAGACTTCAGGATGGCCTTTTCCACCAAGGAAAAGGAGCCGCGATCCCAAGGCTGAATCGTGATGGTGCGGCTGTCGGGCGTGGCAACGGAAGCCAATTGACCGATAGGGGTGGGCGTCCCGTAATAGTCCACTTTTAAATCTTCCACCAGGCTAGTGGAAGCGCGCCCGGTGCGCAGCTTGCCAAAGTCGCGCTCAAGGGCGACCAGCGCTTTTTCCATACGCTCTTCCGCATCTATTTTTACCGCTTCCATAGCAACCCCTCCTAAAAAAGCATTTTTGCTGTAACCCGCTACCCGCTTACCAGCGTACCCACATCCGCGCCCAGGAGCAACCGTTTAATGCTGCCGCCGAACATGCTGCAAACAACGATCGGCAGATCGTTTTCCATAGCGAGGGTAATGGCGGTATAGTCCATAACACCCAGTCTTTTTTCCAGAGTTTCGGTATATCCCACGTGGGTCAGGCGCACGGCATCCGGGCACTTCATGGGATCTTTGTCATAGATTCCGTCCACCTTGGTGCCCTTGATGATGGCTTCGCACTTAAGTTCCATAGCCCGCAGCGCGGCCGCCGTATCTGTGGTAAAGTAGGGGTTGCCCGTACCGGCAGCGCAAATGACCACCCTGCCTTTTTCCAGATGCCGTTCAGCGCGGCGCCGGATATAGGGTTCGCAAACTTCCTGCATGGTAATGGCGGACAGCACCCTGGTGGCGTGCCCCAATTTTTCGAGGGAATCCTGCATAGCCACAGCGTTCATGACCGTGGCCAGCATGCCCATGTAATCGGCGGAAGCGCGGTCCATACCTTTGGCCGAGCTTGAAATGCCGCGAAAAATATTGCCTCCCCCAATGACCAGAGCCAGTTGCAGTCCCAGATCAAGAATTTCTCCAAGCTCCAGGCTAATTTTAGCCACTGTACCAGGATCAATGCCGAACTTATTTTCTCCGGCCAGGGCCTCACCGCTTAATTTAACCAGTACCCGTTTAAACCGCAGTTCCGCCATGGGCGCACCTCATATGACGCTGTTTTCGAAAAAACCTGTTTTTTATCAACCCAAGCGCCTTGTCGGATTGGAAACAGGGCCTTGGCCGCTGCCAAGGGCTTACCCGGCCTCGTCATGCGCATGCCGCGGGCATACTCTGAACAGTTGCGGGGCTGGTGCAAGCGCCGTTTTTACAGCGGCGAGGCGGCGCTTTTCCCAATAGCCGGGCGCGCGGGCTTAGCCCGGACTGCGGATCATTTTTTGTCCGCCGCATCAAAAGGGGCTCCCCAGTCGGCATCAAGCACCCGTATATATTTTGAGAAGGCATAAAAGGAACCGTGACAGGCTGCCAGAAAACCGGCCTTGCCGTCAAGAAATCCTCTTTTCAAAAAATATATGCGGCAAAAACGCGCAAAGCCGTGCCCGAGAGCCCGTACAATGCCGCCCTTTTTTCCTTTGGCGCGCAAAGCCTCCGCCCCTTGCTCCGCATAAACGTTCAGCTTGCTCATCTGATGAAAAAAGCCGGTGTAGGGATAATGAATAATGTCGGTCCCGGTTGCGCCAAGGTGTCGCATGGGGCCGAGGGGGCGGTAATGAATGTGGGCGTCCTGGTGGAATTCCACAAAACCGGTGCGAAAAACGCGGGCAATATGGTCAGGATACCAGCCGCCATGCCGCATAAAGCGATCAAAATACCAAGACTTGCGCGCTACGGAAAAGGCCGCGGTTCCGGTCTCTTTCAGGGCGTCTTCTGTGTCGGCGCGGGCAATAGCGGCAAGGATCATTTCCGCCAGGGCCGGAGGGCATATCTCATCCTGATCAAGAATAAAAAACCAGCGGGTGCGCACTTGCTCCTGGGCGAACTGAAACTGGCCGGCAAAGCCCTCCCAGTTTCTGTGCAACACTCTGGCCTTATGTCTTTGGGCAATATCCAGGCTTGCGTCCGCGCTGCCGCAATCCACCATCAAAATTTCATCGCAAAAGCCTAACGAAGCCAAACAACGATCGAGCAAGCGCTCCCCATCACGGGTGAGCACCACGCCGGTAATGCCGCGCGCCAGCGGTTCTTGCGCCGTCCTTGCGTCACTGTCCATAATTCCTCACGCGCGAAACGGCCAGCTCTCTTTTACGGCGCGGCATTAAAAAAAAGGAGGACTTGGGTCCTCCTGGCTGTTGCCAAAATCTTCTTTGGCAACAGCCAGCCACATAGGCGTAGACGGCGTTCATCGCCGCTGTCAAGCGCCGGAGTGAGCGTGCCTTTACAAACACCCGCCTTGCGGTGTTTGTCATCAAATTTGAAAGGGGGACGACCGTCCCCCTTTCATTGCCGTTCTCTCAACAGGATTCGCCAAGCTGCAGGCGCACAAAGCGCCGCACGGTGACCGTGTCGCCGAGGCTCTTGCATTCGTTGTTCACAAGAGTCTTGATGTTGACTTTGTCGTCGCGGATATAGGCTTGCTCCATCAGACATACTTCCTGGTAGTACTTCTGGATCCGGCCTTCAACAATTTTATCCACAATATTCGCCGGCTTACCCTCATCAAGGGTCTTTTGGCGGTGTACCGCGCGCTCCCGCTCCACCAGTTCCGGGTCCAGGCACGAGGCGTCGAGGGCAACGGAACCTGTGGCCGTCACCTGCATGGCCAGGTTCCGGGCCAATTCAAGAAGCCCCGGTTTGCCCAGCGTGGCGGCGTTGGTGACGCCAAGTTCCACCATAACGCCTATTTTTCCGTTGGAGTGGACATACACGCCCACAAGGCCGGGTTGGGCGGCTTTAAAGACGGCGAAGCGCCCCAGTGACATATTCTCGCCCAAGGTGGCAATCTGGTTATTGAGGTCGTCTCCGGCCAGCGCCATGAGGGCGTCGGCGTCAGCGGGATTTTGGTCAAAGACCTTGGCGGCCACGCCAGCGGCAAAAGCCTGAAACTTTTCGCCGCGGGACACAAAATCCGTTTCGCACATCACCTCGACAAGAGCGGCGGCGGTGTTGTCCGCGGCGATCTTGCTGGCGACAAGCCCTTCGGATGTGGCCCGCCCGGCCTTTTTAGCCGCCTTGGAAAGGCCTTTCTGGCGCAGCCAGTCAATCGCCTCTTCCATAACGCCGTTGCATTCCTGCAACGCTTTTTTGCAATCCATCATGCCGGCGCTGGTGCGTTCACGCAGTTCTTTAACCATAGCGGCGCTTATTTCAGCCATAGCATACTCCTCGTAGCTGCAAAGTAATCCTGGGTAATTTTCGAGCAAAGCGTTCAAAGCGCCCCGGCCATGCGCCGGGTTCCGAGCGCTAGGCCGGATTGGCGTCTTCAGAAAGCTCTTCGTACTTGTCCGCCGTCTCGGGCGCCGCGCTTTCAGCCGCCGCGGCTTTGTGCAAGGCCTCTTCAATGTCTTTGCCCGCGCCGCCGTCCTTGCGCATGGCCTCTCCTTCGAGGCAGGCGTCGGCCATATGAGTGACAAAGAGTTTGATGGCGCGAATAGCGTCGTCATTACCCGGAATGATGTAATCGATAAGATCCGGATCGCAGTTGGTGTCAGTCACGGCCACAATGGGAATGCCCAACGTGCGGCATTCTTTGACCGCGATTTCTTCCCGGTGCGGATCAATGATAAAGGCCACCTGCGGCAGAGATTCCATGGACTTGATGCCGCCAAGCACCAGCATAAGCTTATCAAACTCACGCTTCAGCGTGAGTATTTCTTTTTTCTGATAGCGGTTGACGCTGCCGTCCGCAAACATGCTTTCCAGCTTTTTCATGCGGTCGATGCTTTTCTGGATAGTGGAAAAGTTGGTCAGAGTGCCGCCCATCCAGCGTGTGGCCACATAGAACTGCCCGGCGCGCGTGGCCTCCGTGGCTATGGCTTCCTGAGCCTGGCGCTTGGTGCCGATAAAAATAACGCTCCCGCCGCGCGCCACGGTATCGGCCACTTTATCGTGGGCCGCCCGGTACAGCTTGACGGTCTGCTGCAAATCAATAATGTGGATGCCGTTTCTCGCCCCAAAAATGAAAGGCTTCATTTTCGGATTCCAGCGCCTGGTCTGGTGACCAAAGTGTACGCCGGTTTCCAGCATTTGTTTCATGCTGACATAGGCCATGGTAAACTCCCGGGTTTTGTGCTTCCACCCCGGCCAGACCCTTCCACCCCGCGCGAACGACCGCGCCGGGCACCCCGGGCCGATACCGTAAGGTGTGCTTCGTTCTGGAAACAGATTTAAATAAATGTTTTTGCCTCTACTGGCAAGTTTTTTGTCGTTTCGGCAGTGGGTCATTTTGCGCAATGCGGGAGTGGATACGGTGCGCGCCAGGCGAGAAAGGCGAGTTTTTGTTGAAAAAGCACGCCGTTATGATACATACCCAACAAAAAGTGAAGCCTGGCGACGCCGCACGGCAAACCCGGCCGCTACCATGGTGCGGCTTGACCGAGGAATAAGGAAGAGCTAGTCTGGCTTTTTTTAATTTGCTTTTTTCGCCCGCCCTTCAACCGCGTTTTCGCAGCCGAGGCTCTTTTTGTGGATCCGTTGAACGCCCGCGCCTTTCCCCCGGACACCTTGCCCCGTCACGTTGCCGTAATTATGGACGGCAACGGCCGTTGGGCCAAAGCCCGCAACCTGTCCCGCAGCGAAGGGCACCGCGCCGGCACGGAGTCCGCCCGCAACCTGGTGGAAGAATGTCTCGCCCTCGGCATCAGGCACCTCACGCTCTATACCTTTTCGCGTGAGAACTGGAGCCGCCCGGCCGAAGAAGTGCGCTTTCTTTTTGATATGCTGGTGGAGTTCATCACCAAAGAGCTGCCGGCGCTTGAAAAGCGCGGCGTACGGCTGTTGCTGCTGGGGGAGACGGCGGAGCTTCCCTTCGCGGCGAGAAAAACCCTGGCTCATGCCTGCGCCCGCACGGAAAAAGGCGATCGCATGGCGCTCAACCTTGCCCTCAACTACTCCGGCCGTGACGAACTTGCCCGAGCCTGCCGTTTGTATATGGAATCCGGCGCGCCGGCCGAAGCGCTCACCCCGGAAACCCTGGCGGCTTTCCTGTACACCGCGGGCCAGCCGGATCCGGACCTTATTATCCGCACCAGCGGAGAAATGCGCATCAGCAACTTTTTGCTTTTCCAGTGCGCTTACAGCGAACTGTATTTCTGTGATACTCTCTGGCCCGACTTCTCCACGCGAGAGCTGCATATGGCCCTTGCCCATTATGCAAGCCGTTCACGCCGCTTCGGCGGACTGGAAGAAGACCCCTTCCCCGCGCCACATTCCCCGGAGCTTCGCACAAGGCAGGATGCTTCATGATTTTTTCATCCCATCACCAGCGCCTCATTACCGGCTTTACGCTATTAGCTCTGCTTGCCCTTATTTTGAGCGCGGGCGGCTGGATTTTGCGGTTGACGGCGCTCGCGGTTTCCAGCCTGGCCTTATATGAGTTTTTCCGCATGTACTGGCCCACCGGGGTGTACACCGGGCGTAAAGTTTTAGGCATCCTCCTCGGCGCCTTGCTTATGCTTTCCCAAAGCGGAGGGCCCATCTGGATCCTGACTGTGCTTTGCTGCTGTTTTTTTGGCGTGGCGCTGAGTTTTTTGTTTCGTTTCGGCACAGGAGAGGAAGGCGTCCGCCTCGGGCATTATTCTCCGCTGCTGCATGGCCTTTTGTATATTCCGCTAATGTTGCAACTGGCCTTGTACTTAAACCCTGCGGAACAGTGCCTGGCCCTTATCGCCTCCATCGGGGCCGACACAGGCGGCTATTACGCGGGCCTGCTTTTCGGCGGCCCCAAACTCTGGCCGGCGGTCAGCCCTAAAAAGACCTGGGCCGGTTTTTGGGGCGGCATGGCGGTGTGCCTCACGGCCTGTACGGCTTTGGGGCTCGTCGCCGCGTTCGCGGGCTGGCAGATGCCGCGCCTGCCGTTCTGGGGCTGGCTGCTCCTTTCCCTCTGCCTGCACCAGGCGGCGGTGCTGGGCGATTTTTTTGAATCCGCCCTCAAGCGCACGCTGGAAATCAAAGACTCCGGCGGAATTTTGCCCGGGCACGGCGGCATCCTGGATAGAATAGACAGCCTCCTTTTTGTGCTCCCCGTGTATATGCTCCTGCGCCTGTTCATACGGGCCGCGCAAGGTTCATAGGCGTTTTACCCTATGCTGCGCTATATTTCTTCTCTACCTTCCCTTTCCCTTGCCCGGCAATGGCCCCGGGCGCTGGCGGTTCTCGGCAGCACGGGCTCCATAGGGCGTTCCGCCTTGGCGGTGGCACGCCGGCATAAGGAGCGCTTTCGCCTGGCCGCCCTTGCCGGAGGCAGAAATATCGCCCTGCTTGCGGAGCAGGCGGCGGAATTTCGCCCCGCGTACCTTGGCGTGCTGGAAGAAAAGGCCGTGCCGCGACTGCGCTCCATGTTGCCCGCGGACTACCGGCCCGAAATTGTGTCCGGCCCGGCGGGCTATGAAATTTTGGCCGGGCTGCCGGAAGTCTCTCTTTTATTGTCGGCCCAGTCAGGCGCGGCCGGGCTGAAAGCGACCTATGCCGGCGTGGAAGCCGGCAAATGCGTGGCTCTCGCGAATAAAGAATCCTTGGTGCTGGCCGGCGGCCTTATCCGGGAAAGCTGCGCCCGCAGCGGTGCAAGCATTCTGCCGGTGGACTCAGAGCACAACGCTATTTTTCAGTGTCTTAGCGGCATCTTACCACAAAGCGACCACAAACCTACCGATAACCCTACAAAAGAAATCGCCCGCCTCATTCTCACAGCGTCGGGCGGTCCTTTTTACGGCGCCACCCGGGAATATCTCGCCCAAGTGACAAAAGAGCAGGCCTTGCGCCATCCCAATTGGGATATGGGCGCTAAGATCACCATTGATTCGGCAACGCTCATGAACAAGGGCCTTGAGCTTATCGAAGCCTGGCATCTATACGGTCTGCCTCTTTCGCGCATTGAGGTGCTGGTGCATAGAGAATCGCTCATCCACTCCCTGGTGGAGTTTAGCGACGGATCGCACCTTGCCCAACTCGGACCGCCGGACATGCGCATGCCCATTGCCTATTGCCTCGGCTGGCCGGAGCGCCTTGAAAGCGGCGCACCGCGGCTGGATTTGCGCGCCGTAGGGACGCTCAGCTTTGCCGAACCCGATCTTTCCGTTTTTCCCTGCCTTTCCCTGGCCCGCCAGGCCCAGGAGCGGGGCCTCGGCAGCCCTGTGGTGCTGAACGCCGCCAATGAAGAGGCTGTCGCCGCCTTCCTTGACGGCCGCATAGGCTTTACGGGCATTGCCGCGCTGGTGGAACAATGCCTTGCCGATTACGCGGGCGGGAAGTATTCCGCCCACAGCGCGGCACAAGAGCCGGCCAGCATTGAAGCGGTTCTGGCGTTAGACGAAGAGGCGCGCGTTCGGGCGCGGCTCCTTGTATTGTAAAACCAGCGGCATGCTGATGGGGCGCATTGCATGATTCATTGGGCGTTGCCCAAACCCCGCAAGGGGATTGAATCCCCTTGCCCCCGTTATATAAATATTGCATTCTCTGAAAAACAGCTCCAGTGGGCAATTTACGCAACACGGCGGAGAGCGGGTAGGGTACAATGAGCGGAATACTGGCGGTTATAGCGGTTTTTGGAGGCCTTATCTTTTTCCATGAACTGGGGCACTTTCTTGTGGCCCGGGCCTTTTCCATGGGCGTAAAGACGTTTTCTCTGGGCTTCGGCCCGGCTTTGCTCTCTTTTAAAAGGGGCAAAACCAGCTATCAGGTGGCGGCGCTGCCTTTGGGCGGTTTTGTTTCTCTAGTGGGTGAAACGGGCGACGCGGAAATTCCCGCTCCCTTCACCGAGCGGGACAGTTTTTCCCTGCGGCCCGCCTGGCAACGGTTTCTCGTTATTGCCGCGGGCTCTGTCTTCAACCTCCTCCTGGCCTGGCTTATTTGCTGGGGCGTCTTATGGACCAACGGCCGCATCAGCATCCCTCCTGTGGTCATGGAGGTGGCTAACGGCACCCATGCGGCGGATTCTCCGCTCAAGTCCGGCGATCGTATCCTTTCCTTTAACAACCGGGATATTTTCCGCTGGGAGCAGTTGCCCATTTATATGATGAGCAACGGGGATAAGCCCGTCACCCTCACCGTGCAAAAACCCCACGGAGACGTCGTTGTTTTTTCCCTCACGCCAACGCTCATGGAACGCGCCCAGCCGGACGGCAAAATCGGAAAATTCTGGAGCCTCGGCATTAAAAGCGGTCCGGCGCAACATGCGAAGTTCAGCTTTTTGGAAGCGCTCGGCGAGGGCTTTGCGGAAGCGCGCTACCAGCTTGTCACCACCTGGCACAGCCTGCTTGATCTTGTTTCGCGTCAGTTGGCCTTTTCCAATGTCATGGGGCCGGTCGGCATCACCAAGACCATCTATCAGCAAACCGATCACGGCCTTGTCCCGGTGCTCATGCTGGCCGCGTTCATCAGCGTGAACCTGGGCATCATCAACCTGTTGCCCATACCGGTTCTTGACGGCGGCCACCTGCTCTTTTTGCTGCTGGAGATGCTGTTCCGGCGGCCCGTCCCGCCCAAGGTACAAGAAAAAGCGGCCTTTGTAGGGCTCGCTCTGCTCCTTACCCTGATTATCGGGGCCACGCTCAACGATGTGATGCGGTTTCTTAACTAAGGCAGGTAATTTTGTGGAACGCTGCACTCGTCATTTGCGGCAGGAGCAAGCCTGCCTGCGGGGCATGAGCGGCCGCCCATGCCCCGCAGGTCCGGAAAGGGAATTGCAAAATTGAAAGGCCCTCAAGCCATGCCGGACGCCGCAACTCCCCACCTTCTGATCCTGAACGCCGCCGAAGGTTTGCTGCAATTCGCCATAGCAAAGGAGGAGCAAGATCCCGGGCCCGGCGTCTCTGTGCATGCCGGTAATGTGACGCTGCTCGCTTTCCAGGCCTGGCATGCCCCGGCCCAGGGAGCTGAACTTCTTGCCCCGGCCCTGCACGCCGCTTTTGCGCGCCTTCGCATCACACCCGCGCACATTACGCGCATAGCTTGCGTGCGAGGGCCCGGCAGCTTTACCGGGCTGCGCCTTACCCTAGCCACAGCCGCGGGCTTTGGCCGGGCCGCCGGCGCGCTGCTGGCCGGGCTGGATTACCTGCCCCTGCTGGCGGCAAACGCCGCCGCCCATATCAACTCCGAACTTTTCCCGAGGCCTGAAGGCTCTTCCCCGCAAGCGTTTTTTTGGGTGCTCACCCATGCGCGCAGGCAATTGGTGCATATGCAAAAATTCGTTGCGGGCAAGGAGGGGGAACCGCGTCCGCTTACGGACATCCTCATCTGTTCCCCGACCGACGCGGCGCGCGTTATCCTTGCCGCGCATGATTCCCGCGCCGCCTTTGCCCCGTCCATGCTTTTGGGCAGCGGCCTTACCCGCCATCGGGAAATATTCACCAGCGCATTCCGGACAAGCGCCACTGCGCAGACGCCGCCCCCGGCATGCCTTTCCCCGCTTTTTGATCACCCTACTCCTGAATCGCTGCTTAAAGCAGCCGCCGCGCAGGCTTATGCCACGGCGGATATCGTTCCGCTCTATGTCCGCCATGCCGATGCGGAGGAAAATCTCGAACGCATCGCCCTTTCCCTGGGGCTGGATCCTGTCCGCGCCCGGGCAAAATTCTCCCGCCTGCTTCCACTATAAATTAGGGAATTGAGACGCTGCCTGGCAAGGGGATTCATCCCCTTGCCAGGCTTTGTTGCGCTTCGCGTCACAAGACCGGAGCATGTTACCGGTATGTATAATTTCAAAGTTAAAATGCCTCAGAGCAGATTAACTTTGAGATTTGTCGTTTAACGGCGGGCAAAGCCCGCCTGCGCCAATCTCAAGGCAAGGATTTACGGGCAGCAAATCCTTGCAGAGCAAGTATACATTTTCAATGGTAAATTGCGCTAGCTAAACCGCCGCCCGCGCCGCTTCGATACTGTCCGGCACAGTGCGGGGCGCCTTATTTTCCTCTTCCGCAATAAGACGCAGCATTTTTTCGCTTAAGACCTGCAAATCGGGTTTTGCAAATTGCGCATTCGCTCCGACGGATTTTCCCTTATGCGCCAAAGACTCTGACACAATGGAAGAAAAGAGCGCCACCGGCAGCACTTTCAAATCCGGGTCTTCCTTAATCATCCGGCACAAGGTCAGTCCGTCCATGCTCGGCATTTCAATGTCGGAAATGACCCCTTGCAGCATCTGCCACACAGGCTTGCCCCCATTGGCCGCTTCCATTTTGATCTTTTTCAACATTTCCCATGCATCCATACCGTTGGTGGTCTGAATGATGCGAAAGTGCCCGGAGGCTTCCATGAGTTTTTTCACCAGGCTGCGCACATTGCCGGAATCATCGGCATGGAGGATGGTGTATATCCTGTTCTCTTCCAGGTGCTCTTTGGATAAGCCATCCAAACGGATGGCGAGGCCCGGGTCAATGTCGGCCACGACTTTTTCCATATCCAACAAAAACACCACCCGCCCTTCAAGGCGGACAACTCCGGTAACGGAGTTGCGGCTCATATTCTGCAAGAACGCGCCCGGCTCTTCCACATCATTCCAGCTCAGTCTGTGGATGCGGTTGACGCCGGAGACTTGGAACCCCGTCACTATTTTGTTGAATTCCGTAACAATGACTTTCGCGTCATCATTGCATTCCGCATTTTTTTCCAGATAGCGGGCCAGATCGACAAGGGGCACGACCTTACCGTCCCTGTGGGAAAAAGCTCCAAGCACTGCGGGATGCCGCCTCTGGGGCATAGCGGTAATGGGCTGTTTGCGGATGATTTCCACAACCTTGGCCACGTTCACTCCGTAGTAGCCCCGGTAACCCGGCTCATTCAAATAAAATTCCACAATTTCAAGCTCGTTTGTGCCTGATTCCAAAAGGATATTGGTCTGCGTCATACATCCCCCAACGACGTGGATTACGATAGCCATTATGTGGCGTCCGGCTGTCCCGCCTGCAATGAAACACGCAAAGGACGGCGAAAGGAACCAGCTTACAGTAGCCGCGCTTCCGGCATAAAGATATTATTCTGCTATTATTCTTTTTCAACGGGCGACAAACTTGCCTTCCGCGCCTGACGGCAAACTGCATCCAGCACCGGCATATTCAAACTAAGCCGGTACGCCCGGCCGCCGGGCATTGACAAAGCCGCTTCGCCCCCTCTATAGAACGGGTTCAGGCATTGCCCCTAGGGGCAATGCGGGGCAATACGCGCCGAGATCGGCACTGTTTTGTCCCCCAAGGGAATCCCGTGCAAAACGGGAGCGGACCCGCCGCCGTAAACTCCACCCCGCAGGAGACCCGGTCCGGACATCGCATCCGGCAGCGTCAATCCTTCTGCGGAACATGCGGTTTTCCACTATAAGCCACTGGCAGTGCTGGGAAGGCGGGAAAACACGCGGAGCAAGCCGGAAGACCTGCCTGAAAGCCACAGAGCCATGCGCAACGGGCCTTTGCCGCATGGATACGGAAAAAGATGAAAAAACGGACGTCTTTTCCAGCTTGTAACGGCTGGGGAAGGCGTTTTTTGCATTTTACCCCAAGAGCAAGAAATCCGGCCCTTTTTACGAAGAGAGTGCGCTTTTACCGTAAAAGGGCGAATGACGCAGCTATTTGGGGCAAAAGATGCGTTGAAACAGTTCCTAATTTTTTCTCCAGGAGTTTTACATGCACGCTCAAAGCATTCGTGGTTTATGCACGTTTTGGAGCCAAAGCGCCCTGCTTATTCTTTGCCTTACGTTTTTGCCGCTTCCCCCGGCTCTGGCCAAGGGCGAGACGCCGGCAAACGACAAGACGGCCCTGGTGCTGGCCACCTTCGGCAGCACCGTGCCCCAGAAAGAAGATCCCCTTGGCCCTGTCAAAGAGGAAATGGCGAAACGCTTTCCGCAACTGCCGGTTTTTGTGGCCCATACATCCGTCCATGTGATGAAGCGTTTACGGGCGCAAGGCATAGAGGCCAAAAGCCTGAACCAGACGTTGGCGGATTTGGCCGCGTCCGGCTATGAGCGAGTTGTAGTGCAATCACTGCATGTAACTCCCGGCAAAGAATATGATCTGGTAAACACCACCGCCGGGCTGTATCCCGGCTTGCCCAAGGGAGGGCTTAAAACCCGGGTGGGGCTGCCTCTCATCGGCGGACATGCCGATGCTGAAGCTCTGGCGGCTCTGCTGGCTTCCGGAGTTCCGGCAGCGAGGGAGGCTGCTGATGCCGTCATTTTTGTCGGGCATGGAGCGGAAAATCCTGTGGGAAGCCTTGCTTACCCGGCCTTGCAGGCTTTTTTATGGCAGCAGGATCCGGCCTTTTTCGTGGGCACGGTGGAGGGGCCGTATGATGCCGCCACAGTCGCCGCCAGGGTGAAAACGCTCGCGGCCGCGCAGAAAACGCGCCGGGTATGGCTTGTGCCGCTGCTTACCATCCTTGGCGACCATGCCCAAAACGATGTGTTCGGCACAGAAGAAGGCAGTTGGAAGCACGCCTTGCAGGCCGCGGGTTTTGAAGTGCTCTGCCAGGAACGCGGTCTTTTTGCCCTGCCGGGAGTGGCGCGGCTTTTCGCCGATCATGCCGAAACGGCGCTCAAAGCGCTGGATGCGGCCGCAGGTGAGGCCGTGCCCGCCCGGGCCATTGTCGGAGTAATCCATACGCAATGACGCCCTATACGCGGCAAACTACCCCTGCCCGGCGCGGTGAGCGCGCGGCTCTTGCCGACAAGTCCTTTTTTGCGCGGGGAATTATAGCCGCGGGCCTGGCGCTGTGCGCTCTTTCCGTGCCTCTGGCCTGTTCACTGGGCTCTCTTGATCTTCCCTTTGCCGATGTGGTCCGCGCCTTAAGCGCCCTGCTTACAAAAACCCCTCTGACGCACGGGGCAACGGCAACCAATCCGGAAGGCTTGCCCCTTGTTTTGGACCGCGAAACCCTGCTCCTTGTGGTAAGGGATCTCAGGCTGCCGCGCGTGCTTCTCGCCCTGTGCGCCGGCGCCGGCCTTGCCGTGGCGGGGGCTGTCTTTCAAGGAATTTTGCGCAACCCTCTGGCGGATCCCTTTACCTTGGGAGTATCCGGCGGTGCGGCTTTCGGAGCTTCTCTCTCCATCAGCTTCGGGTTCACGGCAGCGGCTTTCGGCTTTGGCCTACCTCTGGCCGCTTTTGCCGGAGCGGCCTTTGCCCTGGCCTTAGTGCTGGCTCTAGGCAGCATGGGGGGAGGGGGCGGGCATGAGCGTCTGATATTGGCGGGAGTTGTGGTTTCCGCTCTTTTGGCCGCGCTCATCTCCCTGGTCAAGGCATTGGACGAGTCTTCCGTCACCGGCATTGTATTCTGGATTATGGGCAGCTTTCAGGGGCGCGGCCGCTCCGAACTGCTGCTTTTGCTGCCCGGGCTCATATCCGGCTGCGCAATAGCTTTTGCGCTAAGCAACCCCCTGGATATGCTCTCTCTTGGGGATAGCACCGCCCGGCACCTCGGCCTAAACGCCCCGCGCCTGCGCCTCATATTGCTGCTCGCCGCCGGAGCCATTACAGCGAGCTGCGTGGCCGTATCCGGCATCATCGGCTTTATCGGGCTCATTGTTCCGCACTTATGCCGTTTGCTTCTGGGCGCGGCGCATGCCCGGCTCCTGCCCGCTTCGGCCCTGTGCGGCGCGCTCTTGCTGCTGTGGTCCGATGTGGCGGCCCGCGGTATTTTGCCCGGCGGCGTGGAATTGCCTGTGGGAGTGGTCACCGCATTACTGGGCGGCCCCTTTTTTTGTTTTATTCTCAGTAAAACAACACCTACGCGCCACACGGGCACTTCGGGAGCGGCGAAGGGCCTTCCGCTTACAATACGTTCTGAAAATATTTGCGCCCCATTTCCGATTTTGCCCGTCACTGCAAAAGAAAAACCCCCTCCGGTTTTTTGCCGGGATCTTTCCTTCGGCTACGGCAAAAAAAACCGGCGGCCTTCCAACGGTTCCGAGAGGGCCGAATTTTCGGACGAAGACGCTGTGCTCAACCACATTTCCTTTTCCCTTCAACCGGGAGAATTCACCGCTCTGCTCGGCCCCAACGGGAGCGGAAAAAGCACACTGCTGCATTGCCTTTCCGGAACACTCACCCCCTGGAGCGGGGTAATCCGTATACACGGCAAAGACAATGCCGGCCTTTCAGAAAAGCGGCGCGCCCGCCTGCTCGCGCACCTGCCGCAAAAACCTGAATCCATCCCCGGCCTTTCCGTCTTGCAGCTTACCCTCATGGGCCGCTATGCCCATACCTCGTTCGGCAGAGGATATAGCCCCGAAGACAGGAAAAAAACCCTGCGGGCTCTTGCTCAAACCGGCGCTGAGCACCTTGCCCGGCGCCCGGCGAACACCCTGTCCGGAGGTGAATTGCAACGGGTGCTTCTGGCTCGTGCCCTTACTCAGGAAACGCCGTTGCTTTTCCTTGACGAGGCCACGGCCGGGCTTGATCCCGCTTTTCAAATTGCGATGCTGGATATCTTGCGGCAAAAAAATCGAGAAACAGGACTCAGCATTCTGGCGGCCATGCATGACATCAATCTGGCCGCCCTGTATTGCGGCCGCCTCATCTTTTTGAAACAAGGCCGCATTGTGGCGGACGGCGCCGTGGCCGAGACCTTCACCGCGCAAACGTTGAGCGCGGTGTATGAAAGCCGCGTTACCGTGATCAGGCATCCGGTCAACGGGCAGCCCCAGGCCTTGCTGGACCCCTTGCAATAAACCCCGGCAGAAGGCTACCTTCAGATCTGTAAATTCCCCAAAAAGATAAGGCTGAGCGCCCGGGTCTTCATTGACATACCTTGCGAGAATACGCATAGGCTATGGAGGTGCCGCCGGTCAGTACACGGGCGTTTTGATTGACGCGCCTGAGGCAAAGCTTTATCAGATTGGGAGCATCAACTTTCGCAGGAGTTTTTATGAGTAACCGCAATGCAGCGCGCCAGGAAGCTATTTCCCATGTGGCCCGCTCCCGCCCTCTGGACAAAAATATCGACTACACGCGTGAGCCCCTACGCGACATTTACGGCACACTGGTCTTTGACGAGCACGCCATGGGCGAAAGCTTGCCCAAAGACGTGTTCCGCCGTCTTCTTGCCACTATTCACGAAGGCTCGCCCCTAGCGCCGGAAATCGCCGATGTGGTGGCCAACTCCATGAAGGACTGGGCGGTGGGAAAAGGGGCGACGCACTATACACATTGGTTTCAGCCCATGACCGGGAATACGGCGGAAAAGCACGACGCGTTTCTCATGCCGAGGCAAGGCGGGGGCATTATCAATGAATTTTCCGGAAAAATGCTGATTCAGGGCGAATCCGACGCCTCCTCCTTTCCGTCAGGAGGCATCCGCTCCACCTTTGAAGCCCGCGGCTATACGGCCTGGGATCCGCGTTCTCCGGTTTTTATCAAAGAGAGCTTGAACGGTCGTACTTTGTGCATCCCCACAGCCTTTTGCTCCTATACAGGCGAGTGTTTGGATCGCAAAACGCCCCTTTTGCGCTCAACGCAGGCTCTTTCCACACATGCTCTGCGCATTCTGCGCCTTTTCGGCAACGCCAGCGCCGCCTATGTGAACACCAGCATCGGGGTGGAGCAGGAGTATTTTCTTGTGGACCGCCAATTTTTTCTCCAACGCCCGGATCTGGTGAACACGGGCCGCACGCTGTACGGCGCGCGGCCTCCCAAAGGGCAAGAGATGGGAGATCATTACTACGGCAGCATTCGGGGCCGTGTTCTGGCCTTTATGATGGACGTGGAAAAGCGGCTGTACCGTCTGGGCATCCCCTTAAAAACGCGCCATAACGAGGTGGCCCCGGCGCAATTTGAGCTTGCCCCTTTGTATGAAGAAGCCAACATCTCCACAGATCACAACATGCTGATTATGGAAACCCTGCGCGGAGTGGCCCGGGATCACGGTTTTGTCTGCCTGCTGCATGAAAAGCCCTTCAAAGGAGTAAACGGCAGCGGCAAACACAACAACTGGTCTTTGAGCGATTCCGGCGGCAACAACTTGCTGGATCCGGGTGAAACTCCTCATGAAAATGCGCAGTTTCTGGTGTTTCTCTGCGCCGTTGTCCGGGCGGTGCATCTGTATGCGCCGCTTTTGCGGGTGGGCACAGCCACTGCCGGCAATGACCATCGCTTGGGGGCCCATGAGGCCCCTCCCGCGATTCTTTCGGTTTTTTTGGGCAACGAGCTTATGGAGGTGGTGGACGGCATACGCCAGGGCACGCAAAGCAAAGGGCGTAAACGCGAATACATGCGCATCGGGGTAACGGCGCTGCCGGCGCTGCCAAGGGACGCCACGGACAGAAACCGCACGTCTCCCGTGGCCTTTACAGGCAACAAATTTGAGTTTCGGGCCGTAGGCTCTTCTCAAAGCCCCGCGCCCACGATCTTTTTGGTCAACACAGCGGTTACGGAGGCCCTGGACACGTATGCCACCGCTCTGGAAGCTGCTGTGGCCGAAGGCGTTCCTTTTCTGGATGCGGTTGATGCCTTGTTGAGAGAGGAATTTAACGCCCACGCCTGCGTGCTGTTCGGGGGTGATAACTACAGCGCGGCCTGGCCCAAGGAAGCGGAGCGGCGCGGCCTGCCCAACCTTAAAGACAGCGTTTCCGCTCTAGAGCGTTTTTCTGATGAAGAAAACGTGGCCGTGCTTTCCCGCTACCATGTGCTCTCGCCGCGCGAGGTCATTGCCCGCCAGGATATCTTGCTGGGGGAATATTCCAAGACCCTGATCATAGAAGGCCAGGTTACGCTGGAAATGGGCCGGACGGTGATTCTGCCCGCTGCCCTGGCCTGGCAGAAGGCTCTGGCTGATACAATCAGATCGCTGCGGGATATTGGATACGAAGCGGAGACGGAAACCCATACCGGGCTGCTCAAACGGGTCAACCGCCATATGCGGGACTTTATGATCGCCCTTGACCGTCTGGACGAAGAACTGCCCCGCTGCCTCGACATTAAGGGCTCGGCGCTCAGGCGGGCTCAGTTTTGCCGGGATCTTCTGGTGCCGGTCATGGCGGCATGCCGGGCAGAGGGAGACGCTTTGGAGCAGCTTGTGGACGACGGGCGCTGGCCTTTACCCAAGTACCGTGAATTACTCTGGATTTACTAGTGCTGATTGCATAAACCAGCCATTGGCCGATTAGAGCAGAGTAACTTTGAGATTTGTCGTTTAACGGCGGGCAAAGCCCGCCTACGACAACCTCAAGGCAAGGATTTACGGGCAAATCCTTGCAGAGCAATTATACATTTTCAATGGTAAATTGCTCTAAGGTTTCTTTTTTTCCAACGCAAGCGCCATCTCAATGGCTTCTTCAAACAGGTCTTTGGAAACAGCGCCCCGTACAATCAGGTTGTTGACCAAAAAGTGAGGCGTGCCGCTGATGCCGAGTCTGTCCGCCTCTTTTCGGTCGGCGTTGAGCCTCTCCTGCACCTTGGTCCCGACTGCTTCGGCTTTCAATTTTCTAAAATCGTAGCCGAGGTTCTGGGCGGTTTCTTTCAGGTAAGCCTCCCCGTCCCGCTCAAAGCGTTCCACGTCGCGAAACAGCACGTCAAAAAAGTCCCACCCCTTTTCCTTATTCAACATAAAGGCGGCAGTGGAGTATTTGGAAAGCACCTGGGAAAAAAGGTCTTCCTTGGGCAGCGCCTTAAAGGTCATGCGTATTTGCCCCTCATACTTTTTCATGAGCTGGGCAAGTATTTGTTCAGCCTGGCGGCAATAAGGGCAAGTGAAGTCCGAATAAGCGACAATCAGCACAGGCGCGTCAGGCGCGCCGCGAAAGGAGCGATCCGTCAAATCTATTTTCTTAATTTCTCTGGCATCTTGCTCCCATTGGGCCAGCATCCCTTTGCGCTTACGCAACATATTGCCCTGTTGGGCGATCTCAAGAACGGCTTCGCTATGCTCTTTGAGAATATCGAGAACCAATTCGGGATTTTCCTTCAGTACTTGCCGCAGGGCTGATTTGATGGCCTCAGGGGAAGGCTCGGCCGCGTTACCCGGCAACGGAAGCCATACAACAAGCGTCAAAAAAAAAGCCATTGCCCCCCAAAGCTTCACAGTGCTCCAAAACAACGGTGTTTCGGCACTGCTTTTACGAACGTCAAAAAACAAGGGCATGCTTTCACTCCTGGAAAATTAAAGTAAGAATGTGGACATATAATACCGCAGCAAGGCCACTGTTGCCATGCCTACGGCGATCGTAGCAAAAAAATTCCTGCTAAGCCAGCCCATGAGAAAGGTTATAAGGGCCGCGGGTAAAAAAATATTGTTCGGGCTGAGGAACAGCTCTTTCGCGCCGTCCGGGGAGGCGCGCAGGAAAAGTTCAGGCCCGAGGAGCGCCGCCAGCACGGCGGGCGGCACCATTTCAAGCCAGCGCATAAAAAGGGGGTTTAACTCCCGTGTGGAAAGAGCCATGAGCGGGACCGCGCGTGGAATGTAGGTAACCACCGCCATGCCCAAAATGAGTAAAAGGTGTTCAAAGGGCAAATAATCAGTCATGTTTTTTCTCCGCCTTCTTATCTCCAAAAGGCAAAAAAACCGCCAAAGTAGCGGCGCAGAGGGTGGCAAGCATGACGTTCCATTGCCCCGCCCCGAGCACGGCGAATACCAAAGAGAGGCAGCCCCCCGCAATGGCGGCCAAAAAACGGCGCGGCACGGCAAAGTGGGGAATAAGCAGGGCAATGAACATGCCCGGCAGGGCAAAATCCAGGCCCAAGGGTTTCACATCGCCAATGGCGGAATCAAACAGCGCGCCGGAGAGCCCTCCCACAACCCAGCCGGCATGGGCAAAAAAATTCAAGCTCAAGGCTTCGCCCTTGTTGACTCCGCTGGAACAAAAGCGGCCTAGATTCGCGGCAAAGGTTTCGTCCGTCATTTCAAAGCTGAACCAGGCCTGCAAGGGCTTGCTCCACTGCTTCAAATAGGGAGTAAGCGAGGCGGACATGAGCAAGTGACGCAAATTCACCACAAAGGTCGTAATGACAATGCTGACCGTACCTGTCCCCGCCGCCATGAGCCCCACAGCGATAAGCTGGGCGGAACCCGCGTATACCAGATACGACATGAGGGCTACGCTGAGCGGGCTCATGCCCGCTTTGACCCCGAGCACGCCGAAGGCGAAGCCCACAGGCATATAGCCCATAATAAGCGGAAGCGCGAGGCGCATGCCGCGCAAGACGTCATTCATTGCCATATCACCCCGTGCTTATATTCCAAATCTGACGCGGCCGGAACGCGCAAGGATCTCCCGCAACAGGCCCGAGCTATGGGTTCCGGCTCCGTTTGCTTATGCTGGTAAAATGCTCTGGTCTTGTGAAGCATAGCAAGACCCCCGTGAGATTGCCGTAGGCGGGCTTTGCTTGCCGTTAAACGACAAATCTCAAAGTTAATCTGCTCTAGAAGCGTAACTCCAGCCCCACAGGGCAATGGTCCGAACCCGTCACGTCCATATCGATCCAGGCGTTCGCCACGTGCGGGAGGAGCTCCTGGGAAACGAAAAAGTAATCAATCCTCCAGCCCACATTACGTTCTCTGGCGCCCGCGCGAAATGACCACCAGGAATAGCTGTCGGTCACATCGCCATGCACATGGCGAAAGGTATCCACATACCCATGCGCCACAAAGCGATCCAGCCAGGCGCGCTCCACGGGCAAAAAGCCTGAGGTTTCACTGTTTTCTTTGGGCCGGGCGAGGTCTATGGGCCTGTGCGCGGTATTAAAGTCGCCGCAGACCACAATGGGCTTTGTTTTGCGCATTTCTTGGGCATGGGCGAGAAAGGCGTCATAGTAGCCAAGCTTATACGCGAGGCGTTCCTCATTCATTTGTCCGTTGGGGAAGTAAACATTAAAAAAATGAAACTCGGGCAGTTCCAGGTGGATAAGACGCCCTTCGCCCTGGTAGTCCGTCTCGGGCAAATCAAAGGTCACAGCCAGAGGCTGAATGCGGGAAAAGGTGGCCACGCCGGAATACCCGCGTTTTTTGGCGGCTGAGAACCAGGCGCAGTGGTAGCCTTCACGCTCGCGGCATTCTTCCGGCACCTGGCTGATCTCGGCCTTCACCTCCTGCAGGGCCAGGATGTCCGGTTTTACGGCATCAAACCAGGTCCAGCTTCCCCGGGCGTAAAAAGCGCGGAAACCATTTACATTCCATGAGTATAAGTGCATTATCCTCTCCAAATTTGCGGGCGGCTCGCTGTTTGACCGTTCCCGGGCCGCGCGCTTCATTGTATTTCATATATACTTTTATGCTTTTTGTATGCGCTTTGTTGCGTTAGGATTGTTATTGCATGGCAGTTATCCAGTAATTTTTATTCAAGTAATTCTTTATGAGAGGATACTCAGCATGTGGAAAAAAAACAATCCCGAACAGAGAACGGCCGATTCCGGTCAAAGCTTTTCCCTCGGCCGGGATACCGGCGGGCTTATGGGCGTTCCCCAGGAGCAAAAACCCGCTCAGACCGGTTCTTCAAGACATCTCCAGCCCCCCTCCCTCACGGACCGGGCAACAGCTCCCGCCATATTGCCGACGCCTGCCCCCGGCCCCAAAGATCAGGCCGCCGGAAGCGGCCTTTCTTCCCGCTCCGTTACCACGCCGCCTTTTCCGCAAAGAGGAAGCGAGGTTGTTTCCTGGCGGCCTCCGACGGAATTTCGCGCACAGGGAAGCGCCTATTTTGCCTTACTTCTCAAAACCTTCCTTTTAAGCATCTTCACCCTGGGCGTGTATTCTTTTTGGGGAAAGACCGAACAGCGCGCCTATCTCTGGAAAAGAACCTTTATTTTGGGAGATCCTCTGGAATATACGGGAACAGGCAAAGAACTATTCATCAGTTTTCTGATCGCGCTGCCCTTTGTTCTGGTTTTTTCCTTTCTCATCGGGGCGTTTGCGCAGGCGCAGCTCTTGCTGGGCCAGTTGCTTATGGTGGTATTGCTTGTGTTTCTCTTGCATATCGCCTCTTACGGGGCTTTGCGCTACCGCCTTACGCGCACCCGCTGGCACGGCATCCGCGGCAATCTGTCCGGCAGCGCTTTGCTTTATGCGGTTAAGGCCATGGGTTACACTCTGGTTGCCATATGCAGCCTCGGCCTGGCCAGCCCTTGGGTGGCCGCCCGTCTTCTGCGCTTAAAGTTGAACAATGTCTGGTTCGGCGACCGCCCCTTCGTCTTTCACGGCCCGGCGCGCGAGCTGTATATATCCTTCCTGCTGCTGATTGTCGGCGGCCTGCTGCTCACGGCGGGGGTTGCGGCCCTCGGCGTTTTGTCCTTAAAGGTTCTCGGCGTTCCTCTCTCTGCGGATATGCTCAGGTCGCCGGAACACAGACCCGCTTTGCTCATCATTGGGGGAATTTGCTACCTGACCTTCCTGCTGGGGTTGGTGTTGCTGAGTTCCTTTTACCATGCCTCTTTTATTTGCTGGCTTGCGCGGCATCTTGCCTTTGGAGAAATGCGCATGCGCTCGCGCCTCACAGGCGGGCAAACGCTTTGGACCCGGCTGACAAATATGCCGCTGGTCGTATTCACCTTTGGAATCGGCTATGCCTGGGCCTTTGTGCGCGAAATGAAAATGCACCTGCACAGTCTGGATTATGCGGGTGAACCGCGCCTTGAAAGCTTGCTGCAAGATACAAAACCGGCTCCAGCGCGCGGCGAGGGGCTGCTCGACGCTCTGGATGTGGATATGGCGCTATAAAGACAAGAGCGCCGACAGCGCGAAGGCCCGGACCACGCTGGGGCCTGCCGGCCTGGCGTTTGCCTGGAGGGGCGGCGCCCCCAAAAAGGAAAAACGAATAATGCTCCCCGCAACTTCCATACGCGCCATATGGTATGACGGCCAAAGCGCTGTCCCGCGTTCCGCGCTGCTTTTTTGCCGGGCATTGCCGCGGGAAATGCGCATTTGCGCGCCGGAGGCGGGCAATGATCTGCGCCCGCTCAGCGTGTGGAGGCTGGATGACGTCCGCATCATTTCCGGAAAGTTATCCAAAAGCGGCCGGGAACCTGTCGTGCTCGCGCAAACGGACAATCCGGACCAGCGCCTGACGCTGCAAGAGCCGGACAGCATCGCGGCGCTCAGCCAGTGGCCGCATTTTTCACAAAAAGGGGGCAAACGCCGTGTTTGGAGGCGCTGGCTCTTAGGCACAGCGGCAGTGTGGGCCATATGCCTTGGCCTTTATGCCGCCAGTGACCCGCTCTTCACCTTCTTGGCCAGGCTTATCCCGCAAAGCTGGGAACAAGCCCTCGGCCGCAGCTCCCGAGATTCTCTCCTCCAAACGTTCGGCTGGCTGGGCATTTCGCGGGGCATCTGCGCGCAAGGGGAAGCCGATGCGGATCTGCGCCTGCTCATGCGCCGCCTTGAGCAGGCGACTCCCGTGCACGGGTATGCTTTCACGCTCACTGTGCTGGATGCGGATTTCGTCAATGCTTTTGCCCTGCCGGGCGGTTATGTTGTGGTTTCCACCGGGCTCATCAAAGCCTGCGCATCCCCGGACGAGCTCGCCGCCGTGCTGGCGCATGAAATGACCCATGTCACCGAGCGCCACGGCACCGCGGGTTTGCTGCGGCAATATGCTTGGGCGGGTTTTGCGCGCATGTGGGGCGGGGAGGATTCGCTCGCCGGCGGGCTCGCCTTGACCTTAATCACGTCTTCTTTCAGCCGGGATGCCGAGCGCGGCGCGGATATGCTTGGAATCGCACGCCTGGAGAGCGCCCGCATAAACCCGCTGGCTATGGCGGACTTTTTCGGTCGTCTGCGCCCGAGCGTTTCTCAGGATTCCTCAGCCGCGTATAGCTATTTCGCGTCACACCCGGACCTGGCCGAACGCGAGGCCAACATCCGCCGCGCAGTGGGGCAAACCCCGCGCTCCGCCTATACCCCCTGCATGGATGCCCGGGCCTGGGAAAAGATGCGCGGGCTCTGCGGCGTGAGCGCTCCTCCTGCCCCGCAAAAATCCCCCCCTGGGGAAAATACGCCCAAAACGCCGCCCGGGACCGGCCCGAAGCCGCGCAACGCGGCGCATGCGCCAAGCCCATTCCACGCGGCGGCGTAAAAGCCTTCAACCGGATCTTGACGGAGTATGCAGCAGCCCACACCCGATCCGACCTTTACCGGCCAGCAGATCCGGGGCGCAGCCACTTTGGCTGTGGGAACCGTCCTGTCCCGCGCGCTGGGTTTTTTGCGCGACATGCTGTTTGCCTATCTGCTCGGCCCCGGAGCGGATGTCTTTCTTGTCGTCTTTCGCTTTCCCAATTTTTTCCGGCGTATGCTGGCCGAGGGCTCCCTTGGAATGGCTTACGGAGCGGCCGTCAGCGGCATTCTGGCCCTGCAAGGGCACGCGGCAGCGGTTCGCTTCGCGCGCTCCTCCATGTTGCTGCTTTTCTTGCTTGCCCTGCCCATTACCCTTACGCTCATGCTCTGCGCCCAACCCCTCGCGTTTTTGCTCGCTCCCGGCCTGGACCAGACGCTTCTGGCCCAGGCGGCCGTTTTGCTGCGCCTGTGCCTGCCCTATATTCCCCTTTGCCTTGTAAGCTCCATCGCATTCGCCCATGCCGCTTCTTTCGGCAATTTCAGACCGCAGGCCTGGTCCGCGTCCGTATGGAACATCGTCCTTTTGCTGAGCGCCGTAACAGCCCTTCTGACCGCCGCCCCAAACGGTGGTCCATTCACTGTTTTTGCTTCGCCGCAAGCGGCGCAAACATTACTTTGCCTGGGCGTAACCTTCGGCGGCCTTGCCCAAGCCGCCCTGGGCCTACGCTGCGTACAGCCGCAGGTCCGGACGCGGGCGCTGCCCTTGTCCGGAACCGATCCAAAAGAAGAACACCGCCAACTCCGGTCTTTTTTGCGCCAATTCCCGGCAGCGGTGCTGGGAGCGGCCCCGCACCAGCTCCACCTGCTGGCCGGCACGATCCTGGCTTCTTTTCTCGCAACGGGGAACATCAGCTCCCTCTATTTCGCCGAGCGCCTGGTGGAGCTCCCTGTCAGCCTTGTGGGGGCATCCCTCGGCTTTGCCGTGCTGCCCCGCCTTTCCATGCTTGCCGCGCATAAAAAGAGCGAAGACTTTTCCCTGACCTTAGCGGTAAGTGTGCGCAGAAGCGCCTTTCTCAGCCTTCCTGCGGCCGCGGGCTTGTTCGGCCTGGCTTTGCCCATAGCGGATCTGCTTTTCGGGCGCGGCGCGTTTGACGCCTCGGCGGTGGCTGCCACTGCCGGCGCGCTTCAGGGGTATGCCCTGGCCATACCCGCCTTATGCGCGGCCCGCCCCTTGCTGGCCGCGGCACACGCGCTGGGGCAAAGGACAGCGCCATTGAAAAGCGCCTGTTTGAGCCTTATTCCGGTGGTCTTGGCGGGCCTTGCGGCGGTTATGCTATGGGGCAGGCATACGGATCCGGGCACGGCCGCGCTTTCAGGACTGCCTGTTATGGGAATCACGCTCGGGCTGTGCGCCGGGGCCTGGATCAACGCCTGGCTGCTTTTACGGGGGATATGCTCCAAGGGCATTACCAACCCTTTGCGCCGCGTCATTCCCGCCCTGGCCGCCTATGGAAGCGCCGCCATATTGCTGGGAGCGCTGCTCTGCCTGTTCGGCTTTTCCTCCACAGATACGCGCCCGGCCCTCTGCCTGGCGCTGATGGCGGCAAGCGCCATGGCCTGGCTCTCGTTATTCGGTTTTTTGCGCAATGAGGACGCCCGCGCGTTTTTTTCTCTCTTTTTAAGGCCGCGACGCCGCTAGAGCAATTTACCATTGAAAATGCATACTTGCTCTGCAAGGATTTGCCCGTAAATCCTTGCCTTGAGATTGCCGTAGGCTGGCTTTGCCCGCCGTTAAACGACAATCTCAAGCGTAACCTGCGCTAAAAGGCCCAGTAAAAGTAAGCCACCGCCACCAGTATAAGGCTGGCGGCGCGGCAAAGCTGGTTCATAACCACCAGCAAGAGGGCGAGTGACGGGGTAAAAAAACCGGCGTATGAAGGAAATTGGTGCCGTATCGCCCGCATGGGCGTGGAAAGGATATTACCCACCAGAAGGGCCAGAATCACTTCATGCGCGGCAAGGGCGCCTGCATGGATAAGGGAAGCCGCGGCGGAAAGAGCCGCGCCTGATTCGGCCACCAGATACATGGCGATAATGCTGACGCTTTGCGGGTTCAGGAAGGAAATAAAGGCCGCATGTTCGGCAAGCCAGCGCTCCGCCGCGCTAAAAAGCCCCGCATGTTGCAGAACAAAAAAAATGCAGTATATGGGAACGGTATAGATAATGAGTTTTTTTATGCGTTTTTTAAAATTTCGCCAGTTTTGGCGCGCAATGCCGGACCAGGACCGAGGGGAATTATCCTCGGGCAGGCTCTGCTCACTATCCTTGTCTGGCACGGGCAAAAGAAACCGGCCTACGATAATGGTGCCCAAAGTGCGCAGAGCGGCCGCAACAAAGCTGAGG
Organism: Desulfovibrio sp.; assembly: GCA_031550225.1. Lineage (GTDB taxonomy): Bacteria > Desulfobacterota > Desulfovibrionia > Desulfovibrionales > Desulfovibrionaceae > Frigididesulfovibrio. The sequence continues at coordinate 76,196 of JAVBOT010000018.1, forward strand.
CCGATATAAATAAAAGCCTTGCTCCCAATAAAGGCGAACACCATAAAGAACAGCGAGGGCAGGTGCACAAGAAACGTGGGAGAACTGTTGAAAAGGTTGGCGAAAATCAATTCGCGCCGGCTGAGTTCTCCCTTGGCGTGGGCCTCCGCCAGGAGGGCATTGGAGGCGGATGGGGAAAAAAACGCCAGAGAAAAAGAGGCGGCCGCCACAGAGCGCAGATGCCCGAGCCGAGCCAAAGGAGAAGCCAGACGCGCCATAAAGCGCGTCCAATGGAGGCTTTCCAGGAGCCCGGCCAGCAGCAACCCCGCGCACATGGTTAAAATAAGGCGGCACAGAGGGAACAAAAGCTTGCTGACCAGAAGACTGCTGTCCATCAAAGGCTCCTCAAGCGCAAAAGCCCTCGTCCGGCGGCAGGCCGGGTTGTGCGGCCGCTCCGCGCGCGAGCCTGTCCACTTCTTCATTTTCCGCGTGCCCCGCATGCCCTTGCACCCAATGGAGGCGCACGGTATGCCGGGCCAGCAGAGAGGCGAAACGTTCCCAGAGATCGCGGTTCAAGGCGGCTTTGCCGTCGGCCTTTTTCCATCCCCGTTTTTGCCAGCTTGCCAGCCAGCCTTTCTCCACAGCATCCCTGACGTAGCGTGAGTCGGTAAACAGTTCCACGCGGCAGGGGCGTTTTAACGCGGCCAAGCCTTCAATGGCGGCGAGCAGTTCCATGCGGTTATTGGTTGTTTTGGCAAAGCCGCCGGAAAGGGTTTTTACAGTTTTCCCCCAGTGGAGGCGGGCGGCCCAGCCGCCCGGTCCGGGGTTGCCGAGGCAGGAGCCGTCTGTATGCAAAGTAACGATGGAGGCGTTGGGGGAAAAACCCAAGCCCGACCCGGTGATGGAGGGTTGCGCGCTCATGCTTGGCAACAGCGCTGTTGAGGCTGCGGGCGTAGCTCCGCAGCCAGCGGATGCCGGGCGCGCCCGGCATCCGGGCGATGTTCAAAAGCCTCTCCCATTCCCTGTCTTACCGGCGCGGATTTCAGCCTTTCCCCTTTCAGCCAAATTCCCCACAAAACGCCGCAGAACAAAAGGGCGATGATAAGAATGCGCGCAAAGCGCTGCCAGGCGTTTTCCCCCCGCATACGGTCGGGATCGCGCTTGGGAAGGCGGGAGAACCACCGCATATCCAAAACTCCCTGTTACAGACCTCCGCCTCCATACTGGAGTGCGGACATAGAAGAACGTTACCGCAAAACAAGATGATGCGTTTTGCCCGCACTTCGGCGCAGCGCGCATTTTTCAAAGCTTCCGCACGGAGTATAAACTCAGGAAAGGACTTACGCAAACGCATTAAAACAGGCAGTAAAATCACACGCATATCTTACACCACTCTATACTTTGCGCCGTAACAGCGAGGCGCATAGGTGTTCTTGCCGCATACAATCGTACCGGCCGGAGCACCGGCGCGAATTTTTAAGATTGACTGCCACACTGCAATTGTGCGCGTATCGCTTGACGATTTCCGTACTCTCCTCTATGGTAATACTATATGAACTGGGACTGGGAAAAACTACAAGAAAAGCGGCAGCGGCAAGGGCGATCCCCGCAACCACAAGGTGACGGGGGCCCGGGGCCTTCTTTTAACCTACCTTTTGACGGCCTGTTGAATAAGCTCTTCGGCAGAGGCGTCCCTGTGGGCGCCATTCTGATTGTTGTGCTTTTGCTTTGGCTGGCTTCAGGCATTTTTATCATCAACCCCGGCGAAGTCGGCGTGGTGACGCGTTTTGGCAAATACGACCGCCAGGTGGGAGATGGCCCGCATTATCATCTGCCCACACCCTTTGAAAGCGTTGAAATCGTTATTGCCGAACCTTTGCGCACCGTAGTTATCGGGCAGGGCTCGGGGACCGGCAGGGCGAACAAAGGCGCAGCGGAAGAGTCCAGTATGTTTACCGGGGATGAAAATATCGTCCACATGCGCTTCAACGTGCAATATAACATCAGTGACGCCCAGGCTTTTTTGTTCTCTGTCCAGGATCCTGAAACCACCATCAAAATCGCGGCGGAAGCGGCCATGCGCGAAGTGGTCGGCCGCAGCAATATCGACTCCATCCTGACCACGGGCCGGGCCGGCGTGCAAACCGAGGCCATGACGGTGCTGGAAAATATTCTTGCTTTGTACAATTTGGGTGTGCGTATTCATACCGTGCAGCTCCTGGATGTGCAGCCGCCTCCCGAAGTGGAGGAGGCCTTCAAAGATGTCGCCAGCGCACGGGAGGATAAGGTCCGCTTTGTCAACCAAGCCGAGGCCTATCGCATGCAGATAGTGCCTGTGGCCAACGGCACCGCCATGGGGATGCTTAACGCGGCCAAGGCATACAAGCAACAGGTGGAACAGGCGGCGGACGGGGAAGCGCGCAGGTTCTTAAGTATGGTTGCTGAGTTTGAAAAAGCGCAAGAAGTAACAAAAAAGCGCATGTACCTGGAAACCATGAGTGAACTTCTCTCCGCTCCTGGTCTTCACAAGATGATTCTTTCCAAAGATATACAAGGCAGCCTGCTCCCTCTGCTGAATCTTGACCCCGCGGCTAAGCCTTTACCGGCCTTTCCCGCCGAAGGAGCGGGCAAATGAGCAAATTCCTTCTTTCTCTCTTGGCGGCGGCCGCTGCCGCCCTTCTGCTGGCAACGCAATGCATCTTTTTTGTCGGGGAACGCGAGCGCGCCATTGTCCTGCAACTCGGCGAAGCGGTGGAAAGCTCCGCGCGCATGCCGGGCCTTAATTTTAAGCTCCCCTTCATCCAGAGCGTGGTGTATTTTGAAAACCGCATACTTGTTTTTGAAATCGCCAAAACGGAAAGCCTCACTGCGGACTTAAAAGCATTTGAAATTGATAATTATGTTTGCTGGCGCATTGTGGACCCGCTCACTTTTTATCGTAAGCTGCGTACCGAACGGGTAGCGGATGAACGGCTGCGCAATATCGTATACTCCCAATTGCGCACCGCCATCGGCAGTAAAGAGCTGAATGAAGTCGTATATACCAAGCGCCAAGCCATTATGGATGATGTGCTTGTAAAGTCGGATAAACAGGCTGAGGAATACGGCGTCTCCATTATTGACGTGCGGATAAAGCGGACGGATCTGCCTAACCGCCAGGCCATCATCAACCGTATGAACGCGGAACGGAAGCGTATGGCCAATAAATACCGCTTTGAGGGCGAGTCGGAAGATCGCCGCATCCGTTCCGAGGCGGAAATGCAGCGGGACATCATCCTCGCCGGAGCGAACCGGGACAGTATCATTATCCGTGGGCAGGCCGATGCGCGGGCTATAGAAATTTTTGCTAAATCCTTGTCCGTGAATCCGGAATTCTATGATTTTTCAAAAAGCCTGGATTTATATCGAAAATCATTCAAGGAAAACACGCGGATCATATTTTCTAACACCGATCCCCTGTTGAAATATTTGAAATAGTTGCCTTTGGATGTTAGATTATGATAAATCGTACTTGCCTAATCTGATTTCAGTCTTTATTTCTGTTGCCGTACGCAATGTCCCTGCGCTATATAGGACAATCCTATGCGGGACATCTGTCAATTGTGATATGCGGTAGTCTGAAATCTGTCAGTCAGGAGTAGCAGCGTGATCAACTTTGATGAGATTTTCGAACGCATTAAGCTTGCCACCAGTACCAGAACCCAGGTGGAGTTAGCGGATGTTCTCGATATAAGACAATCTAGTATATCGGATGCGAAAAGGAGAAATTCCATACCATCCGACTGGTATATGAAGCTTTTTGAACAGTTCGGCCTTAACCCGGATTGGTTAAAAAAGGGCAGCGGGCCCATGTATTTACGTACTGAGCAAGGCTATTCCCCTGTGGACGCCCCTTTAACGGGCGTAAGCGAGGAATCCATCCGGTACGGCAGCCCTGACGCAAAAAGTACAATTGTTTCTGTCTATTCCACGCAGAGCTCCTTGGGAGAGGGTGAACCCGCCTCGCTACTGCTTGGGCGGCTCAACATCCCCCAGTCATTTGCCTCCCAAGGGCTGTATGTGGTGCGCACAGAGGTGTCGGGGATGGAGCCCTATATCCAAAAAGGGGCTTTCGTAGGCGTTGATACCCTGCAAAAACATGTCGCGTCAGGAGAATTGTACGGCGTAAGCCTGCCGTATGAAGGTCTGGTCATCAAGCGCGTTTATGTCGACATGCAGGACAGCCGCCTGGTGCTTCGCAGTGAAAAAGCCTCTTACCCCGAAGTATATCTGCCCCTCAAAGGGCATGAGGCCCATATTGTGGGCCGTGTCGCCTGGGTGTTGCAACGCATGTGAGCGGCGCGCGCAAAGGAGCGGCGTGAATGATACTGCCTGTATTAAAATATCCGGATCCGCGGCTTACCCGCAAAGCGGAACCGGTGCGGGAAATAACTCCCGCCATACGTGAACTGGCGCAAAACATGGCGGAGACCATGTACGCGCGAGAAGGTATCGGCCTTGCCGCTCCCCAGGTGGGAGAAGCGCTCAGGCTTGTGGTTATAGATATTTCCGGTCCGGAGAAACGGGAAGATTTGCGCGTGCTTGTCAATCCGGTTCTCGTGTTGTCAGGTTCTGAGATGGAAGGGGAAGAAGGCTGCCTTTCCGTACCTGACTACAGGGCTAAGGTTTGTCGCCGAGAAAGGGTTCATGTGGAAGCCACAAATCTGGACGGCGCTCCGGTAATTTTTGACGCTGAAGACCTTCTTGCCATTTGTGTCCAGCACGAAAGCGATCATTTGGACGGGGTGCTTTTTATCGATCATATCAGCCGCTTAAAACGCGGAATGCTGGATCGTAAAATTAAAAAAAAGGGTGCATAGCGCATGGTCGGGCCTCTTTCTTCAGAGGAGAATTGCTCCGGCTCTCCAGAAAACGCCCCGTCCAACTCCGTTCAAGCGCAAGCCGCTCGGATCGTCAGCTCTTTGCCTCCTCTGCGCGTTGTCTTCATGGGGACGCCTGTTTTTGCCGCCACGATTCTTGAACGTTTGCTCGACTCCCCCCAACTGACCGTATGCGCCGCCTATACCCAGCCGGACAAACCCGCCGGGCGCGGTAAAGCGCTCACAGCGCCGCCGGTAAAAGAGCTCGCCCACAGCCGGGGCATCCCGGTTCTGCAGCCGTCCCACTTCAAGTCCAATCCTGAAGGAGATGCCGCCTTTGCGGAACTTGCCGCCTTTGCGCCTGATGTGCTGGTGGTGGCGGCATATGGCCTGCTTCTCCCGCAAAGGGTGCTGGACATCGCCCGTCTTATGCCCGTCAATGTGCACGCCTCGCTCCTGCCCCGGTATCGCGGCGCCGCGCCCATTCAAAGGGCTATCATGAACGGCGATGCCGTTACCGGCATCACCATCATGCGCATGGAAGCCGCCCTCGACAGCGGCCCCATTCTCATGCAGCGGGCAGTGGGCATCGGCATCCATGACAGCTCCGCATCCCTGCATGCGGAACTGGCCCAGGAAGGGGCGGAACTGTTGCTGCTCGCCCTGGAGCGCCTTGCCGCGGGCCTGCTTCAGCCCCTTGAGCAGGATGCCTCCCGCGCGACGTACGCCTCAAAATTGCGTAAAGAAGAAAGTTCCATTGACCTTACTCTCTCTCCCCGCGTACTGCACGCGCACATCCGGGCCTTAACTCCCTGGCCCGGCGCAACCCTTACGTTGTGCCGCAAAGCGGAAGAAGATCTCCGGGTTCAGGTGGAGCCGGGCGTATTTCCCTTGCCCCCTGATGTATTGCGCCTGGCGGAGCTTTTGCGCATCGATCCGTTTTCTGGTAAGCTCAGCACCCACACGCCCGGCGGCGGCGCTCCGGAGGAGCCGGGCCTTCCCCCCTTTACCGCCGCCCCAGGCCAGGTGCTTGGCCTATATCAGAACGCCCTGCTCATCGCTTGCGGCAACGGCGGCTGTTACGCCGTCAGTTCTCTGCGCCCCGCGGGACGCAAAAGCATGGACGGACGGGCCTTTTATAACGGCTACCTGAAGGGCTTTGCAGAAGTGTTTTTTAACGTTATTCGCCCGCCTCAGAGTACTTGTGAAGCAACTCCACCTTCCCAGCACACTCCCCAGCGGCCATGACCGCACGGCCACACCGCTTCAAAGCGTATCCGGCGATAATCCTTTGCGGATAGGTCCAACAAGGCGCATCATCCCCTCTGATTTGATAAATGAGCCTCCGCGCGAGCGCCTGCTCATCGGCCTGGTAGCGGGCGCCGCCCTGCTCCTTTGCCTTGCGCTGCTGGCGGGCTGGCTCATCCCGGCTGTCGGCTTCGGCAATATACACCCTTGGGCGGCCGCCGTTACGGGATTTTTTTTAGTGGGGTGCATCTGTTTCATCGCCTGGGCCGCCCTTGGCCTTGTGGTGCACATATGCACGGGCCGCATGTTGTGGGGAGCGGCCGGGCTGTGGGGTCTCGCCATTAAATGGTTTCTTCCCGTTATGGAACTGCTGGCCCGGGCGGCGCGCATATCCCCCGAAGAGGTCCGGCGCGGTTTCATCCAAGTGAATAATCAATTTACCATACGGCGGGGTTTTCGTTATGAGGCGGACCGCATCCTTATTCTTCTGCCCCATTGCCTGCAACGTACGGAATGCGACATCCGGCTTACTTCTTCCCCAGAAGGCTGCAAACGCTGCGGAGCTTGCTCCATGGCCGGGCTTCTTGCCCTGCGCGACGCTTACGGCGTACGCCTGGCCATTGCCACCGGCGGCGGCATTGCCCGGCGCATTGTGGCGGAGATGCGGCCCGCGCTTATCATCGCCGTGGCCTGTGAGCGCGATCTCATCTCCGGCATACAGGACACCTACCCTCTGCCGGTCTACGGCATATTGAACCAGCGCCCGGAAGGCCCTTGCCGAAACACCACTGTGAACTTTGAACGCGTGGAGCTTGCCCTTCGCGCCTTAAGGGCGGAGCATCATTGAATTCCCCGCTCCAGCGGCAAACGCGGTTCTTTGAATGAGCTTCCACTGCCCCAAAATTTTTACGCTTGATTCAAAAACAGCCCTGATAACCGGGAGATAGCCGGATAAGCATGAAATTCGCCCCCCCTAAGCCCCCTGCCGCAAAAACCGGCCGCCCGGCCTCGCGCGCTTTTTCTCTGCATAAGGCCGGGCATGACCCGAGAGCCGCCGCTTTGACTGCCCTGGCCCGAGTGCTTGCAAATGAAGCGGAAAGCCAAGCCGCTCTGGATCAGGCCCTTATGAGCGGCGATCTTGTGCCCAGCGATAAAGCCCTCTGCACGGAACTGCTGTACGGCTCCTTGCGCTGGTATCCGCGCTTGCGCTGGTTCATGGAGCGCTTTTTGCCCAAGCCGGAAAAACTCCCCTGGGAGCTGCGCCTCTGTCTTATCCTTACGCTGTATGGCATGGCTTTTTTACGCATGCCCCACCACGCGGGCGTTCATTGGGCCGTGGAGCATGTCCGCCACCGCTTTGGCCCGGGCCTGGCCAAGGTCGCCAACGGAGCTTTGCGCTCCATGCAACGCTCCTTGCCGGAATTTCAGGACAATGACTTTTACGCCCGCGTCTTTGCTTCGGAAGAAGAAGCCCTGGCCTGCCGCTTCGCCATGCCCGTCTGGATAGTGCGCCTCTGGCGGGACAGTTACGGCCCGGAACGCTGTCTGGCCTTTTTAGAAGCCTCGCAGCAAAACCCGCTGCAAGGCCTTCGCCTCAATAAAACCCGCACGGACTGGCAAACATCGCGCCAAACGCTTCTGGATCAGGGCGGGCAGTCTGTGGAGCCCTGCGCCCTCACCTTTTCAGGCTCTCTGCCCTTTTGTGTCCGGAGCATGCTGGCCGAGGGCAAAGCAAGCCGGCAAAGCGGCGCTTCCTATGCCATTTTGGAACGTTTTCAACCCCAGACTTGGCCTCAACCCATATGGGACTGCTGCGCGGGCAGGGGGGGCAAAACTCTGGCCTTGCTCGAACAGGGCATCACTGTCGCTCTCGCCTCAGATACTTCGGAAACACGGCTCAAAGCCCTGATCGCCGACTATGCCCGCTTGCGCCTTAGTGAGCCGCCCTGCCCAAGGCTTCTCCTTGTATCCGCCCAAAACGCGGAAAACGGCTTTGCCCTTGCTCAGCGCCTCAGCGAGGCTGACGCGATCGGCGAGGTTGACGCGACGCCGCCAAAAGTCGCTCCCGACGCTGCCCCGCCTTTGCCCGAACGCTTCGGCAGCATTTTGGTGGACGCCCCCTGTTCAGGGCTCGGCACCATGAGCCGCTATCCGGAAATCCGCCTGCGCAGAACGCCGGAAGACTGCTCGCGCCTTGCCGCGACGCAAAGGGCCGTCCTGGACGCTGCCTGGCAGCGCCTGCAACCCGGCGGAAGGCTTATCTATATTACCTGTACCGTCAATCCTGCGGAAAATGAAGAGCAGATACAAAGCTTTATAAACAACCATCCGGATGCGGCCCTGCTTGAGATGGCCTTGCCCGATGCGTCATCCCCGTTAAGAGAATTCTTTTTCGGCGCTTCCGTAGGGAAAGCGCCGGAGCGAGCGTCTTAAATTTAATCCGCTCTACTTCCTTTGACTGGTGAGAGGTACTTGCATGCACACTGTCATAATTCCGGCTCCGGCTTCCAAATCCCTGTCGCACCGTGTGCTGACCGCCGCCGCCCTCGCCTGGGGAACTTCCCGGCTCGCGCGGGTGCTGGAAAGCGATGACACAGCGCGCACGCGCGAGGCTTTAAGTCTGTTGGGAGCGCATTTTGAACGTGGAGAGGAAGGCGAATATACCGTGCAAGGCATAGGAGGAGCCGTGCGGGGGCCGGAAAGCGGCTCTCCCCTCTCCATATATGTAGGAGAATCCGGCACCACCTGCCGCCTGCTCACGGCTGTTTTGGCGGCGGGGCGCGGATTATTCCACATCCACGGTTCAGGCCGCATGCACGAACGCCCCTTGGGTGAACTTACAAGAGCTCTCAGCAGCCTGGGGGCGGATATTTCCTTTACGGGCAAGCCCGATTGCCCCCCCTTGCTGCTAAAGGCCAACGGCCTCAGCGCGGCAAGGCTTGCGGGCAATGCGGTCTCCATCAGTTGCGACGAATCCAGCCAATATCTTTCCGGCTTGCTCCTGGCCGCTCCCCTGGAAACAGGTCTTGATATCCTCCTTGCAGGCGCGCGCCCGGTGTCCTGGCCCTATGTGAGCCTTTCGTTGGAAATTCTTGAACGCTTCGGCATCTCTTTCAATGTGCTGGTTTTGGAGCAAAACGGCTGGCAAAAATGCGACTGGCGCGCGCTCACTGAGGCTGTCCCCGGCAAACTGCGCTTTTGCGTGCGTCCCGGGCGCTACCAGGCAGGCGAGCATAGCGTCGAGGGGGATTGGAGCGGAGCCTCTTATTTTCTGGCCGCGGGTGCCATTGGTCCCAAATCCGTATGCGTTTCCGGCCTGAGCATGCATTCCTTGCAAGGCGATGCCGCCCTGACGGGCATCCTCACAGCCATGGGGGCGCGCGTGGAGCACAACGCCGCGGGCGTAACGGTCCACCCCGGCCCCTTGCGCGGCGTGGAACTGGACATGGGCAACTGTCCGGATCTTGTGCCCACCGTGGCCGCTCTTGCCGCCCATGCCTGCGGGACGACCCGGATCCGCAACGCGGCCCACCTGAGCATCAAAGAAAGCAACCGCCTGGCAGCCCCGGCGGAAGAACTTGCCAAAGCAGGCTGTGCGGTCACAGTGACAAGCGACGGCCTGATCATCGTTCCTCCGGCGGGGGGCTTGCGGGCCCCGGCAAACGGCGCGGTTTTTTCAGCCCATAACGATCATCGCATGGCCATGAGCCTGAGCCTTTTGGGCCTGCCGGGCACACAAGGCGGAACCGGCTTTGCCGTGCCCCTGGATGACCCGGCCTGCGTGGGCAAATCCTTCCCGAACTTTTGGGCTCTGTGGGAGCGACTGCGCTCATGAGCCTTGCAACGCGGCCAAACTTTCTACGCCTGGCCCTCATCGGGCATCGGGGCAGAATGGGTTCCATGCTTATGCGCCATTGGCAAGCGGCCGGGCACACGGTTCTGGGCGCGGATATGGCGCCGGGCGCCGGATCTCGTTCGCCTGTCGCCGGCAGCGCCATTCCCCTGGACGATATGCGCCGCGCCGTGCAGAAGGCGGATCTGGCGATACTGGCCATTCCCGCCTCGGCCTTTGCGGCTGTATTGGCGGATCTTGCCCCTTTGCTTGAGCCCGGGCAGGTGCTGGCTGATATCGCTTCCGTAAAAATGCAGCCCATGCGCGCCATGGAGCGCGCCTATTCCGGGCCGGTGCTGGGCACGCACCCCCTGTTTGGGCCTGAATCCGCCCCTGAAGATCGGATCACCGTGATTACCCCCGGAGCAAAGGCTCAAGAAGAACATATCCGCATGGTGGAGGGGCTCTTCACCCTTTTCGGCTGCCGCACTTTCCGCGCCGCGGCCGAAGACCACGACCGGGCAGCGGCCTTTGTGCAAGGGCTTAACTTCATATCCAGCGCCGCCTATCTCGCCTCTTTGGCGCAGCGCCCGGATATTACCCCTTTTCTTACTCCCTCTTTCCGGCGCAGACTGGCCGAAGCACGCAAACTGCTTACGGAAGACGCGGATATGTTCCAGGGTTTCACCGCGGCGAACCCCATGACGGCGGACGCGCTCCATACCTTCCGCCTGTTTTTGGATCTTGCTGAAGGCGGAGGCCTCGGCGATGTCGTACGCCGAGCCCGCTGGTGGTATGAGGATGCGCCGGCCCCTGGCACAGGCTCCAAGCATGAATAGCGCCGCCCTGCAAAAACAATTCCCCGCTCTGTGCAAAGAGCCGCCCTGGTTCGGGCTGTTGCTGCGCGCTTATATCTTTCTGGATGCGGATCTGGAAAAAGAACTTTCTCTTCTGCCGCAAAAGCCGGTCTGCGCTCCCGGCTGTACCGCGTGCTGCAGCCAGCCCATCCCGCTGTCTTTGGCGGAAGGCATGGGCATCAAGCGTTATCTGGCTCTATTGCCCTCACTTGTTCCCTTACAGGCAAGGCCGGAGGGGGAAGGAGCAACTAACCCGCATACCGGCCCGGCAAACAATTGCGCGCATGATTCCCCCTGGCGGTGTCCCTTTTTACAAAACGGAGGCTGCACGGTCTACCCGGTGCGCCCCTTTGCCTGCCGCCGCTTCCTTGTCTTTACTCAACCTTGCGCGCCGGGAGAGGACGTCATCGCCCAAAGAGCGCAAGACGTGCATATGCCGTCAAGCAAAAGCCTCCTGCACGCGCAACAGCTCACCTTGCCCATATACCAAACCCTGGGGCATGCCGTGCCTCAAGTCGCCGGCAAAGATTTTTTCGCCCGGCACAGCGCTCTTATTCAGCATCTTTTCTCACCTAGAGCAATTTAACATAGAAAATGTATACTTGCTCTGCAAGGATTTGCCCGTAAATCCTTGCCTTGAGATTGCCGTAGGCGGGCTTTGCCCGCCGTTAAACGACAAATCTCAAAGTTACTCTGCTCTAGCTGATGCGTTCTAACCCACCCATATAGGGTTGCAACACTTTAGGGATGACTACGCTGCCGTCTTCCTGCTGATAATTTTCCAAAATAGCCACCAAAGTGCGACCCACAGGCAAGCCCGAACCATTCAAAGTATGCGCGAATTCCGGTTTACCGCCGTCCGCGGGCCGAAAGCGGATTTGGGCGCGCCTGGCCTGAAAATCCTCGCAATTGGAGCAGGAAGAAATTTCCCGGTACTTGTTTTGCCCCGGCAGCCACACCTCAATATCGTAAGTTTTACTTGCGGCAAAGCCCATATCCCCTGTGCACAGCGTAATCACCCGATACGGCAATTCCAGGCGCTGCAAGAGCGTTTCAGCTTGCTCGCGCATTAATTCCAGCGCTTCATAAGAGCGGTCGGGGTGGGAGTAACGCACCATTTCCACCTTGGTAAACTGATGCATGCGTATGAGCCCCCGCGTGTCTTTGCCGTAGCTTCCTGCTTCAGAGCGAAAACAAGGGGTCTGAGCGGTATAGGCAAGAGGCAGCATGGCTTCTTCCAGAATTTCCCCCGCATGCATATTAGTCAGCGGCACTTCCGCCGTTGGAATAAGGAAAAAATCCCAATCCTCAACTTTAAACAAATCTTCAGCGAACTTAGGTAATTGTCCTGTGCCGGTCATGGCCTCACGGTTCACCATGAGCGGACAGAGCACTTCGGTATACCCGTGTTCACGCGTCTGCACATCCAGAAAAAAATTCACCAAGGCCCTTTCCATGCGTGCGGCCCAGCGCAAATAAACGACAAAACGGCTGCCCGCAAGTTTTGCGCCGCGATCAAAGTCAAGCCCTCCCAGGCGCTCTCCCAACTCCCAATGCTCTTTGGGCGTAAAAGAAAATTCCCGTGGAGTTCCCCAGCGGTGCAACTCCACATTATCCCGCTCATCGCCGCCGGCGGGCACGCTGGCATGGGGCACGTTCGGCACTGTCAGCATCCAGGCCTTTAACGTTGCCTGCACGCTTTCCAACTCTCCATCCAAGTCTTTGATGCGCGCGTTCACACTGCCCATATGCGCGATCAACGGCGCGGCATCATCGCCCGCGCGTTTGCGCTGTGCCACTTCAGCGGAAACAGTATTTCGCTCCCCTTTCAGCGCTTCCACCTCGGCAAGCAAAGCGCGACGGCGCGCATCCAGGACGCCAAACTCCGCCACATCCAAAGAGGAACGCCTCGCGGCCAAAGCGGCAGCCACTTTTTCCGGTTCCCGTTGCAACAGCCTAAGGTCAAGCATGAACATTCTCCTTACGCAATAAGATGAAAAGAAATAGCAGCATACACCGTGCTTTTACAAAACTCCAGAAAAAGCGGGGTTGCGTAGTGGGCAGTCGGCTAGCGGCAGCTCTCTCATACGCCGTTTCCCCGGCTTGGCCGATGCGGCTTTTGTGCTCCAATACAGGCCATGCGTCCGGTAGAGCCAAAAGGCTGCCGAGCACCGTAACTTTTTTATACAGCTCTCAGTTTTTATTGGATACTTACTATCCAAAATCTTACAGATAAAAACTGTTTTACGTAGCTTGGTTGATATTTTCATTAGTAATTTTACTATATTACCTGAACGCAAGTTATTTGGCATAATCCTAGCATGAGAAAGTATATCCTGCATTCATACACGGATAACTTGAGCATCTGTTGTGACGCGTACGCTTCGTCTCCGGCTGGTGGATATGGCCTGTGTACCGGCTGGGGACGAAGCGAACAAAATAACCGCGAAGCACAGATTTTTTTGTCTCAGTGCTGCGGGATACGATGGAAAAAGTAAAGCTGCATTGACAACCCCGCTCAAACAATAAACTGGAGGCTCAGCTCCAGAGGAATAAGGTAAGAGCCATGAAAAACTGCCATAAAAAACTGCTTGTTTTACTCGCCGGAGTCTTGCTCGTAACCGCCTCAGCCACTGCGTTTGCCCATGGCTGGAGAGGTCACTGGGGCGGGCAAGGTGATTGTTACAACACGCAATATACCAATGCCATGACGCCTGAAATCAAAAGTATTTTGGAAAAATCACATGCAGCAATTGCCCCTTTGTATGCTGAACTCAGATCAAAGCAGGCGGAATTGACCACTAAAATTTACAGCGGCGCGGACGACAAATCACTACAGGCCCTGACCCAGGACATAACCTCGTTACAATCCCGCCTGACTGAAGCCAGAGTTTCCTTGCAAAAGCAGCTTGCCAAGGCTGGCGTCAACTTAGGCGACGGCTTGGGCGGATGCCCGGCCTTTCAGGGAGGCATGGGGTCCGGATACCATGGCGGCGGGTTTGGCTACCATAGCGGCCCTGGAGGCTGCGCGGGCTATTAACAACAAGATACGCCGCTCTCCGTTTTTGCAAATACTTCCCGGGTGCGCGCCTCGCTGAGCCCGGGAACAAAAATTGGCATCCAAACTACTTTTGTGCACAAGTGAACGTTTTTTTAGAATTTCCGCGCTGAAAACAGGCAGACCCTCTCCGCTGCCTTATTAAGAACGGAAAAGGCTGCAAGCCGCCCTTCCCGGCTTATAAGCCACCGGCCGGCTTTCCGCTCCTTCCTGCGGAAAAGCCGGCAGCTACGGCCCCCTTTGTCTTCATGGGGAAAACCGTCCTACCAAAGCCGTCCTTAGCGACGCTACGCTGACAGCCGCATATGCCAAAAAATGGCATATGCGGCTGTCAGCGTTCTGACAAAGAGCGTCATGCTCCCAGAGCGAACACGCGCTTGTAATGTGTCTCTGCCTTGCAAAATCCTTGGTCCGCTTTGTTTCTCTCGGATCAAAGCGCCCAGAGGTTCTTTTTGCGCTTTTGGCAGACATCTTGCATCTCTTTTTGCAATTACACGCCGCAAACTGGCCCCTGTCGAGCCGAACCCGGCACCGCGGCCTTGGCATATGAAGGTAACTTAAGGAGTTTGCTATGCTGTTTTTATTGGGCGGAGAAAAGAAAAAAAGCGCTAAATCGCAAGATGCCGTTGTGGAAAATATTGATCGAGTGAAGGAAATATTTTTAGCCGGGCGTTTTCCTGTGGTCACGACAACCGATCTTGATGAAAACCGTAGAGTAAACAAGGTGCTGGGTCTTGTTGTATGCCGAGGCTATGACTCAGAGCAGGCTTTTTTCGGCATGGCGGCGCGGGCTGTGAACAAAGGGGCTCAAGCTATTATTGGATATCAGGAAAATGTTGCCTTCCATCCTGACGGAAGCAAATTTTTCACATGCTACGGTACAGCCGTTCAGTATGAATGCGCGCCTCAACGGGCGGCTCTTTCATCGTCAACGAGCATTGCCATCTAACGCATTGTATCTTTGCACTTATACATGCCGGTAAAGTGCTCCGGTTTTGTGAAGCGGAGCGCAACGAGGCTCGCGAGATTGGCGTAAGCGAGCTTTGCGCGCCGTAATATGCGTTGAATTTTTGCAACTGGAGCAGAGTAACTTTGAGATTTGTCGTTTAACGGCGGGCAAAGCCCGCCTACGGCAATCTCAAGGCAAGGATTTACGGGCAAATCCTTGCAGAGCAATTATACATTTTCAATGTTACATTGCTCTAGCCCCTAGCAGTCATTTCATCATTTATTGGGGAAATGTCTTCTAACCCCGGGCTGCCGTCCGGCACGCCGCTATCAGCTGCGTGGCGAGCCGAAAACCACGCTCCTGGCAGGCTCTGCGGCGTAGCTGGGTTATGTATTCCAGCGCGCAACTTTAGGAATGGGTAGTGAGGTGACTGCCTGAATGAGCTGATGCGGGCTCACGGCACCCGCTCCCACCTGAGCAACAACAATGCCGGCGGCGTAATTGGCAAGCAGACACGCTTGCACCAGGGGCAGGTTCAGAGCAAAGCCTAAGGCGAGCACGGCAATGACGGTATCCCCAGCGCCTGTGACGTCAAAAACTTGTTTTGCTGTGGTGGGAATATGCCATATGGAATCCCGGCTTTCAAAAACCGCCATGCCTTTGCTGCCGAGAGTGGTCAGTAAATGCCGGCATTGCAACTGTTCCATGATGGCTTGTCCGGCGCGAACAAGTTCCTCCGGCGTTTTGGTGGGCAAATGGATAGATTCGCTCGTTTCTTTTGCGTTTGGCGTGAGTATGGTCACCCCTTGATAAAGAGAAAAGTTTTGTGGCTTTGGATCCACCAATAAAGGGACCGTGCGACCCGACGCTTCCAGCCTCTCCTGTAATCCTTTCATAAACCGCTGGGAAACAAGGCCTTTGCCGTAATCTGAAACAACAACAGCGTCACAGTCAGGCAGGTGTTCGCCGGCAAGGGCAAGAATGGCGTCGGTATCGCCCAGTTCCAAAGCGCTGGCATCTTCTTTGTCAAAACGCAACACCTGCTGTTGCCGCGCGAGGATGCGGGTTTTTACTGTCGTGGGCCTGCTTTGTAAGGTCAACAGAGAAAAATTGATCCTATCTTCATGCAGACAGCGCTCCAATTTTCTCCCTGCCGCATCACTCCCTCGGACTCCTACTAAAACGGCTTGAGCGCCTAATGCTGTAATGTTGCGGGCAACATTGCCCGCCCCCCCCACAAGATAGCGCTCATTTTCAATATGCACCACAGGCACAGGCGCTTCAGGTGATATTCGGTACGCGTCACCTGTAAGATATTCATCAATCATGGCATCGCCGATAATAAGGATGCGCGCCTTGGGAAAATGCTCCAAACTGTCGATGAGCCTGGAGGGGTTCAGATTCTCTTGCGCGGCCAATGAATGCTCCGGACTCATAACTTATTTCAGCTCCTGGCTGCCTGCCTGGTCGGCCGCGGCGAATTCTTTTTCAGGGCCTGTTTCCTCAGGAGCGTCATTCGCGACAGCACCTAAGGCCGTGTGCTTTTGTGCCTGCAAAGCTTTACTGTGCGCACCCGCAAGAGCAATGTGGGCATTTGCTTCCAGCATAGAATGCGGAATGCCGCTTTTTAGCTCCGCCTTGCTGGCTCCTTGAAGAACTGCCAGGTTCTGTTCCGGCAATTGGGGGGCGGATTGTGCGGAGAGGGCTTTTCGCTGCGCCCCTTCCAATGCCGTGCAAGAGAGTCTTTCCAGAAGAAGTTCCAATTCTTCCGGACTGTTAAAGCTTAAGCTAATTTTGCCTTTATGCTCTTTCCCCGTCACTCGGACAGGAACTTGCAGTAAGTCTCCAATGCGGTTTTGCAGCTCGAGCAAACGCGCGCTTTGCGGCTTGCCGCGTTCTGAAGCCGCCTTGGGCGCGACGACAGGCTCGTCACTTTCCTGTGCGGCTTCTGCCTGTATGCTTTCTTGTGCCGCAGCGATGTCCGCAGCCAGCTCTGAAAAATGCAAGCCTGAAAGCTCAAAACGCCCGTTTTGTTTCCATCCGGCGGCTAGGCCTTCAGCTTCCCGGACAGAAAGGGCATGTTTTTGGATAAGTGTATTCAGCTCTTTTTGCGCATCCGCATCACTCACGCTGAGTAAAGCTCTGGCGTGTCCCGCGGAAATTCGCCCTTCAGCCAGATCCTGCCTTGCGGAACCGGGCAAGCTAAGCAACCGCAAACTATTGGCAATCGTAGATCTGTTTTTGCCGATTTTTTGCGCCAATTCATCCTGACTCAATCCGAAGGAGTCTTTAAGCTTCTGTAATCCAAGCGCTTCTTCCAGAGGGTTAAGATCTTCTCGCTGCAGATTTTCAATAAGAGCCGCGGCTAACATATCTTGTGGCGAAAAATTACGAATGAGCACCGGAGCTTGCGTGAGTCCGGCAAGGCGGCAGGCGCGCCAACGCCGTTCTCCAGCTACTAATTCATATTGCGCCCCCTGTCCTGGACCAAGTGGACGCACTAAAAGGGGCTGCAACAACCCTTGGCTGCGAATGGAGTTTGCTAATTCTTCCAGCGCCTCTTGATCAAAAGTGCGGCGCGGCTGGTTTTCGTTTGGCACAATATCTTCTATCGCAACGATCTGCACGCCGCTCGGGGAGCGGCTTTCACCACTTTCTCTGATCAGGGCGTCCAGCCCTTTACCGAGGCCTAATGAGTGGTTGGCCATAACTTCTCCTTTGCAAACAATCAAAGATATAGGTCGCGCTGGGGGTATTTACCGGGTATAAGCGGCGCGGACCAATTAGTGCTAATTTCCTAAACCGGCCTAATGGTCGATTGAGGACGATCGCTTCGCCGAAAAGCGTGGTTTTCGGCTCGCTCTCGCCGCTGTTGGCGGTGCGCCGGACCGCCGTCCGGCGTTAGAAGTCCTTCCTAATGCATTATGCAATGACTTCTAGAGCAGAGTAACTTTGAGATTTGTCGTTTAACGGCGGGCAAAGCCCGCCTACGGCAATTTCAAGGCAAGGATTTACGGGCAAATCCTTGCAGAGCAACTATACATTTTCAATGGTAAATTGCTCTAATGTAGCGTTCGGAAAATACCTTTGATATGGTGAAGGATATTTTCCGAAAAATCGCAAAGCAAAAAAACGCGATTTTTACTTTGCTCGCGGCGGCTTTGCGCCGCGTTGCCTGGCGCCGGCGGTGTCGCGTTATCATGTTTTGAATGCTGTTTTGCGAATGCGACGCTGGAGTGTGTTGGCAAACAAACCTTACAAAATCCGCCAGGATTTTACGCAGCGATACGCGGCGTAGGTTGGCTGAAAATCACATTTTTCAGCCAATTATCTTTGCAAAAACTCCTCATAAAAGTATGCGTTGAATTTTTGCGATCAGACACGAGATATGGCTTTGGCCGTCAAAGTTTTACTTCGCCGTTTGTTAAAAAGCTTGCGGCGAGGGTCCGGCCTTCTTATGCTGTGCTTTCTTGGCGATGAAAAAAGCCTGTGCCTCCAGTGAACGCACAAAACCTTTTTCTTTCGACAGGAACGGCTTTCCCCAATTCAAAGCTTCTTGACAGTATGCCCTGGAATAGTAAACTACCATGATAAACCGTATTTTTCCTGGAGGAGCCATGACTCATTCTGAAAACGCATTGTTTCTATATGACAAAGACGGCAAACTGCACTCTGTTCAGTTAAGCGCGGCGATCTGGGAGCAATGCCGAAACAAGCTGGAACCCTATATACAAGCTGCCTTTGCAAAAGAAGCGCCCACACCGAAACCGGAACCGCTGCACGAGTGGGAAGAATTAAAACAATATTGGGATTTTAAGTACCCCATCTCCACGGAAGTGCACTGCGACAACTGCGGAGCCAACAGTTCCGATTGGGAAAACGATCCTGCCAAGCCGTTCAGGCTCAAAGGAGCCAATCTCGGCGGCTTAGTCGTTTTTTCCTGCGCTCACTGCGGCGCAACCATACGGAAAAAACACTTTAAAGATCATATATGCTTTGAATATTCAACAACCGCTTGCGGCCGCTGAATCTCTCGCTCCAGGCGCGGCATTGTGCATGCGGACTGAAAGGCCGCACCTTACGCTCTGTGCCTTTAATAGAAAAAGAGCTCATCCCGCTTCTACCGTATCTCTTCGCGCCGGCCTGCGTAAAACCACTTCTTTTGCAAGAGCAAGGTAGGCCTCCGCGCCCTTAGATTTTATATCATAGTGGATGATCGACTTTCCATGGCTTGGCGCTTCTGAAAGCCGTATGTTTCGAGGCACAACAGTTTCAAACAGATGATCCGGAAAACACTTCCTGACCTCGTTTTTCACCTGCCTGGTCAGCTTATTGCGCGTATCATACATGGTCAATACCACGCCGAGCAGAGACAAACTGGGGTTCAACCGCTTCTTCACCAGTTCAAAAGTATGCAGCAGCTTAACAATTCCCTCAAGGGCAAAAAATTCGCATTGCAAAGGAATTAACAGCTCTCTAGCCGCGCAAAACGCGTTGAGAGTGAGCAAGCCGAGTGAAGGCGGGCAGTCAAAAATAACGTAGTCATATTTTTGTTCCACTGTCTTTATGATTTCGGCAAGATAATACTCTCTCCCGATTTTATCGACCAGTTCCATTTCAATGGCCACAAGATCCGTAGATGAAGGCAAAACAGCCAAAAAAGGTGTGCTGGTCGGCACGATGGCTTGTTGCACCAGCTCTGGCTGGAAGAACACCGGATATAAGTTGAGATCGCCAACATGTACGTCCAGGCCACTGGTGGAATTAGCCTGCGGATCACAATCCACCAGTAAAACCCGTTTCTCCATCACCGCCAGCGAGGCCGCCAAGTTAATAGAGGTCGTGGTTTTACCTACGCCACCTTTTTGATTTGCAACAACGATCGTTCTTGCCACAGCATGTCCTTGTTCGAAATGTGTCCAATGTCGGGCGCCGTACACAAGGCGAAGCGCACTGGGAAGAGCTTTACGAAAGACCGGAGCCTTACTCATGTTTCACATGAAACAAAACTCCTCTCGCCTGCATCTCCACGTATCATTATATGGTAAACCAAAGAGAGTCAAGGCAACGCTATACATTCTACGGTCTCTTTTCCTTTTAAGCTTGCAACATGCCTAAGGTCTCCTCTGGCAACATACATAGCAGACACTCCGCCTATTTTGTTCCGCCAACACCTCATAATTTGAGGATAACGTTCCCTTGCAATGTAGAAAAGCATGCGCAATTCACATTCGAGCACATCCCCGTCCCCGTAAAGCAAGCTTTTGTTCAGTTTCTCTTCTTGAGGTTCAGTTCTTTTCAGCAACGCTTCCTTTCGGTATCGCCGGCTAGATACAAACTTACTAAACGCCATTCCCGGAAAAGTGAATGCAAAACGGATTTACAGCAGGCGCATTGCTAAACCGAAGCTTAATCCACAAAAATATTTTCCACTCTCTTTCCTTTATAACGTAGTGGCTTTTACGAGTGTCAACTAAAACAGCAAGCGAAACTTGAAGAGGCCGGAGAGCAAAAGGATATGTACAAAACAGCTTCGCGTGTAGGGTTAGGAAAATCTCCTTTGTTGCTTGTCAAAGGAGATTTTCCAAGAGATCGCAAAGCAAAAACACGATTTTTGCTTTGCTCACGGCGGGTTCACCGTCGCGGTGCCTATATAGTATGGGACAACGATCGATAGTCAGTATTCATTTTGAATAATCTTTTGAGAACGAGGCCTTCGTACTGATTCATACATCGGCCAATGGCCAATTGATGAAGACTGCTTCGCCGAAAAGCGTGGTATTCAGCTCGCTCGCGCCGCTGCTAGAGCAATTTAACATTGAAAATGTATAATTGCTCTGCAAGGATTTGCCCATAAATCCTTGCCTTGAGATTGTCGTAGGCGGGCTTTGCTCGCCGTTAAACGACAAATCTTAAAGTTAATCTGCTCTAGCGGTGCGCCGGACTGCTGTCCGGTATTAGAACCATTCCCCAATGAATTACGACATACTTTCTAGTCATGATGAAAACGCTATCATTAAACAAAAAACAAAGTAGTTTCCCCAATCGTTGTCAGGGAGTTGTCCAACGCATGTAGAGGGGATACATATTTTAACAACAACCTGTTCTGGTCAAAATTATTTTTCACTAAGGGCTGTTTCTAAATAAAAGATTTTGCGCCAAGAAGAAGAAATCCATCTCTTTTTGCGAAGGGAGTGGACTCTTACGGTACAGGGCCGGAGAAAAAAGAGCTGGATGACGCAGCTATTTGGACAAAAGATTTATTTAGAAACAGCCCCTAATGTCTGATTGCAAAATTCAACCCATATGTATAAGGAATTTTTGCAAAGATTGTTGACTGAAAAATGTGATTCTCAGCCAACTTACGCCGCTTATCGCGGCGCAAAATCCTGGCGGATTTTGCCGTGTTTGCCTTGAAAACAAAACACTCGGCAGTTTTCAGTAAAAAATTCTGCGCCAAACGCAAGAATCCGGCCATTTTTGCGAAGAAAATATACTTTTGCTGATATAGGCCGGAGAAAAAAGAGCCGGATGATGCAACTATTTGGACAAAAGGTTGCGAGGACAGCCTCTACTGATTCAAAAGCTTTTTAAGCTTGTGCAGATCCATGCCGTGTTTGTGCAAAAAATATCTCCATTTTCTGCACATATGTGCAAAATGTGCAAAAAAATGTTCGGTTTTAATATTTAAACCCTGTATTTTCAATGAGATGCAGTTGGCATGCTCTGTGCATATTTGGAGTAGAGCATAGCTCTTTTCCGCCTGGTCGCCCCGCCCCGGAATGAAGCGTTTCTTTATGAGCCTCCCGGCCGGGCACCGCAAGCCCAAGCGGGTTCAGCCCGTTTGATTAGGCAGACAGAGAATTCCTGCTGCCTGACTAGAGGCGGGGCGACATCAAAAAAAATGCTGCGCTTATTGATGACTCCTCCCAATAAACGCCTGCATATATAAAGCGAAACAAGGCATACGCGCAAGTTTTGCTGTACAATTCCCGCAACGTATCACTTGCAACTGACGTTGCGGGAATATCTGGGCAAGCCATGGTGGCAGTGGCTAAGCACAGAGGGATAGACTTGCCGTGGCAGTGACACGCCGCGGCAATATTGCGGAAAAAGAATACTTCTCACGCTGATTCTTTATCCGGGCTTTATGCGCTTTCTCCTCACTTTCGCCGCGTCCTTTCTCATGCTAAAGCGCTTTCAACAAAAAAAGTCCCGCGCTGGGCCTAAGCAAAAGATTTTACGCAGAGGGAGAAATCCGGCCATTTTTTCGAAGAGTGAAGAGTCAGTCTGTTGCGCCGCCCTTCCCCGCCCCGGCGGCATGCCCCGCCGGTATTCCAGGAGCCTGTTGGAGAAAAAGCGTGAAAATTGTGGATCTTGGCCTCATAGACTACAAACGCGCCTTAGAAGCACAAATGCAAGCGTCACAGCGTGTTGCGCAAGGAGAGGACGAGCGGCTTTTCCTTTTGGAGCATACCCCTGTGATCACCTTTGGCAGAAACGGCGGAGAAGAGAAACTTCCATTCGGGCGCGCCTATTTTGAGCAACGAGGCGTGGAAATTATCCGCAGTTCCCGGGGCGGCAGTATTACCTGTCACTTTCCCGGTCAACTTGTGGTTTATCCCATCATGCGCATTGATCGCAGGCCCGGGGGCTTGCGCTGCTTTGTCCACGATCTGGAAGAGTGCGCCATACGCACCCTGGCAGCCTGCGGGCTCAAGGCCGCGCGTGTCCCTAAGCTTCCTGGAGTGTGGGTTCAGAATAAAAAAATTTGCTCCATCGGCATTGCTGTTAAGCATTGGATTACCCTGCACGGGCTTTCATTAAATATAAGCAATGATCTCAGCCTATTCGAACTCGTAACTCCTTGTGGACTCAGTGGAGTCACGGCCGGCTCGTTGCATCGCGAACTGGCTTCGGAATCCATAAGCATTGCAGAAGTTAAGGGGCTGTTTATAAAGACTTTTTGTGATGTATTCAGATTTTCCGCCCTTGAGGCGACATCTACTCCATAGGACCGCAGACGCAATACTCCTGCTACGGGCATTACCGCGCTTGTGCGCAAGAAATAATTTTATGAATAAACCTCCCTCTTCCTTTGTGCTTCACAATGCCAATCCGCGAAAAGCGCGCGCAAAAGCGGCCTCTTCGCAGCCTTTTCAAGAGCAAGTATCCCAGGCGGATGCTTCTCCGGCGCAAGGGCAAGACAAGCGACAACAGCTTCCCGCCTGGCTGCGCCGGCCCCTTCCCAGCGGTATGATTTTTTCCGGCACGCGTTCTTTACTGAGTGATCTTAAGCTGGCCACTGTTTGCCAGGGAGCTAAATGCCCTAATATCCATGAATGTTTTTCCCAGGGGACAGCCACATTTTTAATTCTTGGCCATACCTGCACCCGAAATTGCGCTTTTTGCAACATCGAGCCCGGATCGCCGGGCTCGCCGGAGCTTGACGAACCCGCCCGGGTTGCTCAGGCGGCCGCCGTTCTGAAGCTGGAGCATGTGGTCATCACTTCCGTAACCCGGGATGACCTGCCCGACGGAGGAGCGGCGCATTTTGCCGCCACCATAAAAAGCGTACGCGCAAGGCTCCCGCAAAGCAGCATTGAGGTGCTCATTCCGGATTTTCAAGGCTCCACAGCCGCCTTGGGCACCGTGTTGAGTGAAAAACCAACCATCCTCAACCACAATGTGGAAACGCACCCCGCGCTTTATTTGCGTATCCGGCCTCAGGCTGATTATCTCCAGAGCCTCACTGTGCTGCGCCGCGCCCATGACGCGAAAGTGGCCGTTAAAAGCGGCTTTATGGTAGGCCTTGGCGAATCAGACGAGCAGATCAAGGAGCTCTTGGCCGATCTGGCCCGTGCGGGCTGCGCTATTGTCACCATAGGGCAATACATGCGCCCAAGCCTCCGGCATCTTCCTGTGGCGCGCTATGTGCATCCGGACAGCTTTATGGAATACGCGCGCTGGGGGAAAGAGGCGGGCATTGCCCATGTCTTTTCCTCCCCTTTGGTGCGCAGCAGTTATCAGGCCAAAGAAGTTCTTAATGCCTTAAAAGCACGCTGACATCGCAAACCGTATTTTCCGAGCCGCGCGTATATCCCCCCTTGGCTGAGCGGCTGCCCTACCAAAGGAAGCTATCCTGTTCTTTGGCAAGGAGGGATATCTGCCGGCGCAATCTATACTAGGGGCTGTCTCTCAATGAATTTTTTGTCCAACTAGAGCAGATTAACTTTGAGATTTGTCGTTTAACGGCGGGCAAAGCCCGCCTACGGCAATCTCAAGGCAAGGATTGACGGGCAAATCCTTGCTCTTGGCGCAAAAGCTTTTATTTAGAAACAGCCCCTAGGCCGTGATAGCTTTTATACCAAGCAACAAACCGGGCTATGCCTTCACGCAAAGGCATTTTAGGACTAAACCCCACAGCGCGGCGCAAGGGCTCTATGTCGGCATAGGTTGCGGCCACATCTCCGGGCTGCATGGGCAGCAAATTCATTTGCGCTTTTTTGCCCAGCGCCTCTTCAAGCAGTTCAATAAAGTCCATTAAGGGAACAGAGTGGTTATTCCCGATATTAAAAAGCTGATACGGAGCAACGCTTGAAGCGGGGTCAGGCGCAAGGGGGTTCCAGTCCGGAGAGCTTATAGGCGCTTCTTCCATCAATGCTTCCACCCCATCAATGATGTCGTCGATATAGGTAAAATCGCGCTGAAGCCGTCCTTGGTTAAACACAGGGATGGCTTCTCCGCCCAGAATTGCCCGCGTGAATATGTACAAGGCCATATCCGGACGCCCCCAGGGCCCGTATACAGTAAAAAATCGCAGACCCGTACAGGGCAGAGCATACAGGTAACTGTACACGTGGGCCATAAGTTCATTGCTTTTTTTACTTGCGGCATAAAGGCTGATGGGGTGATCCACGGTATGGGAAGTGGAAAACGGCATAGCGGCATTTAAGCCATAGACCGAACTTGAGGAAGCGTAGACGAGATGGCGCACCGAATGGCGCCTGCACCCTTCCAGAATATTGGCAAAGCCCACCAGGTTGGACCGCACATAAGAAGCGGGATTTTCCAGGCTGTAACGCACCCCGGCTTGTGCGGCAAGGTGCAGCACGTGGGTAAAGCGTTCTCGGGCAAAAAGCGCTTCCAGCTCCTGATTGTCCGCCAGATCAAGAAGTTCGAACCGAAAGCCCGGATAAGGCGCAAGCTCGCGCAACCGGGCTCGTTTCAAGTCCGGGCTATAGTAATCGTTGATATTATCGACGCCGCAAACTGTATGCCCCGCGCGAACAAAGCGTAAACTCGCATGAAAGCCAATGAATCCGGCGGCGCCTGTAACCAGAATATGCATTTTTCGCTCCTGTGAAATAGCCTCAATCTCCTGGAGGCTACCGCCTAAAGCCCGCCAGCGGGCCTGGAGGACAAAAATCCTCCAATTCCCTAAGCTTTCAATTCCGGTATAAACTGCCCCAAAAGACTGCGTAAAAAAGCAACGGCTTTGCGCGAAGGCTCCGCTCCGGCGCATAGCCCGGAAAATTCGGGGAGAGTAATATGCAAAATCCCCCGTAAGATTTGCTGCATATAAGGATGGCGGATTTCAAGCCCAAGCGCGGTGAGGGCGGCTGTTTCGGGTCCAAGCAAAATAACAGCCTTAGGCCGTAAAAGCAGCAACCCTCCGGAAAAGCAGAGGCTGGCAGTTTCGCTCTGGGGCGGATGCGCGCTCTGCCCTTCCTTTGCATGGGCTTCATGCGAAAAACGCCCGGGTTCTCCTTTCTGCTCCAGCGGCAAAGTCGCACCCGCGCGCATTTTTTCAGCGCTCCGCATGGGTAGCCGGGAGGGCCAAAAGGCATTGCTGCCGCGCGGCAACCCCAACGAGCCCAGGAGCGCACGCAGGCAGGCGGCGCGTTCCTGATTGGCATTTTCCAGCAAATCTTCACCAAGCTCCGCATACGTCCAGATAAAAGGCGCGGGATTTGTGCGGGCAAAAAGCAGTTGCCAGGGAACGGGCCAGGTGTCCGGACTGCTGCAAGCGGATGCCTCAGCTGAGAGAGGAGCGGATTTTGCGGGGGCCGGTCTTTGGGCGGTAAGCGGCTGAGGGGTGTTGCGGCGAGGAGGAGGAGAAGCAGGCGCAAAAGGGAGTTCGCTTACCGGGGTTGGGCTTTCTTCAGACCGCTTTGGGTCTTGGGCCTCACAGGAGTTTTCAGAGCGCGCAAACGAGCCGGGCGCGTCCTCGTCGGCAAGAAGAGTATCCAAACCGGCGGAGCGCCAAGGGCGGAAAATTTCCGCCAAGCTTAAAGATCGCACAGCCAATTGAGCAGCCTCCAGGCCACGTCCGCCTTGGACATCACAGGCCACTGCTCTTCACGCCCCGTATGATCGCACACGAACATCCGGTTGGTGGCGGCAGCAAAACCCTCCCCCGGTGTTCCCACAAAATTTCCTGCCAAAATATGGGCTTTTTTTCGCCGTAGCTTATCCCGGCACTGTTCGCGCAAATTATCCGTTTCCGCGGCAAAGGCCAGCACTTTTTGTTCAGGGCGGCGTTTTTCGGCAAGATCGGCCAAAATGTCCGGGTTGGGACTAAAGTGAATATCCAGTCCGGAAGTCGCATCAGCCTTTTTGAATTTACCGCCTGTGAATGGTTCTGGAGAAAAATCCGCCACGGCGGCTGAAAAAATGCCCATATCGGCTTGCGGCCATAATTCTTTGGCCTTAGCGAACATGTCCTTTGCCGAGTTCACGTCGTGGCGTTCAACCTCCGTCGGCAGACGAGGCACTCCAGGGCCCGCCAAGGCGTGCACCTTAGCGCCGCGCAAGTATGCCGCCTGCGCAAGAGACGCTCCCATAAGGCCTGTGGAGCGGTTGGTCCATACGCGCACGCTGTCCCAGGCTTCATGGGTCGGTCCCAGGGTCAGCAGAATGGTTTTTCCGGAAAAATCCTGAGGAACAAGCGCCTTAGCTGCTGCAAAGACAAGTTCGGGCAAATCCGCAAGCCGTCCCTGCCCGCTCTCTCCACAAGCTACAAGACCTCTGCCCGGCTCCACAAAGGCCACCCCACGCCGTTTGAGCTGGGCCACATTTTCCTGCGTTGCCTGGTGCTGCCACATGCGCGGATTCATGGCAGGCGCCAGCACTACCGGCCCGTCAAAAGCGAGCACTTGCGCGGCCAGCATGTCGTGGGCAAGGCCGGCGGCAAAGCGGGCCAGGGCATCGGCGGAACACGGGGCCACCATAAAAGCTTGAGCCGTTTGGCCGGGCTGCAAATGCCCGAACAAGGCATCCTCATCCGGGCCGAACATGAGCGTATGGACCTTCGAGGCGCCCAGGGCTTCAAATGTGAGCGGGGCAATAAAACGCATAGCGGCTTCTGTAAGCGTAATCCCCACGCTGATCTCCACTTTTTGCAAAAGCCGCATCAGCTCCACCGCTTTATAGGCCGCCACGGAGCCGCATACGCCAAGGTGCAGGCGCTTATTCTGCAAAGTGGAAAATGGATAGAGGGCGCTGTCCATGGCAGGCCGCGTCAAGAACCGGAAACCGGGGTGGATTTTGGCGTTGCAGGCGGATTATAAGGGTTGATGACAACCGAAGCCGAATCCCCCTCCAGGCGAGAGGTCACAAATACGCGCATTTCCGTGAATACCACGCCGTCAGTGATATGCAGGGCCACTACCCGGTCGGGCTTTTCAAACACCAAAACCGATTCTTTTGAGCGCAGGAGGGAGCGCAATGTCCAGCCCGTTTCCGCCATATGGCGGCGCATAGTGTTCATGAGCGACACCACATCCACTCTCCCGGAAAAGCGCTGCACCCCACATTTGGCGCCCGAGGCGGCAAAGGTGACGAACGTATCGCCGCGGCTTTCACTCAAGTCGTTGGGAATAGGAATATCGCTGAATTCGCTGAAATAATAATTTGGTCCCGGGGGAGTTTCCGGAGTGGAAGAAGCAAAAGGATTTTTAAAGCTGCCGTCGGACGCGCAGGCGGTGCACAGCAGAGCAAGCCCAACAATGCAAATGGCGCGGTAAAAGTAGGTCATGGAGCCTCCTGTTTTCAGCAGCGTTGGCCAAAGTCTAGAATATGTCAAGAAAAAACTCGCTCTTAAGCGTGTCCCACAGCCCCGCGTCTAGGGCCGTTTTTCAATAAAAATTGCTGCGCCAAGAACAAAAATTTGGCCCGTTTTGCAAAGGGAGCGCATTCTTTCTTACCTTGCAGGGCCGGAAAAAAGAGTCATACAATACATATGGTTGGATAAAAGAGGTGTTTAGCGACAGATCCTGGCAACGGCCATAGTAATGTGGCTTGTTTTCCTTTTTGGCGCAATCAGTCTGGCGCGGCGCCTGCCTTCAGCCTTGGCGGCAAGCAGCGCCGCCGGCTCGCATACGCTGTGCAGGCCGAACCGCTCCAGCGCTTTGGCGGAAGAGCTCGGGGTCTCCTGGGCGGCAAGGAGCTGCGCGCTGAAAAAAAGAAGAGGCACGCCAAGATTGCGGGCGGCTTCGCGCAGGCCTTGCTCTTCTTTTTTCACGTCAAGAGAAGCAAGGGAGGCAATACAGGCCCAAGCAAGCCCGAGATCCGCAAACTCGCGTTGGATAAAGGCGAGGATATCATCGGCTTGCGTGCCCCGGCGGC
Organism: Desulfovibrio sp.; assembly: GCA_031550225.1. Taxonomy (GTDB): domain Bacteria; phylum Desulfobacterota; class Desulfovibrionia; order Desulfovibrionales; family Desulfovibrionaceae; genus Frigididesulfovibrio. The sequence goes on from JAVBOT010000018.1 coordinate 104,607, forward strand.
ACCCTATGCCGATGCACAGCGAAGGAGGATGCAGCACCAGGCAATGCGCTTGCCCGGCAAAGGGCTCCGGCAAAGCGCAGTCCGTAACGATGACCCCAGGGCGCTCCTGTCCGGGCACTGCATCTTTTTCGCGGCCAACCGCCCAATCCAGAGCTTCGCGGAGACGCTCAGGGCCATGCGGGGGGGGCGGCAAGGCAGGAGAAAAAAACAGCGGAGCCCATTCGCCGCCGCGTAACCCGAGCCAGTTGTCAGGGTCAACAAGCGCGACCTTTTCTCCCGCCAGCAGCGCCGCTGAAACCGTCTTTACCGCCTCGGGATTCAGCATCTGCAACCCTTGTTCTTGCGCCAGCACATCCAAACCGGGCAGGCCTTCTAAATCCGTAGCTGTGCTGATCACAGGCTTTGCGCCTATGATGCCAGCTATGCGCAAAGCCAGGGCGTTTCCGCCGCCCACATGTCCTGAAAGCAAGCTAATTACGTGCTGCCCGCGCTGATCAAGCACAAGCACGGGAGGGTCGCTGTGTTTGGAGACAAGCAAGGGAGCAATGGCCCGCACAGCAATGCCCGCCGCCGAAATAAACACATGGCCGCCATAGCTGGAAAAGGTTTGCGGCATGAGTTCGGACAGGGCGGCAAAGGGGCATGCGCGCGGATGCTCCCGTGGAGTCTCGTTTTCTCTGGCTAAAAGGGAATGGGCCGCAAATATACGCGCCCGTGTATGAGCACTCAGCCTGTAGGCTAAATCCAACCCTTGCGCTGTAAATACATACAGTGCCAATGTATTTTTCAACTTGCCCCTGCTTGCGGCTCCGACATTTTTTTTCTTGACGGACGCCATGTCCTTGCACGGAGCCCAGAGCGCATTAGCCCGCAAAAGCTTCCGCGGCCTCGGCAAAGGCGTCAAAATGTTTTTGTTCATGGGCAAAAGAGGCCATGGCCGTTTCAAAAGCGGAAGGGGCAAGAAAAAAACCGCACCCGCGCATATGCTGAAAAAAGCGCGCATAGCGCCGCGTATCCGCCTTTTTTGCGGACTCAAAGTCCGTGACCGGGCTTTGTGTAAAAAAGATGGTGAACATGCTTGCCAAGCGCGTGATGCGAACAGGAATTTTTTTCGCGCTAAAAATGCCCTCAAGCTTCCGGCACAGGTTTTCAACATGGCTTTCAAGAGCGGCGTAGTCGCTGCCCTGTAGAATTTTGAGGGTGGCTATACCCGCGGCCATGGCCAGAGGATTTCCGGAAAGGGTGCCTGCCTGATAGATATCACCGCTCGGGGCTATCCTGCTCATGATATCGGCCCTGCCGCCATATGCCCCTACCGGAAGCCCGCCGCCGATAATTTTGCCGAGGACCGTCACGTCAGGCCGTATGCCGAAGCGCTCTTGCGCTCCGCCGTAGGCTGCTCGGAATCCTGTAATCACTTCATCAAAAATCAAAAGCGCGCCGTAGCGGGAGGTCAGCTCGCGCAAGCCTTGTAAAAAGCCGCCCACAGGGAGCACCAGCCCCATATTGCCGGCCGCGGGTTCCACGATCACAGCGGCAAGCTCGGCCCCGTGCGCGGCAAAAAGCTTTTCCACCGCGGCAAGGTCGTTGTAGGGAGCAAGGAGGGTATCCGCAACCACCGCTGGAGGGACACCTGGCGTGCCGGGTATGGACAAGGTGGCGACGCCGGAACCGGCGCTGGCCAGAAAGGCGTCCGCATGGCCATGGTAGCAGCCTTCAAACTTCAAGACTTTGCTCCGGCCGGTATAGCCCCGGGCCAGACGCAGGGCGCTCATGGCCGCTTCCGTGCCGGAGTTGACCATCCGCAGCATTTCAACGCCGGGAACCGCCTCCACCACAGCCATGGCCAGGCGCACTTCATCCTCGCAAGGCGCGCCGAAGCTGGTGCCCAGATCAACCGCCGCATGAACAGCCGCGCTTACTTCCGGATGCGCATGCCCAAGGAGCATGGGCCCCCATGACTGGACAAAATCCACATAGCGCTCCCCTTCCACGCTGGTGATAAAGGGACCTTGCGCTGAAGCGATGAACAGAGGCTCCGCGCCGACAGAAGCGCAAGCGCGCACCGGGCTGTTCACACCGCCTGGGATGTACTGTTTGGCTTTTTGAAACAAAATCTGAGACTGTGACATGGCTTTTCCCTTACCAAGTTTGCAAATTGAGCCACTGCTGCTGGGCATTTTTTTCAACAAGGCTCACGGCTTTAAAAAGTCGTTAAAAATAAGTCATGGAGGTTTTTTTCATTTCCCGCAAGCTTTCCAGCACCGCAAACTCCCGCAGGGGCGTAGAGGCCATAAGCGCGGCTATCACTTCTTTATATTCATCAGGGTGGCGTCCGTGAATCATGGTATACAATTCATAAGGCCAATCCGGAGCGCAAGAAGGGCGGTAATAGCAATGGGAAATGAGCGGATGGCGGGCGGCCTCCTCGCCTATGGCGTCCACGGCGTCAGCGGAGGCTATCCAGGCCACCATGGCATTATGGGCAAAACCCGCTTTCTGATGTTTAAGGCTCACGCCAAAACGGCGGATGGAACCTTCCTCGCGCATCTCGCGCAAAAGGCGGAGCACCGCTTCCTCTTCCACGCCGACGCTTTGGGCAATTTCGGCGTAAGGAGTGAGAGAGTCAGGCAAATTTTTTTGCACAATGCGCAAAATTGCGCGTTCTTGCTCGGTAAAACGACGAATCTCAGCCATAGGCTCCTCTACAAGCTGTTTCCACAATCGCCCGTGTTCTCAAGCCCCCAAAAAGCTTATGGACGGCACGGCACTAGAGCAGATTAACTTTGAGATTTGTCGTTTAACGGCGGGCAAAGCCCGCCTACGCCAATCTCAAGGCAAGGATTTACGGGCAAATCCTTGCAGAGCAAGTATACATTTTCAATGGTACATTGCTCTAGCCCCCTTACCCGATAAGGGAACACACTACGAAGCACACGCCCGCGAAGGCGCTATACCATAGCGTGTCAGGCCCGTGCTGGCAACAGCTCCAAACTGCCCACTGCCAAGCCGAGTCAGTACCCGCCGCCCCGTGAAGCCCGGGCGGCGGGTTTGCGCAAAAAGAGGAAGAGGAGAAAAAAGACGCCGCTATGGAAAAAACGAAACACGGCATTGCTGTGCGCCGGTCCGCACATGAGCGCGTTTACAAATGCGCCTCTGGTTCGGCAAAAAGCTCTCTGTTTTCAGCGCCCCGCCTTTTCCAATCCTGAGCCACGTCTTCAGGAATATAGATAAAAAAGAAATCCGTTATTTCGCTTCGGTCCTCTTTGCGCCAATGGCCGCACTCCCGGAAATAGTACAGCAGGTCGCCTTGCGCCTCACTCATTTGCCGTGTAGGCTGCCTCAAGTGTTCTTCCAGCAAGATAGCGGCCAGGCACTCAAACATATAAAATGCCCGATCGTGCAATACCTGCGCGGGAGTTTTCTCTTCATCCGCGCAAATCCGCGCCATATCGACAAGCTGCCTGATAAAGCGTGCCGCTGTCTTTGTTGTGTGCTCCAATTGCTGGTAGCGCTCGGCAAATTCGAGCAAGCCCAGCGCGCATAAACCCATCAATTGAGGTTCTTCCGCTTGCGGGCCGACTTTTTGCAGGCGCTGGGCCGCGTACCGCACGGCAGGCACAGGGTCAACAAAATATATAGGTACATGCATTTAAAATACCTCTTTATCGATATCGCCTCTTTATATAAAACAGGCAAACCGATTGCAACATCAAACCTGGAGGCTCCATGCAGCGTCACTCCCACGCAGGCCCCGCAAAGCGCCGCATGCCCGTTGCCGCGTTTTGCGTATGTTGCCTTTTTATGCTGACGGCCTGCGCCGGCCTGAATGTTTCAGGCACAAGCCAGACGGAGCAAACTCCGCAAGGGCATAGGGGGCAGTCTACTACAGCGGGACAAAAAAAACAAACCTCCACAGGCGAGTTTGCATCTTTACACAAACCATCTTCGCCTGTGCCAATTTACAGCGGCCTGTCCGGGCAGCATCCGCCGGAGGCTGAAGCGGCCTTTGCCCAGGCCCGGCTGTTATGGAAACGTTCACCCACAGCGTCAGCAATGGGCGAACGCTGTTCGGATCCGGAAAAAGCCCTTTCGCTGCTAAGCAAAGCCATTTCCCTGGATCCGCGCTATGCCGAGGCCTATCTTCGGCGCGGGCTGGCAAAAAGCGAGCTGGGCGAGGGGGAAGAGGCGTTTGAGGATGTTACCGCGGGCATCCGCCTTCAGCCCACAGCGCAAGGCTATGCATACAGAGGCCTTGTTTCCTTGCGCAGCGGACAAAAAAATGCGGCGGAGAAAGACTTGCGCCACTCTTTAAAGCTGGATCCAAAACAGCACCTTGCCCATAACTATTTAGGAACACTGGCTTTGAGCGAAAATAACCAGGCGAAGGCCTGCGCCTCCTTCAAAGAAGGCTGCGCCCAGGGAGATTGCTCTTTTTTGGAAACAAGCAAAAAGGAAGGCATCTGCCCCTAGATGTAATGTTTCAATAGGTTGTTCACCCTGCCTCGAATCGAGACTGTTGCGCAGCAATATTCACATAATATGGAACTCCGGGTCACACCGCAATTTGTCGGTTTCGCAACCTCCCGGCGGTACTTTGCGGCGGGAAAAACACTCCATTGAAAAATTGACGGGTTATGCGACAGCCTCAACCGATGCCTGGCAAAGCACCATGCTAAACTGAGCCAGCGCCAAATTGGGCGTGGTTCAAAGAAAAAGGCGTATATACTTTTGTAGGGCTGTTTATCGTGCAGCCGTCCGCCAGGCCGCTTCGGCTTCTGTTTTATCGGAAAACACCCGTAGCGTGCGGTTGGAGCGCAGGGAATCAAGAGCGGGATCGGGCGAGTGCCGGAACCAGTTCACCAATTGGGACGTCAGGTCTCCGTGATTTGTGTATTCCTGCTTTTCCCGCCCGGATAGAGCGAGGTTCCGGAGCATGAAGCTGTTAAAGGCGACCTTATAGGTTGTGGCCGGATCCAGAGGCGCGCCGGATGCATCAAGAATGCCGGCGATTTTCAAACGGCCCGCCGCATCCTTCCAGGCGTATACGGCCATGCCGTAAAACTGCGGCAGGCCACGGGGGCCGCGGCCTCCGCCCTCCGCCCAGAGCGCGAAGAGCTCCCCGATTTCCTGGCCGGTCAGGGGGATTTCGGCTAAGTCGTCGCCAAAAGGCGCCGCATCATAAATATCCCGCGCCGTCACCCGCCCCGGACCAAGCCCGGCCCGAATGCCGCCCGCGCTGTGCACGGCCAGATCCGCGCCCGAAAGGCGCAACATGGTGCGGCAGAGCAGCCGCCCCAGAGGAATGTTCCCGGTTTTCAGGTTACGGTCGGAAAATGCATCGTCCGTGAGGGTGAACAGGATGTCATCCATGCCCTGTTGGCGCGAAACTTCATCCAAGAAAGCTGATATGGCCGGGTCGGGCTGAATCCCGGCCATATCAGCCGCGCCGCGCAGGCGCATGGTTGCCGGGCCGTTTTCGGGAACATCGATTTCCAGAAAATTTTCCAGGTACCGCCCCCCGTTGGCGTATACGGCCGAGCCGATGGCTTGCGGCGCGACGGCTTTGTGGCTGTGCCCGTCGGTGACGAAATCCACGTTGGGCACCTTAGCCAGATCCGGGCCGGTGATGCGTCCGCCCGGATCGCTGTATCCTATGTGGCTCAAAACAATAACTATATCCTGAGGATGATTGTACGGCCGCAGAGCGGCGGTCAGTTCGCCAAGAATTTTTTGCCTGGTCGCCGCCGGACCGAAAGGATCATCACGGCCGCCGGGGCCGTCGATGCGCCCGAAGTCGTAGCCGGGAATGCTTTCGCTCAGGCTGGGGCGGGCTGTGTAGGGAGTAATCACGCCGGCAACGATCAGGCGCGGGCTGTCGTCCGGATCTTCCGGAGTCTCGTCATAGAGCAGCACAGGCTCGCGCTGCGTGGCCGGAACCGTTTCTCCGTTGCGCGAAAGGTTCGCGGCAAGAACAAACACCGGGGCAGCGGATTTTTGCCGTACCGCCTTGAGCAACACATTGCTGTAGTATTGCGGATCTTTTTCGGCCCGGTTGTGGTCAAAGGCATGGTTGCCGGGGGTGAGCGCGCGGTAGCCCATCAGCCCCATAAGCGCGGCCACGGAGCGCCCATAGTCTATCTGGGCATAAGCGCTGCCGCTGAAGGCATCGCCTGAATCGAGCAGAAAGGTTGTTACCCCCTGATCTTCGGCCTCTTGGATATAGCCCTTTAGCAAGGCATACCCTATGCGCCCCTTTTCCGGCTCGGCCACAGCGTACCCGTGCACGTCGGTAGTGATGAACGCCCGCAAGCCGGCGGCGCTTGATACGCCCGCCTGCGCGAGAAAAAGAAACAAGGCGAGCAGCGGGCCGAGAGGGGGATATTTCCGGAAAATCATCTGCATTTCCTTAGGAGCTGTTTCTCAATAAAACTTTTGTGGAAAGAGTTGCGAAACCGCGGGCCAACACGGATATGATGTAAGGTTGCGGCGGAACGCTGCAAAGACGGGCCGCCTATTTCAGCTTCAGCCCTATGGGAATGACGATGCGGGCCGATTCCGGCGGCGGCGGAAAGGGTGAAGCGTTACGCACGGCTTCCAGGGCTGATTGGTCGATGTGGTCATATCCGCTGGATCCGATTACCCGAATATCGTTGGCCCGTCCCTCCCGGTCAATGAGGAAGGAAAGCGTGACCGTCCCCTGCAGCCCCATGCGCAAGGCTTGAGGCGGGTAGACCAGATGTTGCAGGATACGTTTGCGGATATACCTATAGTTGCCCTTGGCATAGCCTGCACCGCTTTCTTCGCCCCCGCCGGCCCCTGCCTGGCCGGAGGAGCCCGGCCCCGTACCGATGCCGTTCAACCCGCCGCCTGAACCAGGAACGCTCCCCTGCCCGGCAGGTCCGTCGGCGGCCGAAAGCCCCGTCTTGCCCGGAGCCAGGCTCCTTTGGCCGTTTTCTGCCGCTGAGGCAAGCACGGGCTTTGCCGCCGGAGCCTTAGCGGCTGTTCCCTTTGGCTTCGCCGTGTGTTCCGGTTTTTTTTCGAGCGGCTTGAAAGGGATAAGGGGTTTGATGGGAATTTTTTTCGGCTCGCCCACAAGCGAAGCAGGTTCAGGTCCGGGGAGCGGCGCGCGGGCGGGTGCGCCTCCTTTTTCCCCTCCGCCCGCCGGCCGGGGAGGGCCTCCTCCCGCGCCGCCGGAACCGCCAAAACCGCCGAGCCCCACCTGTAAAACGATCAGACCGCCGGCTTCCGGCGCGAGGACGGCCGGGGCTGCGCCGAAGAACAGAAGAACAAGAAAAGCCGTCGTGTGAGCGGCAAGGGAAAGCAGCAGGCTGACGCCCAGCCGTCTGGGAGAGGCAGGCACAGACAGGCCGGGAGGGGCCGCTTCCGGCATCTTTTCCCCAACCGGACCGAACGTAAGCGGGCTGGCGGCCTCCCAGTCCGGGCGCGGGTTTTCTTCTTCCCTTTTACAGGCGCGGAAAGAGCCCATCCGAAAAACAGCTTCCCCGCCAACGGCTGGCCACGGCCCGGGGCCGGGGCGTTCCACGACAGGGACGGCGGTCATATTTCCTCCACCCCGTTCCGGGCGGCGAACATGATGCCCGCCCGTCGCAAAGCGCCGTCCGGCAAATTATACAGAGCGCAGACCTGTTCGGAAGTGATCACCTCACGGGCCGGGCCGTCGGCCCGTACCCGGCCCTCATGCAGCAGGATGGCCCGCCCGCCCAGGAACACGGCCTGTTCCGGATGATGCGTGGTCAGGATAATCGAATACCCTTCCCGGGACAGTTCATGAATGACCTGGAGCAGATGAAACTGATTGCCGTAATCCAGCCCGCTCACGGGTTCATCCATGATCAAAAAGGCGCTGTTCTGAGCCAAAGCACGGGCAATGAGCACCAGTTGGCGCTCTCCGCCGCTGAGTTCCAGGTAGGAACGCTCCGCAAGGTGGCCCAGGCGCACCCTTTCCAGGGCCGCCCCGGCCCGGGCATAGTCGGCGGCGGAAAAACGCCGCCAGGGATTTTCCATGGTCCTGCCCATAAGGACCATGTCCAGGGCGGTATAGTGGAAAACCCCATTATGCAGTTGGGGCACATAGGCGAGCTTGCGGGCGAGATCAATGCGGTGAATTGTTTCCAACGGCGCGTCATCTAGGGTGATCATCCCCGGCCTGAGCTTCAAAAAGCCGAGCATGGCCTTAAGCAGGGTGCTTTTGCCGCAGCCGTTGGGGCCGAGAACATTCACCACCTCGCCCCGGGTGATGTCCAAAGAAATGCCGTTCAGCACAGGGCGCTGTTTATGATAGGCAAAGCTGAGCTCCCGGATGCGGATCATTGCCGCCTCCAGTCGAACCAAAGGGAAAAGCCGAAGATAGGCATAGCGATGAGTGACGTGACAATGCCGAGCGGCAGCTCCACAGTCCAGGCGGAGCGTACCAAAGTGTCGGTAAGCAGCACAAAGAGCGCCCCGCCTAAAGCCGAAGCCGGCAGCAACGCCCGGTTGTCCGGCCCGACGATAAAACGCATGACGTGCGGCACCACCAGCCCCACCCAGTTGATTACCCCGGCAAGAACCACCGTGAGGGAGCAGATAAACGTGGCCACGCCGATGAAGATCAGCCGGGCGCGGCCGCTTTCAATGCCCAGGGAGCGGGCTTCCTCGTCACCCTGGCTTAAGGCGTTCAGCACTTTGCCGCCCAGGCACAGATAGAGAAGCCCGGCCACCATGAACGGAGCCACCCAGAAAAGCTGCGCTCCATCGGCGCGCGACAGGGTGCCCATGAGCCAGTAGAGCAGCTCCGGCAATTGCCGGTTGGGATCGGCCACATACTTCAAAATGGAGGCAAGGGCTGTAAAAAAGGAAGAACTGACCAGCCCGCCCACGATCAAGGCGAGCATGCGCGCCTTGGGATAGATGGAAGCGAAAAACAGCGAAAGGCCCACGCCCAGGCCCCCGCCCACAAAAGAAAGAATTTGGGTCATGGTCCAGGAGGAAAAAATCACTATGCCCACGGCCGCGCCGAACGAAGCCCCGGCCAGCACCCCCAAAATGCCCGGAGACACCAGGGGGTTGAAGAACATATTCTGGTACACCGTGCCGGAAACGCAGAGCGAGGCTCCCACCAGGAGAGCCGCGAGAATGCGCGGCAAACGCACCTGAAAAAAGATGAACAGCAATTGATCTTCCGCCTGGTTTAAAGGCGCGCCGGCGAGGCATTTATCCACAGCCTCAAGCAGCAGCCCGAAATCCAGAGGGTAACGCCCCACAGGCAGGGCCAGGACAATCGATGCCAGAAGCAGGAACACAAGTAAGGGAAGAGCCGTTCGTTTCATGGGTATAGCAGGGCTTTCACCTGGGCGTCGGCCGCGTTGAAGTGGAAAAAAACATTCACGAAGCGTTTGGTTTCCGCCGCCATATCCGAAGTGAAGCGGTCCGGATGCAGCAGATTTGCCAGCCACTGCACGCCGATTACCCGCATGTAGCCGGCCGGACGGTCCAACCAGCTAAAAGGGCCGCGCGGCACAAGATAGGCCCGGCCCGCGCGCACGGCGCGCAGCCGCCCCCACTTGGCGTCTGTGCCGGCGGCAGCGGCCAGCTTGGGACTGTAAATAAGGAGCACGTCGGGGTCATACGCCATGAGTTGTTCGAAAGAGATGCGCGGCATGGCTTCATTCATGCCCTGAGGGCAGGCATGGACATTTTCCGCCCCGGCCCATTCCAGCACTTCAGACCGTTCCGAGCCTTTGCAGGCCGTGCCGAGACCGTCCTCCTCCTGGGCAAAAAAAACACGCGGCCGCTGCGCCGCGGGCAGATCAGCCAGAGCGGAGCGGACCTTGGCCAAGGCTTCCTCAGTATAGCGGGCCAGTTCCTCGCCGCGCTCGGGGCGGCCAAATTCCCGGCCCAAAATGCGAAAGCATCCGGCCAGAGAGTCCATGCGCATGCCGGGCACGGCCACCACTTTCATGCCCAGGCTTTCCAGCGTCTTGGTGATTTTATCGCCGTCATGGAAAGACCCGCTTAAAACAAACGCTTTTTTTAAGCCGCTGGCCATGAGGGTTTCGCGATCAGGGATGAAACCCTGGCCGTACCAGCCCCCCAGAATGGGCAATTGCCAGTATTTTTCCGGAATGAAGCGTTTTTCATAATCGCGCAGAGGGGTGTTCCAGCCGCCGATAAGATCGGGGTCCAAGGCGTAGAGCATGAACGTGGAAGGCGGCGAAGCCCCGTAAACGCTGCGCGGCTCGTCGGCCCCGGCCTGGAACGGGCCGGACAGGGTGAGAAAAAAGAGTACTGCGGACAGGATATACAGGCGGCGCATGGGGGGTCCTTAGAGCAGATTAACGTTAAGACGCTCACTTCGGCGTTTAACGGCGAAAGCAGGTTTCGCTTGCGCCTGCTAGAGTGGATTACCTTTGAGATTTGTCGTTTAACGGCGGGCAAAGCCCGCCTACGGCAATCTCAAGGCAAGGATTTACGGGCAAATTCTTGCAGAGCAAATACACATGCTCAATGGTAATTTGCTCTGGTTTTTCCGGAGGGACACCGCCCCTCCAGATCTCTCCGGCAGGGAGCGTGGCCCCCTGCGCCCGCAAATCCCGAAAAGCGGCAAAGCCGTTTTTCGGCTATGGGGGTGAAGGGGACTGCATCCCCTTACGGGGCTTGGGGCAGCTCCCCAATAATTTCTTGAAACAACCGCCCTAAAACTTAGCGGTGATGCCCGCAAAAAAGTTACGCCCAGGCTCGGGATAACAGAAAGAATACTCGTAGTTCTTGTCGAAAATGTTCCGCGCGCCGGCTTCAATCGCGAAATTTTCGGAAATCTCATAGCCCATCTTAAGATCAGCGGTAACAAAGGCGCTTTGTTTGTGGCCCGCCGAATCGTCGTAGAATTTATCCATGTAGTTGAGCTGCGCGGTGATGGAAAGGCCTTGCAAGGGAGTAATCACGGCAAAGAGCGTGGCCATGTTTTCCGGCAGGTTCTGCAGCTTTTCCGGGCCGTCAATAGTTTTCCATTGCATCCAGCTATAGGTGAATCCGCCGGAAACGTATTCATTGATTAACGCTTCGGTGGAGAATTCCCAGCCGTAGGTCTGCGCTTCATTAATATTCACGAACTGGCGGTTTCTGTCCGCACGCGAGCCCGTCTGGGCGATCATATCGGAAATATCGCTGTAATACACGCTGCTGGTCACCTTGAGCCAATCGTTATAAACGCCGCGATAGCCCAATTCATAGTGCAGGGCGTGCTCAGGATCGAGGCCCGGGTTAGGCAGATCCGTGGTGGTGTAGCGTTCCCGCAAGGTGGGCATGCGCGATTTGGTGGCAAAAGTCGCGAACAGTTCGTGTTTGTCGACGAACTCATAAAACGCGCCCACCTGGCCGTTCCAAAGGTTGCGGCCCAGCTCTCCGCGATCGAGACTGCCCACTGAAACATTTTTATATTCATTGAGTTTTGATTCCACCCAGGTGTAGGCGCCGCCGAACATGAACGTCAGGCGGTTCAGCGGCTTCCAAGCGTATTCAGCCCCAAAATCCCAGTAGGCTTCTTTAAAGTGATCGCCCAGGGTTTCCACACGGGTGTTGCCGTTCATGTCATAGCCTTTGTGCGAAATCAGCCGGTAGGCGCCGGAAAGGGCGAGCCGATTGGAGTCGGTAAAGGAGTAGGCAGCCTCCATGCGTCCGCCGGAGGCATAGTCGTCGTAAGTGCCGCTGCCGCTCGTGTTCAATCGGGTCATCTCCGGATTGGCATAGTCATACATCTTATCTTTATGCCAATCGTAATAGGCCACGCCGGAAATTTGGAATTTATCGGTGAGATCGGCCGTGCCCTTCAGATAGACGCGCTCGGAATTGTAGTCGGGCCATTTCCAGTAACGATTGTAGCCGGCGGCGCTTGCGTCGAAGGGTTGGTCTTTTTTGGAGTCCTGCTTGGAGTAGCCGAACTGGATGTCCACAGCTTCCGTGGGCGTCCAGCCGGCCATCAGATTGACGCGGCGGTCGCGATAGTAGGAGTTTTCGCGCTTGCCGCCGTTTTCATCACGGCCTGGCGAAAAATCCTCGGAAAGGGTGAAAAAATCCTGCTCATCCTGCATGACCGAACCCTTGAGGTAAAATTTCTCCTGCAAGGAGCCGAGGCTAAGGCCGATGAGCCTGCCCTGATCCTCGACATCGCGGTCGAAGAAGTTTGTATACTTGAAACTGGCTTCGAATTTTTTCTTGGGCTTGGCCGTGCGCAGGTTGATCACCCCGCCCAGGTTGTTGCTGCCGAGCAGGGGAGAATTGTAGCCCTTGGAAACTTCCACCGATTCCAGGTCAAAGGTCATAATCCGGTTAAAATCGTACTCGCCGCGATAGGTGGTGGCCACGGGCACATCGTCGACAAACAGGCCGATCTGATAACGGTTGGCCCCGCGAATCTGCACGAACGACTCTCCGCGCCCGCCGGAGACGGCTTGGTAAACGCCCGCCACCCCCGAGAGCGCTTCCCATAGATTTTTGGCCGTTTTCCGCTCAATGTCGACTTGGGTGATGTGATTGATGGTATTTTTGGATTCCGTTAATTCAATGGGATCCAAAAGAACCTGCGGCGAATCGCCTTCCGCTGCGGATCCATCCCCGGGAAAGCATACTGCTGCCATAAGCAAAACGGCAACCGCCCTCAGCCCCGTACACGCCATGTCCCTTCCTCGCTTTCGTTATGGTGTTTATGGTATATAAAAGCATAAAATATTGTATAACAAGACACTTCGTTATTCATTTATAGTAATAACGACTAGGGCAATAGCATGGCGGCCTATGGAAGGCAATACCTTTAATAAGCGATTTCTCGAAAACTGCGATGGGCAAGGGGCGTACCGCGGCGGAAACGGCTTTTACGCGTTCTCCCGGCTCTCCCGCAAAGACGGAGGCGGGATAAAGAGAACGGCCGGAAGTCTTGATTTTCAAGAACTTCCGGCCGTTGCCAGCTTTTGCTGGATGTAAATCGATGAAGGGGATTGATTATTTTACGCAATACTTTGAAATAAAATGATATTAGCAAGCAGTATAAATTGACATGCCCCCAAAGTTGCCCCCAAATTTTTCCGTTGCCCTATAGGCAGGGTCACTCTCTTTTTCAGGAGCGGTGGCTTGTCCGGCCTATTCGTCTTCCGTAAGGGGCACAGGAGGCAGAATGCCGTTGCTGCCGGTGACAACTTTCTGCCCTGTCTTTTCTTCCAGTTCCTTACGGGCTTTCCGGGCAATCCTGCCGCCTGTCTTGCCCGCTGTCGCGTTCTCTTGCAGCCCGGTGGCGTTCATGCTCTCGGCAATCTGCCGGGTGGAGAGTTCCGCCAGGGCCGTGAAAATCAGTTCCGCCTCTGTCATGTGATCGCGCAAGTTTTGCGTTTCCAAGCCCTTGAGGTCTTTGTGCTGGCGGACGCTGATACCGGACCATTCCTGATGAATGATGTTGGTCAGGATGGCGTATTCCTTGCCTTCTTTCACCTTATGGTCTTTCCAGTAGTCGGTGAGCTTGTTGCGGGTTTCCTGGCCCAGCATCCGTTGTTCTATCCACTTCTGCGGGCGCCCATGCTGCTGCCATAATTCACGCGAACGGTTCAGGGCAATTTCCGGGTCGGCCATTTCCTGGATACGCTCATAGCCCACCTTGGCCAGCCAGAGCTTGATAGGTTCGGCCTTGGGGCTGGGAACGGATTGCACGAGGCGGAGAAGGGTTTCCGCGCTGGCAACGTCAGTCTTGTATTTCTTGCCATCCTGGGCGGTTAGTTTCAGTTGCTTACAATCTGTAAGCAACTGGCTACCTTCTTTTTTCAGTCTGTTTTTCAAAACATTCCAGTAGTTTCGTGCGCGTGCCGTGTCTGGGTGGTCAGTCAGAACCTGGATTATATCCACCACGGAAAAGAACCACATTTCGGCTTTTTCGTCATACACGCGGCGGATATGCTTTTCCTCAAAAATGGCGATATCGTTTTTCATGGACTTTCCTTTTGTAGTGGCGCGGATGTTTGCGGAGTATAGCGCTCGGACCTCATACACACAAGACGGTTTGCTGCCCGGCAGGTGGTATCGCAGAGAGCCAGCCTACCCATTGTGGACACACCCACTGCCGGGCGCTGGCCAGGGGAAGCCCCTTGGACCCCCAAATAGAAAAGGCCCCGCCACCATGAAAGGAGCGAGGCCGGTTGCCGTGGCGGGACAGGAAGTTATTTCATAAAAACAGCCTGAATATTACGCCCTGGGCCATTTTTATGTTGTTCGCGCATCAAATCCACATCAATGAGATTTCCTATCCGGATAAATCTCTTGAATACCAGGGACAGATTTTCATAATATCCGCGTGCATTGCCTTTGATTCCGTCATGATATGCATAGTCCAGGATAAGATACAAAGCTTCCAGGCATTCATAGATATCGTTGTGTAGTGACCTGATATTTGATTCATGTAGTAGTATATACTCCTCTGGTGCTAAGAGCCTGATAGGTTTGTTTTCTGCCTTCTCTATCGTCTCGTCATCGTCAAAGATATAGAAGTCCATGCGGGAATTGATGTCAGTCATGGCATACCCCCTCATTCGCCGATCTTGCCGGGCTGGTCATCGATGCCGGAGTGGTAATAGGCGGCTTCTTTGATGTCATGGGCGATGTCCTCCATAATCCGCGCCATGCCCTTAGAGCCGAATTGCGGATTCAAGTTCCAATCGTTTAAACCGCATTGAGTGCAATATATCCCGTGGCATTGATTCTTGTGCATATTCGATGCTGTCTTGACAGTTACGGCGCATTCTCCGGTTGTGCTCCGGTGCTATCCGTCCTCCCCAACCATTCTCAACACGCAATGAGTCTGAAATATCCTCTCGTGCCCTGTCAATAGCGCTTTGTATTTCACGGTGAACCAAGGCATGAAATTTTTCCGGTGTCAGTCGGTGCCCCTGTTCGTCATAAGGCGCTGCCCACCCGTGATTGATGATTTCAAGAATTTGTGCCTCTCTGATGCCGTCAAATTCTCGCATCGCGTCTGGTACTGTGATGAAATAAGACATCTTCCCCCCTGTAAGGGCGTTCCTGAAATTTTCCCCGGCAGGCCGTTCAGGTTCGGCTTTTCGGTACGGTTCATGAGGCCGCACCTATCCGGGGAACTTTAGTTTTCTCTACCGGTCGAGCGGGACGGTCGCACAGTCTTCACGCGAGTGAAGTATACTGTGCTATGCTTCTGCCTTTCGCAAAGACCAGAGGCAGACACGTCCGTCATTTTCCATGCCGCCTGCCGCTGGCTCTTCCGTACCCAAGGCTTCGCAGAGCGCACCCGGTTTCCGGAGGAAACTGGTAAGTGCGTCCTCATCGCTGTGAGGGGTTCTGGCCAGCGCGTAATCCGTCTAAAAAATCGGCCCACTCTTGCATCATCTTCCGGCGTTCCGGCAAATATTCGGCGTAATTGTACGCCGCCCGGATGCTGTTGCGCTCACCGTGGGCAAGCTGGCGCTCTATCCAGTCCCGATTGTAGCCTTGCTCGTTAAGCAGGGTGCTCGCCATGCTCCGGAAACCGTGAACCGTCATTTGTTCCTTGCTGTAGCCCATTCGCCGCAGCGCCGCCAAAAGGGCAACATCCGAGATTGGCCGGGCATCTGTGCGCGGCGAAGGAAACAGAAAGCGGCCATGCTCGGTGAAGGGGTGAAGGTAACGCAAAATTTCCAGTGCCTGACGAGCCAGGGGGACTATGTGAAGCTGTCGCATCTTCATCCGCTCCGGAGGGATGCGCCACTCTGCGCCGTCAAGATCGAACTCGGACCATTGCGCTTGCCGTAGCTCCCCTGGCCTGACAAAAACCAAGGGGGCAAGTTTCAGGGCGGAAGCCACCACAACGCCGCCCTCGTAACCGTCTATGGCCCGCAGAAGGGCTCCTACGGCTTTCGGCTCCGTGATGGTGGCAAAGTTGCCCCCTTTGGCTGGGGGCAACGCGCCGCGCAAGTCGGCGGCTGTGTCTCGCTCGCCTCTGCCGGTAGCAATGGCGTAACGGAATACGCGGCTGCAATCCTGTAAGGCCCGGTGAGCGGTATCCAGGGAGCCGCGTTTTTCGATGTGGCGGAGGGCTTCCAAAAGTTCTGGCGCGGTCACTTCCTTGATGGGCTTGCCGCCAATGAAGGGAAAGATGTAGTTCACCTGGCGGGCAAGCACCTTGACACCGTTGGACTCGGACCAGCCAGCGGAATACTTGGCGAACCACTCACGGGCCACAATTTCATACGAGGTGCCGTCAGTGGCCCGTATTGCCGCCCTGGTTGCCTTTTTATGCTCGCTGGGGTCAATGCCCATGGCAAGTTGTTCTTTGGCCTCGTCGCGGCGGCGGCGGGCTTCCTTGAGCCCCACGGCGGGATAGACACCCAAGGATATCCGCTTTTCCTTCCCGGCAACGCGATACTTCAATCTCCACCACTTGCCTCCGGAGGGGGCAACTTCCAGATAGAGGCCGCCACCGTCAAAGAGTTTCTGTGTCTTCTTTTCCGGCTTGGCAGAACGGATTGCGGTATCGGTGAGGGGCATGGGGGCAACACCTTTTTGCGGTTCCAATGTTGCCCCTATAGTTGCCCCCATTGGGGGCAGATGTCAATAGATTAGGCTAGACGTTAATAAGCAAAGAGAACGGCCGGAAGTCTTGATTTTCAAGAACTTCCGGCCGTTGCCAGCTTTTGCTGGATGTAAATCTGGTGGAGATGAAGGGGATTGAACCCTTGGCCTCCGCATTGCGAACGCGGCGCTCTCCCAGCTGAGCTACATCCCCGGGAAAAGCTTCTTTATATCGATTTGGCTCCGGATGCAAGGGAGAAAACGCGAATAGCGCGCCGTAGGCATGATAATTTTGCGCAAGGCGGAAAAGAGTGCGGCTTTTTCTCATCTACTGGCATTATATAGAAAAATAGGCTACCGTTATGACGCGCTTTTCACATGCCGGGCCGTATGCCGCCTCATGCGGGAAACATACGATGCCGGTAATCCGCACCAAGGAGGATACCATGCCAAACATCACTGTAAAAGGAATGCACTGCGAACATTGCCGCAAGTCCGTAGCGGACGCCGTCGCTAAGCTGCCGGGAGTCGCCTCTGTAGAGGTTGATCTCGCTACCGGTCGCATGGAATGGACAAACAAAGACCCCGACGCCCCGGTGCCGATGGAAACTATACGGAAAGCCATTATCGCCGTCGGCTTTGAAGCCTGATTGCCCCGGGCCGGACTCCGTCATTGGCCAATCCGGCCGGGCAAGTTTCCCGCCGCATGCTTTTGCGCATTGACGCATAAAGGCCGTGCGACCGCACAGCACCCCATACGGGAAGGAGCCCGCGGAAACGGCGGCGCGAGCCCTCCCGCTTCCTGAATGCTTCTTCCCCAAAGCTCCTCCACAAGGAGGCTATTCTCCATGAATAAAAACTTCCTGGAATTTTCCATAGGGGGCATGCATTGCGCGGCCTGCTCCGCCCGCATAGAGCGAGTGCTCGGCGCCATGCCTGAATTGCGTTCGGCAAGCGTCAGCCTCGCCTCAAACACAGCGCGTGTGGAACTGATGGAAGGGACGAATCCGCAGGCGTTGCAAACAGCCGTTATGGAGGCCGTCGCCCGGCTCGGCTTTACAGCCGAACCGCTGTCCGCAGGGCAAGGCGGAGAAGGGAGCGTCTCCCTGGCCGCTGAACGCTGGGCCAAACGCAGCCGGGAACAGCAGGCCGACCTGGCCGCACGCAAGCGCGATCTGGTTCCGGCATTTTTTTTCGCGCTGCCTCTGCTCATTTTATCCATGGGGGAAATGTCCGGCATGCCTTTGCCTGACGCCATCTCCCCTCGCCTGCACCCCTTTATGTTCGCGTTGATCCAGCTTCTGCTCTGCCTGCCCGTGCTCTGGGCGGGCCGCCGCTTTTTTACGCAAGGCCTGCCCGCCCTGGCGCGCCGGAGCCCCAATATGGATTCTCTGGTGGCGCTCGGCACGGGCACGGCCTTTATCTTCAGCCTTGGGAACACCTTTCGCGCCGCGATGATGCCGGTTTCGGCGCATGCCCCTTCCGCCCATATGCTCCCCGCGCCCGGCATCTGGGATATGTTTTTTGGCGAAGGGCACGCCGCCTACGGGGTGGATTTGTACTATGAATCCGCCGCCATGGTCATAGCCTTGATTTCCCTCGGCAAGTATCTGGAATCCCGCTCCCGCCTGCGCGGTTCCGAAGCCTTGAAAGGCCTGCTGGAACTTGCGCCGGAAACCGCTTTTCGCCTCAAAAAAACAGAAGAAGGGCAGGCCCCCGGCGTAATGCCTCCGGACGACTTCGACGGCTCCGCTTCCGCACCGCCCCCTGTGTGGGAAGAAGTTACCCTGAGCAAGGTGCTTGCGGGCGATATATTGCTCGTGCGGCCCGGCTCGCGCATGCCTGTTGACGGCACGGTGCTGGAAGGAAGCTCCTTTGTGGATGAATCCATGCTCACGGGCGAAAGCATGCCTGTGGAAAAAGGCCCGGGAGCGCTTCTGACCGGCGGTTCCATGAACCAGCAGGGCCGCCTGGTGATGCGGGCGGAGCGCGTGGGCGCGGACACCGCTCTTGCACGGATCGTCCGCCTGGTGCAGGAAGCCCAGGGCAGCAAAGCCCCCATTGCGAGCCTCGCGGACCAGGTGAGCTACTATTTTGTGCCCGCGGTCATGGTCATCGCTACCGTGGCGGGCCTTGGCTGGCTCTTGTTCGGCGACTCTCCCGCCTTTGCTTTGCGCGTGTTCGTATCCGTCATGATTATCGCCTGCCCCTGCGCCATGGGCCTTGCCACGCCCATGGCCATTATGGTGGGAGCCGGGCGCGCGGCCCAACTGGGCCTCTTGTTCAAAAGCGGCGACGCCCTGGAGCACAGCTCGCGCATCACTACCCTGGTGTTTGACAAAACAGGCACACTTACGGAAGGCAAACCCTCCCTGACGGAGATCAAGACGCTTACCAATAAGAATCCGGAAACGCTGCTATGCCTTGCCGCATCTTTGGAGCAGGCCTCAGAGCATCCCCTGGCCCGGGCACTGGTCAAGGCGGCTCAGGAAAAAAACATTCCTCTTCTGCCTGTGGAAGATTTTTTTGCCGCGCCCGGCAAGGGCGTTTTGGGCAGAGTGCGGATGGAGGAAAGTCCACATCATGTGGCTGTGGGCAACCCGGCCTTTATCCGCGAACATTTAGCCCGGAATTGTGAAGCCGCCGAGCTTTCCGGGACGGCTTGCCCCTTGCCGGACCCTGCCCTGGAACCTGTTCTGGGCAACTACGCGGCCCGTGGCTGGACGCCGGTGATTTTACTCCTGGACGGACAGCCCGAGGCGGTGTTCGCCATTGCCGACACCTTGCGCAAAGACACGCCCGCGGCCATCGCGGCGGTGAAAGAGCTGGGCATCGACTGCATCATGCTCACCGGCGACAATGAACGCACGGCCAGAGCCGTGGCCGCCGAAGCCGGCATTGACGCCGTCATTGCCGGGGTCTTGCCCGACGGCAAGGAGGCCGCCATTGCGGACCTGCAACAACAAGGCAGGATTGTGGGCATGGTGGGGGACGGCATTAACGACGCCCCCGCTCTGGCCAGGGCCGATGTGGGCTTTGCCGTCAAAAGCGGCATTGATATAGCGGCGGAAAGCGGCGATGTGGTGCTGATGCGCGGGGATCTCGCAAGCCTTGTCACGGCGCTTGGCCTGGGCCGGGCCGTTATGCGCATTATCCGCGAAAACCTCTTCTGGGCCTTTGGCTACAATATCATCGGCATCCCCTTTGCCGCGGGGCTGCTGCACATCTTTGGCGGCCCCGCCCTCTCCCCGATGTTGGCCGGAGCGGCCATGGCGTTGAGCTCTGTTTCCGTTGTAACAAATTCCTTGCGTTTGCGTTTTTTTACTGCGAAAATTTAAAAAAACGCCGCATAAGGCGCCGTTCGCACAAGAGACATCCTCAAAAAGCAGACGCGCAAAGAGCATGGTCATCTGCTTTTACAAACCGGGAAGGCGCGCTTGCCGCTCCCTGCGGAGGCTTTATGGCCAAGGAATGGACGGAAAAAGAAATCATGCAGGTTTCCGACGCATACTGGGCCGGATGCGCCCTACATGCGGCTGTCGGGCTCGATCTGTTCAGCGCCTTAAGCCAGGGCCCCAAAGAAGAAAAAACCCTGGCCCAGGAACTGGGGTGCGAGCCCAGAGCCTTTGCCATGCTCGCCACAGCCCTGGTCGCCCTGGGCTTCCTTGAATGGGAAAAAGGCCGCCTCAAAGCCGGAGCCCGAGTGCTGGCGCTGCTCTCCCACGACTCGCCCGAGTACCTTGGTTTTATTATCAAACACCACATGCATATCATGCCTGCCTGGACGCAGCTCACCGAGGCGCTGCGCAGCGGAAAAAGCCAGGCGAAGCGCAGAGCCGCCACCACCTCGGTCCCGGCTGAACGCGAGGCCTTCCTTATGGGAATGTTCAACATCGCCCGGCTTCAGGCCGAGCGCATCGCCGACGCGCTGGACCTCTCCGGGCGGGAGCGCCTTGTGGACATCGGCGCCGGCCCGGGTACCTATGCCCTCTATTTTTGCAGAAAAAATCCGCACCTGAGGGCCACCATATTTGATCTGCCGACCACGGAACCGGTTGCGCGTGAAGTCATTGCCCGCTTTAACCTGGAAGACCGCGTTTCTTTTGCGGGGGGAAATTTTTTACAAGATCCCCTGCCCCCCGGGCAGGATGTGGCCTGGCTTTCCCAAGTGCTGCACGGCGAATCCCCAACTGACGCCGCCGCCCTGGTGCGAAACGCGGGAGCCTGCTTAAAGCCCGGCGGCCTTTTGTGCGTTCAGGAGTTCGTCTTGCACGACGATCGCACGGGCCCGGCCTTCCCTTCCCTTTTTGCCCTTAATATGCTCGTACAGACCGAGGGCGGCCAAGCCTACACCCACGGAGAAATTACAGAAATGCTGCACGCCGCCGGAGCCCGGCGCGTGTCCGCCCTTAACCTGGATCTCCCCAACGGCTGCCGCGTCCTGGTGGGCGAAATGCCCTCATGAACAGCAATACAGCCGCATGAGACACCGCAATGAATATGAAGGAAATTCGGGAAAAAGCCCGGGAAAAGCTTAAGCACCACTGCCGCGTCTGCCCCGTGTGCGACGGCCGCGCCTGCGCGGGAGAAGTACCGGGCATGGGGGGCGTCGGCACCGGCGCGGCCTTTAAAGAAAACGTCCGCGCTCTGGAGCGCTGGAAGCTGAATATGCGCACTCTGCACGAAGTCCGTACCCCGGATACGAGCTGGAAGCTGTGGGGAACGGACCTCAAAGCCCCTGTTATGGGCGCGCCCATGGCCGGAGGTTTTTATAACCTCGGCGGCGCGCTGGCCGAAGAAGAGCTGGCCGAAGCCCTGCATGCGGGCTGCCGGGCCGCGGGCTCCCTCGGCTGGAGCGGCGACGGCGCTGACCCCAGCCTGTTCACAACCGGCCTTGAGGCTGTCCGAAGGCAGGGAGGCCTTGGCATCCCCACCATCAAACCACGCGGCGCAAAGGAAATAATAGCCCGCATCCGCCGCGCCGAGGATGCCGGCGCCATTGCCGTTGCCGTGGACGTGGATACGGCGGGCTTTGCCGGCATGACCGCGAAAGGCCAGCCTGTAGGCCCCACGAGCCGCGAAGATATAGCGGCCATCGTGGCCGCAACCCCTTTGCCGGTCATCCTCAAGGGCATCATGACTCCGGAAGAGGCCGCCCTGGCCGCCTCGCTGGGCGTACGGGCCATTGTGGTCTCCAACCACGGCGGACGTGTCTTCGAACAGTGCCCCGGCACCGCCGACGTTCTGCCGGACATCGCCGCGGCAACGCGCGGCCGCATACATATTTTTCTTGACGGAGGCGTGCGCTCCGGCGCGGACGTGCTTAAAGCCCTGGCGCTTGGCGCGGACGCCGTGCTCATAGGCCGTCCTTTAATCGTGGCCGCCGCCGGAGGCGGAGCCCAGGGGGTGCGCCATGCCGTGGAACTCCTCGCCCAGGAGCTTGCTCTTGCCATGCTCCTCACCGGCACAGCCGCCTTGCAGGACGTGACCGGAAAAATCCTGATACGGCGCAGCGCTTCGTAAACACGCCGCGAAATAACGCATGGCAAAGCCCGCCGTGGCTGTTCACGCGGCCTTTTGCATGCGCACGACACATCTTTAATCCGCTCCAAGAGGCTTATACGCAATGGAAATGCAACTCCCCTTCAATATCGGCCCCTATGCCGCCGTGCTCCTGCTGGTCATTCTGGCCCTTGTGCTGGTGAAAAAATCTTTGAAATCCGTCCCCCAGGGCTTCCAGTGGACTATAGAGCGCTTTGGCCGCTTTACCCGCATTTTGCACCCGGGCCTGAACATCATTGTGCCCTTTATCGACGATGTGGGGCAGCGCATCAACATGATGGAACAGGTGCTCGATATCCCCAAGCAGGAAGTTATCTCCAAAGATAACGCCAACGTCACCATTGACGCGGTGTGCTTTTTCCAGATCGTGCAGCCCGCCCAGGCCGCCTATGAAGTCAGCAACCTCATCCAGGCCATCTTAAACCTCACCATGACCAATATCCGCACTGTGCTCGGGGAAATGGAACTGGATGAAATGCTCTCCAAGCGGGAAGTCATTAACGCCAAGCTCCTGGAAGTTATTGACCTTGCCACCAACCCCTGGGGGGTTAAAGTCACGCGCATTGAAATCCGCGACGTGCGCCCGCCTGAAGAACTGGTGGACGCCATGAACGCCCAGATGAAAGCCGAACGCACCAAACGCGCCACAGTGCTCGAAGCGGAAGGGGAAAAGGCCGCCGCCATCTTAGTGGCTGAAGGTAAAAAAGAGGCGGAAATCCGCGAGGCCGAAGGTAAAAAACAGGCGGAAATTCTGCGCGCCGAAGCCCGCGAACGCGCGGCCGAAGCCGAAGCCAGGGCCACCAATGTGGTCTCCCAAGCCATAGCCCAGGGCGATATCGCCGCTGTACAGTACTTTGTAGCCCTGAAATACACCGAAGCCCTGCAGCACATAGGCAACTCAAACAGCAGCAAAGTGCTCATGATGCCTGTGGACGCGGCCGGAGTCATGGGCGCTGTGGCCGGGGTGGGCGAGCTTTTGCGCTCAGGCAAAAAAGGCTAACGGGGAATAACGGGGGAAGGGGAAGGCCCCCTTTTGCAAAAGGGGGCCTTCCCGTACCCCCATCCCCTTCCTCCCAAAAACTTTCAGGCCGACGTTAAGGAATCCGACTATGGATGCGCTTATCAACATCATCAGCCCGGTATGGCTCTGGTTTGGCCTGGCCTGTCTGTTGCTGGCCGTGGAGGTGCTCATCGCGCCTTCGGGCTTTTTTCTATGCTGCGGCACAGCCGCCGCCATAGTGGCCTTCACCGTGTTTTTGTTTCCCGCCATGCCCTGGCTCTGGTCCTTGAGCTTTTTCGCCCTGCTCCTGATAATTGCCTGCTATGTCTGGTGGAAACTCCTGCGCCATAAGTTCGGAGCGCACAGAGAAACCCCTGCGGATATGCTCAATGTGAAACCCCGCCAGCTTGTGGGGTACCGCGCGGCACTTGCCGAACCCATTAAAGCCGGCCGGGGCAGGCTTAAGGTGAACGACTCCCCCTGGCCTGTGGAAGCCGAAATCGACTACCCCGCGGGCACCCTGGTGGAAGTGACGGAAGTAAAAGGCATCACCCTTAAGGTAAAAGCCGCGGGCGAACAACACATGCGCGAATAAAGGGGAAAGCGCCATGAAACAAGATGAAGCCGCTCTGTATACATGCCCGTTGAGCATGGCTGCCGGGAACCCGGCCCCTTGTCTTGGCAAGGATTGCGCCGCCTGGAGATGGGCGGAGCCGAAATTCGGATCCGTGGAAAAACGGCGCGGGTATTGCGGCATGGCCGGCGAACCCAAATACCCGCTCAATCCGGACACCGAAAAATAGGAACCCCCTTCCGGGAAGAATCACAGCGGACAGCCGCCAGAGCATTTTACCGGTATGTATACTTGCCAAGTAAAATGCTCCGGTCTTGTGAAGCGAAGCGCAACAAGACCCGCGAGATTTAGGGGAGGGAGACTTCCTCCCACCGCCCCCATGCGGGCCTGTGGCGCTCGGAAAGGATGCCCCTGTCATACAAGGCCCAGAGGGCGACCCATTTTTCCTGCTTTGCCCGCTCCACGGCCTTTTTGCGGCTGTAAATGCTTTTGCCGTGCGCCGCGCCCTTGGCCATGGCGCCCGATTCCAAAATGCAATCATCAAAAAGACAATCCCATTGCGTCACAAAAGGGCGCTCCATCACGACGCTTAGGGCGAACACAGGGGAATCTTTAAATTCGGGAAGTTTCGTCAAAACAATGCGACTTTGCCCGGCGTCCGGATCCGGCGCGAAGCCCGCTTGCTCCAACGCCTTTACAAGCGCATAAAATTGGGTGTTTTTTTCTTGCATGGCGTGGTGGTCATCTATTTTTTACGAGGGGCGGCGGGAGCCGGCTTGCTGTTTTTTTTGCCCTTAAGGCCGCTTAAGCGAATTTCCACCACTTTCGTGTTGGGATACGTTTCCCGAATGCTTTCATACAGCGTAACGGCCTCATCCAGACGGCTTTGCTGCTCCAGGACATCAGCCAGCATGAATGTAGCAAGGACGCGCCGCTCGGGCAGGGCGTTTTCTATGAGCAGCAATTGCCGCAGGGAGTCTTCCGAAGCTTTGAGCTCATCGGTGAGCATTTGCGCTTCGGCCAGATCGTATAAACAATCGGCTTTTGTGGGAGCGGGCACCTCTAGTTGCAGGCACATGCCGAGCATTTGCGTAGCCATGGAAAACTCCAGACGGCGCAAATAGGCGCGGGAGAGCTCCCGGTATACGGCGGCCCGGTTCTGAACCGGCAATCCTTCATCCGCAATCAGCGCTTCCCAAAGCTTTACCGCCCGGGGATAGGCGCGCGACTGATTGCACAGATCCGCAAGGCGCATTTGAATATCTTGCCGTTTGGAGGCGTTTTCATAAAACTCCGCCAGCATAATTTCAAGGTATTCCCTGGCCGTGTCCATATCCTGGCGCATATTCAAGGCGATGGAGAGCAGTTCCTGCCATACCTCCCAGCGATCCACGCCGGTGGGGTTTTTGCGTAAATAGCGTTCGAAATACATTTCCGCATCGCCCGTATCCCGGGCTTGCAGCGCTTCTTCCGCAAGAAGCAGATCGCTCTTTTCCCCATTTTTTCCTTGAAATTCTTCCAAAGAACAGCCCGGCAGCATACCCAAAAAGGCCAGCAACGCACAGATCAGGATAGCGCGAGTGAGAACAATCCCGGCTCCCGGCCAGGAGGTTTCAGGTCTTTCTCGCTTCATGGCAATGCATCTCTCCAAAAATACGCGTTCAGCTCCCGCTCATGCGCGGGCAACGCGGGTGCGAGGGCTTTATGCCCCTGCCTACAAAACCCGCAAGGCGGTTTGCAGGCAGCGCCCTCTCAGCAAAACATCCCGTTATGACGCGGGTTTGTCGAGGTTTTCCTCTCCGGAATCGTCAATGCGGTCAAAGCCCACCACCGAAGCCCCTTCATCCAGCGCCACCAGGCGCACGCCCTGGGTCGCCCGGCCGATGGTGCGCACTTCTTCCACGCCAATGCGGATAATCTTATTCGTGGAGGTGAGCAGGATCAACGCATCGGCATCGGAAACCGGCATGGCCCCGATAACCGGGCCTGTTTTGGCAGTGGCCCGGAAGTTGATGATGCCTTTGCCCCCGCGCGATTGCGCCCGATAAAGCTCAAGCTTGGTGCGTTTGCCGTAGCCGTTGCGCGATATGGTCATGATGGAGCTTTCCTCCTCGCCGTCTTTGACAATAACGCAGGCCACCACCTTGTCTATGCCTCGCAGAGCAATGCCCTTGACGCCGGAAGCTCCCCGGCCCATGGCCCGGACCTCCGCGCAATCAAAGCGGATGGCAAGGCCGGCTTCCGTGGTGAGCACCACCTGGCAATGCTCCTGCACCTCGCGCACGGTAATCAGCTCATCATCATCGCGCAGGCCCACGGCAATGAGCCCGGTTTTGCGGCAACGCGCGTACATGGCCGCCTCGGAACGCTTGACCATGCCTTTTTTGGTCACAAAGAGAAAATACTGCTGCGGGCTGAATTCGCGTACCGTCAATACCGTGGTGACCCATTCGTCTTTGTCCAAAGGCAGAAGGTTGGCTATATGCGCGCCCTTTGCCGTGCGGCTGCCTTCCGGCACCTGATGCACCTTAAGCTGGTGCATGCGGCCGCGGTTGGTGAACAAAAGCAGATATTGGTGGTTGGAGGTGGTGAGAAAATCCTGCACCACGTCATCATCACTCATGTGCAGCCCGGCAATGCCCTTGCCCCCGCGCCGCTGCTGCTGGTAATTATCCAACGTAGTACGCTTGATGTAGCCCCGGCGCGAAAGGGTGATGACCACATCCTCATCCGGAATGAGATCTTCTATATCAATGCCGGCAAGGTCGTCGTACTCCACTTCTGTTTTGCGCGGCGTGGCGAAGGTGGTTTTGAGCTCCGTTATTTCATCGCGGATAACGCCGCGCAGCACATCTTCACTTTCCAAAATGGAAGTGAAGTAGGCTATTTTTTTAAGCAGCTCCCGGTATTCTTCCAAAAGCTTCTCATGCTCAAGGCCGGTAAGGCGTTGCAGGCGCATATCCAAAATGGCCTGGGCCTGTATTTCGGAAAGCCCGAAACGCTCCATGAGCCCGGCTTTGGCCTCGGGAGGCGTTTTGGAAGCCCGGATCAGGGCCACCACTTCATCAATATTATCCAAAGCAATGCGCAAACCTTCTAAAATATGCGCACGGGCTTCTGATTTTTTCAAATCATACCGCGTACGGCGGATCACCACCTCCCGCCTGTGCTCCAGAAAATACGACAGGGCCGACTTTAAATTCAAGAGCTGCGGCCGATTGTTCACAACCGCCAGCATATTATAGGCGAACGAACTCTCAAGGGGCGTATACTTGTAAAGTGCGTTGATGACGATGTCCGGAATGGCGCCGCGCTTGAGATCAAGCACGATGCGGATGCCGCGGCGGTCGGACTCGTCGCGCAGGTCGGAAACCCCTTCTATACGGCGCTCATTGACCAGAAAGGCGATTTTTTCCACCAGGCTGGATTTATTGAGCGCATAGGGAATTTCCCGAATGACGATGGCTTCGCCGCCTTTTTTGCGCGTTTCCACCTCCACCCGGCCTCGGACTTTGACCGAGCCGCGCCCGGCAGTGAGCGCGTCTTCAAGGCCTTTGCCCGCATAGATGATGCCGCCGGTGGGAAAGTCCGGTCCTTTTACGTGCTCCATAAGGTCATAGACCGTACAGTCCGGATCATCCACAAGCTGAAGCAAGGCGTCGCATAATTCCCCAAGATTGTGCGGAGGCACGTTAGTGGCCATGCCTACGGCAATGCCTGAGGTTCCGTTGAGCAAAAAGTTGGGCACCTTGGCCGGCAGGACCACAGGCTCTTCAAGGGTATTGTCATAGTTGGGGCGAAACTCCACCGTTTCCTTGTCTATGTCGGCAAGAAACTCGGAAGCCAGCCGGGACATGCGCACTTCCGTATACCGCATGGCCGCCGGGGCGTCGCCGTCAATGGAGCCGAAGTTCCCCTGCCCGTCCACAAGGGGGTCGCGCATGGAAAAATCCTGGGCCATGCGCACCAGAGCGTCATATACAGCCGAGTCACCGTGGGGATGGTACTTACCGATGACATCCCCGACCACCCGGGCGGATTTTTTTGGAGGCCGTCCATAGCTGTTGCCAAGCTCATGCTGGGCAAAAAGAATGCGCCGGTGCACGGGCTTTAAGCCGTCGCGCACATCCGGAATCGCCCTGCCGATGATCACGGACAGGGAATATTCCAGATAGGATTTGCGCAGCTCCTTTTCTATGCTGACGCCGGGGAAAACTTCCTGGCCTTCGTTACTTTGCGACATACGGTACTGTTTCCTTTAGGGAAGAATCAAAGAGTCTGGCACTGATTTCATAATTCATTAGGGAATGACTTCTAATTCCAACTGAGGGAAATGGGAATGGCGTCCAGGCGCCGCACCACTTCTTCAGGCGCTGCCGCATCGTAAATGACGCTGACGTTCAAAAGACTGTCCTTATGCAAAAACACCACAAGGCCGCGTATGAGCTGCCGGTTTGTATCCTTGAGTTTGCCGTCCATGACCAGAATCAGATCATTATCGGCATCCATGAGATCCCCGGAAAGCTCAAGCAAAGCCATGCCTCGCTTGGTCTTGTATTCTTCGTTCAATTTGGAGGCAAAGGTATCTATAAAGTTATCGGAAAGTTGCTTACGTCGGGGGCCCTGGCTGGACTTGATCAAGGAGCGCAGCTTTCCCATGCCTTTTTTTTGCAAGCTTAGGCAAAACGCGGCTTGGAAGGTTTCCCCTTCCCCTAAGATCCAGCCGAGCAATTTTTCTTCTCCCGGATCCTCGTTGGCGCAGTCGATGACTTTTTTCACCGCTTCAGGGGCAAGGTTCATATCCGCGTGATTCAGCATTTTCCAGTCCGGCACGGCAAGGGTGCAGGAATCCCCGAGTTTCACCTCCCCGCCCCAGGCCAAAGAAGGAGAGATGCAAAGCAAAAAAAGTAAAAATACAGAGAAAAGGCGTGCCATTGTGTAATCCTTATTCTGGAGAGGCAGCTTGCACAATTGAGCAGCGGATGCCGCTACCCTTTAAATATCAAGATCTTGAACTGTCAGCGCATTGCGTTCGATAAATTCGCGCCGGGCCTCTACGCGATCGCCCATCAGTTCTTCAAAGGCGTCGTCGGCTTCTTCCGCATCTTCAATGGTCACGCGCAAAAGAACACGGTTTTCAGGGTTCATGGTGGTAACCCAAAGCTGCTCCGGGTTCATTTCGCCAAGGCCTTTGTAGCGCTGGATGGTAATGCCTTTGCGGGCCTCTTCAAACAGCTTTTTTTCCAGATTGAACAAGCCGCTCACAGCAATGGAGCCTTCTTTACGTTCAATGGCGAAATCGGTTCCGCCGCATTTGTTCACGATGTCTTTGCGTGAGTTCCAGGCTTGCCGGTACAGCTTGGAACCGAAATAATCCAGGCTGAGCTTGGTGCGGTGGCCGTTTTTGTCTTCAAAAATCAGCCTGCTGATCTGCTCAAGCTCCGTTTCTTCATGTTCCACTGTAAGGGTGAAGCCCAGATTACCCATATAATCGCGAAAGTTAAACAAATCCAGGCTATCTTCCAAAAAACACCCCGGCTCAAGGAGTTTTTCATAACGCAAAAACGCCATGAACAACGGTTCGGCCACTCCGGCTATTTCCGCATCGCGCAGGCGCTGCCCGATAAAGGCGATATCCAGCGCCAGATCGATTATGCCCTGGCCTTCAAACCCCTCACTGTTGGCTGCGCGCACCACCGCATCTTTGCTGATGCGTTCCAAAAGAAAGCTGTTCAACTCTCCGTCGTCTTTGATGAATTTTTCCAGCTTTTGCGCATGGACACGGTACAAAGGAGGCTGCGCGATGAATAAATGCCCCTTTTCGATAAGTTCTCGATACTGGCGAAAGAAGAAGGTCAGGAGCAGGGTGCGGATATGCGCTCCGTCCACGTCGGCGTCGGTCATGATGGCGATGGTGTGGTAGCGCAATTTGGAAAGATCAATGTCGCTCTCCCCGCTGATAGTGCCTATGCCCGCGCCCATGGCTGTAATCAACGCTTTAATTTCTTTATTCGCCAGCATTTTGTCAAAACGGGTGCGCTCCACATTAAGGATTTTGCCCCGTAGCGGCAAAATGGCCTGCCGGGAAGGATCCCGCCCCTGTTTAGCTGAGCCTCCGGCCGAGTCCCCTTCCACAATAAACAGCTCAGAATCCTTCGGGTCTTTACTCTGGCAATCCGCCAGCTTGCCCGGCAGAGAGTTATCGGAAAGCGCCCCTTTGCGCCGTACCAGGTCTTTGGCTTTGCGGGCCGCATCCCTTGCCCGGGCCGCATCCACGGCCTTATCGATGATAAGTTTTATATCCTTGGGGTTTTCCTCAAAAAATACGCTCAGCTTGTCATAAACTATACCGCCCACAAGGCCGGCCACTTCGCTGTTGCCGAGCTTTGTCTTGGTTTGTCCCTCAAATTGAGGATTCGGTAACTTAACGGAAACTATGGCTGTAAGCCCTTCGCGCACATCATCGCCGGAAAGGCTCATTTTAAGTTTTTTATTCAGCTCGGAATTTTTAAGGTAATTGTTGATGGCCCTGGTAAGAGCCGTCTTAAAGCCGGCCAGGTGGGTGCCGCCTTCTTTGGTGCGGATATTGTTAGCAAAGGTAAGGGTATTTTCCTTATACCCCGCGTTGTACTGGAGGGAAAATTCCGCCACAACGCCCTGCGCTTCTCCATAACCGTAAATGATGCTGTGGATTCCGCTTTCGCCCTGGTTCAAATCTCTAACAAACTGCTCAATGCCGCCGTCAAAGCGGAACAGCTCTTTTTCATCCGTGCGCTCATCAATGAACTCAATTTCCAGCCCCTTATTCAAATAGGCCAGCTCTTCAAAGCGCTTACGCAAAACTTCATAGGAAAATTCCGTGGTTTCAAATATTTGGTCATCCGGCGTAAAGCGCACCGTGGTGCCGTGGTTTTGGGATTCTCCCAAATGCCGCACCTCTTCTTGGGGTATGCCCCGGGAATACCGTTGCGCATAGCGAAAACCGCCGCGCCGGATCGTCACTTCCAACGATTCGGACAGGGCGTTTACACAGGAAACCCCCACGCCGTGCAGACCCCCGGACACTTTATACGAAGAATTGTCGAATTTTCCGCCGGCGTGCAGTTTTGTCATTACCACCTGCACCGCGGGCACCCCTTCTTTAGGGTGTATATCCACAGGAATGCCCCGGCCGTTGTCCGACACAGAACAAGAACCATCCACATGCAGACGGATGGTTATTTTCGTGCAGTATCCGGCCATGGCTTCGTCAATGGAGTTATCCACCACTTCATAGACAAGGTGGTGCAGGCCGCGTCCATCCGTGCTCCCTATGTACATGGCCGGGCGCTTGCGCACAGCGGAAAGCCCCTCAAGCACGGTTATGCTTGCGGCATCATACTTGGCAGAGCTTTTTTCTGCTTCAAAACTCATGCAATCTCTTCCTCATTGAAGTTGACGTCATCAAGTATCTTCATGGGCATGATAATGACAAGATAGGAAACATCGTCTTTTCCATGAATGCCGCAGGGACCTTCCGTTCCTGTCAGGGTGAAGGAAAGCTCGGCTGAGGAAAAGTGATCCATGATGGTTAAAAGATTGCTTGTGGGAAAAGCTATTTTTTCTATGCCGCCCGAATATTCCACATCCATGCTCTCTGAGGCGGATCCCAAATCCTGACCCGTAGCCGTAAGCACAAGTTCTTTTTCTGAAAGATTAAAATACGTGCAACGGTTACTCTCAGAATTAAAAATGGCTATGCGCAGCAAAGCGTCCTGCGTTTCCGCCCTCGGCAGGCGCAAAGAAGAAACGCCGCTTTCTTTCAGGCGGGAGAGAAATACCGTGTAATCCGGATACTGATAGGAAGACAAGGGAAGACTCAAAGATTCCGCCTTTTTTTCCGAGCGCAAAAACAGACGCTTATCACTGATATTGACGTTAATTTCATCAGATTCCAGCCATTTGCGCAGTTCCGCCAAATATTTTTTTTGCACCAGAATGCCTTCCGCCGGCAACAAGCCGCGCAGATCATCCTGGATGAAACTTTGCATGGCGAACTGGTGGCCGTTCATTCCCGCCGCCTCAATGCGGCCCTCGTCGGCGGGTTTCATGAAAAGGCAGCCCAGAGCGTCAAGGCCCTCATCCCCTATGCAGTAACTGGTTCTGTCTATGAGTTCCTGCAAATAATCGCCGGACCAGAGAACCTTGCCTTCTTCCGGAAAATCGGAAAATTTCTGAAACCAGGTGGCATCATTGATGGGAAGCTTATACTTACGCCGACCCTGCTCTATATGCAAAACAGGGGACTCGCCTTCCACCTTAAAAGACACCTGCCCCGCTGGCAAACGGCGCAACAGCTCCACAAAAGCGCGCCCCTGCACGCCCACAAGCCCGGGCTCCAAAACTTCCGCCGTATAGGATCCGCGAAATTCTATGTTGGAATCCGTGGATAAAATCTCCAAACTGTTGTTTTCAGCCTTAAGCCATATGGAACGCAGATATGCCGCCCCTGTCCGCTGAGGAATAATGTTGGCCGCTTTTTGCAAACCTTCAATGACTTCCTCTTTATATATTCTAAGATGCATATATTCTCCTTAGGTAAGAGTAGTAGGGGCTGTTCCTTTGTGCGTAAGTAGGTAACTACTTTTTTTTACAGATAATAATATGCACTTTTCAAGAACGTTCCATTGCAGCGGCATATGGGGTTACGAACAAAACTCAGAAGGCGCGTTTGGTAAGGCACAATTTACGCAATAACTCCACTTCATTGTGCGTATCTTTGTCACTATCCTGCAACTGCTTTATTTTTTTAATAGAATACACAATGGAAGAATGATCGCGGCCGCCGAAAAGGCGGCCAAGCTGCATGAGCGGCAGGCCAAGAAGCTCCCGGCAAAGGAGAATGGCTATATGCCTGGCGCGGCTGTTGCGCGCATCTCGATTTTTTCCCACAAGCATATCCGGCGACAGGGAAAAATGCCGGGCTATCACGGTGATAATATGGGCCGGCCTAAGAAAATCACGTTCCATTTCCTGCTCCAGAAAAGGAGAGGAATCCGGCCCGGGGGCACGATCCGCATCGTGCGTTTCTAATGAACGGCAAAAAAGCATCCGTGTGAGCACGCCGTCTATACTCCGCATGTCAGAAAAACGCTGCGCTATGGCAAGCACCTTGTCTTTATCCAGATTCAGCGCAAGCGCCCGGTTTTTTTGCCGTACATACTGGGCTCTGATATCCAGATCAGGACGTTTAAGTTCCAGAACAAGGCCTCGGCTTAAACGGGAAAGAAGCTTTGGCTGAATGCCGAAACAGTGGGCCGGGTGGATATCCAGGCCAAGCGCCAGGAGCTTTCCCGCGCTGCAAAAAGCATCTATCAAAACAGCCAGCGCCTCCTGAAAGCCGGGGAGGGAAAAAACGCGCTGGGCATTATCCAAAAAAACCGCTTCTTCTCGTATTGCGGCGCAATTGCCAGAGGTAAGGTTGACCGCGCTCAGAAACTCCACATCGCCATAAAAGAAAATTTGTTTTTTCACCCGGCAGGCATTGGCCATGGCGCTTAAAAGGTGGCTTTTTCCCGAGCCGCTTTGTCCGAAAAGCACCAGAGGAACACAGGAAGCGGAGAGTTTTTTTGCCGCCTCAAGAGCAACGCTGTTTTTGCGGTTCACCAAAAAACTGTCAAAAGTGCATGTTTCAGTCAAAGGCAGACCCAGGAGCTTATCACCCGGGGCGCTTTCTTGCTTTTTGCCCGAAAAAAGATGAGGCGAAGAGCGCTTTTGCGGCTGAAAATCCTGCTCTTCCGTATAAATAATCGCCATGCCGTCCATAACAGGCATAAGCTGGCGCTCAAAATGCGGTTTGAGTTCCCCCATGAACCAGCGGCCAAAAATAGCGTGCGGAAAGGAAACGCGCAGCACTTTTTTATTTTCATCAACGTCCATGATCAAAGGATCGAACCAACGGGCAAGATCCCGGTCCGGAAACGATTTTTCAAGATGTTGGCGCAGAGTAATTTTTGTAAGCACAACAAACGCATGAAATTTTCAGGTGGGAAAAATTACGGATACGAAAAAGCGCATACCGTAATACGCAGTCCTTAGCCATAGCACAAGAGCCGCTTTTCTTCAACGCCGCTTATGGCGCTAAGAGAGAAGAGAAAATGAAAATTGAAATTTTAATATGCCGATAATACTAGGTTTTATAATTGCTTTTTTGTTTTCTGGAGATGTCTTGACCTTTCAGTAATACTTACCGTACGCTCCTTTTTTTTTATGGAGAAACACTATGAGCCATGTGGCGCTGACCGCAAAATACCGGCCCCAGACCTTTGCTCAGATGGCCGGGCAGGAGAGCATAAAAGCCATCCTCTCTCGTGCCGCCCTTGAAAGAAAAGTAGCGCCGGCCTATCTTTTTAGCGGGACTCGCGGCGTTGGAAAAACAACCCTGGCCCGGGTTTTCGCCAAAGCGCTCAATTGCCGCAGGGCCCCTGCTCAAGAACCGTGCAACCAGTGTGATCAGTGCCGCGCCATTACCCTTGGCAGCGCTGTGGATGTGGTGGAAATAGACGGCGCCTCCAACCGGGGCATTGATGATGTGCGCCGCTTAAAAGAAGTGGTGGGCTATGCTCCCATGGAAGGAGCCTATAAAATATTTATTATTGATGAAGCCCACATGCTCTCCAGAGAAGCCTTTAATGCTCTGCTGAAAACCCTGGAAGAACCTCCTGCCGGGGTTACTTTTATTATGGCCACCACAGAGCCGCACAAATTTCCCGCAACCATCGTCAGCCGCTGCCAGCATTATGTGTTCAAGCCTTTGTCTGAAAACGCGCTGACGGAGCACTTGCGGAATATCCTTGCCCGTGAGGGGATAGAATATGAAGAAAGCGCCTTGCGCCTGATTGCCCGGCGCGGGGCCGGAAGCGCGCGTGACGCCATGTCCATTCTCGGACAGGTGCTGGCCCTTGGCGATGACAAACTTTTTGAGGATTCGGCCAGAAAATTGCTGGGTCTTGTCGGGCAAGAAGGCTTCATGCGTATGCTGGCGGCCTTTCGCGATGGAGACAGCCTCACCGTGAGCGTCATTTTACAGGAAATGCTCGCCCAAGGCCTGGATATGGGCTTTTTTTTACGGGAACTGGCTTCTTTATGGCGAAATCTTTTTTTGCTGCGCCAATCGGGCGAAGCCGCCCTTTCTGTGGTGGAGTTGCCCGAACAAGAAGCAAAAAACTGCCTTAAGGCCGCTCAGGACTTTTCTTTACAGCATATCCACGCCTGCTGGCAGATGACCCTTGAAGGCCAACGCCGGGTGCTTGACTGCCTCGAACCCGCCCTGGCCCTGGAATTGCTGCTGCTCAATATTGCCATGTTGCCCAGGCTCCTCTCCCTGGAGCACCTTTCCGCCCTCGGCAGAAAAAGCGCGCCCCCGGCGCCCGCCGGCATAAACAGCGGCGGCGGCCCCGTGCCCCAAAAAGCCGGAGCGGCCGGAGAGGAAAAGGGACGGATGGGCAAGGCCGGTTCCTCATCTTTTCTTGCCCAGGAAGCCGCGGCTTCGGCTGAAACCGGAGAAACCTTCGCGCAAGAAGACCGATTGGCGGATGAAAACAGGGACGGGCTTTTTCCTTTTCGGGAAAACGCATCATCTGCCGGAGAGGAAAAAGCCTTTGTGACAGAAGGCATGGACGGCTTTTGCTGGGAAGCTGTACGTAAAGCCTGCGCAGAGGGCGAGACGCCGTCTTGGCTGTTGCCGCTGCTTTGCCGGGCCCAGGGACAAATACGGGGCGAAAAACTGCTTCTTGTCGCCCAGGATGAGTTTACGGCCGAACGTCTATGCGATCCTGAAACGCAGGGTTTTATACAAAGCCTTATAAAAACGCTTTACGGCGCCGTGCCCCTCCTTATTATTGAAAAACCGAACATAGTCCGGAAAAGCCGGGAGGAATTGAAGGCCGAGCTTATGCAACACCCTTTAATTCAAGAAGCCCAAAATTACCTCGGGGCTTTTGTGATTGACTTCGGCCAATTGCATTAATACATTGCGGCGGGATAAAAAACGGGTAACGGCGCGGTTTGCCGTGATGCATCGCCGGACATTGTTTTTTGCTCCGCCCATGCACGATAAGAATGCGCTCCCGGAGCGAAAAACTTGCCTTCCCCGCCTGACGCGAAACCGCATCCGCCGCCAAATTACGACAGGCGGTTTACAGACAGCCTCTTTACCATAAGGGCATTTTTGTGCGACAACTTCCGGAACCATTGCGGGCCGTAGTGGATCAACTTTCCCGGCTGCCCGGCCTCGGCCCCAAGTCCGCATTGCGCTGCGCCATGACATTTCTTAAATGGCCGGAGGGCGAAACGCGGCGGCTGGGCCTGGCGATTCATGATTTACGCGATAAGCTGCATTTGTGCGGACAGTGCGGGGCTCTTTCCGATACCGACCCCTGCCGGGTCTGTTCCGACCCGGGGCGTTCGCGCGAGGTTGTATGCCTGGTTGCGGACTGGGACAGCATGCTTGTATTGGAAGAAGGCTCATTCTATAACGGGCAGTTCGTCATTTTGGGGGGGCTTCTCGCGCCTCTGGAAAATGCCCATTCGGACAGCCTTGAACTTGAGCGGCTGGACAGGCGCCTTAGCCAGGATGCGGTCAAAGAGCTTATTCTAGCCCTTGGGGCCACAATGGAAGCGGAAAATACCGCCAGCTACATCCGTGCCCGTGTGCAGGCGCGCTTTGCGCACATTAAAGTGTCCCGCCTGGCGCAGGGCATTCCCCTTGGCGCGGAAGTCAGATTTATGGATAAAGAAACCTTGCGGCAATCGCTTCAGTTTCGGCAGGAGCTGTCGTGAGCAAAAAAAAGAATCCGCCTTTTTTTCTTCCGCCGCAATTACCTCGCACCGGAGTGGAATCTCACGCCCACCTTAACAGCCGTCAGTTTTCCGTGGACCGCAAAGAGGTGTTGGAGCGAGCTTTTGCCGCCGGAGTGGCCCAGATTATCCAGGTTTTTCTGAGCCCGGAGGCCTGGGCGACGGGGAAAGAGCTTTTTGCGCAGTACCCTGAAGTATATTTCATCCTCGGCATACATCCGACAGAAGCCGCCGGTTATACTGAAACCATGGAAACCGGCATACGCCAGGCCGTGCTTGCGGATGCCCGCATCCGGGCCATAGGCGAAATAGGGCTTGATTTTTACTGGAAGGACAGCCCGCCGGAAGCGCAGATCCGGGTTTTTCTCCGCCAGCTCGCCCTTGCCCGGGACTTGAAGCTGCCTGTGGTTATCCATTGCCGGGAGGCTGAAAAAGAATGCTTTGAACTTCTTGAAGGCGAAGGCTTTACCGAATATCCTCTTTTGTGGCATTGTTTTGGCGGAGACGCCGTTATGCTTGAACGTATTGTCCGCAACGGCTGGCATATTTCCGTGCCCGGAACAGTGACTTTTCCGGGCAATGGGGCCCTGCGCCTGGCTGTGGCGGCCGCGCCCGCTGAACGCTTACTGGTGGAAACCGACTGCCCTTACCTTTCTCCCATGCCTTTGCGCGGCAAGCGCAATGAGCCCGCGAATCTCGGTTATACCATTGCCGTCATGGCCGAAGCCCGAGGCATGACGCCGGCGGAACTCTGGACCCAATGCGGCGATAACGCCCGGCGCTTTTTCGGCATACCGGAACTGGCGAAGTGAAGCTTCGACCGTCTGAGGAGCCATGCTATGCACGCCACAATCCCTTTGCTGATAGAAATTGATCGCCCTGAGGCAAAAGAACCTCTGCGCTTTATGTGCGGGCCCGGTTTTGAGTTTTTGCGCGAAGACAAAACAGGGCGGGAAATATATGGCCTTATGCACGGCGGGAAAGAGTTTCTGTTTTTTCCCTTTACGCTGAACACGCCGGAAACCGGCGTTGTGAACCTTTCTTTTCCTTCCGAGTATGAAGACACTTGCCTGGACGCCGGTCTGGACGGGGCGCGCATAGTGTTTCATTGCCTTGACCGGGAAGCTTTTTTCGGCGATCCGGCCAAAGACGGTCTGTGCCTTGCCGGTATTTTGCGCGTCAGTTCCGAAAACGGATTTTCAGTGCTTTTGGACCAGCCGGGAGCTATGCTTTTTGGGGCAAAGGACGCCTGCCGCGAGCACAAAGAACCGCACAAGAAAGATGAGATAAAAGAATGCGCATGCGCGCAAGGGGGGCAAGACGCGAGACTGGCCGCCTCCATACGCGAGGCGGAAGAAACATTGAACCAGGCGCTCAAGCGGGCCTTTGCCGCCGGGCTCACCGTGGAAATTACCCTGACCCGGGATGCGGGCGCGCCCGCAGACGGACAAAGCGGCCCGCTTGTTGCGGTGAAAACGATAGCCAGAGTGTTATAAGTGATCATCCCAGGCAGGTGACGAGCCCGCCGCAACATCTGAAATTCGGAGGCATCGCCTTAAGGGCATGCCGTGCGCATGCATGGCATGTTCCGCCTTTGAGGGCCTGTTAACGTTAAGAGCGGATCACTATTGATCCGCTCGCTCCAGCCTGGCCGATAAAAGCAAATTCCGCCTATGCTTCACTCCGACAAAGCATAGCGCCAACACCTCCTGGAATATTTCATCTTTGCAATGTCCGCTCGGCGGACAGAAGGGCTTTACCCACATCCACAACTACGCCGCACGTACTCTTACCGACAGGAGAATACTACCTATGCCTGCCAAAATCGTCAGGAAAGAAGACCTCATTCCGGGGCGCACCAGCCGCTTTGATATTTATGCGCCGCATATTGCCAAAACCGCTCAACCCGGCAATTTTGTCATGTTGCGGGTCGCTGAAAACGGAGAGCGCATTCCTTTAACCATAGCCGATACCGATGAGGCGGCAGGGACGATTTCTCTTGTTTTTCTTGTGCTCGGAAAAACAACGGCGGTGCTCAACTCCCTGAAGGAGGGAGACAGCCTTGCGGATTTGTGCGGTCCCCTTGGAAGGCCCACCCAAATCCATCGGCAAGGGACGGTTATTTGCGTTGGCGGCGGCACGGGCATAGCGGCCATGCACCATATTGCCAAAGGGCACCACCGCGCGGGCAACCACGTTGTGGCTGTAATCGGCGCGCGCAGCAAAGATTTGCTCCTGTATCACAAAGAACTCTCCTCCTTTTGTCCCGAGGTGCTGGTATCCACGGATGACGGCAGCCTTGGCCGCAAAGGCCTGGTTACAGAGTTGCTTGAAGAGCGGCTTGCCCAGAACGGTGACGTGGGTGAAGTCGTGGCGGTGGGGCCGGTGCCGATGATGGAAGCCGTTGTGAAAACCGTGAAGCCCTTTAACAAGCCGGTTACCGTGAGTTTGAATTCCATTATGGTGGACGGCATCGGCATGTGCGGGGCCTGCCGGGTTACTGTGGGCGGGGAGACCAAATTTACCTGCGTTGACGGGCCGGAATTCGACGGCAATCTCGTGGATTTTAACGCGCTGCGCCAGAGGCTGACCACATTTAAACCTCAGGAAAAAATATCGCACGATTCTTTTTGTGACTGTTTTGGCGATGAGCCCAAGAAAAAACCCAAAAAAAATATCCCCCAACGCGTGCCCATGCCCTGCCAGCCCCCGCAGTTGCGCGTGCAAAACTTTCGCGAAGTGGCTTTGGGGTATTCTCCGGGCATGGCCCTGGAAGAGGCAAAGCGCTGTCTGCAATGCAAAAAGCCCCTGTGCGTTAAGGGGTGCCCGGTGGAGGTGCCCATTAAGGATTTTATCCACGCTCTGGCGGACGGCAAGCTGGATGATGCCTACAGCATCATAAAAAAAACCAACAGCCTGCCTGGAGTGTGCGGCCGCGTATGCCCCCAGGAAACGCAGTGCGAAGGCAGTTGCGTACTTAAAAGCAAAGGGCAGCCCATTGCCATAGGGCGCCTGGAGCGCTTTGTGGCTGATACGTACCTGGCTTCCAACGCCTGCCGCTATCTTTTGGGCAGCGATGAATGCCTGTTGCCTGATCCGAACCTCAGAGTGGCCTGCATCGGCTCAGGCCCTTCTTCCTTAACTGTGGCGGGGTATCTTGCCGCGCGCGGCGTTTCCGTTACCGTGTTTGAAGCCCTGCATGAGCTTGGCGGCGTATTGAGTTACGGGATTCCTGAATTCCGGCTGCCGAAAAAGGAAATTGTGGGCGTGGAAATAGACATGCTCAGACAGCTTGGGGTGAAGTTCATAACCAATTTTGTGGGCGGCAAAACCATTCAGGTGCGGGAGTTGTTCGCACAGGGCTAT
This sequence comes from Desulfovibrio sp., assembly GCA_031550225.1. GTDB lineage: Bacteria > Desulfobacterota > Desulfovibrionia > Desulfovibrionales > Desulfovibrionaceae > Frigididesulfovibrio. The sequence goes on from JAVBOT010000018.1 coordinate 144,506, forward strand.
AAGGCGGTGTTTCTCGGCGTGGGGGCGGGCGTGCCCAAGTTTCTCAAAATCCCCGGAGAAGAGTTGATCGGAGTATTTTCCGCCAATGAGTATCTTACCCGCATCAATCTGGGGCGGGCTTACGCCTTTCCGGAACACGACACGCCCACCTTTCCCGGTGAAAACGTGACGGTGTTCGGAGCCGGGAACGTGGCCATGGACGCCGCGCGCACAGCCTTGCGCCTGGGGGCGAAAAACGTGAGCATTGTCTACCGGCGCACCAGAGCGGAAATGCCCGCCCGGCACGAAGAAATTGAGCACGCTGAGGAAGAGGGCATCAAGCTTGAATTGCTGAGCGCTCCTCTGCGCTTTTTGGGAAATGCCGAAGGAAAGCTTACCGCTGTGGAGTTGCAGCGCATGGAGTTGGGAGAAGCGGACAAATCCGGACGGCGCAGCCCCAAGCCCTTGGCAGGCAGTTCGTTTGTTCTGCCCACAGATCTGGCTATTATTGCCGTGGGCACAGAGGCGAACCCCATCCTGCTGGAAAACACCCCAGGCCTGGCCTTGAATAAACGCGGATATATAACAGTGGATAAAAACGGGGAAACTTCCATCCCCAATGTGTTTGCCGGTGGGGATATCGTTTCGGGCGCGGCCACAGTGATTATGGCAATGGGCACCGGACGCGCCGCGGCTAAAGAAATTGCCAGACGCCTGGAAAAATAAAGAGCGGCGAAGTATGACAGAACAGCAAAAAGACGCGCTTAAAGCAAAAATAGCCTCTGAATTGGAACGTCTTGTCGGGGAAATCGCGCGTCTTGAGGAAATTACCCGCCCGATCATCGCGGAAGATATGGACGACATCACCCGCATGAATGCCATCGTCAATAAAAGTGTAAACCAAGCAGCCTTGTCCACGGCCAAGGCGCGGTATGCCGGCCTGGAATATGCGGTAAAACATCTGGAGACTCCGGAGTTCGGCTATTGCAGAGACTGCGGCGAACCCATCGCTTTTGCGCGCCTCCTGGCTATGCCAGAGGCTGTGTTGTGCATAGAGTGCGCAAGCTGAAGCCGCCGTTGCAGCTATGACCGCTCCGCCTTATTGAAGAATGCCCCGCTGTCCGCATTCCGGAGCACCCGCGTGTGACGCAGGATGAACCGGAATGCGGAGGCAGCGCTCCCTCAAGCTTGTATAAGGCAGGCAATAATCATTGAACGAAGAATGGTAACGGAGTATTTTTAGGTACGGAAAATTCCCGCCACGTCCTTTTGCGTATCGCTTGCTTTCCAAGGAGGCGTTCCATGACAGCCGCAAACACAGGCGCGCTCCCTTCCCCAAACCACCGGGCAATGAACAACCGCGGTTTTGAGCGCGCAACGCTTCTGATGCTCCCGCTTCTTCTGGCCGGCGCGCTTGTTATAAGCGCTTGCGCCCACGGCAAATTGGGCAGACTGATGCCGAACATGGGCAACATGTCCGTGGCCGAGCACTATTTCGGAAAACCCTCCGCCAGTGTGAATTTGCCGGACGGCACCGTCCGGCACGAGTGGACCGTGGACCGCAACGTGCTGGTTCCGGCACATTATGAAACACAGCGGATGTTCTTATATAATGACAGCGACGGCTTCCCCGTTTTTGAAGACGTGGAGTTCTTCATAAGGGACAGGGTGGAGCACCAGACTTGCCGCATCAGCATTCATGCGGACAAGCAGGGATGGATCCTTCGCTCCGACTGGGAAGGGAACTCGTGCGAAAGCCTGCTGCGCGTGCCGACCACGTATTAGAGCATTGTACCTTTGAAATTAAACATGCCGGCAAAATGCTCTTGTCTTGTGAAGCGAAGCGCAACAAGGCCCGCGAAATTGGCGCAGGCTAGCTTTGCCCGCCGTTAAACGCCGAAGTGAGCGCCTCAAAGCTAATCCGCTCTGAGCGCATTACCATTGGGGGGCTTCTATTCCCCTGTTTCCTGCATCCACGCCTGGAGTATTTCCACAAGCTTTTCGGCCTGTTCTTTGCCGGAAATATTGAACTTTGACTGCGCACGGTACTCGCCTTTCATTTTTCTGTACCGGCGGATGCTGTACTTATCCTCGCTGTAGACCTGTTTTGTCGGTTCCCACTGCTGGTAGCGAAATACCAGGGTGGCCCAGGTTCCTTTGCTTAAGACGGCCTTGTCCAGTTCCTTGACGACCTCTATGCCGTCCTCTTCATACGCGATGCTGATTTCTTCAATCGTTGCGCTCATAAAGGCTCCTTTTAAGACAGATGCGCTTTGAGGTTGGCCGGGTATGCCGGGCTTTACCAACCCGCGAGAATTGTGATGCCATGATTTTGCCTCACCCGCAACGGATGAAGCCGGGTACCGGTTTTTGCGTTCTGCTCCATTGCCGTGTTACGGTCGCGTTTCAGCGGGCTCCAGCAGTTGGGGCGGCACAATGGATGGGTTATTGGAGCGGCTTGGCAAAGGGGAAGACTTTAAGGGATAAGGCGCTTTCATGGGCGGCAGGGACAGAGGCGCTTCCGCGGGCGGCGCGGCTTCCTGGCCGGTAGCCGGCTCGTTTCCCAAAGCTTCGCTTGAGCCGGCTTTGAGTGTGAGCGGTTTTGCCGGAAGGCTTTGGTCCGCCGGTGGCGGCGCTTGCATCGCGCCGCTGCCGGAAGAGGAAGGAGCTTTTTCCTGAGGAATTTGCGAAGGCAAAGGGCTGTGCTCCACAGAAGCCGCGGCGCGTTTGTATAAAGGTTCGCGCAAAAACACGGTAACATCAACCCCCCGATCTTTGTCCAAGGGAGCCGGACCCAAAAAAGAGGCATGCTCGGCGGTTTCTTCCGGAATAAAATGGACTTCCACAGTGAGCTGCGGTGGGGAGCTTGCGTTTTGAGAAGGGGGCATGCTTGTATCCGCGGCGGATTGTATGGTGCGGATATACCCCTTAACGCTCTTGTCCCCCAGGGCGGCGCCTGTGATGGAACATGGCTGATCCTGGCGCAGTTTTTGCGCCAGGCCGGCCGGAATTTGAGCGATTATTTCCGGTAACGAGCCTTCGGGCTGAAAGAGAAAACAAGGTTCCTCAGCTTCTAGCCTGTCTCCCGGCCGCACATGCACCGCGAAGATCACTCCGTCCGCGGGCGCGGTAATACGGGATTTGTCCAGCACGGCGCGTAACTCCTCCACTCTGGCGAGTTGCTCCTGATAGGCGGTGAGGCGGGCTTTTTCAGAAAGGCGGTTTGCTCCGGAAAGGGCCTGGGCTTCACGCATCCGTTTGATTTCCATATCAACGACGCTTCGCTTCAGGCTTGTTTCCTCAAAATGCTTTTGCGCCGCACGCTTGCGGCTTTGCGCAGCGGCGAGGGCGGTTTCAGCAACGGAGCGTTGCCCTTGGCTTATTTTACCTTGCGCCGCAAGCATGGCAACACGGCTGTACAAGATGGAGGCTTGAGCCTCCTGGTCTGAAGCTTCCTGCAAAAGGCGTTGCGCGTTTTCTTCTTCTTCTTTTCCGCGATCAAGGCGCGCGCTTAAGGATTCTTCGCGCGCGCCGTCCGGCCCGGAATCGGGCAGAAACACATAGCGTGGCGGGAGCATGCGCTCACGCTGGGCGAACTCCTGCCGCTCTTTTGCCAGAGCCGCGCGCAGGGGCTGTTCATCAAAATGCAGCAACATCTGCCCGTTATGGACGCGTTGGCCCTCTTTGACAGTGATATTTTCCACAACGCCGTTAACTTCGGTCGCGATAACCTGCGTGCGGCGCTGGAGCATACCCTTGAACTGTAAGCGACCCAAAGAGCGCCAGTACAGTGCGCCGCTGCCGGCAAGCACAAGGGCCAGACACAGGAAAATTACGAACGCCGACAGGCGCGCTTTGTTTGTAGCGGGCGGGAGCAGGGGGAGTTGCATAGGCCTTTTCCTCAAGCAGGTCTTTTGGGGCGTGCGGATGCATATGTGAACGGATCGTCATTATTTTGACTGCCGCGCGGCCGCATTGATGGCGGAATCCGGCAACAAGGCTTTTTATGTCACGGCAATGCCGGAAAACGGGCTATCTTCGACGCGCATGGTTTTTTATTCAGAAAAATATGCAGATTGTGTGCCAAAGTGAGGGGGGCGCGGGTGCGGAAAAACCAAGCGCCGCATAAAGCGGCGCTTGGAGAAGGAGGGTGCAGGGAGAAAAGGTTGAGAGTATTGTAACTTTGCAATTATACACACCGATAAAATGCTCTGGGCTTGTGAAGCCAAGCGCAACAAGGCCTGCGAGATTGTCGCTTAACGGCGGGCAAAGCCCGCCTACGGCAATCTCAAGGCAAGGATTTACGGGCAAATCCTTGTTAAATTGCTCTAGGAGCTGTCCCTAAATAAATCTTTTGTCCAAAGAGCTGCGTCATCCAGTTCTTTTTTTTCCGGTCGAGTACCGTAAGAGTACACTCCCTTCGCAAAAAGAGCTGGATTTCTTGCTCTTGGCGCAAAATCTTTTATTTAGAAACAGCCCCTAGTGCTGTTTTGAACGGTTACAGTGAGCGTGTGACTTTAATTCCTGAAAAATCTATTTGGTAAGATTTCGTCGCATCTTTATCTTTTTTGGTAAACACGCCTTTTGAGGGAAACTCCTGCCCTTTCTGCACCCTGAAGTATACAGTCATTTTGCCTTGATATTCAGAGCCTTCGCCATTGCCGCCAAACTCTATGTCTTGGCTGCCGATGGTGTTTTCGCCTTCCAAGAGAGAACAGTCGGCCAAGCTGCGCGGTCGCGCCGGGGCGGCGCCTCCACCCAAAGACGATGCACTGAAGCTGATGGGCGCTGTTGGTTTTCTCTTCAAAAAAATTACCGCATAGCCCTTGGCGGTATCCGAATCGTACTTCGGGGCAAAAAGAATATCGTCCAACACATAAGTGTCGTCTGTCGTCGTAAAAGTTTGGCCTTTTCCGTAAACCGGAGATGATGGCTTTTTACCGGTTTCATCACCAGAACATCCTCCCACGAGGCAAACCAAAAGAAAGGCGGCCAGAATTATTGCGGCAGGCATGACGATTCTTTTCATTGCTTGTTCTCTCCTTGGAATAGCAAAAACTGTGGTCAAGAATGCATTTCTTTTAAGCCTGCTCCGTCTTTTATTACCAAAAGCTGACCACATTTTTTGCTTGGTGGCGAAAAATGTACAGGAGCGGCTGCAGTTACCTGCCAAACGACTTTATCATTCAAGGAAATATTAAGGAAGTCTTTCAGCGGGCCTTTTCACAAAAGGTTTCGGGCTGAAAAATACGCGCTTTCGCGGACAATGAGCTTGGGTTTCAGCACAATGCTGTCGCAAGCCTCTCCCGCCAAAAGCCGAAACAGGAGATCCATCGCTTTTTCGCCAAGCGGGCGGACCGGGTTCCACACCGTGGCGAGGGGGATGGGCAATTCCGCCGCGAGGGGCGTATCGTTGTATCCGATCAGCGCCAGCGACACGCCCGGGACCAGGCCCGCATCCCTGGCCGCGCCCATTGCGCCAATAGCGGCAAAGTCGTTCACGGCGTAAATCGCCGTCAATGAGGGGCAGGCGGCAATCAGGCGCTGCGCGTTTTCATGCCCCCCTTGCGTATCAAAGCTGGCATGGATTACACGGTCCGGCGGTATGGGGCGCCCCGCTTCCCGGTAAAAATCCGTGAACCCTGCCGTACGGTTTTGTCCGGTGGAGGTGAAGTCAAGCCCGCCCAGAACGGCAACATCGCGATGTCCCTGGGAAAAAAGAAATTCCGCCGCCTGGCGTCCGCCGTCCCTGTCGTCGCAGGTGACGGAAAGATGGCTCCCGGCCTGCCGCAAGGCCAGAACAAAGGGGATATCCAAACTCTCCAGAAAATCCAAAGATTCCTGGGTAGTATGCATGTCGCCAAGGATCAGGCCGTCGACGCGGCGCGCCACGGCAAGGTCCAGTTGACGCCGCTGCAGTTCCGGCTTGTCATAACTGGTGGTGACATAGGCGAAATAGCCTCTTTCCTGCGCCGTATCTTCTATTCCTTCATAAATCGTGGCCCAGATGAAGTCAGACAGGCGGGGGACGGAAACCCCGATAAGCCTGCTTTGCTGAGTCCTGAACGCTATGGCGTGAGGGTTCGGCGTATAGCCGCGGGTGGCCGCGAAGGAGCGAATTTTTTCAACCGTGGCTCTGGAGGCGGCCTTGTGCGCAACAGCGTCGTTACCGCTCAGAACGCGGGAAACCGTCGAAAAATGTATTCCCAGCTGTTCTGCTATGAACCGTACGGTGCAATTATTGGATTTTTTCATATGGGACAAGCTGATGGGCTACGGGTGGGGCGGTTTGCGCACAAGGCATCGCAACGTGGAAATTTACCAAATCGTTTCGGAAAAGCAAAAAGAACTTGCCAAACACAACCGGTTGTGTAAATACTAAAACCATAAACCCAACCGGTTGGGTAATGTCATTCTGTGCTTGCCGCCGTGGGAGGAGCGGGGAATTGCGCCATACCGAGGAAAATAACGGATAACAATACACAGTATGCGCGGAGGAACGATGCGCCCACATATCGTTGTAGTTTCCACTGGTGGAACCATCGCCATGCGGTATGACCCGGAAAAAGGGGGGGACGTCCCCACCGTCAACGGCCAGGATCTGGTTGCGGCAGTCCCCGCTCTTGGCGCGATTGCCAGCCTGGAAGTTGTGGAGTTCGCCAATATCCCCAGCTTTCATATGACGCCCGAAATCATGTTGCAACTGGCCAGGAAAACGGAATCCCTCCGCAACCGTGACGACGTTGACGGCGTTGTTGTTACGCACGGCACCGATACGCTGGAAGAAACCGCATTTTTTCTGGATCTCTATATTCCGCCAGGCAAACCCGTCTGTTTCACCGGCGCGATGCGCACAAGCGGGCACATCGCGCCCGACGGCCCCTACAATATCCTGACCGCGGTCAAAGCTGCTTCTGCCTCCGCCTTCAGGAACTACGGGGTTCTCGTGGTCATGAACGGCGAAGTCCATGCGGCGCGGCATGTTACCAAGATGCACGCCTCCGGCGTGGGCACCTTTTCCTCCCCGTTCTGGGGCCCCCTTGGGTATGTTGACGATGACGCCATCCTCGTTCGCCCTTCCTTGGCGCGGACCATGCTGCTGCGCCCGGAAACGCTGCCCCGGGTTGTGCCCATCCTGAAAGTCTATACCGGCATGGACACTGCCCTTTTGGATGCGGTGGCAGCCATGCGTCCGGAAGGGCTGGTGCTGGAAGGCTTCGGGCGGGGCAATTTTCCCGCCAGCATTGTTCCGGGCCTGAAGAAAATGCTTAAAGACGGCATGCCTGTCGTCGCCGCATCTCGGGTTCCCCTGGGCCGCATGTTGGGCGTCTATGCTGCCGAGGGAGGCGGGGCGCATCTCCAGACGCTTGGCGTGTTGCGCGCGGGAACGCTCAGCAGTCAGAAAGCCCGCATCAAACTGATGCTGGCGCTCGGCGTCAGCCGGGACAGGGACGTGATCATTGGCTGTTTTTCGGAAAGGGAGGAACGTCTGGATGAGGGAACATGATTCCATAACTTGAGACCCATAGGAGGTTGTCATGACGAAGGAAATTCTTTGCGGATATGGCGTTGACGTTGATGCGGTTGCCGGCTGGCTTGGTTCGTACGGCGGCGAAGATTCCCCTGACGACATTTCGCGAGGCATGTTCGCCGGAGAAGTCGGCTCATACAGGCTTTTAAAAATGTTCAAAAAATTTGGGCTTACCACCACATGGTTCGTGCCCGGCCACTCCGCTGAAACCTTCCCGGACGCCATGAAGGCGGTTGTCGACGCCGGGCATGAAATAGGCATTCACGGCTACAGCCACGAGAACCCCCTGGCGATGACGCCGGACCAGGAAGAAATCGTTCTGGATCATTGCATCGACATCATTACCAAACTGGCAGGAAAGCGCCCCACCGGCTACGTGGCCCCCTGGTGGGAATTCAGTATGGTGACCAACGAGCTGCTGCTGAAAAAGGGCATCAAGTATGATCACAGCCTGATGCATAACGACCATCATCCCTACTATGTGCGCGTGGGGGACAGTTGGACAAAGATCGACTACTCCAAACAGCCCGGGGAATGGATGAAACCCCTTGTGCGCGGCAAGGAAACCGACCTCATCGAAATTCCCGCCAACTGGTGCCTCGACGACCTGCCGCCCATGATGTTTGTCAAAAAATCCCCGAACAGCTACGGCTTCACCAACCCGAGGGATATCGAGGACATGTGGCGCGCGCAGTTCGACTATGTGTACCGCGAATACGATTATGCCATCTTCCCCATGACCATTCACCCCGACGTTGCGGGAAGACCCCATGTGCTCATGGCCCTTGAACGCCTGACGCAGCAT
>JAVBOT010000070.1:0-13213 GCA_031550225.1 Desulfovibrio sp.
CGTAGGCGGGCTTTGCCCGCCGTTAAACGGCAAATTTCAAAGTCAATCTACTCTGGGGACTGGAAGGGAGGGGGAGAAAATGTTCCAATCTCCTCACCGTGAAAGGTTGATTTAGAGACAGCTTTAGTCAAAATCCGTAAACAGCGCCCCTATATGAAAGTTTCCCAGCATGCGTTTGGCATTGTTTTCGCGCATGCGCCAGAAAGCCTGCTGGATTTGATCCGAGGTGATGCCGTTGCGCATGGCCGTATAGGCTTCAATGTAGGCGGCCAGGATATCGCATACTTTTAAGGCTTCGCCGTCTTTGGGGTCATATTCGTCCCGATTGTAGCGCTCTTGCAGGGCGTCAAAATCCACGGTCCGAAGTTGCCCTTTCTCCACAATCGTATCGTTGAATTCCGACCCGCTTTGCAGCCCTAGGTAATAGCCGAGGCGTGAGGTAACGTCTTCGTATCCTTCCCGGTTTAAAGGCCCGATGACGCGGCGTTCCAGCTCGTTTTCCTCGTACTGCCGGATAATTTGGCCGATGTCGGAAAAGGATTTTTTTACCGGCGAGATAATGTCCCGGGTGAGCAGCTCCGGCAGGTCGTGAAACAGCCCGCTGAAGAAGTTGTTCACCCTGCGGGCGGGGCAGGCCCCCATACTCAGGCTGAGAAAATAGGCGTAGCAGCCCACAAGGAACATATGGCCCATGACGGAAGTCTCGGGCGTGCGCGGCGTTTGGGACCAGCGTTTTTGAAAGCGCAGTTGCCCGCACAGATTGGCAAATCGGGCCAGGGCGGAACCGCCGGATGGCGGGCGCGCGTCCCCGGCGGCGCGTGTTTGAGGAGAAAGGGGGCTGTCCGCACGCCGCTCAAGCACGAAGATGAGTTCCTCCATGCCCGGCAGATCCTTGTTTGCCGCAAGCTGCTGCCGGAAGCTGCGTTCAATTTCCGGGATCTCATCGTCAAGGGCTTCGTTGAAGGAGCGCAGCATGGAAAATTCCCAGCAACTGGCAAAGTGATGGGCCGCAACGAGGATGCGCGCGGGCAGGTCGGAGGTGTCCGGCTGCATGACATAGCGCCTGAAGCGCTGCCAAAACTCCTCATGCAGGGGGCGCACATGCGGTTCGGCCTCGGCCATGGCCCAGGCGGCAAGGCGCTGGTAATGCTCGGGATTTTCTTTGATGCGATAAAGAATGGGCGGCTTGATGTCGGTAATGACCAGGCGGAACAGGTAGTCGAAAATGCCGCCTTCCACCACTTTTTCTTCAAGGGCCAGGCTGTCCTGCCGGGTCATATTCCTGCCGGAAAGACGGCAAAGCATCCAGGCCACGATCATTTTATGGGCCTGCTTATCTATTTCTATAAGTTCCATAATGCGCACTTTGTCGTTCCAACGTTTCATGTACGCGCCGGAAAAAACAAATTGCAGCAGGGATTTTCTGATATTGCCGGGCATTGTGCCTACCTTGGGCAAAAAGGATAACGAACCGCGAAGGCGCGCGCTGCTTCAGGGAAAGCTTCTCACGCGTGTTGTCTTTGTCCTTTATGCCCGGCTTTGTGTCAAGGCGGCCCGCCGGTTGAAAATTGCGTTCACAGAGGGTACTGTTTTTTTCGGGCGGTTTCTCGCAAAAGAGCGAACAAAGGGCCGCGCAGGGAAAGTTTCTTGTAAAACTATTTTTGCATAATTTATTTTTAAGAGGCATGCTGTGGCGCGATCCGTTTGTGAGTCCCTTTCTTCCTTTTTGGTTATGGATGTGTTGGAAAAAGCCCAGGAGCTTGAACGCGCCGGGCATCGGGTGATCCACCTGGAAATAGGCCAGCCTGATTTTGAAACCCCGGACTGCATCAGCGAGGCCGCCATCAAGGCCGTGCGGGACAAACAAACCGCCTATACCCACAGTATGGGCATTTTGCCCCTGCGCGAAGCCATAGCGGCTTATTACCACGCACAATACGGCGTCAGCGTCAGCCCGCAGCATATTATGGTGACCAATGGCACATCCCCCGCCATGATGCTGCTGTTTGCCGTTTTGTGCGAAGCCGGCGACAGCGTTATTGCCGCGGACCCCGCCTATGCCTGCTATGAAAGTTTTATCCGCTTTTCCGGCGCGCACATGCAGCGCATCGCCACCCGGGAAGAGCACGGCTTCCAGCTTGATCCGGACAGCGTGCGTGAAGCCCTTGTCCCGCGCACCCGGGCCATACTGGTCAATTCCCCCTCCAACCCGGCGGGAAGCCTTGTTTCCAGGCAGGATCTGCAGCGCCTGGCTGAGTCCGGTCCTACCTTGATTTCTGACGAAATCTACCATGGCTTGGTTTACGAGGGCAAAGCCGTCTGTGCCCTTGAAGTGGCCGATCCAGACAACTGCGCCGTGCTGGACGGTTTTTCCAAACGCTACGCCATGACCGGCTGGAGGCTGGGCTGGCTGGTGGCTCCACCCGCGCTCATCCCCACGCTGCAAGTGCTCCAGCAGAACTTTTTCATCTCTCCCAACAGCATTTCCCAATGGGCGGGGGTGGCGGCTTTAACCTGCGCCGGTGACGATGTCGCGCGCATGGCCGCGGAATATAACCGCCGGCGGGTGTTTTTGGTGGAGCGCCTTCGTGCCCTCGGCTTTGGCGTGCGCTCAAACCCTGTGGGCGCTTTTTATGTGCTGGCTGACGCAAGATCCTTCTTTGCGCCGGACAAAGAGCCGGACAGTCTGGCCTTGGCCTTTGATATCCTGGAAAAAGCCCATGTGGGAGTCGCGCCGGGAATAGATTTCGGCCGGCGGGCTGAAGGCTATTTGCGCTTCAGCTATGCCAACTCTTTGGAAAATATTGAAGAAGCCATGCACAGGCTTGAACGCTACCTTGCCCGGTCCTGAAGGCCTGAAACCCGCACCCAGCGCCGGGGAAAGAACAGTAGAAGCCATTGCATACAGCGCGGCATCACGGCAAAATGGGCGCTGCCGGCAAAATGGCGTACTTGCGGAACCGAACAAAAACGCTATATATATAAAAACTGTTTTATTAGTGAGGAAACCTCACTAATTTGGGGCTGCCGCCCCAAACCCCACCTGGAGAAATGATTTTCTCCAGACCCTTCTTGGTTTGCGGTCTTTCGCGCAAAGCGCGAAAGACCGGGGTTGGGGGCTGCCGGGGAATCATTTCCCTGCCAGGGGGCTTGGGGGGGGGCCCGAAAGTCCCCCCAGTCAATAAAACCTAGTGTTTGTTTTGCAAAACAAACACTACAAAATCCGTCAGGGTTTTGCGCCGCGATAAGCGGCGTAAGTCGGCTGAAAATCACATTTTTCAGCCAACGAGCGTTGCAAAAATTCCGCATAAAATTATGAGTTGAATTTTTGCAATCAGACACGAGATAGCGCCGGAACTCCCCGGCGATGTGCCGGTTTTTTGGCGATCCGCGCTTTTTACAGAACTTCACCGGGCCTTTCGGCAGCACGGTCCAGGCCTTGCCGACGGCATCCGCGCTTATGCAGGTGACCCATGCATGATCCCGTTGGTGTATTTACCCGCTATATTGCTGACCATGGCTTAAAAAACACGCCGCAACGCCGTTTGATTGTGGACGTGTTTTTTCGTTCAGGCAAACACTTAAGCACCGAGGAATTATACGAACAGGTCAAAGCGGCTGATGACGGCATCGGGCAGGCCACGGTCTACCGGACCCTCAAGCTGCTGTGCGATGCCGGCCTCGCCAAAGAGCTGCATTTTGACGACTCCACGGCACGCTATGAACCCATTGAGGATGATTCCCATCACGATCACCTGATCTGCACCTCCTGCGGCAAAAATATAGAGGTCATGGATGAGGAAATTGAACGGCGTCAGGAAGAACTGGCGAAAAAAGCCGGTTTTGTTCTTACCTCCCATCGCATGATCATGTACGGCGTTTGCCAGGACTGCCGCAAGCCGGGAAAACGGAAAAACTAACAGCCATCCGTATGGAATTGTGAGACTGTCCAGGTGGATGCCGGAGGGGCGCCATGGCCCCGCGGGAGCGCGCGAAAAATTGAAGACTGCCGGTCCGTTTTTTGCATATGTATTTTGATGTTTCAATTTTCTGGCTATGTAAGGAAAGGATATGAATAAAATCCTGGCCCAGGACGAGGTTGACGCCCTGCTTCGAGGCCTTTCCGGCGGCGACATCGAAGCTGAAACCGATGAACCTGAAGATACTGACGGTATTGTTCCTTTTGATCTGGCGAATCAGGATCGCATCATTCGCGGGCGCATGCCTGTTTTGGAAATCGTCAATGATCGCTTTTCGCGCCTGTGCACCAATGCTTTATCCAACGTGCTGCGCAAGCGCGTTGAACTGAATCCCCTGTCCATTGATATGACCAAGTTTGGGGATTTCATGCGCGCCCTGCCCGTGCCCACCAGCATCAATATTTTTAAGATGGAGCCGCTGCGCGGCAACGGCCTTGCCATTGTGGACGCACGGCTTGTATTTGCCTTGGTGGAAAGTTTTTTCGGCGGTCAGGGCAGCCAGCCGAAAATAGAAGGCCGGGAATTCACGCGCATCGAACAGGCCATTGTGGAACGAGTGATTAAAATCGTGCTGGCCAATATGGAAGAATCCTGGCGGCCTGTGCACAACGTGAGCCTTGAATTGGTGCGCTCTGAAATTAACCCGCAGTTCGCCGCCATTGTACCTCCCAGCGATGTGGTGGTGGTGATCACCTTTGAAGTGGAACTGGAAACCGCCATCGGCTCTTTGACCATCTGCCTGCCCTACGCCACCATTGAACCCATACGCTCCAAGCTGCACGCCAGTTTTCAGACAGAGCGCCTTGAAGTTGACCATGTTTGGGTGAGCCGGCTGAAAGACCGGCTCTTTGAAACGCCGGTGGAGTTACGGGTAAACCTAGGAGAAGCGCATCTTACGGGAAACCAACTCGTGCGTTTAAAGGTGGGGGATGTGATCTTGCTTGATACGGATACCGATGAGCTGCTTCCCCTAACCATGGCGGGCGTGACCAAGTTTTGGGGCGTGTGCGGCACGGTGAAAGGCAGCATGGCCCTGCAGATAATCAAAGAAGAAGATCTGAAATACACATGAGCTCGTACGGGCAGGCCCGGAGCACAATTGGAGCGCGGCGGGATTTTTTCGGGAAACAGGCCCGGAAAAATCCCGCCGCGTACGTTGAGCGCCGCGCTTCCCCCGCACTTGCCTTATGGAGAGCATATGCATATAAGGCGCAGAAAACGGGAGTGATATGAAAGTCATCATTTTCTGCGGCGGCAAAGGCACGCGTTTACGGGAAGAGACTGAATTCAAGCCCAAACCCATGGTGGAAATAGGCGGCAAGCCCATTATGTGGCACATCATGCAGCGCTATGCCCATTATGGCTTTAAAGAGTTTGTGCTTCCCCTGGGATATCGAGGGGATGTCATTAAACAGTACTTTCACGATTATAAAACACGCAATTCGGATTTTACCATTGACCTTGCGTCGGGCAGCACAACGGTGCATAGCTCCGACGCTTGCGTTGACTGGAAAATAACCCTCTGCGACACAGGCGAAAACACGGAAAAAGGCGCCCGCATCAAGCGTGTGGCCAAGCACCTGGGCCGAGAGCCTTTTATGGCCACCTACGGGGACGGCGTTGCGGATATAGACATCGCAAAGCTTATCGCCTTCCATAAAAGCCACGGCAAGCTCGGCACTTTTACCGGCGTGCGCATGCCGTCGCGCTTTGGCACCGTGAGCACGGATGAAAGCGGCAATATCGCCAGTTGGGAAGAAAAACCCGTGCTCAACCAGTTCAGCAACTGCGGATTTTTTGTGTTTGAGCCGGAGTTTTTGGACTATCTTTCCGAAGAGGAGCACTGCGATTTGGAAAAAGCTCCTTTGGAACGCCTCGCTAAGGAAGGCGGACTTGCCATGTACCGGCACGAAGGGTTCTGGCAGTGCATGGATACCTTGCGCGACTATCAGTTGCTCTCCGGCATATGGGAAAAGGGGCAGGCTCCCTGGACACGTTTTTAGGCTATTGCTGTGAGGGTGCAATGAATTTATTCGGAGATCTGTACCGGGGACGCCGCGTATTTATTACCGGGCATACCGGATTTAAAGGTTTTTGGCTGACCACCTGGCTTTTGCATCTGGGAGCGGAGCTTGCCGGGTATTCTCTGGATGTGCCCACGAAGCCTTCGGGATTTGAGGCCCTCGGGCTTGCCGGACGCATCCGCCATATCCAGGGTGATGTGCGCGACGCTCAAACGCTTGCGCAAAGCATACAGGATTTTCAGCCCGACATTGTGTTTCACATGGCGGCGCAAGCCCTGGTGCGCCCTTCTTATGAAGAGCCGGCCGCGACCTTTGCCGCAAACGCCTTCGGCACTTTGAACCTGCTTGAGGCGGTGCGCGCCGCATCCCGAGTGCAAGCCCTGGTGCTGATTACCAGCGACAAATGCTACCGCAATGATGAATGGGTGTGGGGCTACCGGGAAAGCGACCACCTGGGCGGCGCGGACCCTTACAGCGCGTCCAAGGCCTGCGCGGAGATCATCGCTCATTCCTATTTCGCGTCTTTTTTTCGGCAGGGAACGCGCATGGCCACTGTTAGAGCAGGCAACGTCATCGGCGGCGGGGACTGGGCGCTTGATCGCATTGTGCCGGATTGCGCCAGAGCTTTTGCCGCGGGTGAGGCCGTATCCATCCGCAGCCCCTGGGCCACGCGCCCCTGGCAGCATGTGCTTGAGCCTCTTTCCGGCTATTTGTGGCTGGGCGCCGCGCTTTTGCAAGAACATCAAGACGCCCGGGCCCCTGCGCTCCCTGTTCATGGAGAATCCTTTAATTTTGGACCCGCGGCGGACGTCAACGCCACAGTCGCTGAAGTGGTGCAAGCCCTGGCAGGGCACTGGCCGGGATTTGCCATGCGTACGGACGCGGACGCCGAGAGCCGGAAAAAAGAAAGCACGCTCCTTAAGCTCTGCTGTGATAAAGCCCTCGCGCACTTGCGCTGGAAAGCGGCGCTCTCTTTGGCGGAAAGCATCCGCTTTACAGCCGAGTGGTACCGTGAATTTTATAGCCTTGCCGGGTCCGGCAAGGCGGGGGCAAAGGCGGAGAAATCCACCGGGATGTATGACTTTACGGTGCGGCAAATTGCCGCCTATACCGCCATCGCGTCCCAGGCAGGTCTGGCATGGACGCGGTAGCGCCCCTGCCCGCGCGGATTGACGGCGTCTGGACGCGCCCTTTGGCGGAGATAGAAACCGAGGGCGGTCCGGTGCTGCATATGTTGCGTTCGGACAGTCCCGGGTTCGACTCCTTTGGGGAGATCTATTTTTCCCTGGTTTTTCCCGGCGCCGTCAAGGCCTGGAAACGACACACATTGCAGGCGCAGAATTTCGCCGTTCCTTCCGGGCTTATTGAGGTGGTTATTTTTGATGAGCGGGAAGATTCTCCTTCCCGTGGAACTTTACTGCGCGTGCGCCTCGGCAGGCCGGATCACTATCAGCTTTTGCACATGCCGCCGGGCCTTTGGTATGGCTTTACCTGCATAAGCGAGCATACCGCCGTCCTGGCCAATTGCGCCGATATTCCCCATGCGCCGGAAGAATCCGTGCGCATTGCCAAAGACAGCCCCCGCATTCCGCACAGTTGGGAGGATTGACCCATGCCCGCAAGCGCGACACAGACAGCGGCAACGCCCTTGCGCTGCCTTGTCTCCGGCGGTTTTGGCTACGCGGGGGCCTGGATAAGCCAGGGCCTTGCCCGGGCCGGGCATGAGGTGTTCATTCTTTCACGCAAGGAGCGGGGACCGGATATCGGCCAGCCCTATGAACTTGTGCGGGCTGATGTGGAGGCGCTTTGTCCGGAAAGCTTAAGCGAACGGCTGCCTGAAAGGCTGGATTGTCTTATCCACGCCGCAAGCAGCAATGAGGCCTTTGTGCCGGACTATGCGCGGCGCGCGCTGCTGGTAAATGCCCTCGGCACCCGCAATATTTTGCAGGCCCTTGTGCTGCGGGGACAAAAATACGCCCGGCCTCTGCCCCTGGTGCTGTATATGAGCACCTTTCATGTTTACGGCAGGCAGTACGGGCGGGTGGAGGAGCAGGATCTTCCCGCCCCCCGTAATGATTACGCCCTGACCCATTTTTTTGGCGAAGAGTATTGCCGCATGTATGCGCGCCTTTATGATCTGCCTCAGATTATTGTGCGCCTCAGCAACGGCTATGGCGCGCCTCAAACCCCTCACAGCGACAAATGGCACCTGCTGCTGAATGATTTGTGCCGGCGCGCCGTTACGCAAGGAGAACTGGTTTTGCGTTCAGACCCCGCCACTCCCAGAGATTTCGTCTGGCTGGGAGACGTGGCCCGTGTTATGGAAAAACTCCTGCCCCGGCGGGATTTGGCGGGCTCGCTATTTAACCTGGCTTCCGCCAGGAGCGTAAGTATCGGCGAGGTGGCGGCGCTTGTCGCCCGGGTTGCTTCAGATTACCTGGGCAAAAGCATACCGGTTCGCTTTGAGCACAGCGCGCAGCCGTGCGCGCAAACAGAGCCGCCGCCTTTATGCATCAGCAACAGCGCTTTGTGCTCCGCCGTCGGCATACGCTTCCAGGATCGCATGGAAGAAGAAGTTCTCGCTCTTTTGCGATTGTGCGAAACGGATCCTAAAACTGAGTAATTTTGCAACATTTGCTCCGGCAAAAAACCTCTTTTCCCGCGCGCCCGGCTTTTGCCGCGGCCCTTGCGGCTCACGGGGATGCAGCCATGCCCCACGCGCCAAGCGTTACTGTTCTTATGACCGCTTACAACGCCATGCCCTACATCAGGGAGGCGGTGGAAAATATTCTCGATCAGAGCTTGCGGGAATTTTCTTTTCTGATTCTCAACAACGGCTCCACTGACGGCACACGCGCTTTTCTTGAAGATCTGGCGCGGCGCCATGCCGAAAAAGCCGCTTTGGCAGCACAGGAAAAGGGCGTTTACCCAAAGCTGAAGATCATTCATTTGGAAGAAAATATCGGCCGCACGCCGGTCCTTAACAAAGGACTGGCCTTGGTGGAAACGGATTTGACGGCAATTATGGATGCCGATGATCTGGCCGCTCCCGAACGCCTGGCCCGCCAGGCCGCCTTTTTTCAAGCCCATCCGGAAGTTGATCTGCTGGGTTCGGACGTGCGCTATGTTGATCGCGGCGGCGCTGTGATCGGGCAGGAGCATTTTCCGTCAGAACACACACGTTTGTGCGAGCGCCTGCCTTTATACAACCAGTTCGCCCATTCGGCCTGTATGTTCAGAACCGCGGGGGCGCGCGCGGCGGGCGGCTATTGCGAAGGCTTTCCCTATGCCCAGGACTTGGCGCTGTGGGTGGAGATGCTGAAAATGGGCAAAAAGGCCGCGAGCATTCCGGAGGCGCTTGCAGGCATCCGAGTGCATCCCGGCCAGGCTTCGCGTGACAAGGCCCTTGCCGTCATCCGCAATAATGATAACTATAGGCTTGCTGAGGCCATGCTCGATATCCCGGGCCTGGGCCCCGCCGCCCGCCAGGCTGCCCGCTTGCGCAGCGCCGGCGCTCTTTTTTCGCTGGGGCGGCGCGGAGCAGCCCTGGCCCAAGGCTGGCAAGGGCTGCTGGAAGCCCCTTTGCTCCTGCCCTGCAACCCTCTTCTTTGGGAGCGCCTGGGCAAGGAGTTTCGTTCTGTTGTACGTTCTCTGAAAAAATTATTTTAGTAGGTACTGCCGCGTGCGCTACCTGTCTGCGGAAATGATATGCCGTTTTCACTGGATATGCTATTTTCTCTTTATTTGCGCTACGGCTTAAAAACGGGCATTGCCTGTGTTCTTGCCTATACTGTGTCGTTTATCGTGGGCGCGCCCTATGCCATCTGGGCTGTGGTTTCCACTGTCGTGGCCATGCAGATGAATGTGGCCGATTCCCTCCAGGTAGGGATTTTACGTTTTGGCGGCACCGTGCTGGGCGCCGCCCTGGGCGTGGGACTGCTGCTGACGGTTCCTTTAACTCCCGCAGCTATGGGCGTGGCGGTTTTTTGCGTGGCCAGCGCCTGCGCCTACCTGACTCGCTTTACCTCCCTTGCCGCGCCCGTAAGCATTGCCGCCATGGTGGTGCTGCTTACCGGCACTCAGCACCTGCCCGCCGGGTATTGGGACGCGGCCTCTTTCGGTTTGATGCGGGTTATGGAAATAGCCATCGGCGTGGGCAGCGCTTTTTTGGTTTCCCTCCTTCTCTGGCCCGTGCGTCTGGTGGATACCTTGCGCGCCGACCTCAGCCTGCAATTTCAGGAAAGCGCCCGCCTCATGGACTCGCTCCTCATCGCCTTTCTGGACAGGCAGCAAACGCTGCCCTATGCGGTGATCCAATCCATTGAAGGCAAAATTTGGAATAACCATGAACGGCTCTCCAAAGCCCGCAAGCACGAATCATTCCTCTACCGCTACGAGCACAGGGTCATGGACGTGCAGATTTCCGCCCTGGACCGGACGGTGGAATCGCTGCGCTTCATGCTTGAAGCCCTGAACGACTATGGAGAGGAAGAAGGGCGGGATCCTTTGACCGGAGCGGAACTGCGCACCCTCGGCGATGCCATCATGGCCGCTTTGCGCTATCTGGGCGGAGATGATCCGACTGCCCCCGCTCCTGATCTGGTGCGGGGACTCACCGGCGGCGTGGCCCTCGTCGAGGCGAAGCTCGCTGAACTGCGCACCATTGGCGCTACGAAGGCCTTCCCCCTGCACAAAGTGCTGCAGTTCTTTTCGTTTTACCAGGCTATGCGGGTGTTGTCCGAATCGCTCCTGATCTCCCTGGACAGATTGCAAAAACAGCCGAACAAAAGCCATGGCTGAAGCGCGTTCCGAGTTTGCTGTCCCGCCTGAGCACGCGGCCCTGGCAGAAAAGCTGCTTGCGTGGTTTGACCTCCATCAGCGCGCTCTGCCCTGGCGAACGACTTATGATCCCTATGCGGTGTGGCTTTCGGAAATTATGCTCCAGCAGACGCAAATGGAACGCGCCGTCGAGTATTTTGAACGTTGGATGCGGCGCTTTCCTTCCTTGAACAGTGTTGCCGAGAGCTCCCTTGAGGAGGTGCTCAAAGCCTGGGAGGGCCTTGGTTACTACAGCCGTGCCCGTAACCTGCATAAAGCCGCTCGCATGATCCAAGAACGCCATGGGGGGGTTCCCCCCTCGGACTACGCAAGCCTGCGGGCTTTGCCGGGCATCGGCGACTATACGGCCGGGGCGATCCTCTCCATAGCCTTTAATCAGCCCGTGCCCGCTGTGGACGCTAATGTGGAGCGTGTGTTTTCGCGACTTTTCGATATTGACGCACCAGTAAAAAGCGCCGTTGCCTCTGATTTTATCCGCCAGATGGCGCGTATGCTCATCCCGCCCGGTAAAGCGCGCGTGTTCAACCAAGCGCTCATGGAATTAGGGGCTCTGGTTTGCGGGAAAAAGCCGCTTTGCGCAAGCTGTCCGGTAAGCGCCCGCTGCCAGGCCCGGCGTCTGGGCATTGTTGCTGAGCGCCCTGTTCCGGGAAAAAAAGTAACCTACGCCGCCCTTGAGATCATCAGTGGAGTGCTGGTGCATCAGGGTCGTCTTTTTTTACAAAAGCGGCAGGACTCAGGCGTATGGGCCGGGTTTTGGGAGTTTCCCGGGGGCAGGCTGGAGGCGGGTGAAACTCCGGAGCAGGGCGTTGTGCGCGAGTTTATGGAAGAAACGGAATTCGCCGTCAAGGTGCAAACCTCGCTGGGGATTGTGCGGCACGCCTATACTCGCTACAGAATCCGCATGCATTGCTTTATCTGCGCCTTTGCGGACAGCGTGGGGGGCAGGGATTTTCCCGAACCCGTCCTGCATGCCGCTTCCGCATACCGCTGGGTGCTGCCGGATGAACTGACGGCGGAAGGCGGCTATGTGCTGCCCGCCGGGCATAGAAAGATGCTTGACGCCTGGCTGCCTGAGTTGCGCAAAGCCGCATCCTGTGGCAATGCTCTGTGTGCATTGTAAATAACGGGGGCTTGCGTCCTTTGAAGATTTCGTCAACAGCGCTCAGAACGGGCTCCGCTCCCTCAGGCTCCTCCGGCAGCGGGCATGATGGCCCTTGCACCCCGCATAACCGGACATTATAAGGCTGTGCGGCCGGAGATGGGGTCCAGAAATGGAAATCCTGGCAAGTGATAGTGAATGAAGCAGCATACTTCACACATAGCGCACTCGCGCGCAACGCAATCCCGTGCGCGGGGCAGGCGTTTGCGCGCGTTGCCGTCCGTACGCGTTGTGCTTATTTTTTGCCTCTTGGGCATGCTGCTGTTTTCCGTTGTGGGGGGAGGGGTCTTTTGGCAGTACGATCAGGGAGTAAAAATGGAGCCGGGGCAAGTTCATGGCCCGGCTTTAAGCTTAAGCGCTGAAGAAGCGTACCCGTTGGGCGCGCTGCCGGAGGGGCTTTTTTTTGAGCGCCTGCTGCTGGAAAAAAAACAGCGTCGCCTTACCGCGTATTATGCGGGCCGAGCTGTGCGCGTTTATCTCGTGGCCCTTGGCCCAAACCCGGCGGGCCCTAAAGAGGCGGCCGGTGACGGGCGCACCCCGGAAGGCAATTACATCATCGACAGCAAAAATCCCAAGAGCGCGTACTATAAAAGTTTGGGCTTCTCTTACCCCGACAAAGCCGACAAAGAACGGGCCCTGGCCCGGCAGCTTAATCCCGGAGGGGGGGTGGGCATTCATGGCCTGGCGCCGCGCTTTGCCGGGCTCGGCGCTGCGCATCGTCTTACAGACTGGACCTGCGGCTGCGCCGCCCTCAGCAATCCGGAAATGGATGAATTTTATGCCCGGACGCCTGTGGGTACGCCCATCACTATAGCCCCTTAGGGCATTGCAACGTTGAAACCATACATGCCGGTGAAATGCTCCGGCCTTGTGGAGCGAAGCTCCACAAGGCTCGCGGGAGTGGCGTAGGCGATCCCCATCGTTATTTGTTCTCTGCCTGAGCTTTAGAGCAATTTAACATTGAAAATGTATAATTGCTCTGCAAGGATTTGCCCGTAAATTTTTGCTTTGAGATTGCCGTAGGCGGGCTTTGCCCGCCGTTAAACGACAAATCTCAAAGTTAATCTGCTCTAGGGGCTGTCTCTCAATAAAAGATTTTGCGCCAAGAGCAAGGAATCCAGCTCTTTTTGCGAAGGGAGTGTACTCTTACGGTACAGGACCGGAGGAAAAAAAGCTGGATGACGCAGCTATTTGGACAAAAGATTTATTTA
>JAVBOT010000038.1:0-63442 GCA_031550225.1 Desulfovibrio sp.
TGAAAAGACGAAAGAAATATTCTTTTTTCTGAATCAATCCCTGAAAGCGGCTAACCCCGCCTGATTGAAAAATTTGTTGGCTCCCCTGGAGAAGGGGGTACACCCGGCTCCATTCCGAACCCGGAAGTTAAGCCCTTCATCGCCGATGATACTGCATACTCATGTGTGGGAACGTAGGCCGGGGCCAACAGAATAAACCGAAGCGTCCCAAGACTCTGTCTTGGGACGCTTCGGTTTTTAGCGCTGTTTCAAGCGTGCTCTAACGACAGTTAATGTATCGTGCCGTGCGCATCAGGTATGAGAATTCGTGCCAAGCGCGCGAATTGTGAAAAAAGTCGCAAAAACGACATCTTTTATACAATGTATGGTGCATTATTTATATGTTAGTAAAAAATATCAAACAATTTTATTGAGTTGCAGCTTTGTGGTCTGCGCGGAATACAAACAACAGCATTTTGACAGGGAGTTTTTTTATGCTCAAAACAGCATTCAAGAGTATTGCGGCAATTTTACTTGCCGCTGCCGCAAGCTCTTTTGCGCTTCAGTCGGTCGAAGCCTATGAGCTTGTGAATGGTCCCACAGGCGTGATTAGCTACAATAAGGAAAAGAGCGTGGGCGGATATACTCTGTTTGCGCCGATCATCGGCAGCACCACCACCTACCTGATCAACATGGAAGGCGACATCGTCCATTCATGGAAAAGCGACTACACTCCGGGGCTGTATGCCGTTCTTCTTCCCAACGGCAATTTGCTGCGCTCCGGTGCGCCCAAGGAGCAGCCGGTGAAGATCGGCGGGGCCGGCGGCATCTTGCAGGAGTTCGATTGGGACGGCAAACTGGTGTGGGAATACAAAATGCTTTCGCCCAACGAAATTCAACATCATTGCTTTGATCGTTTGGCCAACGGGAATACGCTTATTTTGGGGTGGGAGCGCAAAAGCACGGAAGAAGCCGTCAAAAAAGGCCGTAAGCCAGGAACCTGGGGCGACAATGTGAAGATTAAAGGGCAGCTGGTCAAGGATTTTTGGGTGGACTTTGTTCGCGAGGTGGATAAGGACGGCAAAACCGTATGGGAATGGCACGTTTGGGATCACATAGGCACAGGGCCTGATCAACTGGACATTAACTACATGCTGCCCGCAAAAGTGGGCGCGGGCTACGACGACTTTGACTGGTCGCACTTTAACACCGTTGAATACCTGCCCGATACGGATCAGGTGTTGTTGAATTCGCGCAACTTGGCGGAAATGTACATCATCGATAAAAAAACCGGCAAAATAATTAAACGTTGGGGCAACCCTTCCGCTTACGGCGCGGGCAAAAAGCCCGGCTGGTACGATGACGGCGATCAGCAGATTTTCGGCTCGCACCACGCTACGCGCTTGCCCAACGGTAACTTCCAGATTTTCGACAACGGCTCGGAACGGCCGGAAGGCAACCGTTCCCGCGTGTTGGAACTGGACGGCAAAAGTTTTGACATCGTCTGGCAATACGCGACAAGAAGCTCCAACAGTTTTTATAGCTATCGCCAGGGTGCGGCTCAGTATCTGCCCGGCGGCAACCGCCTGATTATCTCCACCCACAATGGGCATCTTTTTGAAGTGACGCCCGATGGTGAAGTGGTGTGGGAGTTTGTCAATCCCATATTCAAGGGTGAGGTGCGGGGCGTTTTCAAAGATAAGGAAGGCATGATCGATCCCGCAATGGCGCGTGAGTCCAGCCTGAACATGATCCACCGCGCCTATCGATATCCTGCGGATTACTCCGGCTTGAAGGGCAGGGATTTGTCCGTTAAGGCCCCGTTGCTGCCCAATTACCCGAAGTTTTTTGAAATTTGGAAAGAAAATGGCAAATAGCCTTTGCCTTGCGTCATGCAACACCGCCGCGGCATCAAGAGTGATGTCGCGGCGGTGTTATACGTTAAAAAATTCATGCATGGTTCTATTGGGCCGCCGAGGGCGCAGGCTTGTCGTCGGCCACGGTTCCTTTTCTTTTATGCTGCAGGGCCTGGCGGATATCCTCATCTGTCAGGCCGAGCTTGTCCCGGCATTCCTGATAACGTTTCTTGCGTGCTCTATTCATGAAAAAAGCGAAAAAGAGCATTGCAAAAAGAAGCGCCACGGCTGAGAAGTTGCCGACGAAGCCGCCGATGCTGCGGGATAAAATCTGCCCTCCGAGAATAGCAAGCGCCATGCCCGGAATGTCAAACAAGACAGCTCCTCCGCTGTAGGAGGACCATGTGCTGTTTAAATCGGCTAAGTCTTGGTCCGCAAAAGACGCTCCGTTCGTAAAATGCGCCTTTTGAAAGGCGCCGCTTCCTGAACGTTTTGCCAGCTTTTTCAAATAAGGAATCTGGCTGAGCAGTATAATCGCCGCAAAAATGGCGAAGGGCAGCATATCCTGGATAAACTGGGCGTCAGCTCTGCCAAAGCCGAGGTCTTTCATGCCGAGAGCCAGAAAAATGCAGGGCATAAGGCCGCAGAATGACCCGAATATATTCTTTTTAAGCAGCAACAGCAGAGCGTAAAGTCCTGCCGCTCCGGCTATGCTCGCCATATAAAGCGAGTACGCCGGTTGATATGGCTCATTTATCATTATACCGCAAGGAACAATGAGTAGTAGCAAATAAAAAAGAAAGGCAATGATGCACGCAATGCGGAACCACCAGACAGCCGCGCGGGAGACTTGTTCCGGATTTGTATACGCCATAGCCCCAAGCCCCCAGCCGGGCCCCAAATTTTTTAGTTTTTTCAGAGTTGGAATTTGCCCCAGCAGCAGGAGCGTAGGGGTGCTGATCAACAGCATCATGGGGGGAATGTCGTCCGATGTTAAGGTGGCGCCATATCCTAGGTCCATTGCGGTTAAACAAACCGGCACAAGGGGGATAAGGCCCCAATAGGGCCCGCATAATTTTCTTCTGAGCGTCAGGATGAGCGCGATAAGGCCGTTGACGCCCGCCAGCACGATCATAACATGCATAAAAAATTCTCTTTGAGGCTCAAACAGCACCCCGTGGCCGGAAACGCCAAGTAGAGTCGCATAGCAAAGCAGCGCCAAGATTATGGCGATGTAAAACCACCATGCGGCAGTTCGTGAAAGCATAGGATCGTTGAGCTGCTTTTGTTTGTTCACGCCATTTCCTCCCGATCTCCTCATTGCTTTGTGCTGAGCCGGTAGTAAAAACGGCCCTGCCCACAAAAACAGGAGCGTCCCCTCACGGGTCGGCGGACAATCCCCTGTGTATAAAGCGCTATTTGATACTTGAGAAGAATATGCCTTAATGAGGGGTAAAATACAAGAAATAGCGTGCCGCTGTCGTATATCTACCCATCTGGACAGGCGGGAAAATATCTGCCACTAGATATATGCTTGGTAAAGAAAGCCGGGCCAGTTCAACGCTCTTGGTTGCAAATGCGTTTTTCGGCACGGCAATTGCTGTAAGTAATTTGGAAATCCGGGCAAGAGGCAGCTTCCAGGCTTGAATGAATCTTTGGCAATCCAAGGGAGTAAGTATGAAAAGAAAAAGCTTCTCGCAGTGGAGTACACAAGCGTTTGCGCATGGTTTGTTTACCGATGTTCCGCGTTGGTTATTTTTTTTAAGCCGCTTCGCCATGGTGCGGCATGGCCTTTGTATGTTCATGGCCTTGTTGCTGTTGTTGTCGCCCCAAGGAGGTGCGGCTGCGCAGGAGTCCGCCGCTCCGCAAGCTCCGGCAAAACTGGAAGCCGCGCAATTGGAGCAGCTTGCGGCTCCAATTGCGCTGTATCCGGATACGTTGCTGGCTCAGGTGTTTATGGCTTCGACCTATCCGCTTGAGGTGGTGTCCGCCGCGCGCTGGGTCAAGGCCAATCCGAAACTCACGGGAAAGGCTCTCGACGCCGCCTTGCAGGAACAAAGCTGGGACGCCAGCGTGAAATCGCTTGTGGCGTTTCCCCAGGTGCTGCAGATGATGAATGAAAAGCTGGATTGGACTGAACAGCTCGGCGATGCTTTTCTCGGTCAGGAAAAGGACCTCATGGACGCTGTGCAGCGGCTGCGGGTTAAGGCCAAGGCCGCTGGCTATCTCAAATCCGGCAAGGAACAGACCGTCAAGGAAGAAAAAAAGATTTCCTCCTCAGGCGGTTCCAGCCAGGTGATCGTTATAGAGTCCGCCCAGCCTGATGTAATCTATGTACCCACCTATAACCCCACGGTGGTTTATGGCCCCTGGCCTTATGTCGCCATGCCGCCTTACTACTGGTATCCTCCAGGCTATGTGGCGGCTGAGAGCGTGCTTTCATTCGGCTTTGGCGTAGCCACGGGCTATGCGCTTTGGGGCGATGTGAACTGGGGGCACGATGATATTGATGTTGATATCAATAATTATCAACATTTTACCCACACAACGGTGCCTGACCAGTGGAAGGCGGATGGCCGCAATGGCCAGATCTGGCAGCATAACCCCGCCCACCGTAGAGGCGTGCCGTACCGGGATCCGGATGTGGCCAAACGTTTTCAAGGCAGCCGGAGTGATTTGCAAAATCAGGAGCGGGCTAAAGCGCGAGAGGCTTTTAGAGGTCGCGTGGGTGACGGTTCCGGTTTTGAACCGCAGCGCGTGGGAGGCGAGCTTCAAAAACAGCGCCCCCGTGGCGGCAGAGAAGAAAGGCTTGGCTCGCGCCGTCCCCAGGGCGGCCGGCAAGCGGAGGCTGCTCGCGCCCACCGCGGCCGAGAAGGCGAGGGCGCTCTGGGACTGTTTCATGATCAAGGTCGGGGGGGCGCTGCCCTTTTCGACAGCCGGCGAGGTTCCGCCAGCCTTCAGCATATGCGCGAGGCTGGCGGAGGGTTGCGTGAAGGCGGAATTTTCCGTGAAGGCGGCGGCTTCCGTGGAGGCGGCGGCTTCCGTGGAGGCGGCGGCCATCTTGCCCGCTAGGCCGCGCCGGCAAATAGTCCTTTTGCCCTTCGGCTGTGTGCATTTTCATCTGCTGTTTCAGTTGAATGCCACAAGAGTATACTTCCTTAGAGCAGGTTTATTTTTCTTGCCGGAGAACAAAAGTGTTTATTTGTCAATACAGCCCGGGTGTATATTGCCGCTGAAGATGTAGCGTGCGTTGCCGTCGCAAAGTCCATTTGCTTTAAGGATAAGGAGAATAGTATGAATAAACGTGTTCGTGCTACTGTGTGGCTCGTGTCTGTTGTGTGTTTATGCGCCTTTGCTTTTGATTCTTGGGCTGCCGGCGCCCCGGCGCGCCCTGAGTATGATTCGCCGTGGGCGGCCCTTGACGCGCTGACGGCGGCGGCTAAAACCGGCGACCGGGTCGCTTTGGTCAAAGTGTTGGGCAAGGATGCTGCGGGCTTTATGAGTTCGGGAGACGCCGCGGCCGACAGCGCCGCATACGCGGCCTTTGCGGCGGCTTGCGAAAAGCGGGCCGTAGTTGTGGGCGATCCTGTTGATCATAAGCGCCGCATTTTGGAAATTGGCGCGAAAGGCTGGCCTTTTCCCGTTCCGCTTGCGGTAACTGCGCAAGGGCGCTGGTATTTTGATGTGAAAGCGGGGCAAAAAGAAATATTCAGCCGTCGCATCGGCCGTAACGAACTTTCCGCCATGGAGGTTTGCCGAGCTTATGTGGAGGCTCAGTATGAATATTACGCGCTCAATCCGGATAAGGCCCTCATAGCGCATTTTGCCCGTTTTATCATCAGCACTCCGGGCAAGCGCGATGGTTTATACTGGGAAACTAATGTCGGCGAAGCGCCGAGCCCGTTTGGCGTTTTTTTCGCGGCTGCCGCTGATGAGGGCTACGCCAAAAAAGATGAGGAAAACCGGCACGCCTATCACGGCTACCGGTACCGCATTTTGACGGAGCAGGGAAAAGACGCGCCGCACGGGGAATACGGGTATATTGAAAAGGATATCATGTTCGGCGGTTTTGCGTTGCTGGCCTATCCCGAACAGTACGGCGTCTCCGGGGTGGCGAGCTTTATGATCAGCCATGACGGCGTGTTGTATGAAAGGGATTTGGGGGCAAAAACAGCGGAGCAGGCCGGGCGGATCCACAGTTTCAACCCGGGCCCGGGTTGGCAGGTTGTTACCGACTCTTCGCGACAGCCTTAAGGGTAGCGCCCTTCACTTTCCCCCGGGCAAGGGGCATCATACGCCTGCGTCCATTACCCGCATATCAACGCTATACACTGATATGCGGGTAATGGGGCACCCGGGGGAAATGATTTCCCCCGACGAGGTTCCAAGGGGCAGCACCCTCTGGCCGGTGCGGTTCAGACCTTATTTGCAGGTGGAACAGTTGCCGCCGGAGCAGCCGCCGCAGCCGCCGCCTGAGGGCATGCGCACGGTTTGGCCCACACGGGACTCTCCGGGCATATGAAGGCAGGCGCAGGATAAAAGCCGCTGTGTTTCTTTTGTGCCGCAACGCGGGCAGGGGGGGATATCCTCGCCAAAGACGAGTTCTTCAAATTCAAGGGAGCATTGGGGGCATTTATATTCAAAGATCGGCATGGCAAGTGTCTCTTTATGTTACGGCAGTGAAGATACGGCGGCCTTATTCAGGCAGGGGGAGTTCCCCTGAAAGGTAAGGCGTCAGCGCCGCGACGTTTTCAAAAAGATAATAATCCGTGAGGCCGCAAAGTAAATGGCCCACGGTTATATGAATTTCCTGAATCAAGGCAGTGCTTGGCGCGTCCACGTCAATGAGCATGTCGCACAAGGGGGCCATGGCTCCGCCTTTGTGCCCGGTGAGTCCCAGGGTGGTGACGTTGTTTTCGCGCGCGGCGTTAAGGGCCAAAAGCACATTCTTGCTGTTGCCGGATGTGGAAATGGCGATGAGCATGTCTCCGGCGGCGCCAAGGGCTGAGACTTGTTTGGCGAAAACCTGTTCAAAGTTGAAATCATTGCCGATAGCGGTTAAGATGGAGCTGTCCGTGGTTAGGGCTATGGCGGGCAGGGGGGGTCTGTCCATCACGAAACGGTTGACGAATTCCGCCGCGAGGTGTTGGGCGTCCGCGGCGCTGCCGCCGTTGCCGCAAAGGAGCAGTTTGTTGCCTCTGGCCAGAGTGACGGCCAGGCGCAGAGCCACATTGGCGATGTGCCTGGCCTGCTCGGTAAAAAAGCGGCGGCGTAGTTCCGCTCCGGCTTCGGCGTGTTCCAGTATGGAGACCATGGCTTTATCTGTCATAACAATATGCCTCGTGCGTGGTATTCCGGCTTGTCGTCGCCCGCCTGTGCGAGGGCGGGTTGCCGCTCAAAGCTGTACCTGAAACAGGCCCGTTGCACAATGGAAGCCCTCGCTGTTTTTTTATCGCGCGAGGAAACATTACTGGAGGTTCTGCATGGCGTATTCCATTCCCGGCTTCAGTTATCCTGAGGGGCATCGGCACGGGCCGCTGCCGCGCCGGATAGTGAAAGTGGCTGAAAATGTCTATGCCTTTGTGGGGTTCGGCATTTCCGTGTTCAGCATCATTCTCGGCGCGGACGGCTATATTCTCGTGGATGCGGGCAGCGGCGAGGATTATGCTGAAGATGGGCTGAAGGAAATTGCCAGGCTTACGTCCTTGCCTTTGGCCGCCGTTATTTTCACCCACAACCACGCGGATCATACCGGGGGTATTGGCGTTTTTCTGGAAGGGCGCCCGGCAAATATCCCCATATGGGCTCGTGCCAACTTCGGCGCGGAAATAGCCGGGGCTGAAGGCATTGAAAAAATCAGCGCCTTGCGGGCCGGGCTTCAGTTCGGAGTGAGCCTTGCGCCTGAGCAGATGCGGGAAAATTTCATGGTTCCGGTCAACCCGGCCGCGGGCCGTAAACCGCGCCAGGCCGCTGTGCCGAACCATACCTTCAGTGAAGATATGCGTCTTCTTTCCATCGCCGGTGTGGAACTGGAACTGCATGCCAGCCCTGGCGAAACCATGGATCATCTGTTCATCCGTCTGCCCGTCTCAAGCGTTATTTTTACCGGCGATACCGCGTACCGGTCCTTCCCCAACCTCGCGCCCATCCGTGGCGGAACTTACCGGGACGTACGGCTGTGGGCCGACAGCGTCCGCAAAATACGTTCCTTTTCTCCCCGGGCCATTGTCATGGGGCATAATGAGCCCGCCTTTGGGGAAGAAGCCTTGGAGCTTCTTTCGGATTATGGTGATGCAATCATGTATGTATACAACGCCACTGTTCAGGGCATGAACGCGGGACTCGGGCCTGATGAGCTTGCCGCCGCCATCCGGCTGCCCGCGCATCTGCGTGAAAAACCTTGGCTGGGCGAGTTTTATGGTTGCGTGCAGTGGGCGGTGCGCTCCATTTTCTGCGGGCTGCTCGGCTGGTTTGACGGCAACCCTGCCAACATTATGCCGCTTAGCCCGCGTGAAGAGGCCGAGCGTACGGCCGCTCTAGCCGGCGGGGAGGAGGCGCTTCTTGCCGCGGCCAAAGCCGCTTGCGAGCAAAAAGACTGGCGCTGGGCCGCCAAGCTTGCCGATTATATGCTGCGCCTTTCGCCGGAGTCCGCC
The DNA here is from genome assembly GCA_031550225.1 of Desulfovibrio sp. Lineage (GTDB taxonomy): Bacteria > Desulfobacterota > Desulfovibrionia > Desulfovibrionales > Desulfovibrionaceae > Frigididesulfovibrio. The sequence continues at coordinate 8,489 of JAVBOT010000038.1, forward strand.
GTTGCAAGAGAAATAAAAGCCGACGCTCTATACGCCTTAAGCGACCTCATTCTCCCCATTGGCGGGTATAATTATCTGCGCGCCTGCGCTTTGGAGCTCAGGCGTGGTTAACAAATAAGCAATTTTGTTCTCCGGCAAGGAGAAATACGCCCGATCCATATACGTCTGACAGCAGACAAAAAATCAATTAATTTCAGTATATTACCGAGAACTATTTCCGTACTCCGTGAAGACTGGACCACCGTGCCGCTTGACCGCCAAATACAGCACGATAACATAGCCTCCGCCACAGATACAGCAGAAAACCAGCAGTGGTAGCGAGTGCGCGTATAAAAATGGTTAAACAGCTTTGATGTGACAGATCAAAGCTTTACGGAGTGTAGTCGCAGGCTGTTTACAATTACAGAAACCGAACTGAGCGCCATCGCCGCGCTGGCGATTACAGGGCTCAAAAGAATGTCGAAAAACGGATACAGAACACCAGCGGCCACGGGCACGCCCAAGGCATTATAAACGAAGGCGAAGAACAGATTCTGTCGTATATTGCGCATCGTGGCGCGGCTCAAGTTACGGGCACGGACTATACCCGTCAGGTCGCCTTTGATCAAAGTGATGCCGGCACTTTCCATAGCCACATCCGCTCCCGTGCCCATGGCGATGCCCACATTCGCCTGGGCCAGAGCCGGAGCGTCATTAATGCCGTCCCCAGCCATGGCGCCCCTGTGGCCTGCCGCCTGAAGTTTTTCAACCACAGCATACTTGTGCTCGGGCAATACGTCCGCCTCTATTTCGCTTATGCCGACTTTGCGCGCCACTGCCTTTGCCGTGGTCGCATTGTCGCCGGTCAGCATAACGATGCGCAAGCCCTCTGTTTGTAAGAGGTGTATAGCCTCTTTGGCGCTTTCCTTTAAACGACAAATCTCAAAGTTAATCCGCTCTAGTCAGTACAGCCTGGAGCATCCTGTTGAATACGGCCGCGTTTCATCGGTGAAAATACAGGGCTTCGGCCAGAAGCGGGCAGGAGTCCGGCCCTTTTTCCCATATCCTGTTTTGCACGGCCCACCAGTCCATATCCGGCAGCAGAGCATGCACCTGCCGCGCCCATGCAGCGAGACGGGCATCGGAATAGGGCTCGGCGGGGCAGCACGGCTCATGTGTTTTGTATCTGGTGCGCAGGCAGCGTGAGCCGGCTTGAGGAGCCGGCCGCTCCGGCGTTGCGAGCGCTTGCAGGAAGGCCTCGCGCAGCAGGTGTTCGCTTAAGGCTTTGGCGCTGGGGGGCAGGTGTAGAGAAAGAATCGTTTTTACCTGCACGCGTTGCTGCTCACTGAGATCTTCAAGGCACAGGCTTTCAAGGGGAAGATACGGGATGAGGGCCGCCCAGAATTCCGGGCGCGAGAGTTCGTGCTGGGATCCAAGCCAGGGATCGCTCAAGCGCAGGGCGTGGACGGCGGCGGCGCGTAATGCGGGCCTGTTGCGGCATTCCAGATTTTCCAGATGCAAAGTCAGGAGAAAGTCGCGCATGGGGCGGGCAAGCTCGTTCAGGGTACGGCTTTGTTCTTCTCCTCCCTCCTCAGGCCGGACGAACATGCGGTATGCTCCCGGAGAAGTCCCGTTTCCCTCCTGAAGGCAGGTCCGGGCGGGGGGCTCAAAGCGCCACAGGTAGCTTTTGCCCATTTCTTGGTGCCGCGTACGCAGCACAGCGCGCCCTTGCCCATGGCCGCCGGAGCCGCCAAAGGCCGGGGCGCTCTCATCTCCGGCGAATATCTCCACGGATATGTTCGGCCATGCGCAGAGGACGGAGCGTTCGCCACAGGCGAAGCCCCCTTCTGATTCGAGCAAGGCCCAGGCCAGCAGGCACAGCGCGGCCGGGTCTTTATGCCGGGGCATGATGTCGCGTTGGAAGATGTCTTTGCCTGTGCCGGTCTCCGGTTGGTTGGAAAAAGCCGTTTCCAATTCCCGCATCAGGTCAGCGCGCAGATCCGGCCCCTTGGTCTCAAATATCAGCTCCATGGCGCGCAGGGCGAAGGTCAGGGCGTTTTCCGGTTCTATGCGGGAGATGTCGTCAAAAAACCAGGCGCAGCTGGCAAAGGCGGCCAGGGAGAGTTCCTGCATGGCAAGCAGCTTCCATGCTTTGTCCTGCGCGAGGCTGTCGCCCGTAAACCAGGCGGCGGCAAAGGCGTCCCGTTTGCCCGGATCGGCCAGCACTTCCCCATACGCCAGAAGCGCCGCATAAGGATCACGCAGGCAGTGCGCCCCGGCGGCGGCAAAGTGCTTTTCCACCCCTTGGCGCATAGAGTCAAGCGCCCTGCGCAGCGGGGCGCGCCATTGCTGATTCCAACCGGCGTGGCCGCCGTCAGAGCAGCCGCAATCGCTTCTCCAGCGCTCCACGCCGTGAACACAACTCCATGAGGAGCCTTCGTGCAGGATTACTTCCCTGACCGGCGGGTGGGCCGCGATATGGGCGGCGATATTGGTCAGGCCGATATTGTCCCGCCCGGCCGCGCCTTGAGTAAGGATGTGCGCCAGGGCCATTTCGCCGAAAACGAAATGATGCCCGTATGTTTCGCCGTCCGTGGCGAGGCACAGTAAAGAAGTGCCGTTGTTGCCGGCGGCCATGTCTTTGGCCTCGGCGGCAATGCGCTGCCAAAAAAGTTCTCCATCGCGTAAAAGGCCTTCAAAAGCAATGCTTTGAGAGAGTTTTCCATGGTAAAAAACCGCGGTGATGGATGCGCCTGAAGGCAGAGCGACGCGGTAGGGTTCGCCGATGTTCAAAGAGCCTTCGGAAACCGGCACGGCCCGCCCTTCGTGCAGCACCGCCTTTGCCTGGCGCGGGGCCAGGATGACAAAGCGGATGCCCTGGGCGGCGAGCACTTCCAGGGTGGCGAGGTCCACAGCGCATTCAGAAAGCCACATGCCTTCGGGCGCGCGTTCGAAATGGAAGCGAAAATCTTCAATAGCCCAGGCGCTTTCCAGAATTTTATCCCGTTCCGGGGCCAACGGCATGATTACATGGTGGTAGATTTGGGCCATGGCATTGCCGTGTCCGAGCCGCCGCGCGCTGAGCTGGTCTCCTTCGCGCATGCGTCGTAAGGTTTCGGGAGATTCACGGCGCAGCCAATGCATAAGCGTCGGCCCCACATTAAAATTTATCCATTCATAACAATTGCAAATATCGGCAATACGGCCGCTTTCGTCCAGGCGTCTGGCCCAGGCGAGGGGAGCGTAGCTTTCGCGCAGTATTCGTTCGTTCCAATCCTGTACCGGCGCGGCGCTGCCTTCAATCAGTATGCGGCCGAGCCAGGGGTCTTCACGCGGGGGCTGGTAAAAATGCCCGTGGATGCAAAGGGAGGTTGGCATAAGCTTCCTTATTGTGCGGCAAAGAGGGTAACTGTTTTTATGGCGGCAGCGCATATTGCGCAATGCCTTCGAATGTCTTTTAAGTATAGCATGCATCAAGGTGCCGGTAAACAGATGCTGAAAAATAATAAGACCGGGTTTTGCCGTTTGTCCAAGGGGCGTTGTTCCTTGGAACCACCACCGGAGAAATCATTTCCCCCGGCCCCCGCATTACCCGCTTATCCGTGCATAGCGGGAATAAGCGGGTAATGCGCCGTCCCGCTCATTACATTGTCAAAGAAGTTTTTTGCTGCTAAAGTGAAAAAAGATGACAAAGATACCCGCCATTCGGCGGGAGTTACGCTAAGGAGATATGATTTATGACCACACAAGGTACTTCTTCCTTACCCGGCTCTCTCAGCAAGGTGGAAGTGACAAACGCCTTCCTTCGCTCCGTGTATAACTGGATGGCGTTGGGGCTCGGACTTACGGCCGTCATTTCTTTTGCCCTCACCTATACTTCGTTGAGTTCGTTTTTATTCACCCAGACGGGCGTTTATATCGGCATCGCCTGTATCATCGCTGAGCTTGCATTGGTGTTTTATTTGAGCTTTCGCATCAATAAGCTTGCCGCTTCCACGGCCACAACGCTGTTCATGCTGTATAGCGCTCTTACGGGAGTCAGCCTTTCTTTTGTGCTGATTGTTTACACGGCCAATTCCGTGGCTCAGGCCTTTATCGCGACGGCAGGCATGTTCGCGGCCATGAGCGCATACGGGCTCTTCACCAAACGCGATCTCACCAGTTTGGGGAGCTTTTGCGTCATGGGGCTCATCGGCATTATCCTTGCGATGATCGTCAACTTGTTCCTCCAGTCCTCCATGATGGAACTCGTCATCAGCGTGATCGGCGTGTTTATTTTTATGGGGCTGACGGCGTATGACACGCAATTGCTGAAAGAAATGGGCGAATCCGTGCCCCAGGATAATTCCGTGGCCGTGCATCGCGCTACAATCATGGGCGCATTGCGTCTGTATCTGGATTTTATCAACATGTTCATGATGCTGCTGCGTCTTTTGGGAGACCGCCGTTAAAACTTGCCCACTGTCCAAGTCCGGCGGCCGGAGGGCTTGGGCCCTCCGGCCGCGGAAAACATCATGAAGCTTATCGATTTCTACAATCGCTTATGTCCTGTTCTTCGCCCTTTGGGGCTTCCCTATTCACTGCTCATGCGGCAACGGCGGGCTTTGTACCGCAAGGGTTGGATTAGCGACTACGCGCCGTCCTGCCCTTGCGTCTCCGTGGGCAATATCTCTTGGGGGGGCACGGGTAAAACCCCTTTAACCTCCTGGCTTCTGGAATGGGCGCAGGGACGAGGGCTTAAGGCCGTGGTGCTGATGCGCGGCTACAGGGGAAAACCCGGGCGCAGACCCTTGCTGGTGCGTAGAGATACGCCTGTGGAGCAAACCGGGGATGAGCCTTTATTGTTGGCGCGGGCTTTTCCGCAAGCGTCTGTGGTGGTTTTTCCCCGGCGGAGCGAAGCGGCCCGGTTTGCGGAAAATTATCTGGAGCCGGATCTGCTTATTCTCGATGACGGGATGCAGCATCTGAATATGCGGCGGGATGCCGATATCGTGCTTTTGCGCCCGGAGGATTTTTATGAGGAATGGGACAGGGTCATCCCTTCCGGGTCCTGGCGGGAAGGCAGTTCCGCCTTGGCGGCTGCATCAGCTTTTGCCGTCAAAATAAAAGAGGAAGAGTTCGCCGCGCTTCTCCCCATGGCGCAGAGGCGCCTTCAGCGTTATGGAAAACCCCTTTTCAGCTTCACCCTTGATCCTGTGTGCTTAAGGCCTCTGTTGCCAAGGGAAGGGCGGAACAATACGCCGCTTTTGCCGGAGCAGTATCGTGACAGGCCATATATTTTGGTGAGCGGAGTAGGCAGACCCGAGCAGGTGGAGCAGAGCGCGCGGGAGTTTTTAGGCCGTGAGCCTGTGCAGCATTTTGATTTTGACGATCACCATCCCTATTCCGCCGTGGATGTGCAGGCTTTGCTTAAAATGGCGGCTGCGCCGCTGCCTGTGGTTTGTACGGCCAAAGATGCCGTAAAGTTAAAGTCCTTTGCCGAAGAGTGGGGGAATATGCCGGTCTGGATTTTGGAAACCCGTGTCCGGTTTGGTTCCTGCCTGGATTTTGCATCCGAAAAAATAAATATGCTTTCCTTTGTTGAATGGTGGGAGCATTGGTGGGAAGGGGAACAGCAAAAATGTTCCCGGTGCGGAAGCGGCTGATGGGCCGGCGCACCCGTTTGTCCCGAGCCCGCCGTCCTTCACGCGCAGGGCGTTTGCCCACATCCTCCAAATTTTCTTTTTCTTTCCCCTTTTCTGACGGCGACATTGGCCGCGAAGAGGCCGGCGCTGATGTCCCTGCTTCGGATTTTCCGCCTGCCCGTCTGCCCGCCCCGGATTTTCACGATACAGACGAAGAATCGCTTGCCGTTTTTGTAATGCGAATCCTGCGCCAGGCCAACAGGCCTTTGGGCATGGATGAACTGTTGCGCATAAGCAAACTCCCTCGCAGAACTAAAAAAAGCTTGGAAACCACGCTTTTTGCCTTGGCGCGGGAGGGCCGGATTTTGCGCGTGAGCGGAGGCTGGTCCAGTTCGTCCGGCCTGCGACGAATGGAAGGCAAGCTGTCCGTCCGGCGTTCGGGCGTGGGTTTTGTCGCTCCCCTTGGCGGCAAAGGTGGTCCGGATGTGTATATTCATCCTGCCGCCATCAATGGGGCCTGGCATGGCGATCAGGTGGAAGTCGTAATTTTGCCGGGTAAACGCGGTCCCAGCCTTGAAGGCAAAATCCTTCGTGTACTGAGCCGCGCAACGGCGGAGCTTGCGGTACGGGCTTTGCACCGCCAAAAGGAAGGAGAATGGCTCTGCGCTCCTGTAGCGCAGTCTTCCCAGGCTCTTTTTTTGACGGATGTCTGGGATCTATCGGAAGTGAAGGAAAATGATCTTCTTTTGATTCGCCCGCAAGAACAGCTTGGAGCGCGGCTTTGGCGGGCGCTGGGTCTTGTGAATATGGAGCGGGAAAAAAGCCCTCTTGCCCAGGAGCGTCTGGTAAAAAGCCTTTATGCCGTTCCAGGAGAATTTTCCGCGGCGGCGCAAGAAGAAACGCGGCAGCTGCCTTTGGATCCTGGTGGAGAGGATCTGGCCGGGCGCCGGGATCTGCGTCATCTTTGCCTGGTGACTATAGATGGACGCAATGCGCGCGATTTTGATGACGCCGTGCATGTGGAAGCCTTGCCATCAGGTTTTCGGCTGCGGGTGGCGGTGGCGGATGTATCGCATTATGTGCGGGAGGGGTTCGCCCTGGATACCGAAGCTCGATTGCGTGGAGTTTCCCGCTACTTTCCCCTTTCTGTCGAGCCCATGCTGCCGGAGGAATTGTCCAACGGTCTTTGCAGTCTGAAAGAAGGCGTTCCCCGTCTGGCTATGGTGGCGGACCTGGAATTTTCTTCCAGCGGGCGGCGATTGAGGTCGGAATTTTACCCCGCTCTTATCATGAGTAAGGCGCGCCTCACTTACGGACAGGTGGAACGAGGCCTTTTGCTGCACGAGCCTGAGGAAGAAAAGAGCCTCGCGCCGGTGCTGCCCATGCTGCAAGAGGCGGAGCGCCTGGCGCGTCTGCTTGTGGAGCTGCGTAAGGAGCGGGGCCGCCTCGATTTTTCTCTGCCGGAGGCGGAGGTGATTTTTAATGAACAAGGGGAAATTAGCGATCTTGTTCCGCGCAGGCGTCATTTTGGGCACAGGATGATTGAGGAATTCATGGTAGCCGCCAATGAAGCGGTGGCCGAGTTTTTAGAGGAACGCGGGCAAAATTTTTTGTACCGGGTGCATGAGCCGCCGGATCCGGATAAATTCGGAGAACTGTTGGCTTTTTGGGAACGAAGCGGGTTTGGGGCGGAGTCCTGGTTTCAGGAATTTTTGCGGGAGAGCGAAAAAACTCCCGGCAAGGGGTTTCATGGACGAAAGTTTGCGCAAACGACAAAGGCCGCGTCAATGCGGAAATATGCGCATAGTCTCGCACGTGCCGGGGAACGGGAAAGCTCCCGAGGCTCAAAACGCAATCAAGTGAAAAAGGGACAGGCTCAAGCTTTGGCTCGCGGCAAGGGGCGGTTTCGCTCCCGGCTTTCGCCGCGTGATTTGAGCCGCTTGTCCTTTGCACCGTCGGCCCGTGACTTAGGCCGGCTTTTGGATGGGGTGCGGGGGAGCGCTCATGAATACATAGTCAACCGTTTGCTGTTGCGTTCCATGATGCAGGCGCGCTACCGACCGGAAAAGGGGGGCCACTACGGTCTTGGCTCTGAAGCTTACTGCCACTTTACCTCTCCCATCCGGCGTTATGCGGATCTTATTACGCATCGCGCCTTGAAAGCCAGTTTGGGATATGGAGAAAGAAAAGCAAGTTCAGCCCTCCTTACTCCTTTTGCCGAGCATATCAATGACATGGAACATACTGCGGCAGAAGTGGAGCGCGAAATCATCAAACGCTTCGGTCTGCTTTTTTTACGCGGCAAAATGGATGAAATTTTTGAAGGCGTTATTTCCGGCCTGAGCAATTTCGGCATTTTTGTTGAACTGTTCTCCGGCCTGGTTGATGCTACGCTGCCCCTCGCGGATTTAAGGGATGATTATTATTTGTATATACCTGAGTATGGGGAAGTGAGAGGCACGCGCTTCCGGCGTTGTTTCCGATTGGGAGAAACGTTGTTTGTGCGGCTGAAGAATATAAATTTCGATAGGTTAGAGATAGAGCTTTCCCTCGCTGGAAAAAGGGAAGATGGGGGAGCGCGCCACATGGCGGAGAAAAAACGGACTCGGTCATAAGAAAGAATCGTTGTGGATGCAATATTTTTGGATAATGAAAGATGCTTTTACATTTTATTGCCATAGCTATTTTCCTTTATATACTGTTTCGCTTTGTTTTGCCCCTGTCTATAAACAGGGCAACAAAGATTGTTATTGGCGTATTGCTGCTGATAGCATCCCAGCAACATGCCATCAGCAGGTATTTTTTTCACTCCATGGCCGCACCGGAATTGCCCGCGAGACTGTTGATCTTTCAAGGGTGGGTTTTCGCCAGTTTGTTATTTCTGTTTTTGCTGGTTGTGTCGCGTGATCTGTGTTTATGCCTGCTGTGGCTTAAGCGGCGCGGCAAAGCCGGGGCAAAGACGGTTTTTTCTTCCGACAGGCGCGCGGCCATGTTTTCCATGCTGGCTATGGTTCCCGCGGCCTATGGCGTCCGGCAGGGAGTTGCCGTACCCGAAATACATACCACAGAGGCTTGCTTGGCTTCTTTACCGTCGGAGCTGGACGGGCTTTGCCTGGTACAGCTCACGGATATGCATATCAGCCGGCTTTTGGAGCGGAGTTGGGTTCAGGCTGTGGTGGACAGGGTGAATGCCCTTGAGCCGGATCTTATTGTGTTTACCGGAGATGTGGTGGACGGCCTGCCGCCGCGCCGCGCCGACAGCGTCATGCCGCTTAAGGCTTTACGAGCCCGGTATGGAGTTTTCGGCTGTGTGGGCAATCATGAATATTATTCGAATTACCATGCCTGGGCGGAAACTTTTCCCAAACTGGGAATCACCATGCTGTACAACAGTCATGCCGCTCTCTCCATCAAGGGGAAAGCGCTTGTCCTGGCGGGAGTCACGGATACGGCCGCGGAGCGGTTTGGCCTGCCGATGCCCGACGCGGCCAAGGCCGTATCCGGAGCGCCGAAACAGGCGGTACGCATTTTACTGGCCCATCGTCCCGTTGGCGCCGCCTCACATGCTAAAGCCGGTTTTGATTTGCAGCTTTCAGGACACACTCATGGCGGGCAGCTTATGGGTTTGAATCAGGTTGTGGCTCAGTTTAACGGAGGTTACCTTTCTGGTTGGTATTCAGTGGATGCTATGAAAATGTACGTTTCTCCCGGTACTGGTCTTTGGGGTGGTTTCCCTTTGCGTTTTGGTGTGGCTTCTGAAATTACCCGTATACTGCTGCGTAAAGGGTAACCTATTAAAGCAGATGAATAATTTCAATGCTAAGCTGTTCAAAACGTAGCGCCGCCCGAATTGTGCGGGAAGAAAAATATGGCCTGAATCCATTTATGAGCAGCAAAGGTGTTTTTCGAACGCCGCATTCGTCGTTTACGGCAGGTGCAAAGCCGCCATACCTAATGCATCGCGCTACATGCCCAGCGCCCACACCGCCCGATCAAGCAGATAAGCCGGGAGAATACCAAGCAGAAGGGCCGCGGCTGCCAGGAGCATTGCGCCTGTGATGCTGAAGCGGGAAGTATCCACATTTTCCCGGGGGGCCTGTTCCTCGGTGTAGGCATGCCGCACGAGAGTGAGATAATAGTAGATGGCTATGGCGCTGTTGACTACCAGGGCGATTACCAGCCAGTTATAGCCCTGATTCCAGGCTGCCGCCACCAGAAAGAGCTTGCCCATAAAACCTATGGTGGGCGGCAGCCCGACCAGGGCGAAGGCGCCGACCGCCAGGGCAAAGGCCAGGCTGGGGGCGCGTTTATAAAGGCCGTTCAAATCGTCGAGCATGACGTTTCTGCCGTCCATGGCCACGCGGGCTATTATCCAAAAGCAAAGCAGATTCATGATCAGGTAGGCGACGGCATAAAATGCCGAAGCGGCAAGGCCTTCCACGCTGCCGGTCACAAGGCCGAGAATAATATATCCGGCGTGGGCGACGGAGGAAAAGCCGAGCATCCGTTTCACGTCTTTTTGGTTCAGGGCGCAAAGATTGCCGAAGGTCATGGAAATAAGCCCCAGTACCGCGATGATGTCGGTAACGGCCATGCCGGGCTTGAGAAAGGCCGCCAGACGGATGAGCACCACAATGCCGCCAAGCTTGGGCAAAGTGGCGACGTAGGCGGCGGTTTCGTTGGATGCGCCTTGGTACACGTCCGGACACCAGAAATGGAAGGGAAACAGCGCCAGCTTGAAGAACATGCCGGAAAGGAACAGGGTCAGGCCCATCACGGCCACGGGATTTTGCGCCCAGGTCCAATCCTTGGCGGCCAGGACGCTGATATAGGTTGTGTGTTGAGCTGCCATGATGAAGGAGAGTCCGAACAAGCTTATGGCGGTGGCCGCCGCGCCGAAGAGGATGTATTTGGCTCCGGCTTCCGCGCTGGGGCGGGTTTTGTCTCTGATCGGAATAAGCACATACAGGCTGTAAGAGGCCAGCTCCAGCGCAAGATACAGGGACATCAGTTCCGTTGTGGAGGCCAGCAGCATCAGTCCCCAGGCGGAAAGAGCCAAAAAGAGGTAGTAATCATTGCGTTTTTCCGACGCCAGGGTCGGCTGACGCGAGGCATTGAGGGTGAGCACCAGAAAGCCCGCGGCGATGGCCAGCTTGAAGAATTGGGACAGGCCGTCCACCGTATAAGAGCCCATGAGCAGCACGCCGGAAGCCGGCAGAGCGAGGATGGCGGCGGCGCAGACTAAAGCGGCGCCCATCGGCAGCCAGAGGGAGACCTTAGGCAGCGTCAGTTTATGATCAATGGCGCTTTGGGCAAACAACAGCAGAAGCAGTATGAAATGCAGCCCTTCGGGGGCAATGTTCAGCAGTTGGCTAATCACGGCTTGGCCCTCCCGCCGTTTGAACGATGGTGGTGATAACAGCGCCGGACGCGGCCTTTGCCCGGGTGAGTCCTAAGTGGCTTTGCGCGTTGGCCGGAGCTTCGGTCCGCACGCTGTGCTCCTTGATCAGTGTGGATACGGCAGGCCTCACCAGTTTAAGAAAGGGATCGGGATACAGGCCGATAGAGATCACCAGAACCGCCGGCAAAATCAGGTAGCTCCACTCGCGTTTGTTCAAGTCTTTCCAGCTTGTGGCGGAAGAGGGCCGCCCCCAGGCCATTTTTAGGGAAACCCGGAACATGTAGGCCGCGCCGATAAGGACGCCGGGCACGATGAGAAGGCCTAGTTTGGGGTTGACGGCAAAGGCGGCTGTGAAGACCAAAAGTTCGCCCACGAAGCCGTTGGTTCCCGGAAACCCCAGAGAAGCCAGGGCAAAGAGGCCCCAAAAGAACATAAAGGCGGGCAGGTAGCGGCCAAGGCCGAGATTGTCCGCTATAGCCCGGCTGTGGCTGCGCTCATAAACGGCTCCGATGAGCATGAACAGGGCGCCGGTGATGATGCCGTGATTGAGCATTTGCAAAATAGCCCCTTGCACGCCGCGTTCTTCAAAAAGGAATATGCCAAGGGTGACGAACCCCATGTGAGCGACGGACGAGTATGCCACCAGCTTCTTGATGTCGCTCTGCCCAAGGGCCACGGCTCCGCCGTAGACGATTGAAGCCAAAGAGATGCTGATCATCAAAGGAGCGAAATAGGAGCTTGCTTCGGGGGTAAGCGGGATGCAGAAACGCAGGAAGCCGTAAGCGCCCATTTTCAGCAGCACAGCGGCAAGGAGCACGCTGCCTGCCGCGGGCGCCTGCACATGGGCGGCAGGCAGCCAGGTGTGGAAGGGAAACATAGGCACTTTGACCGCAAAGGCCAGGGCCATGGCCAGAAAAGCCCAAAACTGGAAACGGAAGGAGAAGCTCATACCCATGAGCTCGGGAATGGAAAAAGTGCCGCCTTGTATGCGAAAGGCGACAATGGCCGCTAGAAGCAGGGTTGAGCCCGCCAGAGTGTAGAGAAAAAACTTGATCGAGGCGTAACGGCGCTCGGCCCCGCCCCATACCGCGATCAAAAGATACATGGGGATGAGCATCCCTTCCCAAAAAAGATAGAAGAGCACCAGATCCATTGCCGCGAACACGCCCACGCAGGCGGCTGTCATGAGCAGCAGGCAGATGTGGAATTCTTTAACCCGTTGCTCTATGTAGGACCACGAACAGAGCACGCACAGAGGGAGGGTGACGACGGTCAGCCAAACCATAAGAATGCTGATGCCGTCCACAGCCAGGTGGTACTCCAGTCCCCAGTGCGGTACCCAGGCCATCCGTTCAACGAACTGAAAGCCGGCATCCGGCGCAAAGCCGAGCAATGGCAAGGCGGCAAGCACTTCGAGCAGAGAGGCCGCTAGGGTCAAGCGCCGTATGGCGAGCGGATCGCGCATACAGCACAGCGCTATGGCGACCGCCACCGGCACTGCAATCAGACAGCTCAGTACGGGAAATGTGCTCACAGAAACTCTCCAGTATTGGCAGGCGAACCTGCATGTTCGGACCGGGTGGTCTCGGGCCGGCCGGGCCTCTTCGCGCCGGTTTTATACCGGGCGGCTTTGTGTCATCAGACGAGATACCAGACGGCCGCGTAAATCATGAGCGCCAGAACAACAGACAGGGCGAGATAGCGCTGCAGGTTACCGTTTTGCAGGCGGCCCCCCAGCCGGCCGATGTTTTTCACCGCCGCTGCCGCGCCGTCCACGATATTGTCGACAACCGCGCTGTCGAAAAAGGCGCTCACCTCTCCCGCATCCGTGAGGCTTTTGAGCCCCACAGCGCGATAGGCTTCGCCCCAGCGGGCGTCCAGCCAGGCAAGGGGCTTGCTGACAAGGCTGAAGACCAGCCTGCCCAAAGCCCGGTAGAAGTAATCCACATCCAAGTTCATCCCGGCGTGCGGCGTGATCACCTTGCGCAACAGGAAAAAGGCTAAGCCGGAAAAACCGAGCAGCATTAAGGCTTGCAAAACGTTCCACAGCGTCCATGGCTGATAGGCGTGCTCCGTTGCATACGGCAGATAGCGGTACAGGATTTCCGGAGCCAGCCCCTGGGCGATGCACAATATAGCCAAGATGGCCATGCCGGCGTACATATTGGGCGGGATGGGACGAAGCTCGCGGTTTTCATCCGCGGCTTTGCCGCCCCAGAAAGCGAAGTAAGGCAGTTTGACGCCGACGGAGATGAAGGTGCCCACGGCGGCTATTTCCAGCCCCAGGGCCACCAGGGGCTGATGGGCCTCAGCCGCGCCGGCGATGGTCATGGTTTTAGAGATAAAGCCGTTGAAGATCGGCATGCCTGAAATAGACAGGGCCGCTACCATATACAGCAGCATGACCCAGGGCAGGCGGGCGGCGAGTCCCCCGAGCCTGTCCAGCTTTGCCGTGCCCGCGCTGTAGAGCACACAGCCCACGGCCATGAAAAGCAGGCCCTTATAAAGTATGTGGGCGTATGCGTGAGCGGCGGCTCCGTTTAGCGTCATGGCTGTGCCGACTCCGATGCCCGCGACCATATACCCGACCTGGGAAACGATGTGGTAGGAAAGAATGCGCCGGGCGTTATTTTCCATACACGCGTACAGCACGCCGTAGACAGCCATGACCGTGCCCATAACAGCCAGAATTTCCACTCCGGCAAAGCCTCGGGCCAAAACGTAGACGGCGGTCTTGGTTGTAAAGGCGCACATGAAGACTGAGCCGGTGACCGTGCCTCTGGGATAAGCGTCCGGCAGCCAGGCATGCAGAGGCACCACAGCCGCGTTGACGCAAAAACCGATCAGGATAAGCCAATCATAGCTTTGCATGGCGGCGGGAGAGATCGCGGTGAACTCCCAGGAGCCCACGGCCTTATAGCGCAGCAACAACCCGGCCAGTAAAAATAATCCGCCGATGGTGTGGTAGAGAAAGTAACGAAAGCCCGCCAAGGTGGATTCGCGCGTTCTGTTCAAAAAGATGAGAAAGGTGGAGCCGATGGACATCAGCTCCCAAAATACGAACAGGCTCAGGAAATCCCCCGCGAACACGCAGCCGAACCCGCCCGCCACATAGAGCGATGCGGCGATATGCTGCCCTTTATCGTTCAGGTGCATGGCGAAAATCATGCCGGCAACGGACATGATCGCGAAAACCTGGGCAAAAATTGTGGAAAGCCCGTCAACCCGCCCGAGTTGCAGCGTTTGTCCCAGCCAAGTTATGGCGGCGTGCCGGCCTTCGCTCATGGAAAAAACAATGAACACGGCCAGTATCGCGGGTATGGGCAGCAGATAACGCCACTTCTTGCCCGGCAGAAAAGGCAGGATCATGGCAAGCGCCAGAAAGGCCAGTGAAGGGTGCAGAAAACTAGAGGTCATCATAATAATCCTCTTTGCGCACGATCAGCGGCTGGATGAGCTTTTTCACCACGAGCACCATGATAAGCCCTACGCCTAGGCCGAAGACGGGCCAGAAAAAAGGCAAGGCATCATAGCCAAAGTGCGGATGCTCAGGCCGGAGGAAGAGGTTGACCGCAGCCAAAACGGCTAAGCCGGCCAGAAAGGCCATGAACCAGAGACGGCGGTTGGCCATCTGAGCTTGCAGAAATTTGCCGAGAGCGGACATAGGCTTACTCCTCTGCCGTTGTTACAACTTACTGAACATCTGCACAAAATTCTGAAAGACTTGCGGGTACAGGCCGAGAATGAGAGAGACCGCCCCGGTGCAGCATAAAGGCACGACCATGGTCAAAGGGGCTTCTTTATACCGTTCGGTATTCGCGTCTTCCGCAGGGGCCATGAAGTAGCCCCGGTAGATGATCGGCACGAAATAGGCCGCGTTGAGAGCGGTGGAGAGCAGCAAGGCGCCCATTAAAAGGAGGCTCCCGGCTTGCAGCGCTCCGTTGACCAGATACCATTTGGACACAAATCCGCACACCGGCGGCATGCCGATCATGGAAAGGGCCGCCAGAGAAAACGCTCCGAATGTCCAAGGCATGCGCCGCCCGAGCCCGTTCATCAGGCTGATCTGTTTCAGGTGCGTCGCCACATAAATGGCGCCGGCTCCGAAAAAGAGGGTTATTTTTGAAAAAGCGTGATGCGGTATGTGCATGAGGCCGCCGGTTACCGCCGCGGGAGTGAGCAGAGCAACGCCGAGCACCACATAGGATAATTGGCTGACGGTTGAATAGGCGAGCCGGGCTTTGAGGTCGTCCTTGGTCAAGGCGACAAGCGAGGCGGCGACCAGGGTGAAGGCCGCCAGAAAAGCGGTAGGCATGCCCAGGTTGAGCACATCCATAACATTGAGCCCGAAAGCGGAAAGGATAATCCGGCTTACCGAAAATACCCCGGCTTTAACGACCGCCACGGCGTGCAGCAAGGCTGAGACGGGCGTGGGGGCCACCATGGCCGAAGGCAGCCAGTTGTGGAGCGGAAAGAGCGCCGCTTTGGCCAGACCGGCTATGTAAAGGATATACGTAATACGCACCAGCCAGGGGCTTTGGGCCACCACTTCAGGCGGGAACATGCCGGTAACCACATCGCCAAGGCGCATATCCAGGGTGCCGCACAACACGTAAGTGAGCACCATGGCGGGAAGGAGAAAGAGTTTGGACGAGCCCATGAGGTAGACGAGATATTTACGGGCTCCAGCAAAGCCTTCCGCATCCTGATGATGAGCCACAAGAGGATAGGTAAAGACCGTGATGATCTCATAGAAAAGATAAAGGGTGAAAATGTTGGCCGAAAAAGCCACTCCCACAGCTCCGAATATGGCCACGGCGAAGCAACAGTAGTAGCGGGTTTGGGCGTGCTCGTTTAAACCGCGCATGTAGCCGATGTTGTAGCTGGTGGCGGCGCCCCAGAGCAGCGTGGCAATCAGGGAGAAAATCATGCTCAGCCCGTCGACGCAAAAACTGATGCTCACCCCCGGAATCAGCGTGCTGACCGTATAGACGAGGATGTCACCGCGCATAACGTCGGGAACGAGGAGCAGTATCGACACAAAAGCCGCGACCGCCGCAATTGCGGAAACGGCTTCGCGCTTGTTGGGGTTGCTCCGCAGCAGCAGCACGGCAAAGGGAGCCAGAAGGGTTATGGCCAGCGGCAGCAGCAGTCTGGCCGATTCCACGGTGGGTGTCATAATCGGCTACTCCTGCAAAAATGTGATGGACGATGTCCGGGTCGAGCCGATGCGGCGGTAATAGACCACGATAATAGCCAGAATCAGCGTGGCTTCAGCCGCCGCTAAACCCATGACCAGCAGGGTGGCAAGCTGGCCGAGGGCGCTGTCCATCGGGGTCAGTTGGGCGGCCGCGGCTATGGATAGACCCGCGCCGTTGAGCATCAACTCCACACAGATGAGCATGCCGACGAGGGTGCGGCGGCGGGTTAACCCCAAAATGCCGAAGCTGAGCAGAGTCAGGGCCGTGATTTGGTATAGGATCAGCGGGCTCATGGTTTTCTCCTTTCCCAGATCAAAAAGACGCCTCCTGCCATGGCGACCAGCAGAATTACCGAAATAAGCTCAAAGGGCAGGGTAAAATCCGTCATTAACCTTTTCCCGAGTTCAATGACGGGCAGTTCTTTGGGAATGTCGGAGGAAACCACGGGCCGGACGAGCAAGGCGGGGCTGAGCGCGGCAAGCGATGCCAGGCCGGCCAGTACGGCACGCATGCTTTTCAGTTTGGACGCACGCGCTTCATCTCCCTCTTTGCCCGCCTGCGCCAGCATGAGGGCGAAGAAGACGAGCACGCTGACCGCGCCCGCGTAAATGAGGATCTGCATGAAGGCCAGAAAGGGAGCCTGCATAAGCAGGTACATGCCCGCCACGCCCATGAAGGAAAACAAAAGCCCCACCAAGGCCCGCACAAGACTGCGGCTCAGGGCGGCAAAACCGGCGCCCACGGCGATGACGATTACATACATGAAAAAAACGGCATAGGCTGCGCTCATACGGTTCTCCCCGGCAAAGAGCTCGCTGCGGTTCCGGAAACGGCACGTTCGCCTTTTTCTTTGCTTTTACGTTTCAAGCGGGCCAGCAGGTTGAAGCGAAAGTCGTCGGGCGAGGTCCCTGCCAGATAGATGTTGTGCGAAAAACGGATGGAGTCGACGGGGCAGGCCTCTACGCACATGCCGCACAAGCTGCACAGGTTGTAATCATACAGCCAGGAAGCGGGATATTTCGGCGCGGCCGGGGCTTTGGGCTTTTCTCCCCTCTGCTTGGCTTCTTCCATAGCTTGGAGTTCTTCTTCCGTGGGCTTAGGCGCTTTTGATTTGGTGACGGCAATGCAGCCGCTTGGGCAGGCCTGCACGCACAAAAGGCAACTGATGCAGCGAGGCGTGCCCGGGTCGTCGTCAAGGCCGATCAATTCTATATGCCCCCGGTAGGTGAGGATGTCTTTGGGGTCGACCGTCTGCCGGGGGTAATACACCGTGACGTCCTTGGAGAGGAAATACTTCCCGGTGATGGCAAGGCCGACCATCAGTCCCCAGAGCTGCGAAATTTTCCGGAAAAGCATCTTCATAATCATTTTCCTGCGTAGAAAGTGGCGGAGCGTTGCTCTTGTTCCTCATCCGGGGGTCTGGCCGCGTCTTATATCAGTCTCACCAGTATGGCCGTGGCCACCAGGTTGAGCACGCCCAACGGGATGAGCCATTTCCAGTTAAGATTGAGCAACTGGTCAAAACGTACCCTAGGAAAGGTCCAGCGCACCCACATCATAAAAAAGAGCAGGAAGTAGGTTTTGAACAGGAACCACCAGAAGCCGTCAAAAAAAGGGCCTTTCCAACCGCCGAGAAACAACGTGGAGCACATGCCGCAGACAACAATCATATTGGCGTATTCGGCCAAGAAAAACAGGCCGAACCCCATGCCCGAATATTCAGTGTGAAAGCCGCCGCCGAGTTCGGATTCCGCTTCGGGCAGATCGAAAGGAGCGCGGTTTGTTTCACCGAACATGCTGATAAGAAAGATTACAAAAGCCAGCGGCTGGGTGATAATGTTCCACTGCCAGGGCCAGCTGCCCTGGGTTTCCACAATGGCGCTGAGGTCCAGCGTGCCGTATTGGAGCACAATGGCCAGCACCGCCAGCAGCAGGGGGATTTCATAGGCCACGGCCTGGGCCACTCCTCTTGCCGCGCCGTAGAGTGAGTATTTGCTGTTGGAACCCCAGCCGGCCAGGAGGATGGCAATGACGCCCAGGCTGGAAAAAGCCAGAATGAGGAGGATGCCCAGTTCCGCCCTGAGCCCGGTAAAAAGCGGGCTGAAGGGCAAAGGCAGAAAGAGGAGCAACACGGGGCAAAAAGCCGCCACCGGCGCCAGCCAGAAAAGAAAGGGATCGGCCGAGTCGGGCTTCACGACCTGTTTGCCTATCAGCTTGCCCGCGTCCACGACCATTTGCAGAAGACCCTGGGGGCCGACCTCATAAGGGCCGGGGCGGCGTTGAATAAAACCGGCTACCTTGCGTTCGGCGTATACCAGCACCATAGCGTTGACGCCCACAAAAAGGGCGATGCACGCCAGCGCAATGACCACATGAAGCAGTTGAGGCAGTTCAAAGGGTAATTCCATGGTGCCCTACCTGTCGAGTTCGGGGATGACCAGATCCAGGCTGCCGATAATGGCCACAGCATCGGCAATGAGGGTGCCCTGGACCGCTTCCGGAAAGGCGCTAAGGTTGGACAGACTGGGAGAACGCAACTTGACGCGGTATGGCGATTTACCGCCGTCACTGGCGATCCAGATCTTAATTTTTCCTCGGGCTCCCTCCACGGCAAAGGTGGTTTCCCCAGGGGGGAGCTTGAAGTTGGGCCTGAGCGCCTTGCCCGGCATGATTGGTCCGTTTGGGATGCTGTCTACGGCTTGCTCGATAATGCGCAGGCTTTGTTCCATTTCGGCAAAGCGCACCAGGTATCGGGCCAGAGAGCAGGCGCTTTGTTCCACCGGGATCGCAAAGTCAAAACGATCGTAAATGGAGTAGGGTTCGGCCCGGCGCAGATCATAAGAAACTCCGGCCGCTCGCAGGGTCGGACCGGTAGCGCCGTAGCGCATGCACATTTCCGCCGGGATCGGCCCGATGCCGTCCACTCGACCGAGTAGGATCATGTTGTCTGTGACCAAAGCCTTGTACATTTTCAGGCGTTCGCGCATCCTGGGAATGAAGGCGCGTATCCGTTCAAAAAAGGCCGGAGGCGCATCCGTGCAAACGCCGCCGAAACGAAAGTAGCTGTACGTCAGGCGCGAGCCTGTTACCATCTGTAGGGTATCCAGCAGTTCCTCGCGGTCATCAAAGGCATAGAGAACAGGGGTGAACGCCCCAAGATCCAGAATGTAGGTTCCCCACCACACCAGATGCGAGGTGAGTCTGTTCAATTCCGTGGTGATGACGCGCAAATACTCCGCCCGCTCCGGCACTTCTATGCCTGCCAGACGTTCCACGGCGCCGGTATAGGCCCAGTTCCAGGCGAGAGCGTGCAGGTAGTCCACGCGGCCCATGTTGGGGATGAACTGCATAGGTGTCTGCACTTCAGCCATTTTTTCATGCATCCGGTGCAGATAGCCAAGCACCGGCTCCGCCCGCAGCACGTATTCACCGTCGAGCTCCAGGAGAACGCGCAGAACGCCGTGGGTGGAAGGGTGCTGCGGTCCCAGGTTGAGGATCAGGCTGTCTTCCCTGGCTCCTTTTTGGAAAGTGCCGGTATAGAAACCGCCCTGTATATTTTCGTCCATAAGTGTCGGCATCGGCTTAATCCTTGCTGATTGCGTCGCCGATCCGGTCAGCCCGGGGCTCTTCGCCTGTGCTTTCCGGTTCCGGGTCGAACAAGGTGAATCCTTCTCTTTTCATTATGACGGTTTCAGGCGCGCAGGAAAAAAGCGCCCGGATCGAAGCGCGCGCTGGCTCTTCCTTGCGCAGGGGGTAAGTGTCCATGTCGCTGGGCAGAAGAAGACGGACGGGATTGGGGTGGCCTTCGAAGCGGATGCCGTAAAAGTCATTGGCTTCGCGTTCATGCCAGTCGGCGCCCGGATAAACCGAAGTGATGCTGGGCACGTTTGGAGCCTCATTTGGCGTAAGCGCGCGCAGGGCTATGCGCCCGCTAGTTTGGGTATGCCCAAAGAAGTAGCTGATAAGAAAGCCTTCCCTGACATGCAGGGCGGAAACGTCTTCCAGGTGGTATCCCTCGTCAAGCATGGCGCGGGCGGCGCCGACAAGGGAGGAACTGTCCAGGTAGGCAGTTGCGGTGAGCCCGGTACGAGCCGGATCTCCCTGAACCACACAGAGGGGGTCCATTTTTTTTATGCGGTTTATGATCATCCTTTGTCCCCCCCATTGCTCGGCCCGGTCTGCTGAGCGGCGGTTTCCCTATCTTTTCCCGCCTCGGTGATGGAGTCTTGCCTGCTGCCGGCGTCAAAACCGTCAGGGTATTTCCACCAGCGCTTGCCGGTTATTTTTTCCTGAAGGGTAAAAAGACCTTCCATCAGCGATTCAGGGCGGGGCGGACAGCCCGGAACAAATACGTCCACAGGGATGAGTTTATCCACGCCCTCAATAATGCCGTACTGGCCCTTGAAGGCGAAGGGACCGCCGGATATGGCGCAGTTGCCGAGGGCCATGACATAGCGCGGCGCGGGCATCTGTTCGTAGAGGCGGACAACGGCCGGAGCCATTTTTTTGCTCACGGTGCCTGCCACGATCATCATGTCCGATTGCCGGGGAGAGGGGCGGAAGACTTCCGCGCCGAAACGGGAAATATCAAAGCGGGCCATGCCCACCCCCATCATTTCAATGGCGCAGCAAGCCAAACCGAAGGTCATAGGCCACAAGGACATGGCTCGGCAGATATCCAACAGTTTGTTGACTGGCCCAATGTTGAGAAGAGGCGGATCAACACGGCCCTTGAGCGGGCTGACTGCGGCATGCCTTATACGGAAATCTTGCTCGGCCACGAGAATACTCCTTTGGCTTTGAAATAAACGAGTGCCAGCATCAGGAAGAAGAGAAAAATCAGCAGCTTGACCAAATACATCCACCCCTCGCCGCTGCTGTAGCTGATTGCTACCGGGTAGAGGTAGAGGATATCCACATCAAAGGCGATAAAAAGCAAGGCATACACATAGTAGTTGATGCCGAAATGGGACCAGGGGCTGCCCAGAGGGCGCATGCCGCATTCATAAGGCATGCCGAGATCACCGCCCCTGGCATTGGGCGCGATGAGTAAAGCGGCGATGAGCGGACCAGCGGCGAACAGAACCCCGCCGACCAGGCACAGCAAAATTCCGACGTGGAGAAGGTCAAATACCATACCAACCTCTCGTAACGCTGTTGAAGGGTAGAATCCGGTTTTTTTGCTCTCAGTGAAAGGTCTGTGTAAGCAAAACGCTTCTGCCGCAAAAGAGCGGCGGTGCATACTGGATAAAATTATGAGTTGAATTTTTGCAATCAGACACTGGATTGAGTTGACAAGCACACGGTTTTGTCCGTTGTCAACAAATACTGTTCGGACATATGACTGCCGTTTTGTTGGCAGCACCGGCTAATTTTTTTCGTGTCAGGGAACCCATTGATAAGAAAAGGCATTTTTGGGGGAATTCACCTGCACCGGGATTCTTCAGTTTACCTTCAGACCGGAGTTTTTTTGACCTTTGCGAAACGTAAAAAGCGTGCGCAGGGGGTCATGAGATTTTTGCGCCCACGCTGGAGAATTTTTAAGAGAGCCTGAACCTGAAGGTTATCTTGTGAGATGCGAGCAGCAAATATGTTGTCCGTTTTGCATACGCCATCAAGGAGTTTTGTATCTGGGACTTTGAAACAATAGCCGCAACCGCTTTTGAGGTCAAACGGATTTCAAACAAAGCAGGGTCATCCGGGCAGTCGCCGTGACTGCTTAAACCAGCATCCCTTAAAATTCTGGAGGAAATGTAGGAAGTTGTCGCGGCCTGGCTCTGATGCAGCATCGCAAGCGCTTCGTCAGAGACAGTGCTATTTAAAAAATTTTCATACTGTAAAATATCTGAAATATGCTGAAGCACAACAACTCTGCCAGTTTTGCTCGATGGCTCAATATAGCTGACTGGTTCCATAAATCGGCCGGCGGCCGATTTATGAAGAGCGCTTCGCCGAAAAGCGTGGTTTTCGGCTCGTTCGCGCCTCTGTCAGCGGCACGCCGGATTGCCGTCCGGCGTTAGAAGCCATTCTCTCATGAATGATGAAATGACTCCTAATCAGATCATACGGCTCAAATAATTTTATGCAGAGGTTGTTTAATTCAAAACTGCGTTTCTCACACAATATTTTAAAATGTTTTATTAGGATGTTGATCAGGATACGTTTTGGGGTTTTTGTAAAACCAATAATCTCAATCGCGCGAATGGGCTCATAACATTTTCTTGTTCTCTCTATTTTGCAGTCGAAAGCATAGAGGCTAGATATTGCGGCTCATTGTCAGAAATAATGTCAAACCGATTGCGTAATTTTATTGATCGTGATCTCCATAAGACAATTCGCCCATTCAAACCTTTTTTGCATCATGGCGAGATTTTCACCGTCTCGGAGGATTTTGGCCGTGCCCTCCAGTAAAAAACCTGCCCCCGGGCCGAATTTTCCCATCACTTCCTTGCTGCCGATAATCATTTTTACTCTTTTATTTTCAGCAAGATTGTTCTGCGTGGTTTGCATTCCCATCACTGGGATGAGCAATTTATCGTCATGGGTTCTATGGATATAGCTGTTCCAGGTTGCGGCCAGATGCGGCTCTTCATCATTCCAGGTAACTATGGGGACGACCCCTTCTTTATCCAGAGTAGCCAGAAAAGTTGCATCAAACATGAGTAATCCCCTTCTGTTTTTTTAAAAATGATTTATCTATTATTCAATATAAAATTCTTGATTAAGAGAAGCTTTAGTTCCATTATTATTTGCAATTTCAAATAACGCGGCAAAAAGTATTTTGAAAATCAATAATAGCATCTGAAAAATGAGCGGGGTATGGTGAACTTATGTAAAATTTTTGTCCGGAATTTTTTGCAGCGAAGCCACAACATCATTTGGGGAGGTTGTGGTTTCCTTACGTGCCTTGACCGGAAAAGATGAAACAAAACTATTTGTCTCTAAAGGGGCATTTATGCGCAGCAAAGTTAATTCGTTCCTTGCCTTCGCGCTGATTTTTCTCTTGATGGGCGGCAACGGGGCCTATGCGTGTAGCTGGGCTGCCTTTGCCAATGGTGAGGTCGCGATTGTGGCGCGTACCATGGACTGGTACTACGACGATCATGCGGTGGTGAAAGGCCACGGGAGAAATGTGCGGGTAAAGGCGGCGGAGGGGCCGGACGGTCTGGAGTATGCGGCCAAATACGCCAGCATACAAATTCATTCCTTTGATATCGGCCTTGTCATTGAGGCAATGAACGAAAAAGGCCTGCAAGGAGCCATTCTTTTTTTGGATAATTCGGAAATGCCCGCTCCCCGGCCTGGCCGCAAGGATATAAGCCCGAACAACTTCATCGCTTATGCCGTCTCCAGTTTTTCCACTGTCCAAGAAGTGGTGGAAAATTTGGATAAAATCAATATGATCGCTGATTCTATAAACATTCCCGGTCCGGGCGGTCACGGGATAGGCTACAGCCCTAAGCATTGGCCCGGCCATTTCGCCCTGGCCGACGCGAGCGGCGATAAGGTTGTCATCGAACTGTTGAAGGGCGAGGTGGTTGTGCATCACGGCAAAGAGCACGACGCCATAACCAATGAACCCCCCTATGATATTCACCTGGCGCTGGATGCCATCAAATACCAGCCGAACGGCACAATATCCACTGTGGATCGCCGGGCAAGGGCTAAACAGTATCTGCAAAGCATGTACGCACGCGGCGTGGCGACTTCCGCACGGGCGCTTGTTGCCATGCGCGGTTTGCTTGCGAGCGTGCATGCAGGTTCGGAATTGACCGACCCCATGACCGGTGAGGTTTATCCCACGATATGGGCGGCGCTTGCGGACCAGAAAAGCGGCAGGTATTATCTTTCCCGCTATGCGTCCTGGTGTGCGGAACAGTATGATTTCTCCCTGTTTGATCCCGCAAAGCCGGAAGTGGCGCCTCTTAAGGCCGCACCGAGCCCGTATGAAAATATACATATGGAGGGCGGCGCGTTAGGAGCTGTTTCCAAATAAATGTGTACGTTTTTGGGGCGCTGCCTCCATGAGCAAAGCAAACATCGCGTTTTTTGCTTTGCGATTTTTCGGAAAATACCCTTTATAAACAGCAAAGGTACTGTAACGCTCCCGTGAAATAGCGTGAATCAAAGCTGGAAATTTTTATTAAATTCCGGTAGTAGGAAGATTTTGTAGAGGCATCCGCTGAGGGAAGAAGGGCTGAAATTCAGTCTATTTGTCCCGACAACGAGAATTATCATAACTTTTCACGCTATTCTTACTATGGAGTGCCGTATGCGCAAGTTTTTTTCTTTTGTTTTTGTGTTGCTTTTTGTGCTGTCTTTTTGGGGGCAGGCGCACGCAGCAGGATCAGTGGTGGAGCTTCATACCAGCAAAGGAATTATTGTTGTTGAGCTGGATTCGGCCAAAGCGCCGGTCACTGTCGCTAATTTCATAAAATATGCCGAGTCCGGCTTTTACAATGGGACTATCTTTCATCGCGTTATTCCGGGGTTTATGATCCAGGGAGGCGGTATGGATAGCGACATGAAAGAAAAAAAGACGTTTGCACCTATTAAAAATGAGGCTGACAACGGTTTGCCCAATAATAAATACACCATTGCCATGGCGCGGACTAATGATCCGCATTCGGCATCGGCTCAGTTTTTTATCAATGTTAAGGATAACAGCTTTTTAAATCATAAAGCTCCTTCAGGAAGTGGCTGGGGCTATTGCGTGTTTGGTAAAGTTATCGACGGCACGGCCGTGGTGGATGCCATTGAAAAGGTCAAAACGCGCAGTGAGGGCATGCATGATGATGTGCCGGTTGAGCCGGTGGTTATTACAAAAGTTGTGCTGCGCAAGTAAGGATACTCCGCAAAAGAGATTTCTCCTGGCAATGATGCGTCTTACAAAGCAACAGTTTCGGCAAAACGCTGCCGGAAAACCGGGACGTTTTCATGCAAAATTTCCTCATAAAAGTATGGGTTGAATTTTTGCAATCAGACCCTAGAAGCCATTTCCTTATGAATTATGAAATGGCTTCTAGGCATGCGCAGGCTGCTATCTTAAGCGGGGAAGAGCTGAACCATGAACAACACGTGAAAGGTGCTGCCCAGGAGAACGAACAGGTGGAAAATATCGTGAAATCCTATCCACGTCGCTTTCAGGGGGGGCCATTTCAGGGCGTAAATGACCGCGCCTAAGGTATAGGACAAGCCGCCGAGCAGCAACAGGACAAAGGCTTTGGCTGAAACGGCGTTCAACAAAGGATAGAAAGCGACAACCACTATCCAGCCCATGATCACATAAATGGCTGTTGATAGACTTCGCGGGGCATGCAACCAGAAGATTTTCATAAAGATCCCAAGCAACGCCATCCCCCAGACAACGGACAAGATGCTCCAGCCCCACGCCCCGCGTAGGGGAAGCACACAGACCGGGGTATACGTTCCCGCTATCAAAAAAAAGATCATGGTATGATCAATGCGACGCAGGGCGCGTAGCGTGCTGTCCCTGGCGCGAGGCATATGATACACGGCGCTGGCCGTGTACAGCATAGTGAGCGAGGCGCCGAATACGGCAAAGGAAACAAGATACGCGCTTCCAAAAGGAATGGCCCTGTAAATCATCCAGATGGCGCAAAAAAGAGCCGCAATCGCCCCTGCAAGGTGAGTGAGGCAGCTTATGGGGTCTCTTATTTTCCTGATCATGGCATTCAACGTTTTGGAGTTGAGCAGATCCTTGTGGAATAGAGCGGGGTAAATTGCCTGCAAAAGAAAAAGCGCCGATGAAATATCTCATTGGCGCTTAAATTTTTGGCGCGCCAGGAAGGATTCGAACCTCCGACCTACAGGTTCGTAGCCTGTTGCTCTATCCAGCTGGGCTACTGGCGCGCACGTGAAGAAAGCATTATACTTGCAGGCGGGGGGGCGTCAAGAATTTTTTGTATTTTTTGTATGAAAGGCGGTTTGCCTGATCTTTAAAACCGGCACAGCACCCGCCGCTCTTTCCCGTTGACAGCGCGGGCAACTCACGACAGTATCGGTTGCTGTTTATGAGCCCCCAATATGCCGGAGTTTTCCGCGAGGACGTGATTTTTTTCGGGCTCAGCCGGAGGCGCTATTGCTTTGGGGGAAACAGCCGTGCCGCCGTATTGCTGTGTGCGAACCTGTGTTCTTAATCAAAGGGAGAGGAAAAACTATGTTGAAAACTTGTCTTGCGGCGCTGTGTCTGCTTTGTTTGTCTTTTTCCACGGCTGTTGCGGCTGAAAAAATTGTGGTGGCACATGACGCCACCTGGCCGCCTATGGAATTTATGGATGCTAACCGCAATATCGTCGGCTATTCTGTTGACTACATCGATGCCGTGGCCAAAGAAGCCGGCTTTGCCGTGGAACATAAAAGCGTGGCCTGGGATGGTATTTTCGCCGGTCTTGCGGGCAAAAAATATGATGTGGTCGCTTCTTCCGTGACCATCACTGAGGAGCGCGGCAGAGTGATGGATTTTTCCATACCGTATTATGAAGTGCGCCAGGCTCTGATTGTGCCCAAAGAAATGAAGGTCGCTTCTTTGGCGGACATGAAAGGCAAGCGCCTTGGCGCTCAGATCGGCACCACGGGGTATATGGCGATCAAAAAAGCGCAGGGAGTGAATGCGCTGACCTTTGATGAGATCGGCCTCGCCATGTCGGCGCTTGCTTCCGGACGCCTTGACGGTGTTGTGTGCGACGATCCGGTGGCCACCAACTATATTTTGGATAATGCCGAATACGGAGCGAAAATGAAGGTCGCCCTGATTATCCCCGCCGATGTGTCCGAATATTACGGCTTTGCCGTTGCCAAAGGCAACAAGCATGTGCTTGAATTGCTTAATAAAGGCATTAAGGCTGTGAAGGAAAAAGGCATAGAGGCGCAGTTGCGCAAAAAGTGGATGGGGCAATAAATATCGGGTGTTGTAGTGCCGGATGAGCAACAGCCCTTGGCGCGGCGTTCGGAAAATACCTTTGAGATCGTTAAAGGAGATTTTTCGAAAGTTGGATTTTGACTGACTTTGAAAGGAAGACACGCACCGCATGCCTACGCCTGACCCTGCTCCCATACGCATAGAAATTACCGATGGGGCTTCCATTCCCGACGCCAAAGATACACGGCTGCTTACCGCCTGGTCTTTAAGCCTGCTCGGCGCTGTTTCTCTCCTGGTTTTTCTGTGCGTGTGTTATCCTACCCCCTATCTTGATATTGTTAAACTGTTGCCTGAGGGCGTCTGGGTTACTTTTCAAGTGACGCTATACTCCATCAGCATTACCATCCCCCTGGGCTGCCTGGTTGGGCTGGGCAGGCTCGCGCGCTGCAGGCCGATCAATTTGCTGGCTTCCACCTATGTGGAAATTATCCGGGGCATTCCGCTGCTGGTGCAGTTGTTTTATATTTTCTACGGGCTGAGCATGTATTTGCAGGTGCCTGCCACCTTAGCCGCTGTCATCAGTTTGAGTTTTTGTTATGGCGCGTATATGGGAGAAGTGTTTCGCGCCGGGATCAGCTCCATTCCTGCCGGGCAGACAGAGGCCGCGCGATCCTTGGGTTTTAACCGCCTGCAAACCATGTGGCATATTATTCTTCCCCAGGCATGGCGCACCATTTTGCCGCCCGTGGGCAATGAATGCATCGCTCTTTTGAAGGATACTTCGCTTATTTCCATTCTGGCTGTGGCGGATATGTTCCGCATTGCGCGTGAGTATACCTCCATAACTTTTTTGTATTTTGAAACATATACCGTGGTTGCCATATTTTATTTGATTATCACCCTTATCCTGTCCAAATGCGTCAGTATCATGGAAGCGAGGTTGTCGTATTATGACCGCCGCTGAACCCATTATCAGCATCCGGAGCGTCAGCAAATTTTTTGGCCGCATTGCCGCTTTAAGCAATGTGTCTCTGGATGTGTATCCCGGAGAAAAGGTGGTTATCATAGGCCCTTCCGGATCGGGCAAAAGCACGTTGTTACGCTCCATTAACCGGCTTGAAAGAGTGGATTCCGGCTCTATTATTGTGGATGGACACGATGTGCGCGAAAAAAATGTGAACATCAATGCCTTGCGCGAAGAATTGGGCATGGTGTTTCAGAGCTTTAACCTGTTTCCGCACATGACGGTTTTGGAGAATTTGACCCTTGCGCCGATGAAACTGCGCAAAATTCCAAAAGCCGAAGCTCAGGCCCAGGCCATGCGTCTGCTCTCCAAGGTGGATATCAAGGATAAGGCGCACATGTACCCGGCCATGCTCTCAGGCGGCCAGCAGCAGCGTGTGGCCATTGCTCGGGCGCTGGCCATGACCCCCAAGATTATGCTTTTTGACGAACCTACATCCGCCCTTGATCCGGAAACCACAGGTGAGGTGTTGGACGTTATGGTCACTCTGGCCCGTGAAGGCATGACCATGGTGGTGGTGACGCACGAAATGGGCTTTGCCAGAGAAGTGGCTGACCGCATCATTTTTATGGACCAGGGAGAGGTGCTGGAAGAAGGGGCTCCGGAACATTTTTTTACCAGTCCCAGGCACCCGCGCCTGCAAAGATTTTTGCAGCAAATTTTGTAAAACGTGGTTTTAGGCTCGCTCACGCTGCTGTCAGCGGTGCGGCGGACTCTTGTCCGCACCGATTATTTCGTGGGCGCAACACTAGAAGTATCGTGCCGTGGCGCTTGAGTAGAGAGCGGCACAGGCATTAAGGGGGTTTTTCATGCGCTTTTTGCTGACCTTTGCCGTGTTCTGCCTTTTTGTTTCCCCGGCATTCGCTGCTGAGTCCGTTATCCGCATGTCCAGTACGATTGGTCCCATTGATGCCGGCATTGTGCCGCGCCTGGCGCAAAAGTATGAAGAAAAAACCGGAGTGAAAGTGCTGTTTGAAGGCGCGGGAACCGGAGCTACTCTCAAAAAAGCCGAAAGCGGCGATTTTGATTTGGTTATGGTCCACGCCCGCAAGCTGGAAGACGCTTTTATCGCCGCGGGGTATGGCGTGGACCGCCGTGATGTAATGTATAACGATTTTGTGATTCTTGGCCCTAAGGTGGATCCTGCCGGCATCAGCGGCATGAAGGATGCCGCCGCCGCTTTTGCCAAGATTGCCGAGCGCAAAGCCCCTTTTGTTACCAGAGGGGATATGTCCGGCACGCATGTGAAGGAGATGCAGGTTTGGGAAAAAGCGGGCATCACTCCGCAAGGGATCTGGTATGAAAAGTTTGAGGAAGGAAAAAAAGGCAACAAAGCCACCACGCAGTATGCGGCGGAGCGAAAATCCTATGTGTTGATGGACAGGGCCACGTATTTGACCTTGAAAAAGGAGATCAGTCTCGTGCCCCTTGTGGAAGGCGACAAGATTTTGCTTAATTATATAGCGGTGATTGCCGTGAATCCGGAAAAGTTCCCTTCCGTGAACGCCGCCGGGGCAAAAGCTTTTATGGACTGGCTGACCGCGGATGAAGCGCAGCAGATTATTAAAAATTTTGGCGTGGATCTTTATGGGGAGCCGCTCTTTTTTCCCAACGCAGTAAAGGCGGCTGCGCGGTAAGAATAGTTTTTTGTTGGGGGGAGTGTACTCTTTGCTACATGCCCCCAACAAAAAACGAAGCCTGACGCGAAGTGTCACGACAAACCGGGCCAGTACCTAAGCCAGGGGCAGCTCCATGGTAATGACGGCGCCGCCGCCTTCGTTGTTGAGCGCGCGGATATACCCGCGGTGATCCGTAATAATGGAGCGGACGATGGTCAACCCAAGGCCGGTTCCGCCTTTTTTATGGGAAAAATAGGGTTCAAAGAGGCGCGAGCGTTCTTCTTCCGACAGGCCCGGGCCATTATCCGTGAAATCCAGCCGTACGAGGTTAAATGCGCTGCTGTAAGTTGCGTTGATGCGCACTAAAGGTTCCGGCGTGCCCTCGGCGATCAGCGCTTCCGCCGCGTTGGTGAGAATATTCATAAACGCTCTGTGTAAAGCCTCTTTGTCCATGTAAAGCGGCGGGAGCGACTCGGGAATGGAGAGTTCCCAAGTGATTTTGGAGTGACTGTCGCGGAACAGCTTGGTGATGGTTTCCAGCAGAGGCTCCAAATGATCGAGGCGCAGCGTGATCTCAGGCAGCTTGGCAAAGGCTGAGAACTCCTGCACCATATCTTGCAAATGTTCCACTTGCCGTACAATAAGCTCCGTGCTTTGGATAAAGGCCGGATCGTTTACCTCCCCCCCGAATTTACGGGCCAGGCGCTGGGCGGAAAGTTTGATGGGCGTGAGAGGGTTTTTGATTTCGTGGGCTATGCGCCGCGCCACTTCTCGCCAGGCGGCCATACGCTGCATGCGCTCGAGCTCGGAGACATCCTCAAACACCGCCACAGCCCCCCGATATACCCCGTCTGTGGAAAAGCCCACCACATTGACCAAAAGGCGGCGTTCCTCACCGGAAATGGTTATTGTGACATTGTGCTGGCTGCGTGATTCCTGGCGGCGTTGAAAGCGCTCCCGCACGCCTTGCGCCAGTTTGGCGTAGGCTTCCGGCATGAAGTCCTCTATCCTTTTGCCGATGAGCCCCTCGGGCCGCATATTGAGTATTTCGCAGGCCGCCCGGTTGGCGGTGTTGATGTAGCCGCTATCATCAAAGGAAACCACGCCCGCCGCGATATTGTTGAGCACGGTTTCAATATATTTGCTGTAGCGTGCGGTTTGTCTGTTTTGCGCTTCCAGCAGAAGGTAAGCATCCGTGGTTTCGTTGCGGCTTGTTTCCAGATCTTGAGCCATGTGGTTAAAAGAACGGATGAGCATGCCGAATTCATCCTGGGAGCTGTCATTGAGGCGTACGCTCAAGTCTCCTTTGGCAATGCGTTCCGTGCCCGCCGCCAGGGCAAAAATAGGGGCGGAGAGCTCGCGGGCAAGGCGAAAACCGAACCAAACCGCTCCTAAGATGATCAACGCGGTGAGCACGCCGAGGCTGCTGTAAAGCATCAGCTTAAGCGGGCGTTTGATATTGCGCAGGTTTCTATATTCCTTAGAGCCGCGTGCAATGTGTTCAAGGCGAGCTTTAAACTCCTGCCCCATATCCGAAGCTGTGATCAAATAGCCGTTTTTGCCGCCGTTAAGGGCCAGCGCTGCAAAAATATAGTCGCTTTGTCCTCCGTCCACCAGGCTGTAACCGAAACCCTGCCTGGTTATCTCTTCCCATTGCAGTTTTTTTACCGCTTCCGGCCAGATTGTCTGGATAGCCCGATCCCCATGCCAGTTTAAGAGGGCCCCGTCACTAAAATAGAGCCCTACAAGCGCCAGGGTATATTCTTTTTGCTTATATTGGAAAAGGGTATCCATTTGCGCCCCTCCCGCAACTGCCCTGCGATCCCGCATGTCATTTCTGATATTGCGGGCATTGTTTATAAGGCCCACCCCTTCTTTTTCATAAATGGAACTTGCAAGTTCGAGAGCGCTTTCCATGGAATTTTCCACTTGATCGCGAAACCAAAAATCCATGGAAAGCTGCACGTATTTGGTTGTAACCAAAAACATGAGCAAACAAGGGAGCAGGGATAAACCTACAAAGGACAGCACAAGCCTGGCGCGCATTCGAGAACCCAGCACGCGCCGCCGCCGTTCGAGCAAAAGTTTAAAGCCGTTGCGCAGCACTACCAGCAAAATGCCGATGAGCAGCACAAAATTGACATTGAACATGACGACGAAAAGCGCGTCCCCTGACCGGAATTGATCCAGTTGGATGCTGGTGAGCAGCAAAACAACCACGAAAGCCAGGGCGGCAAAAAGCATCTCTCTGCGGCGGCGCTTGCGATCGCGCTGGCGTTGCTCGGAGAAAGAAAGGGAAGGATCCCGGGAAAGTGGCGGATGTTGTTCCGGTGACGGCTGAGAGGGCATGGGGCTCCTGCGCTGAGATCTGCCCGCCATGAACGGGCGCAAAGCCCGAAAGCCCGCTTTAAGGCATGGAATCGGGCAATTGGAAGGGCAGGGTGAAACTTTCTTGAGGCACAACGTCGGAAGACCAGAAAACACGGGCGTTTTCCAGCCAGGGGGGCACCTCGGTATGTTGCAGGGAAATAGTTATCGTAATCTTGTACTGAGCATCTTTACCTTGCTGGAGAAGTTTGCTCAAGGAAAGTATGGGCAGAGAAAAGCCGTGCCAGGTGCCATAGAGCAGGCGCGTAAGGTTTTTGTCGCGGTATTGTTTATCTTGTCCGCTTTCCGGCATGGTAATGATAAAGTTGCGGGTCAGCGGATCATGCCAGATAACAGAGGTGAACTCGGCGGCGACGATTTTTTCATCGCTCCACCAGGAACGGGCACGCTCAAGCTCTGTCGAAACAGTAAGAGCAAGCACTGCGCCGTCTTTAAGCATATCGCGCAGGCCGTCTTCATCGTCCACCGTAAGGGAAAACAAAACCCGGAGCATGGAGTCTTCTATCCGCGCGGTGGGGTTTTGCACAACGATGCGTTGCGGCGGCAGGGCCAAGGCCTCTAGGGCCGGGGCGCATATGAAAAAAGACAGGCAAAGTGAAAATAGCGTGATATAAACGGATGAAAAGCGAACGCCAGACGGCAATACGCCCCGGAGGCATGCGTTGAAAAAAGGAACGGGGGCTTTATGGCTCATGGATTTTGGGGTTGCCGTGAAGGAATCCGCTTCTGCTTTCTCATATCAGGGACGAAATGGCAAGGAAGGGAACTGCGAAAACAAAATCCTTTTATGTGGCGTATCGCACTTATTTTAATGAATAATTGGAGATTATCGTTTTTTTTCAAAATCTTCCGATAACAGGCCTGCCAGCAATTTCCCGGAATAGGAGATATCAAAAAGATGCTTAGCTTCAGTTAATTCTTTTGCCGCGCTTAACAGCGTTTTTGCTTCCGCATAGGGGCGCTTTTGCAGCATGGCGGAAAAAGCATCAGCCACCGCCACCAGTGAACCAAAGCTGCTGATTTTTTTGCTGCGTTGAGGATAGCCTGAACCATCAAGGCGTTCATGGTGCTCCAAAGTCGCCTGGCGAAGCGCGTCAAACTGCTGCTCCAGTTTATGCATAATCTTATAGCCGATAAGCGTATGGTGCGGAATTTTTTCCTTTTCTTCAGGTTTGAGCGGCTGCGTTTTGCCTAAAATAAAAGTGGGAATTTTGGCCATGCCCAAATCGTGAAGCAAAAGGGCCAAAGCGGCCTGATCGAACTCTTTGCGGCGCAAGTCCTCTTTTTTCGGCAGAGAAAACAGCCACAAACCCACAACCATGGTGTTTATGGAATGGCGGCTAAGATTGTATTCGCCTTTGTACAGCCGGCGCATAAAAAGTTTGAGCCGATGCAAATCATTCCAAAGATATTCGGTGACTACCTGCAAATCCGTATGCAGGACATCAAAGAGGGGTTTGACCGGCTGGTTGAAGAACTCTCCAAGGCGGCCGGAAAGAGCCAGAATGCAGATGTCGGCTATTTCTCCATCCTTCAGATTTTTATCAAGCAAAATTAGGTCCAATTGCTTAACAATGTGTTGTGAATACACAGGATGGTCAGCGCGGGACACAAACAGGTTGCCTTCTGAACAAAGCTGGTGAACTTCTTCCACCTGCTCGTTGGAGAGTCGGGCGCCCTTGGCGGCATAGGTCAGCAACTGGGCGATATTCTCTTTGAAAACAAAGAGATCCAAAGGAGGACGATACTTGGGAAAACTCTCAAGTATGGCCTGATTTATTTGGTAATACTCTTCCGTAATGTTCGCAGGGGCTGTGTCTGTGCCCATAAACACCTACTTTGTATAGATCTTCACAAGATTTGTGCCTCTTGGGGGTTCACCGTAGCGCGGTTGCCCCGCTGTGATGACCACTCGATCTCCGGGAGTAAAGCGCGGGCTGGAATCGATGAAAAATTCCGCCCTCTCAAGGTGTCCGGGCATGCTTTCTTCCGCCAGACAAGGTGTGACGCCCCAGGAAAAATTAAGTTGCCGCAGGACGGTATGGTCCGGCGTCAGCACAAAAATGGGCTGCTGTGGACGCTGAGCGGATAAGCTGCGGCCGGCGCCGCCTGTCATGCTGTGCGCCACAATGGCTTCTGCCCCGTCTTTATCTGCCAGCAGGCAGGCGGAGTAAGAAAGAAAATCGGGAGTTTTTAACGTGGGTATGTTGCCGCTACGGCTCATGCGCTCCATCAGCAAGGTTTCAGCCTCCGATGCGATGTTGGCCATAAAGGCGACGCTTTCCACAGGATAATTGCCCATGGCGGTTTCTTCAGACAGCATCACGCAGTCCGCCCCATCCAGAACGGCATTGGCCACATCCGTGGTTTCCGCCCGCGTGGGGGCGGGGTTGTTGACCATGGAGAGCAGCATCTGCGTTGCCACGATAACCGGTTTGCTGGCCCTGTTGCAGGCGGCGATGATGCGTTTTTGCATGGTGGGAAGCTGCGGGAGCGGGCATTCAATGCCGAGATCTCCGCGCGCCACCATGATAATGTCTGTGACAGCGAGGATTTCTTCCAGCCTGTCCACAGCGTTTTGCCGTTCAAGTTTTGCGCAGATGGGGATGTTTCGGCCGGCGCTTTTAATGATGGCGCGCGCTTCTAAGATATCCTCCGGGGTCTGCACATAGGAAAGGGCCACCGCGTCCACGCCCAGACGCATGCCGTCGGTAAGATCTCTTTTGTCTTTTTCCGTCAGTGCGGGAAGCCTCACGGATTTGCCCGGCAGGGCAAGGCCCTTGCGCGAAGTGACAATGCCGCTGTTGTCGGCTTCGATGATAAAGCCGCCGGGAGCTTTGGCGTGCACTAAAAATTGCAATGTGCCGTCAGCAAGGGCCAGTCGGTCTCCTTCTTCAAGGCCGTCAAGAATTTCATGCTTATCAAAGGGAATGAAGGGGATGTCCAGAGAGTCGGGGCGCTGCGGTCCGAGAAAGGCCATGCCCCCTTTTTCAAAAGAAAGGGTGCCTTCTTTTAAAATCCCAATACGGATTTTAGGACCGGCCAGATCCTGCAAGATAGTGATGGGCACTGCATGCCGCATTTCAAGCCGCCGGATAGTGTCAATGATGGCGGTAAAATTCGCGGCGTCCCCATGGGAAAAGTTGAGGCGGAAAATACAGGCTCCGGCGTCAATAAGCTGTGAAAGTTTTTCCTCACTGCCGCACGCGGGGCCAAGGGTCGCGATAATTTTTGTTTTTGTCATGAGAAGTATACCCTGCCGATGTAAAAGGTTGCCCGTAAGCTTTTTATGAAAGTTCCGCGGTGAAGCGGCATGCACTGTTATGGAAACGCGCGGATTTTATATGGTAAAAATAGAGCGTACTCTTCTCCATAGCATTCAGCAAGAGCGTGTGTGATATAATCAAATGATTTTTTATCATAGAATAGTTTTTTTCGCTAGAAGTCGCTGTATGAGGGACAGAAGAGAAAAAATCGGTTTTGCCGTTTGGGGTGTCGGCAAAAATCTTTTTTGGCAACAACCCTTAGAGCAATTTACCATTGAAAATGTATAATTGCTCTGCAAGGATTTGCCCGTAAATCCTTGCCTTGAGATTGCCGTAGGCGGGCTTTGCCCGCCGTTAAACGACAAATCTCAAAGTTAATCTGCTCTAAGAGCGGTTGACGTTTGAGAGTGTCGCTTAACGGCGCGCAAAGTGCGCCGGGGAATAAAAAAAGCCCTTTTGGAAAAAGGGCTTTGGGGAGTGATCTGTCATCATCATGCAGGCTGGAAGCCATTTCCCGCTGCATTATGAAATGACTTCTAACAAACCTGGCGGCCTTGCTCGCAAGATACGCAGTTTTGTCCGTCAGGGTCACATTTTTTAAAGATAATGAGCGGGCAGTTTTTACAGATATCGCCTCCGGGGAAAGGATCTCCGGGCCGGGTGATGGAACTGCCGCCGGTGTTGCTTATGCGCTGCAAAAGGCGGTTTACCATGGGCTCTAAATGTTCCGCCGGAAGGAACACATTAAGCTCGCCCCGTTCTGTTTTACCCGAGTTATAGCTGCCTGAACACGCGGGACACATATTCATGCTTTTTGCCTGCCAGGTGAATACGGTTCCTCCGCATGCCGAAGAGCTCATGGTCACCTGAGGGCGCAGAGGATGCGTATCCATAGCCGCCATATAATCAATGGCAAGGTGGTAGGATTGCATATTGTCACAGTAAATATGGATAACATGGGGAGGAACCACCGCCTCAGCGAGGCGCCCCACAGCGACGGCTTTAAGGCTGTGCAAGGGCAAAGCCGGTTTGGAGCGCAAAAAGCGCTCGGCCTGGGCGAGATCCACGCAGTACTTAAGCTGGGATTTGATTTCGGCATCGTCAATTTCTTTCCAGCCGAAGGTCACTTTGGCGTTGGAACACCCGAGGAGTTCCGGCGTGCCGAGAACGGTTTTTCCCTGCATGCGGGCGGCTATCTCCCATTGGCAATAGGTCAGCGGTTTCACAGCCACTGTATGCGGGGTCTTTTTTTTGAAGTTCTCCACTTCTTCATCTGTAAAAAGCCAGGTCACCGCTATGGGGTAGTGATACAGGCGTAAAGCGTCCATTAAAATTTTTTCCATTTCAGCATAACTAAGAGCCATAATTCCTCCTTTGCTGTTTCCTATGCGGGGGCCGGCGCAGTTTGCCGTGAGGCTGCGTCAGCCCGGCAGAGTACAAGCGTTTATTTTATGCATGCAAAATGCGCTGGTTACACGTTCGTTCTCGAGGATCGGAAGCCCTGTTTGGATGAAATCCGCCCCAGTTCTTGTAAGCGTTCATCCGCAAGGCGATACAGACTGCCCTTGCTGTAGCGGCCGTCTTTTAAAAGTTTGCCTGATGGCATGCCTGTGAGCAGTTCCATGGCTTCGCTGATATGCTTGACGGCATAAATATGGAACTGCCCGGCCCGTACGGATTCCAGCACTTCTCCTTGTAAGAGCATATGGGCCAGATTATCCTTGGGCAGGATAACGCCTTGGATGCCAGTAAGGCCGTGGCGCTTGCACACCTCAAAAAAACCCTCCACCTTGCGTGTGACGCCGCCCACAGCCATAATTTGTCCCGCTTGACCCACGGCGCCGGTAAAGGCCAGGTTCAGGCGAATGGGCACTCCCGACAAGGCGGAGAGCAGGGCGGCCAGTTCCGCTCCGGAGGCTGAATCTCCTTCGATTCCAGCGTAATTTTGTTCAAAGCCCAGGCTGCCTGTGAGCATTAAGGGTTTATTATGCGCAAATGCTCCAACCAGATAGCTCTTCAAAATCATGATAGCTTTTGTATGAATTGGTCCGCCGAGTTCCGCGTCACGCTCCAAATCGATAATCCCTCCGGAACCCGCGCCCACCGTGCAGGAAATTTGGTGGGGAAGCCCGAATTCAAAATCACCGTATAAGGAAAGAGCAAGGCCGTTGACCTTGCCTACGGCTTTTCCGTCAGTGGGCACCTTGATGATGCCCCGGACGTATTCTTCCATAAAGGCTTCTTCCACAAGATTGGAACGGAAGTTACGCGCGTCAAGGGCCTGCTGTAAAACGGATAATGTGACTACAGTTTTATTGTTTAAAGAGGCGAGCGCTGAAGCTTCCACCATAATTTCACGCAGGCGGGGATACTTAAGGGAAAGTTTGTACTGATCCTCAATGAGGCGGGAGCCAAAGTCCACAAGCCCGGCCAGAGCTTCGCGATCAAAAGGGAGGAGCTTATCGTCATCAATGATGCGGCGGATATGGGACAGATAAATACGGATGCCTTCGCGGTTGCGCTGCATATGATCCGTAAGATGGGCTTTTATTTTGAACAACTTATTAAAGCGTTCATCGGCCTGGAGGAGCAATTCGTACAGTTCCTCTTTACCCACAAGGATAACTTTGAGAGACAGCGGCACAGGTTCGGGACGCAGGCCTTTGGCTTTGCTGCTGTCTTCCTCTCCGGCGTCTTCTATGCGGGAAAGGTTGGCGCGCAAAGAACGCAACAAGGCTTCCCACGCCTGCGGATGCTGGAGCAGATCTTCTATATGGGCGACCAGGTAGCCGCCATTGGCGCGATGGATACTGCCGGACTTGATGAGGGTAAAATCCGTAATCAAAGCGCCGAGCTCCGCTTCACGCTCAATACACCCCATAAGTTTGGGCAGAGTGGGGTGATCTTCAAAAATGATGGGAGCGCCGACGGTTTGAGCATTATCCACAAATAAGTTCACGTCATAGCGGGCGCTGAGTTCTTCCGGCCCAGGAGGCTCATGGTAAGGGGCGGGGCTTTGGCGTTGGACGGAGGCGACTTGAGGTTCCTGCGGTATGAGCAGATCCAGTTTATCCAGCGTGTCTGCCCGCAAATGGAAAAAAAAGCGTTTGAGCGTATCGTTTTTATAGAGCGGCGTCAGTTTTTCCACCAAGGGATCCAGGATATTTTTAAGAACATCATCCACCAGTTCCCGGTCAAGGTCGCGTTCGTGCTCCTGCAGATCCTGCTCCAGCTTGGCAAGCTTACGTAAGAAGCCGCTCATGGGTTCCATGAGGCTGTCGCCTTTTATCTTGAACTCGTTGCGCAGCCCCTCTTCGAGGGTTTCAAACTCCTGCTCGTTCAGGCGTTTGCCTTCCACAAGCGGGTACAGCGTCATGGTGCCGTTATCGTCGAGGCCAAGATTAAAGCCTTGCGCGCCGGCAAGTTTGTTCATCTGTTTCAAAACCTGTTCACGCCGGATTTGAAATTTGCCTCTGAGGGAATTGCGTCCACGGGTGTGGGTATTGCTCTCCAGGCGTTGGGCTACATCTTTTTGAATGCGCGTAAAGGCTTTGTTTAAAGCTGTTTTTAGTTTTCTTCCCTGCCCGGCGGGCAGATTGATGAGCACAGGCGCGTCGTGATCCTCAAAATTGAAAATATAGATCAGATCGGGCGGAGTAGGTTCTTTTTTTGCTTTGGGGACAAGAACGTCGCGCAATAGAAAGCTGCGGCCGAGGTCAGCCTCGCCCGCAAGGTAGATATTGAATCCCTGCACAGAGATATGCAAGCCCAGTTGCAGCGCTTTGAGCGCACGCTGTTGGGGGCTGTGACGCCGGCCGTTGGGAGGTATCTGCCCGCTGTCAGCGTAAGGAATACGCTCCGGAGCAAGGTTGGCGCAGAGGCGTGCCGCCTCTATCCGCAGTTGGTTTTTCATGATGCTCCAACCTCATAAACTTCCTGAAGAATAGCCGCGCCGCCTGCCTTTTTGACGGCCTGCGCCAGGGCAAGGCCTATGGCCTGCGCCTCTGCCGGATCGCCTTGTTTGACATCGCGCACAAAGCGCTTGCCGTGCGGATCCGCCACCAAACCCTCCAGTGTGAGGATGCTTCCTGGAGCTATGGTCCCTTGAACAGGGGCAGGCTCAAGCGTGGCGTAGGCAGCGATGGGAACCTGGCAGCCGCCGTCAAGGCCTTGTAAAAACGCTCGCTCCGCCGCAACAAGCGCGAAACTTGCCGGATGGT
Source organism: Desulfovibrio sp. (assembly GCA_031550225.1). Classification (GTDB taxonomy): domain Bacteria; phylum Desulfobacterota; class Desulfovibrionia; order Desulfovibrionales; family Desulfovibrionaceae; genus Frigididesulfovibrio. The sequence goes on from JAVBOT010000038.1 coordinate 48,093, forward strand.
TGAGAAAGCGCAGTTTATCCAAGAGCTCAGGGCGATCAGCCTTCAGTTCAATGCCGAGCGCTCCCTGCCCGGCCGCGGGCAAAAACTCCGGCGCGCGCAAAGCGAACATGTGAGGGGTTGAAAGTTCAAGACGCCGCATGCCGGCTGAGGCCATGACGATAGCGTCAAACTCGCCCTCAAGAAGTTTGCGAATACGCGTATCCACATTACCGCGCAGAGAAGTTACGGCAAGATCAGGGCGTAGGGCTAAAAGCTGCGCCTGGCGGCGCAAGCTGCTGGTACCTACATGAGCGCCTAAAGGCAAGGAGGCAAGGTCGGGCCAGTTCACGCTCAGCAGCAAATCCGCGGGGTCCGCGCGTTCAGGCACCGCTCCTAAGATCAGCCCTTCCGGCAGTTCCATGGGGACGTCTTTCATGGAATGCACGGCAATATCCGCACGACCGTCCAGGAGCGCTTCTTCGATTTCTTTTACAAAAAGGCCTTTGCCGCCGACTTTGGCCAAAGGCACATCTAAAATAATATCTCCCCTGGTTTTCAGCACAAGAAGGCGGACTTCCAGGTTATGCTCTTTTTCCAGCAGGGCGCGAATATGTTCCGCCTGCCACAGGGCAAGCTTGCTGCCGCGTGTCGCTATGGTGAGATGTTTCATACGTTCCCGAAGCAAGCTAGAAGTTGTCGTAAAAATTCCCTTTTCGGGGGATGCCAGGAAAGCGGCCGCCTCAGATACGCAGTGTATACGAAATTTGTTCAGGGGAAAATGAGTAATTGGCGACCGTCCGTAAGGGCGCGGGCGGAAGATGCAAGTGTGAAGCTTTTGGGGCTCTGCCCCACACTCCGCAAGGAGATTGAATTTCCTTGACCCCCATAGCCGCAAAGCGTCGGAGTGGGCATGCCTTCCCACTCATCGCTTTGCGGAGCTCGTCATATAATCTGCTCGAAAAGCGGCTTTACCGCTTTTCGAGCAGATTATGGGCGCAGGGGCCGCGCACCTCTCGGAAACTTCAGCTTTGGCGTGCAATGGAAAAAAGCGAGGCAGCTTCGTTCATGGCATCCACCGAGGCGAACACATAGGCGATATCGCCGGCATTTAAGCGAAAAGAGCCGCCCGGGCTGGCGAAAACTTCGTCGCCTCGGCGCACGGCCATGACAGTGACAGCCAGCTTCGCTCTTAAGGCGGCGTCTTGCAGCGTTACGCCGTCAAGGGCGGACGACGCTTCCACCGTAACCGCCGTCACATTGACGTCGGGCAGGTGTTTTTGCAGCGCGCTGACGGAAGCGCCGGGAATCTCCATATTGCGCACAATGGCGTAGTTAGTGGAACGCACTTCATTGACAAAATGCTCGATATCCGCGCGTGGCACGAGATAACGCGACAGCACGCGGGTAAATATTTCCACAGCGGTTTCAAGCTCTTCCGGAATAACGTCGCTGGCGCCAAGATCACGCAAAGAATCCACTTCTCCCATAAAGCGGGTTCGCACAAGGATATGCAGGCTGGGGGACATAATTTTCGCCAATTTAGTAATACTGCGCACGGCAACGGGATCGGAAATAACAATGGTCAGCACTCTGGCCCGCATTATCCCCAAAGACCGCAACATAGCAGGCTGGGTGGCGTCGCCGTAACTGATGGGTTCGCCCTTGGCCGCGTATTTTCGGACAGTATCGGGGTTCATTTCAAGTACGGTGTAGGGAATGCCGCTGAGTTTCGCCGTACGCGCGAGATATTTGCCGCCTACGCCAAAACCAATGATGATGAGGTGGTCGGAGAGCTCTTCTTCAGACGGGGTGGAACTGCTGGTTGCTATAGCAGTGCAAGTGGCGCCCATGAATCTTGCCACCAGAGGGCAGGCGCAGATGGCGTCAGCGCAACGTTGAGCGCCGGCAAGCAGAAAAGGGGCGGCGGCCATGCTCATGATGCTTGCGGCAAGAAAAGTCTGGTAGTGATCATCAACAAGCAGGGAGTATTTTTGTCCTTCTTTGGCGAGCACGAAGGAAAATTCGCCGATTTGACATAAGGCCAGTCCTGAGATGATTGCCGGGCGCAAAGGGTATCCAAGGCAGAGGGCGGCCACAACAACAACCAGGATTTTTATTGTGAGCATCAAAAAAATAATGCCGCCTACCTGCGCGATATGGCCGGCGAAAAAACTTAAATTCAGCAGCATGCCCACGGAGGTGAAAAAGAGGCTGGTAAAGATGTTCTTGAAGGGGAGGATCCCCTCTAGGGCGTTATGGCTGTATTCAGACTCGGCCATGATCAGGCCGGCCAGAAAGGCTCCCAGCGAAAGGGAAAGGCCGAAGTAGGAGGTAATCCAGGCAATGGACAGGCATACGCCCAGCGTTGTTATGAGGAACAGCTCCCGGCTGCGCGTGCGGACAACAAGGGAGAGCCCCCAGGGCACAAGTTTACGCGCCAGAAAAAAGATGGCGGCAATGATGGCGAGGGCCTTCATGCCGCCGAGCAAAGCGGTAAAAGTCCCGCCTTCGGTCGTTCCCACAGTGACGCCCGCCAGAAGGGGCACCGCCAGCATCATAGGGACGACAATGAGATCTTGAAATATAAGGATGGAAAGGGCAATGCGGCCGTGGGGGCTCTCCATCTGGCCGCTTTGCTGCAAAATTTGCAGAATAATGGCCGTGGAGGAAAGAGCGACAAGAAAGCCCGCAAAAACAGCATGCGGCAAATTGTTGTCAAAGATCAGCATCAGCGGGATTGTGGCCACAATGGTCAACCCCACTTGTAGCGAACCGCCTAAAAATACGGGCTTGCGCAGGCGTATCAGCTCGCTGACGGAAAGCTCCAGGCCAATGGAGAACATAAGCAAGACAACGCCCACCTCAGCCAGGGTCTCCACCTCATGGACGGCGCTGATTAACTTAAGGCCATAAGGGCCGCAAACCATGCCGGTGAGCAGAAACCCCACAATGGGAGGAATTTTGATGCGGTGGCAGCCATAAATGACCAGGATGGACAGGCAGAAAATAATGACCAGCTCTTTAAGCAGCGGCAGTTCCATAAACTCAGCTTATGATCCCTGTAAAAAGTCCAGTATCAGGAAACAGATTCCTCCCACCGCCGCTGAAGCCGGTATGGTTAAAATCCAGGCGATGATGAGGTTGCCGGCTATGCCCCATCGCACCGCTGAAAGGCGCTTGGTTGAACCTACGCCGAAGATGCATGCCGTTATGGTGTGCGTGGTGCTGATGGGCGCTCCAAATAAAGACGCGCATCCAATTACCATTGCGGCGGAAGTTTCCGCCGCGCAGCCATGTACGGGCTCCAGCTTAAAAATTTTGTGCCCCATTGTTTTTACTATTTTCCAACCGCCCACGGCTGTGCCCGCGGCCATGGCAATGGCGCAGGTCAGCTTTACCCAGAGCGGCACGCTTATGGCATCAGCCCTATCAAAGATGACCAGGGCCAGGGTGATGATGCCCATGGTTTTTTGCGCGTCGTTCAACCCATGGCTTAAAGCCATGCTCCCGGCGGAAAAAATTTGCGCTTTATGGAAAAAACGGTTGGCATTGGGCCTGTGTACCCGGAAAAATATCAGGTTGATGCAATACATGAACAAAAGTCCCACAGTAAAGCCCGCCAGCGGAGATAAAAACAAGGGCAAAATTACTTTGTGGAAGATGGAGGAGATGTTAAGGGCATCCATGCCGGTATAGGCGACGGCGGCTCCCATGAGACCTCCAATCAGAGCATGGGACGACGATGAGGGGATCCCGAAGTACCAGGTGATGGAATTCCAGCTTATGGCGCCGCATAGAGCCGCTAACACCAAAATATGGCTGTCATTGACAAGTTCCGGCCGGACAATGCCGCCTCCTAAGGTGAGAGCCACCTTAGTGCCCAAAAGTGCGCCAAAAAGATTCAACAAGGCCGCCATGCTCACGGCGACCCGCGGGCTGAGGACCTTAGTGGAGACCACGGTGGCGATGGCATTGGCGCAGTCATGCGCGCCATTGGTAAAATCGAAGATGAGAGCCGCCGCGATAATAAAAAGGAGCAGAATAGGAATATCAAACATTTTTCAAAACTGCTTCTTCAATAGCTTCAGCAAGCTTCACCACTTGCCGCACGGCCAATTCCAGGCGTCCATAGGTCTGGCTGCATTTGAGAATGCTGAGGAGGTCCTTCACTGAAGGGTCTTCCACATCATGCAATTCCACAAGCCCCATGTTGAGCAGCATTTCACATTCGTTGCGGTGCGCCCGGAATGTTTTGGTATCGTGACTGTCCCTTTTCTGCGAAAGGCCTGTGAGCATGGACCGGGTAAGCAGCACTAATTCTTTTAAGGTGCGCATAAGCTGCAACATGGGAAAACGAACGCGATCCACTTCAAAAATATAGAGCCGGTTTGCCGTATCATGGAACAGGTCAATGGCTTCTTCCTGTTCCTGGTTGATGTGCAGAAGATCTTCACGGTCTATGGGGGTGATAAAGGTCAACGATAAATGTTTGCTTACAGCAAGGTGGAGGGCATCTCCTTCTTCCTCCAGTGCCGTAATTTTTCGGTGCTGGGTTGTTATGCAGGCGCGGTCTTCAAGGATAGCGACAAGGGCTTCCACTATCTGACATAAAATTTGGTTCTGTTGCAGCAACAGTTCAAAAAAAGGCGCTCCTTTAGGCAAAAGAGACGCAAACATGCATTACCTCCCGCAAGTTCCAGATATCAACACAGTATATTGGGTGAGACGCGTACAGAAAAAATGAGCTTAAAAATTTATGTGAAGTTTTGGAAAAAAGATAGTCTTTTTTGATCCTTTTCGGCTGTGAGGCTGCCAAAATAAGGTAACGGTGCGCAGTGCCGGCTTATTGCAGGGAAGCGCTTTCGTGGGTCGCAGTTCAGGCGCGATTCGCGCATGATCGGTAGAGACGCGCGGATAACAGGTTTTGTGGGCAGAGTCAAAGAAAGCGTTTCTTTAGCCAGAATGCCGGAAGGTGGAATGATCTGCAAAACTCCCGAATTTTTCTTGGCGCCAGTTGTGCGGCAGACAAAGGGGATTTGCGGATGAGCACGGGTATGGCTTTTGCGGAGCGGATATCCGGTATGCCGGGTACCCGCTCCATATGTGGAAAGAACAGCTATTGTTTTGCCTTTAGTTTTTTCAGGAGCCCTTGGGCTTCTTCTGATTGCGGGAAGTCCGTACGGTTGGCGATAATCGGCGTAAGGATTTTTTCAGCTTCCTCCAGCTTTTTCTGGTCGCCGGAAGCGGCAAGAATAGCAGCTAGGTGATAGCTGATAGTGGGGTTGTCTTTTATGCTCTCAAGGGCTTTTCGCACATTTTGTTCCGCGTCGGCGTTTTTACCTTGCAAATACTGGACCCAGCCGAGGGTATCGAAGGTTGCCGGGGCTCCGCTGCTTGTGGCGAGAGTTGCCAATTCTTCGGCTTCCTTCAGGCGTTCCGGGGTCGTTTTGTACCGGGAGAGCAGGTACGACAGGTTGTTGGAGGCCAGCAAGTTGTTCTTATGCTTGTCCAGAATTTGACGATATTGGGCTTCCGCAGCGCTCAGATCGCCTTTTTGTTCCAGCAAAATGCCGAGCAACACCGCCGGCGCCAACGCATCAGGATGCTTTTGCAACTGGGATTGGGCCAGGGTAACGGCGGCATTCAGACGTTTGGAAGCCGTATAGATTTGCGCAAGCCGCGTTAAAGGCTGTTCCCAAAGCGGATCAAGCTCCAGCGCGCGCAGGAAGGCCTTTTCCCCTTTTGCCTGCTCATTGTTCAGCAGTGCCGTTTCCGCATAGAGATAGGCGGCCATGGGGTCGTCCGGACGGCTCTGGGCACGCTGCTCGGTAAAGCTGAGCGCCTCTTTGGGTTTTTTGCCCAAAACCAGAGCCTGGATATAGCCTTCCACCGCTTCGGCATTGTCCGGCGCTTCTTTGATCAGAGTATTGTAAGTTTTTGCCGCGGCTGTATAATTGCCCTGGCTAAGCTCTATTCTGCCCAAAGCGAGCAAAGCGACCACACGGTGCTCTTTTGTCGCCGCAAGTTTGTCCAGAACTGCTTTGGCCTCGTCATAACGCTTTAATCCGCTGAGAATGTCGGCTTCGGCAAGGGGGATTTCAGAATCATCGGGAATGGCTTTTTTGCCGATGGAAAGCGCCATGAGCGCCGCATCGGGTTTGTTGCGCATCATGTGCAGGTTTGCCAGCGTGGTGTAAGCCTGGGCGTATTGCGGGTACTGCTGGATGATGTGCAGAATGATTTTTTCCGCCTGCTCGTGGTTGCCTGAAGCATTATACGCATCGGCAAGGCCGAGTTGAGCCGCAGGGTCATCGGGTTCAAGTTTGGCGACCAGTTCCAGATCCGCCAGTGCTTTATCGTATTTCTTTTGCGTAAAATAAAGCCCGCCGCGCATGAACAAAGCCCGTGCGTTTTTCGGATCATTGGCAATCAGGAAGCCAAGCTCTTGTTCGGCTTCATCAAAGCGGTTCAATTGCATAAAAATATTGGCAAGGCCGATGCGGGCTGTTTCCAGGTTTTCCGCATCTGTTTTCGGGTCGTTAATGATTTCGCGCAATGCGGGTATAGCTTCATCCACTTTGCCGGCATGGGTCAGCACGCTGGCGCGCAACAGTCTGATGGCCGGAGTGTTTTCCGGCGCTTTATTCAGCATCTCCATGGCTTCAGCAAGGTTGCCTCGGGTTAGGCTCAGCTCCGCCAAACGCCCCCGGACGGCCGTGGCCGCGGGATTTTTCTGCAAGTAGTCTTGCAGCATCTGGGGAGCTTCCTGCTTTTTACCCGCGGCCATATAGAGATTATAAAGCTGCAAGGGCAAAAGCTCGTCTTTGGGATTAATTTCTATCAAACGTTTTGTGTAGCCTTCCGCCGAGGCTAAATCCTGCTGCTGCACAGCCACATTGAGCAGCATGGAAAGCACCGCTGAAGAAGGTGTTTGCTGCTTGCTTAAGGCGTTTTTGAGCAGTTCTTTTGCCTTTTCCATATCGCCCGCGTTAATGGCGATGGTGGCAAGGCCGATGAGCGCTTCTTCATTATTGGGGTCCGCTTTGAGCACGTCTTCAAGCAGCGGCTTTGCCTGGACATAATCTTTTTTACGCATAAAAATGCCGGCGCGGATGATTTTAACTTCCGTTGAAGCGGGCGAGAGGGCAAAGGCCTTGGTTGCGTATTCCTCCGCTTTTGCCAGATTATCTTTCAGTAGAAAAATGCGGCTCAAATTTTCAAGCGCTTCTAAGTTATTGGGGGCAAGTTCATGCACGCGGATGAAGTGTACGGTTGCGCCGTCGTTGTTCTTTGCCTCCATCTCGCAGCGGCCGAGCAGTAAGTAGGCGAGAGGGAAGTTGGGATCTTTTTCTAAAATTTTGCGCGCCGTTTCTTTGGCCTCAGCGTAATTGCCGCTTTCTTCAAGGCGCAGGGCCTTGTCCATAAGCGCATCGCGTTCTTCCGCCATGGAAGTGCAGCCAAAAAGAAACAAGTAGATGACAATTGGCAGCACTAACAATATTTTTTTCACGGCAGCTCCTTAATTCTCTTTATGGAAGAACATTGCAAACGCCTCGGGGAGAAGGGCAAGCATGAGGCGTATAAAAGAATCACATAAAGCCTACATACGTTATGTTAACGCGATCGGCAATACGGTCTGTAGCCCGATTTTTTCTGATGCGCAACTTAATTCGCAAATTGCCGCATAAAGAGCACGCGGTTATGGTTTCCAGGCGCGGCAATAGTTGAGGAATTGATCCATGCCCGCGGAGTGGTACTTTTTAGAATGAAAGCAAAGGGAAAAAGTGCGGGGAAAATCCCGCTCAAGGGGGATGATTGCGAGATGCTCGTTAAAGGACGAAAAATCGGCGAGCAGCTTTGAGGTAAAGGTAATGCCAAGCCCCTGGGCTACCATGCCGAGAATCGCTTCGGGGGAGCTTAGGGTTAACGCGGCGGCATAGGGTGCGATAAAAGGGGCCAGGTTGTAGTCAAAGTATTTCCTGGTGCCGGAGCTTGGTTCGCGCAGAATCCAACGCTCTCCGCGCAACGCCTCCAAAGGGTGCCTCGTTTTTTGCCGGGCCAGAGCGTGGCTTTTGTGAGCCGTTACGACCATTTGATCTTCGAGCCAAGGTTCAAACACCAGGTCAGCATGATGTTCTTCCCCCTCCAGCAAAACGGCGTCCAAGGCAAAGGCCGCCACGAGTTCGCAAAGATCGTTGCTGTTGGCGATGGTCGCCTCCGGAAGCCAGAGCCCGGTTTTTTCAAAACCAGCCAATAATCCGGGCAACAAATAACTCCCGATGGTTTTACTTGCCCCTATATGCAAAAAGCGATGCCTGCTTTCTTCGGAAAACATGAGGCCGATATCTCTGCTTCTGTGCAGCAGTTCATCAGCAAGAGGCAACAGACGCGCTCCTTCATGGTTCAGGTGGATATGCGGGTGCATACGATCGAAAAGCTGAATGCCCAATTGCTTTTCCAACTCAAGCAGCGCCTGGGAAACCGCGCCTTTGGTCAGGAACAGTTGCCGCGCGGCATTGCCGAGGTTTTCATGCCGCGCCACAGCCATAAATACCTGAAGCTGCTTTAAAGTGATATTCATGTTTAAATTTCCTATACGCTTTGTGGAAGATATTTCGATATGCTTAACGCTGCATAAAGCGCATATACTTGTGCTCAAGAAGCCGCGTTTTTCATAACAAGCCGCGCGGGCAAGTTATGAATAAAGCGCCAAGGCGGAAAACATTGTATCCAAGTAAGCTCTAAAATATTTGCAGGATAACGTTATGTGGACATCAATCCGTAAGTTTTTTTCCGAGGTACCCACACCCTTATCCGGTTTGGCCCTTGGCATCGGCAGTTTGGGGCTGGGGTTGGAAAAAGCTCTGCCTCTGCATACTTTAGGTCAGAGCATTGGCGCCGCAGCGGCATTTGGCCTGCTGCTGTGCATAGCGTTGAAGTTTATCCTGCACCCTCATCTGCTGCAACAGGATCTTCGCCATCCTGTGGTGGGCAGCATTTTGCCCACTTTTGCCATGGGGCTTATGCTGATTTCCAAAGCCCTCGGAGTATGGTGGCCGCTTGCGGGAGAATTCTTGTGGCTGTTCGCCATTGGCCTGCATTTAGTCTTGATGGTGTGTTTTATTTTTTACCGGTTGAAGCTGAGAGACTTTCGCCAAATGGTGCCCAGCTGGTTCGTCCCCTTTGTGGGCATTATTCTGGCCGCCGTCACCATACCGAACGAGCAGCACCACTTTCTTGCCTATGTAGTGCTTACCGCCGGCATGATAAACTACGGCGTTATGTTGCCAGTCATGTGTTACCGCCTGTTGTTTTCATCTGAGCTCGCTGACGCGGCCAAGCCCACCATTGCCATCATGGCGGCTCCGGCGAGTCTTTCCCTTGCCGGGTATCTTACTTTGGAGTCCGACCCTTCCTTGCTGCTTTGCAGCCTCTTGCTCGGTATTGCCGTATTGATGACCGCCGTGATTTATATGGCTTTTTTCAGGCTGTTGCGTCTGCCCTTTTCCCCGGCTTTCGCGGCCTATACCTTCCCTTTGGCTGTGGGAGCAACAGCTTTGTACAAAGTGGCGGAGAGGCTTTCCGAAAATACGGCGATGCTTGAGTATGCCCGGCAGTTCAGCATTATGGCTGTGGTGGAAATGGTGATTGCAAGCCTTATTGTCGCCTATGTGTGCCTGCGGTACTGCCTGCATTATGGGGGCGTATATGTGCCTATTGTACGGCGAGATTTGCAAAGGCAAGTTTTGGATTCCTGAGCCCTTGCCGCGGTAAACCGCGTCAATATCCGGCACTAGATGTAATGTTTCAATAGGTTGTTCACCCTGCCTCAAAACGGTAAAGCTGGAGTTGTGAGACAACAGCAAACCGAAATGAGGACAGAGTGAACAGTCACAAGAATGCCAAACTCACGGCCCGAGGTCGAGAGGAAATGGTGAGGCGGATGCGGTATGAACCGGCCGCCGCGATAAGCGGCGTAAGTTGGCTGAAAATCACATTTTTCAGCCAACGATCGTTGCAAAAATTCCTCATAAAATTATGAGGAATTTTTGCAATCAGACACGAGTTCAGTTTGCCGTGAGGCGTTGCCAGGCAGCATTTTGGGGGAGGGCATGCACAAAGTGGCACGCTCCCCTAATAAAAAGCCCGCCTTCTTCGCCTGACGGCAAACCGCATCCGGCGTCGGCATATTCAAACCGAGCCAGCACCCAATATTCCGGAAACTTGCATGTCCGCCATTCCTGTGCGATATGGCTGCCATCACAGAGGTGGAGATACGGCCTCTATAGCGCAACCGTTTTATAAGGAGTTAGGAACTATGCATCCGCTCTACCGCGGCAAGACAAAGGATGTCTACGAAGATGCTCCAGGGACGCTTCGCCTGGTTTTTACGGACAGGGTCACGCAAAATGACGCCGGAGAAATAGATCCCGGCGGCAATAAGGTCGCCGAGGCGACCGCCCCTGGACAGGGGGAAGCCTGTCTTGTGATGTCTTCGGCCATATTCAGCGAGCTTGCTGAGACAAACGGCGTACAAACGCACATGGTGTCTTATGATATTCCCGCCTTGACCATGCGGGTGCGCAAAGCCGCCATGTTCAGCCCGGGCATTGAGTGGGTCGGGCGTTGGATATGCACCGGCAGTTTTTTGCGTCGCTACGGCATGGTTCCCGGCGTGCGCGACGGCATGCCCCTGCAAACGCCGGTATTTGAAATAACGCTGAAAGATGATGCCGCGGGCGATCCGCTCATCGTGCCTTCCGCCGTTGTGGGGCTCGGCATTACCGACAGCCGGACCATGGAAGCGCTGCTTGAGGCGAATGCCAAAGCCATGCGCGCCATTCAGGCGATGTTCGCGGCCAGAGGGTTGGATTTGTGGGACATTAAGATTGAGTGGGGGCTTGATGAGAATGGCGCCCCGCTTTTGATAGATGAAATTTCTCCGGGATGCTGCCGCGCCTATAAAGCGGGAACGCGGGAACGTGTGGCCGGGATGGCGCTTGCCGAGCGGTTTCGGCCCCGGGCATAAGCCGTTTGCGCCGAAGCGGCGCGCCTTTGCCAACCCCGGTTTTGCGGGGTTGGCCGTTACGGTGCGGGGGCTCCTCGGGCTGCATCCCGCAGCATTCGGCAATTTCCCGTTTATCGGCGCGTAGCGCTGATAAACGGGCGATGAGGGGGTCTGGGGGAAAGCGTTTCCCCCAGCGGGGTATCGGGGCAGATCCCCGTTTTTTTTTTTACCCACCAGAGCCGGGCTCGCCCTCGCGGACATCCGGCGCCAACGACGCGGAAAAGGCCACGAGGCTCTCCGGCGCTTCTTCACAAAGCATCTGTCTGATGCGCTCCTTATCGGAAACGGCGTTGTTGAAAGAGCAGCTTCCTTCAAGGCCGCTTTGGACAAGCTCAAGAACCTTGACTGCTGTAAGCAGCACGCCGCGCATAAGAAAATGCGGCGCAAGGCGCTTTAAGGCCAGGCTGTAAAGAACGAGCTCAATATGCCCTGGCGCGGGCCTGGGAACAAAGGGCGCGTTTTTGTCCGCGTTGTGGGTAATGCCTGGACGAAGGCCGCGCACGGCGCTGTTGCTTTTCATGGCAAGGCCGGCAATGCCGGGCAGCCCGGCAGCTAGGGCAAGGCGGGATCCATCCGGGACAAGGGCGCTTTGGGGTGCATCCACAGGTTTGCCGTCCAGCATGAAAACATCCAGGCCCTTCAATTGTTCCTTGCTGAGCAAAAATTCCTCTTGCAGCAATTCTGTTAATGAAATTCCTGTAGTGCAGGCCAAAGTCACCCCGGACTGCATGATAAGGCACAGGCCGCGGCTCGCGCCCTCAATGTGCAGACGATGGGGTGCGGTCGCGGACAGTGTTTTGCCCGCGGGATCGGGAAAAAGTTTCGCAATAAGCGCGCTTGCCATGGGAAATCCTCCGGTAAAGCAGATGTACGTGAGATTTGCCGCTTGATGGCGGGCAAAGGCAGGCCTGCGACAACCCCTTGCCGATCAGCTCGCTTCCGGGTGCAGGGCGATGCGGCTGCCCAGATGCAGGGAGCGGATCAGGACGGCATTTTCATCCCGGGGCAGAAAAATGTCAAAGGCGTTTTGTGTTGCTTGCCCGTGCGGTTCAAGGGGGCCCGGACTCTTTGCCGGGCGCAGCCGCAGGAAAAAGCCCGTGTTCTCTTCCGTAAGGCTCACCACAAGCGCGTCCTGATGGAACGTAAACAGGCCGGAAAGATAAAGGCGCAAGCCGGTTGCGTCCTGTTCCAGGCGGCCCGGCCAGGCGGAGAAAGGGGATAAGGCAGGCGGCGGCTTAAGGGCATAAGGTCCGTAGGCTTGCGGTTCGGCGAGTTTGCCGTCAAAAAGGGTAATGCGTTCCTGGCAAAGTTCGGCCGCAAGCTCCGCATCGTGGGTGGTGATGATGAGGGAGAGCCCGCGCAAACGCCAGAGATCGCGGATGAGGGTGATGAGCTCTTCGCGGGATCGAAAATCCACACTGGCGGTCGGTTCATCAAAAAGAATGACCTGCGCGCCCGCTGCCAGCGCTCTGGCTATGCTGGCCCGCTGCGCTTCGCCGCCGGACAGGCGGCGCGCCGGCGCTTTGGCAAGGCTGATGAGGTTCACGTTTTCCAACAGTTCCAGAGCCTTGCTTTTGCGCGCCGCGCGCCCGACGCCCTGGAGGCGCATGGGATACTCGACGTTGTAGAGCAGCGTGCCGGTGAACATGACCGGGGACTGGGGAACCCAGACCACTCTTGCCCTGTAGCGCGCCGCTTGTTCCGGGCGCGTGGCTTCCCCCATAAAGGCGATGCTGCCTTCGGCGGGAGTATCCATAAAGGCCAGGATGCGCATGAGGGTTGTTTTGCCCGCGCCGTTGGGTCCGAGTAGAGCATAAATTTTTCCCGCATGGAGGCGCAGTTCGGGTATGTTCAGCACTTCCCGGGCGCCGAAGCGCTGGATAATATTGCTGAGCGCATAGAGGGGAGGCATTAATTTTCCACCCGGCCCTGGAAAAAAGCCAGAACTGCGTTTAAGCTGAAGCTGACCATGAGCAGCACCACTCCCAAGGCCAGGGCCAGCGTGAACTCTCCTTTGTCGTATTCAAGGGCCATGGCGGTGGTCATTGTGCGCGTGTAGCCTTTAATGTTGCCTCCGAGCATCATGCTCACGCCCACCTCAGCGATGCCGCGTCCGAACGCGGCGCACAGTGCGGCTACAATGGCGAAACGCGCTTCGCGCATGACCGTGAAGGCCGCTTGGCGTCCGCTCGCGCCTAAGGTTAGGGCCGTTTCTCGGTAGCGGCTGTCCAGACGGCTCAAGGCCGCAAGGACAAACATAGTCACGAGCGGCAAAATAAGAATGAATTGCCCGATTGTGATGGCCCAGGGCGAATAAAGCAGATCAAAAGCTCCGAAAATGCCGCGCCTGGAAATGAAAACATAGAGAAAAAGCCCCACCACCACTGTGGGTAAGGCCTGGAGCGTGTTGAGAGTGAGCACGGTCACGCGCTTGCCCGGGAAAGTATAGTTGGCAAGGGCAAAAGCCAAAGGGATGCCCAGGAGGCTTGCGGCCGCGCAGGCTAACCCTGTGCAGCGCAGGGAAAGAAACACAATGGACCACAGCGCGGCATCGCCGCCCATAATCATGGACATGCCGGAAAGAAAACTGTCCAGAAGCAGTGCGCCCATTTTTATAACCAATTGCTATTGCTAAATAAATTTTTATTTATTCTCGATGCGATATTGTCGGTACCGGGTGCCGTTTGCCGTCAAGCAAGGAAGTGAGTTTTTTGGGGGGGGGAGTGTACTTTTTGCTGTATAACCCCAACAAAAAACAAAGCCTGGCATGCATTACGGCAAACGGCGCCGGTACCTAAAACACCTTAACGGGCATTGGGGATGGCATCCGGAAAAAAGAGCTGGCGGCCTTCAAGCTTGTAGTTGGCAATGAGGGCCTGGCCTTTGGCAGAGACCAGCCACTTGGCAAAGGCTGTGGCAGCCTGAATTTTGGTATTGGGATACTTGGCCGGGTTGACCGGGATGACCCCATAAGGATTGAAGAGGTTTTTATCGCCTTCCACCAGTATTTCCAAGCTGGTGGGAGGCTTTTTGCCATATTTTTGCTGGATGAAGGTGCCCCGGTCGGACACGGCGTAGCCTTGCTTTTCTTCCGCCATGAACAAGGTTTTGCCCATGCCTTGGCCGATGGAAAGATACCAGGCCCCCTTGGGAGCTTCAAAAATGACTTTGGCTTCCTTATCGCCTTTTTTGACTGTTTGCTCGGTTTTTTCCAAGGGCAGACCCGTAGCCTTCCAAAGGCCGAGCTCTTTGGCATGGGTGCCGCTGTCATCACCGCGCGAGATAAAAGGAGCGCCCTTGGCGGCAATGGTTTTAAGGGCCGCGAGCACATCCTTGCCGCCCTTGATGCGTGCCGGATCAGAAGGCGGACCGACAATGACGAAATCATTATGCATCACTTCATACCGCTGAGTGCCGAAGCCGTCGGCCACAAATTTTTTTTCGCGAGCCGGATCATGCACGAAAATTACATCCACATTGCCGTCTTCCCCGTCACGGATGGCGGCGCCTGTGCCTTTAGCTATCACCTGCACAGTGATGCCGCTGTCTTTGGTGAATTCGGGCAGCAAATAATCCAGCAGGCCGGAATCCTGTGTGCTGGTGGTGGTGGCCATTTTAATGGTTTCGCCGGCAATGGCGGCCGGAGCCAGGAGGCCGGTCATAATCAGGCAAATTCCGGCGATGAGCAGTTTTTTCATTACAAAGACTCCTTTGACTAGCAGTTATTATGGATAAAGCGGGCAAGAGCTTTTTGTGCCCGTAAAAGGCATAGCGGGTAAATGCTTACGCTCGTTACGGGCCGGATTGAAGGAAGTTTTCTGCGCAATAGGCAAGTGGAAATGAACTATAACGCTCACGGCGGTTTCACCGCCACGCCGCCTGATTACAGGCGGCTCACAGGCCATTTTCTTTCCGGATTTTTGATTATGAGACGGCTTGTAGCTGTAATGATAAAGTGTTGCGTGTTGTTTACTCTTTTATAGTAGAGCCATACCCAAAGCCGCTCTATATGTCAAAAAGGGAAGCATGAAGGAAATTCAGTTTAACTGTCTATTATATTTATTGTAACGATATGCTCGGCAAGCAAAGCCCGCTAGAGCAATTTACCATTGAAAATGTATAATTGCTCTGCAAGGATTTGCCCGTAAATCCTTGCCTTGAAATTGCCGTAGGCGGGCTTTGCCCGCCGTTAAACGACAAATCTCAAAGGTAATCCGCTCTAGTGAGGTCAGGTTGCCGTAAGGCAAGGAAAACACGTTTTTTGCGGGCGGTATTAGGGCAAAATAGTCCATTGCCGGGCGGC
>JAVBOT010000014.1:0-14631 GCA_031550225.1 Desulfovibrio sp.
GTCGAAAATGCTTTTCTTCACTTGAAACGATGGCGAGGAATCGCGACCAGATATGCGAAGAATACCGCATCATTTCTGGCCGCGATTCATATCAGGTGCATTTTTCTTTGGGCATCAATCTCGTGACTACACTACCTAGACATGCCGAGAGTTTTTTGCGGGAAGGCTTGTTGAAGGCTGCTTTTCAAAAAGGGCAAAAGGCGCCGCGTGACGACACTGCCCAGCATCGCCTAAGTGATATTCAGGGCTTGGAGCCTGCGGTATAGGGTCTTACGCGCAATGCCGAGGGCCGCGGCCGCTTTTTGCTTATTGCCCGCGTAAAGGGCAAGCACCCGTATAATATGGCTGCGTTCCATTTCCTCAAGGCGCAGGCAAAGGGGCGCAAGATTTTTCCCCGGAGGCGATGCGGCGGCGTCCGGCACAGGAGAAGGGTTTTGGGCAGGAAGGTTGAGGGTGGGGAAGTGCTCAAAAGCATGCACAGCATCCATGAGCTCCCTCGGCAGCGCGTGCTCGGAGATGACGAAATTTTCGGCCAGAATAATGCCGCGTTCAATGACGTTGCGCAATTCGCGCACATTGCCCGGCCAGTCATAGTGCATGAGCAGGTTCATGGCCTTGGGCGAGACGGCATAGCGCCCTTTTTGCCCGCCAAGCTGCGTGAGGAAGTGCGACACCAGCAGGGCGATGTCTTCATGGCGTTCTTTTAAGGGGGGCAATTCAATCTGAAAAATATTGATTCTGTGGTATAACGCTTCGTGAAAGCGGCCCTGGCGTACTTCAGTGGCCAGGTTGCGGTTGGTGGCGAATAAAAAGCGCACATCGGCGTTGCGTTCTTCTTTTTCCCCCATGCGGCGGTACCGCTGGTTTTCCAGAACACGCAGCAGCAAGCTTTGCACATCAAGGGGGATTTCGCCCACTTCATCCAGAAAAAGGGTGCCCCTATTGGCAAAGGTCATGAGCCCTTCAGTGCTTTCAAGCGCGCTGGTAAAGGCCCCTTTTACATGACCGAACAGTTCGCTGCGGGCGAGCTCTTTTTGCAGGCCGGCGCAATTTTTGACCACAAAAGGCTGGGAAGACCGTGCGCTGGCGCGGTGGATTTCCGCCGCGACCACGTCTTTGCCTGTGCCGGATTCTCCCGTGATCAGCACCGGCACCTCCGTGGGCGCGACTTTATTGAGCAGAAACGCGATATCCTTCATGACGGGGCTATTGCCGATGAGCGCATGCTTTTTGTTGCCGGAAGACAAACGCAGGCTGCGATTCTCCCGGGCAAGGGAGCTGTGTTCAAAAGCACGGTCAACGATGAGTTCCAGCTTACTTAAGGTAAAAGGCTTGGGCACAAAGTCGTAGGCGCCGTTACGCATGGCTGTGACAGCGCCGTCCACGTCAGCATGGCCGGTGATCATAATGACCTTGGCATCCGGAAGAAGACGCAAAAAAGTGGGCAAAAGCTCTAAGCCGTTGCCGTCCTGCAGGCGGATATCCAGCAAAATGACGTCAAAATGCCCCTGGCGGCACAGCAGCAAGGCTTCTGTGGCCGAGGCGGCTGTATGGATATTCCTGTGCGGAGCGGCCAGTTCTTTCAGCAGCAGGCGGCGGATGGATTCTTCGTCATCCACTACCAGCAAAGAGTATTTGCCTTGCATGTGAGCAAGCTCGTTGACGGCTATAGTTAAAGGATCACTTTATGTTTTTGCGTATGATGTTTTTTGCTCAGACGAGGAAGCGTGGCAGGGCGCTTGGGTTCTCTTCTTGGTGCAGGGGCAGGCGCACTGTGGCCAAAGTGGTTTCTTTGCCGGTGCGCAGCAGGCTGATTTCACCTCCGTGGGCTTTTACCACGCTGTAGCAAACAGACAGGCCGAGCCCCAGTCCTTTGGGCTTCGTGGTGAAAAAAGGCTCAAACGCGGTGCGCAGATGTTGCGGCTCTATGCCGGAGCCGCTGTCTTCCACTTGCAGAACCATGTATCCTTTTTCTTGAAAAGCACGGATGATGATGAAGCCTTTGGGTTCTTCCGACCCGTTGGCGTTTGACATGGTAAGAGCGTCAAAGGCGTTGGTGACAAGGTTGAGCACCACCTGGCGCACTTGCGTGTCATCCACCCAGGCTTCGGGTATGGAGGATTCAAGTTCCAGACGGATATCAATGCCGTCGTGTTGCTTAATGCTATGGCGTAAAAGAGAGAGCGCTTCTTCCACCATGGAGGGAAGGTACACGGCCTTGCGCGAGGGCAGAGGA
Organism: Desulfovibrio sp.; assembly: GCA_031550225.1. Classification (GTDB taxonomy): domain Bacteria; phylum Desulfobacterota; class Desulfovibrionia; order Desulfovibrionales; family Desulfovibrionaceae; genus Frigididesulfovibrio. The sequence continues at coordinate 2,237 of JAVBOT010000014.1, forward strand.
CGGCTGAAATTGACCAATGCCTGCACAATATTGCGGCAACGGCTGGATTCGTGAAGGATAGTGTCGGTGTATTCGGCCAGATCCGCGGCCAGATCCGGAGCGAGCTCCATGAGCCGCGGTATGCGGCGTTGGATGCCTTCGGCAAATCCGGTGATGGCCGTTAGCGGATTATTGATTTCATGAGCCACGCCGGCTGCCAACGTGCCGATGGAAGCCATTTTTTCCGCCTGGTAAATTTGCGCTTGCAAGCGTTTTTCCCGGGTCACGTCCCGTTTGAACATGAGCACGGCGCGGCTGCGGCCGGGCTGGTCGGGCAGCGGGGACGCCACCATGTCAAAGTGGAGATTATGCCCGCTTATTTGGAAAATGGCGCTTTCACGGTTGACCGTATCGTAAAGCAATGAGCGAAAGGCCGGGCACTCCGGACAAGGGCTGCCCGCATTGGTGAACAAGCTGTAGCAATATTCACCCACACACTTGCGATCCGGAAACAGGCGCTCCATGACTTTGTTTACGGCCAAAATGCGCAGATCTTCATCCAAAACCATCATCACGTCCGTTATCCCTTCAAGAATAGCGGCATTGGCCAGACGCTGGCGTTCGGACTCCTGGTGGGCGTTTTTCAGGGCGCGCAAGTTGAGCTGCCACTCCTGAAAAAAGCCCAGCTTGGTTTGCCCTATGCCAAGGATGTCTTCTATAGCGTCCTTCATTACCAGGCCTCTTCACAGATGCCGAGGAGATCATCCGCCGTGGCCGGGCGCGGATTGGTGATCATGCAGGCATCTTGCACCGCGGCTTCGCATACTTTTGGCAGGGCTTCTTTATCCGGCAGCACCTGACGCAGCCTGACCGGCACTTCCAGACCGGCAAAATGCGCATCCAGCCGGTTTATGCCCGCAAGTACCGCTGCGTCCGTGTTGAAGTCGGAGTCGGGATAAAGAATGCGCATGACCTGCTGTATTTTTTCCAGGCAATGACTGCGATTATAGCGCATGACCGCCGGCAGGAGAATGGAATGCATCATGCCGTGACGCAGATCCAGCCTGCCTCCCAAAGCATGGGCAAGGGCATGCCCGGCGCCGAGCCCGGCATTGCTGAAAGACATGCCGGCGGCCGCGCTGGCAAGGCTCAATTGCTCCAAGGCGGCGGGGGATCGGGTTTTGTGAGCGTCATCAATGCTGGCTTGCCACAAACGCAAAGAGAGCGTGGCCTGGTTTTCGGAAAAAGGAGAGGCGGCAAGGGAAATAAACGATTCAATGGCATGGGCCAACGCGTCAATGGCGGAATCCACAATCAGCGAGGTGCTCTTGGTTTCCAAAAAATTCGGATCGATAATGGATATGTTGGGGATAAGAGAACGGCTGATAATAGACATTTTGAGACGGCGTTCAACATCGGTAATGATGCAAAATTGTGATAAATCCGAACCGCTTCCCGCTGTTGTGGGTAGAAAAATCATGGGCGGCAGGGGTCGTTCGATGCGGTTCGCCCCTTCGTAATGGGCAATGGTGCGGCCGTTGCTGGCCACAATGCCGATGCCTTTGGCCGTATCCATGGGGCTGCCGCCGCCAAGGGCGATGATGACGTCCGCCCCGGTCTGGCGGTAAAGTTCAGCCCCTCTATGTACCTGAAAATCCCGAGGGTTGGCGTTGACGTCGCAAAATTCAACACAGGCAAAGCCGGCGGAGTAGATCATTTTGCGCAGTTTTGTCAGCCAGCCGGCTTCTTCAAGGCCGGAATCGCTGACGAGAAAGACCGTTTTAGCCCCAAGACCGCGCGCGCAGGAAACGAGATGCTGAACGCTCCCTCGCCCGAACAGGATTTCGGGAATAGCAAACTTGGTAACGCACATGCTCATAGAGATTCCTTCATTATACACATGGCGTAAGGCGGAAAAAACGGCCGGATGCGTCAGGGCGGCGTTAAATCTAAAACGCTTTGGGCCATTGCGCAATGAATTATAGCGTTTTATTTTTGCTTGTTTGCACGCGGGGCGGCCATAAAATAGGGGCGCTCTTTTGCCGTCACGGTAAAAGAGCGCCCGGATTGCCGTTTTTAGCGGCGCGGCAAAAGCCGCTCAAAATCCGATTTTGAGGCGGATTTTTACATGGCGGCGAGATACATGGCTGTGATCTGGTCGTCCTTGGCCTGGCGCGGGTTAGTAAGCATGCAGGCGTCTTTTTGGGCGTTGCCGGTCATAACGGCGACGTCTTTTTCCTGCACATTTTTGCCGTAACGCTTGCCAAGTTCCTTAAGGCCGGCGGGGATGCCCACATCAGCGGAGAGTTTGCGGATAGCGTCAATAGCCTTATAAGCCTTGTCGCGCTCATTCAGGCCGCAGCAGCACTCGCCAAGCAGTTCGGCAATCTTAGCGAAGCGTTCCATCTTCGCATTGATGTTAAACTCGGACACGTAGGGCAGCAGGATGGCGTTGCATTCGCCATGGGGCAGATCATAGAAGCCGCCAAGCTGGTGCGCCATGGCGTGCACATAGCCAAGGCTGGCGTTGTTGAACGCCATGCCGCCCAAGAACTGGGCGTGGGCCATCATTTCGCGCGCTTCAGCGTCGCTGCCGTTGGCAACGGCCTTTCTCAGATATTTGCCGACGAGCGAGATGCATTTTTCAGCGCAGGCATCGGTCATGGGCGTGGCAGCGGTGGAGACATAGGCTTCCACGGCGTGAGTCAGAGCGTCCATGCCGGTGGCCGCCGTCAGGGCCGGAGGCATACCCATCATAAGGGCCGGATCGTCAATGGCGATGTTCGGCGTAGTGCGCCAGTCCACAATGGCCATTTTCACCTTGCGGCTAAGATCGGTGATGATGCAAAAACGGGTCATTTCAGACGCGGTGCCCGCTGTGGTGTTGACCGCAAGATACGCGGGCAGGGGCTTGGTGGATTTGTCCAAGCCTTCATAATCATGGATTTTGCCGCCGTTGCTGACCACAAGGCCGATGCCTTTGCCGCAGTCGTGGGAGCTGCCGCCGCCAAGGGTGATAATGGCATCGCACTTGTCTTTTTTGTAAATATCGACGCCGTGGTGGACGTTTTCATCTGTAGGATTGGGAATAGTGTCGCTGTAAACGGCATATTCCATTTTCGCTGTTTTTAGATACCCTTCCACCTTGGCAAGGATGCCGCTTTTTACAATACCTTGGTCTGTGACTATCAGAGGTTTCTTGGCTCCAAGGGCTTTGATGCGGGCCGGAATTTCTCCCGCCGCGCCATAGCCGATGAGGGTAACGGAAGGCATAAAGAAACCGAATACTTGTTCAACAATAGCCATAGGAAACTCCTGGTGTAAAAAGTTACAGACATGCACGGTAAAAAAACCTGCATTATCCATTTCTGAAAAGAAAAAGGCAAAAGTTGTGCCAATTATTTATGTAAGCATCATTAAGGAGTTGGAAATCATTCTCAAAATTACTGTATCATAAGGCTACATTATAATGGGGCAAAATGTCTCTATTACTGTTTATGGGGCATTTTGCTACAGCTATAGGCAGACCTTGTGCGGAGTAATGAGGTCTACCAGCAGGAGGCGCTCCCGTCGCTGCGAGGATCATAGGCTCCTTCCAACAAGCCGTTTCCATACCGCGCCAAAGCGCCCGCGTGCCCCATGAGCGAAGAAAAGGCCGGAGCCCATTCCGTGGTATGGCCCATGGCCTTAAGAGCCTTTGCCGTCTGGGGAGAAAAGTTTTTTTCCAATTTAAGGCTGTGGCTCTCCGCGCCCCAAGCTCGCCCCAGAAGCCAGCGCGGTTCTGTGACCGCTTGCTGTAGGGTGCGCTTAAGCAGGATATGCCGAAGCAAAACGGCTGCCTGTGTTTGGGGCTGGCCGTCTCCTCCCATGGAGCCGTAAGCCAGTGAGAGGCCTGTATCCAGAAGGGCCAGGGCGGGGTTTAAGGTATGGAAGGGTTTTTTGCCCGGCTCAAGGCTGTTGGGCGCGCCGGGTTCAAAGCGAAAGCCAAGGCCCCGGTTATGCCACAGAATGCCGGAGCGCGGCAGCATTACTCCGGAACCAAATTCATGATAGACGCTTTGGATGGCGCTGACCGTATTGCCCCAGGTATCCATGACCCCCAACCAGACAGTGTCGCCATCGGTTCCCGGCCTCGGCGCGCCCCATGCATCCGGCCCGTCCGCTTCGTGCGGACGGGCCGGCCAGGGCAGCGCGTGGCGCAAAGATATATTGCCTGCAAGTTCTTCCAGGCGGGGGCGCGATAACAGCGCCCCCGCCGTGACCTGCATGCCGCAAGGATCAGCCAGATGCCGGTTGCGCAGGATAAATGCCTGTTTTGTAGCCTCCACCACAGCATGCACAAAAAGGTTTTCTTTTTTGAAGTCCCAGTTTTTGTTCATGGCCAGGCAGTCTAAAATGCCTATAATCATAAGGGAACTGAGCCCCTGGCTGGGAGGAGGGCTGTTGTACAGCCAGGCACGGGGAAAAACGCTGCCGGGGCTTTCCCCCAAACGCAGACTGAGAGCCGGGCAAATAATGCTTTGCTGGGTGGAAAAATCTTGCAAGCGTAAGGGGGAGCCCGCTTCTTCCAGATCCGTCGCCATTTCCTTGGCCAGCGAGCCCGTATAAAAGCTGTCCAGCCCTTCTTCAGCCAGGCGGCGCAAAGTTTTTCCCAATAAAGGCAGGCGCAGGCGGCTGCCCGCGCAGGGAGCGGCCTCTTCTATCAAAAAATGCCGGGAGAAGTTCGCGTAAGCTTTTTTCGCGCTTTGGGCGGGCCAGGCGGGGCTCTCGCCTTTGTTTTTTGCGGCTGCGCGCAACTCCGACAACAGTGCGGCGCTGGCAAGGCTTTGCAATGAACCTACAGGGCAGCCTTTTTCCGCCAGTTCCAGAGCGTCGGCAAAAAGCTCCGTTAGGCTGAAAGGGGTTGCCTCAGGCCAAGTTGAGGCAAATTCAAGGGCTTTTTGCCAGCCGGAGACTGCCCCGGCCATGGTCAGGGCAGCCAAGGGGCCGCGTGTTGGCGGGCAGGAACAGCCGCGCGCGTTGTACCAGTCCTGTGAGGCGGCCAGGGCGGAACGTCCGCTGGCGTCAATAACCACCGGGACGTGACGGGAAGTGCCGTTGGCCGGGGATGCGGGTAGAATAAGCCAGAAGGCGTCGCCGCCAAGGCCGGTCATATGCGGATAAGCCACGCACAGCGCAGCAAACGCGGCCACAGCCGCCCGGACCGCATTGCCGCCTTTACGCAAAACGGCAAGGCCAGCTTCAGAAGCCAGGCGATGCGGCGTGACGATCATTCCGTTATAGGCGCGTGCAGGATGTATCATTTTGGGTGCCGAGCAATATATAGTTTTTCTGGAGGGGGGGGCCGTCTTTCCAGAGCTTCCCGGCAAGGGGCATGCCCTCTGCGCCCGCAAATTCCGAAAAAGCGGCTTTGCCGCTTTTTCGGCTATGGGGGTCAAAGGGATTGAATCCCCTTGCGGGGGGTTGGGGCAGCGCCCCAAAATTTTTTCCCAATGAATTATGAAATGACTTCTAGAGCATTTTACCTTTGAAGTTATACATACCGGTAAAATGCTCTGGCCTTGTGAAGCGTAGCGCAGCAAGGCCCGCAAGATTGGCGCAGGCGAGCTGTGCCCGCCGTTAAGCGACAATCTCAAGCGTAAACTGCTCTAGAAAAAGCCCTTAGCCGGTGATCCAGATTAGGGAAATTTGGCGCTGGGTATGCTTGCGCCGGTAGGAGAAAAAAAGCTCCGGCAGGGAGTGGGTGCACAGATCCAGGCTGAAAATATGTTCCGGTCGCATGCCCGCCCGGATAAGCTGGTCCCGGGTGAGGCTCCAGAGATCCATTGTCCGGCGCTGTTCATCAAACCAGGGTGAAAACTCGGATGGCCATTCGTGCGCAAAGTTGATGAATTCAGCGGCGCCGGGCCCCAGGCTCGGCCCGCGCACGGCCAGCACATCTTCAGGCATAAGGGCATAGGCTTCACAAAACCGGCGCAGGCCGGAGGCGGGAAAATTCAGAACATTGCCCCGCCATCCCACATGCAAGGCCGCTACGGCGCGCCCTTGCCTGTCACTCAGCAAAAGGGGCTGGCAGTCCGCTGTTTTCACGGCCAGAGCAAGGCCCTTTTGCTGCGTGCAAGAGCCGTCTCCTTCCAGGGAAGAGGGATATTCCGGCGCTGTGGGGCAAGGGTTCGCATGCACTGTGTCTTGATGGACCTGATACAGTTCCACCCAAGAGCAAAGGCCCAACGCGCGCAAAAGTTTTTTGCGGCAGGCGAGCGCGGCTTCCTTTTCCGGATTGTCCATGCGCCACTTTTCTCCAGGCAGGCCAAGGGACATGTTGCCCGCCAGAGAAGTGGAAAACAGGCAGGCAACTTTGGCCACCCCGGGAAAGGCAAAGGGCAGGCAGCCCAAAGACGCGGCCACGGCATCGGTTTTGGGGCAAAGGGTTTTGGAAACGCGGTCTTGGGAAGAGCACCCGGGCTGTTCGGTTACATCCATAGTATCCCCTGTTCGGTACATAGCGCATGCACAAGAATATCCCATTCCTGCCCGGGCAAAGCCTCTACCACTTGGAAGCCGTATGCCAAACCTATGCGCAGGCAGGAAGCAAAGGCGGGCAGGGCGAGCAGGCGATCATAATAGCCTCCGCCCATACCAAGGCGTAATCCCTTGTGATCAAAAGCAAGACCGGGAAGGATGACCACATCCGGCACGGCTGAACCGCTTTGGCTGCCTGTGCTTTCAGTATTTGCAAGGACGCCGGATTCGACAGTATATCCTTCCCCGGCAAGAGGCTGGAGAATTTGAAACGGCCCGGGGACCAGTTCCTTCGGTCCGGCACAGGGCGCGAGGCGCATTTCGCCTGGAACATGGGGAGAGCATAGGGGCAAGAGGACGCGTTTGCGCTTTTTCCAGGCATCTTCCAAAAGAAGGCTCGTGTCTGTTTCGCCGCGCACGGGTATATAAAGAGCCACGCATGAGGCTCTTTGCCAGTGCGCGTCCACAAGCAGGCGCCCCGCCGCGGCTTCAGAAAGCGCGCGGCGCTCCTGAGGGGAGAGCGCGAGGCGCTTGTTTCGCATGATAGCGCGTAATTCTGTTTTGATTTGCGCCGTATCCTTTCGCATGGGCAAAACGGTATAGCGGCTCCGGCGTGATGGCAAGCGCTATTTACGCCGCCTGATGCGCAGTGACGGTAAATGAGGCGCATTACCCCACTGGCTCCCCGCCTTGCCATTTGCCTGGCCTCTTGCTACCTTTTTTAAGGAGGCCTTGGAGGTGTTTATGACGGATTCCGCATACTGGCTGGCTTTTGGTGATTTGCATGACGATATCTCCCGCGTGGAAGAAATTCCGGAACTTGAAAGAGCCGCCGGCGTCATTATCACCGGCGATATAACCCTTAACGGCGGCGTCCGGCAAGCCATGCGGGTGCTTGAGCCCATTGCCCGGCATGTCCCGGTGCTGCTGGCTCAGATCGGAAATATGGATCAATCCGAAATCTCGGATTGGCTTGAAAAAAAAGGCTGGAATCTGCACGCCAGGGCCCGGGAGATTTTTCCCGACGTCATTGCCTTGGGGCTGGGCTGTTCCAACCTGACCCCCTTTGGAACTCCCAGTGAATATTCCGAAGAACAACTGGCCGCCTGGCTGGAACAGGCGCTTGGAGAAATGCGGAGCCTTGCGGCAAGCAAAAAACAACACAATCCGGCTGCAACGGCACCGGATTTGGTACTTATTTCTCACACTCCTCCCCATGCTTCTTTGTGCGATCGCCTGGGTTCGGGCGTGCCCGTGGGGAGCCTTGCCGTCAGAAGCTTTATTGAGACGCATCAGCCGGCGCTTTGCCTGTGCGGGCATATCCATGAATCACGGGCGGAGGATTACATCGGGAAAACCCATGTCATCAATCACGGCGCTTTGAATGCCGGCGGCTATGTCTTGTTGCGTAGGCAAGCAAAGCCCGAAGGGCCGCTCTTGAAGGCCGAACTGAAGTATTTTTAGGGGCGTTGAGGGCGTTTCACAAACAGCGTCTTTGAACAGCACAAACAAAAAAAAGAAAGGACTGCGCAATGGCTGAGCTCATCTCCCCTCAGGAAGCGGAACAGCTTGTTTTGCAAGGAAAAGCCGTACTCATAGATGTGCGGGAATCTGAAGAATACGGCGCGCAACGCATCGCTCTGGCCCGTTTGCAGCCTCTGTCTGTTTTGCGCCATTTGCCGCAAGATGATGACAGGGACAAGGCCGCCATCTATTTTTGCAATTCCGGCAGAAGAACAAGCGCCGCTGTGCAGCGGCTGGAGGAACGCGGCCACGCCAAAACCTATATTTTGGAAAACGGCTTGGAAGGATGGAAAAAAGCCGGGCTTGCCGTGGAAACAAGCCCAGGGCCCTGGCCCCTTACGCGCCAGGTGCATGCAGTGGCGGGCGCTCTTATTATCATTTTTTTGCTGCTCGGGCAAAAAATGCCTTTGTTCCGTCTGTTCGCCGTGTTTATCGGCTTTGGCCTGCTCACTTCCGGCCTCACCGGGGCTTGCGGCATGGCCCTGTTGCTGAAAAAAATGCCCTGGAATAAAAACGCCTTTTAACAACGCGCTTTATTGCCCTATGACACGAGGCGCGGGCCGCTGTGAGCGATTTTGCCGTTTTCCAGCAGCAGTTCATGCGTGAAAAGCCTGCTTTTGTCCTGCTCGTGATGCGAAACGTAGATGAGCGTTGTCCCTTGGGCCGCCAGCTTCGGCAGGGCATTCAAAAACAAGGAGCGGCTGCGAGCGTCAAGGTTGGAACAGGGTTCATCCAGCAGGAGCACCGGAGGCGCTTTGCATAACGCCCTTGCCAGAAGCACCCGCCGCGCCGTCCCGCTGGAAAGCGTATGCAAAGGGCGCTGGGCAAGGGGAGAAAGGCCCAGCCGCTCCAGCCAGAGGCGCGCCAGGCGACGCTCTTGGTCATCCGGTTCATGGTACAAGCCAATGCTGCCTCGCAGGCCGGAGATGACGGCTTCTTCCGCGGAGACGTCATATTCATAGACATCCTGCAGCCGATCCGACACATATCCCACCCCGGCGCGGAGCTCTTCCTGGCTCGGGCGGATACCGCCGCACCAGGTAAGACTGCCCCCAAAAGCGACAAATTCTTGGCCGTAGAGCAGCCGCAGCAGTGTGCTTTTGCCTGATCCGTTGCGCCCCGACACAATCCAGTGCTCGCCCGGCGATACGGTCCAGGTAATGTCTGAGAGCGCTTTTTGCCGATCAATGAATACATCCACCCGGCGCAGTTCCACAAGGGGAGAACACCGGGCTAAGAGCCTTCGCATGAAATCATCTTCAGCCGGAGGAAAGGCCTGGGAGCTTTTTTTGCCCGGAAAAGCCGCGCCGGGCGCAGTTTGAAGAGCCGGAGAGTCTTTGAGAGCAAATTCTCTTTGAGGTGTATCGCTTAACGGCGCGCGCAGTCCGCCCGCGGCAACCTCCGGGAAAGGGGAAGCAGGGGCGGATTCAGCGGGTTCATCGGGATGGTCCGCATGTTCCTGTTGCCGCATGATGGCTGCAAGTTCAACGGGGTTCACAGTGCCCTTGTCCACAAGAAAAGCCTTATTGATACAGGCGGGAATGTCCTTTTTTCTGTGAGCAGTGACAAGCAAGGTGCTGCCGTGGCGCGCGGCCAGCAGGATGCTTTGTTCTACTTGTTCCCGGGCAGCGGGATCGAGGCCGTCAAAGGGCTCATCAAGCAAAAGCAGGGGGGGATTGCTCAGTAAAGCCCGCAAAATCAGCATTAACCGCAATTGCCCTTGCGACATGGCAGGGACGGGCATGGGCATAAGGGCAAGGGCGCCGACGGCCTCGGCCAGCGCTGTCGCGCGCTGAGAGTGCCGGGCCGGCGGTTTTACGTAAATGAGGCCGGTGTTGTCCAGGCCGGAGAGCAGGACTTGCTCTCCGGTAATGTTCCAGCCCCTACGCACATAGGAGCTTTGCTGCGACGCGGACACGAGGCGCACATGCTCCCGGGCGCTTAGGGCGGAGCTTTCTTCCCTGCTGCCGTCAAAGGACCAGAAAATACATCCGGTTTTCCGCTCCAGGCCCATCTGGCTTGCTTTGGCTTCCCGTTCAGGCGCATGCGCGGCCTTTGGGGGTAAAAGCGCGGAAGGGGAAGGGCGTAACTCCCCCGACAGCAGGCGCAGTAAGGTGGATTTTCCCGCTCCGTTAGGTCCTAGAAGCGCCAGATGTTCGCCGGGCCAAAGGCAAAAGCATAGCTCAACAAAGACAAGCAGGTTGCCGAAAGACACACTGACGTTCTCCAGTCGGACCAGAGGAAAGGAAGAAGGTTTCTGGCAAGAAATCACGAACGCGGCGCGGTGGAAAAAGGAATTTGCCGTGCTTCACCCCGTTCTACAATAAAGCTGCGGGTGTAGCCGAAGCTGTGCGCATAACTCGCCAGTTGCTCAAAGGCATAGGCAGGGGTGTTGACGCAGTGGGCGTCAGAGGCAAAGCAAATGGGCAGATCGAGTTTAGCGGCCTCTTGCATGATGCGCGGGCCCGGATATACTTCTTGGCAGGGTTTACGCAGCCCCGCGGAGGAGACTTCCATAATCACTCCGTTTTCCTTCATGGAAATAAGAGCGTTTTTGATGAGAGACAAAGCCTGCCGCGTTTTGATCCATTCATTAAAAGAATCAATGGTGAAAATTTTTATCAGATCCGGATGGGCGGCAATGTCAAAAAGCCCTGTTTGGCACATGGCGGCGAGATCCCGATAATAGAGGGAGTAAAAGGCAAAACGCCGTGCTTCATCTTTTACGGACCACTCGTCAGGAGAGTAGTCAAAGCCCCAGGTTTTGCTGAAATGCAATCCTCCGATAATATAATCGAAAGCATACGCCTTGCACAGTGTCGCGGCATACGCTTCCTGCCCGGGAATGTAATCCACTTCAAGCCCGAGAAGGATAGTGATCTCCCGTTGTTTTGCCTCACGAGCCAGATTGCCGACTTGCTGCACGTACAGGGGAAAATGTTCTCTCAATTTGGTTTGGTAGTCTATGGGATATGCATATCCTTCGGGACGGGGCGAATGCTCTGAGAAGCCGATGATGCTAAGCCCTCTGGAAACAGCCGCCGCGACCATCTCTTCAGGAGAATGCTGCCCATGAGAATGCAAGGTATGCATATGAAGATCCGCAATAATCGGAGAACGGGTCATAGGCATTTGCTCATGTAAATTTTTGTTTTTCATTCCATGCTGCCTTGCTGGAGGTGGTTCCAGTGATAGCCTGCAATAGAAGTTATAATATACAGCAATAAATGGTCAATTTGTTTATTGTGAAGCTCTCTTGCATAATGCTGCAATGCAATTTTTTGACGTGGAATCCCATTGTGTTTTTTTGAACTTCAAAATAAATCAGCATGTTAGTGTAATTTTTTTTTTTAAATTTCTCACTATCTTGAAAATGATTATTGCACGCATTCATAATAATTGCAATAAAATTAATGTGCAAAAAATTAAGACAAAATAAAAAAGTATAAACAGAATTTGTAGAAATATTATACTACGCTAGCCGCTGTAATTTTTGAATAGCAAGTGCTATATAAGTTGTATTGTTGTATTTTTACAGTGTTAAGTTAAACATTGCAGAAAAATATCATATTCATAGAGAACTCATTTTTAAAGGTTGCAGTCTTATAAAAAAAGCTGTTAGCAGCTTTTATGTTGGTTTATTCCTTCCCTCCTAATGTTCCTTTTTTATAATTTTTGGCTAAAAAATTTTTTTAAAGAAATTGCCAAGTTGTCTATGAAATTACCAAAATACTGTGCATGGCCGCAACAAGAGTATTTAGAAAGCAGTTCAATATGAGTTTATTGAGATAAAAGAGGGAAAAATGACTTCATAAATACCAGCTATGAGTTCCATTAGGCTTATTTTCGCTCATTTCTTACAAATTTTTTGGAAATGCTGAATGGAGCAGAGTTGCTCTCATTATGTTCTAATGAGGCTATAAGCAAAAATATAACTGAAGTTACGGAAATTTTACTGAGAAGAGCATCAAGTTTATCAGGAAAGAAAAGAATATTCGCTTTATGCGCGAGAGTGAAGCAAGAAATGGTTTGTGGTCAATTTGCGCGAGGGTTTGTTGCTCAATCGTTGGCTGAAAAATGTGATTTTCAGCCAAGTTGCGCCGCTTATCGCGGCGCAAAATCCTGGCGGATTTTGCAGTGTTTGTTTTGCAAATCACACACTAGAGCAATTTACCATTGAAAATGTATAATTGCTCTGCAAGGATTTGCCCGTAAATCCTTGCCTTGAGATTGCCGTAGGCGGGCTTTGCCCGCCGTTAAACGACAAATCTCAAAGGTAATCCGCTCTAGTGAGGTCAGGTTGCCGTAAGGCAAGGAAAACACGTTTTTTGCGGGCGGTATTAGGGCAAAATAGTCCATTGCCGGGCGGC
>JAVBOT010000034.1:0-23910 GCA_031550225.1 Desulfovibrio sp.
ACCCCGTACCTGCTGATTACGAATCAGCTGCTCTGCCGAGTGAGCTACGCTGGCAAATGCCTGTTTTAAAAAACTTTTTTCGTCACTTTTGCGGTGGCTTTTTATTTTTTCCCGGTTGACAAGCCGGTCTATTACGAATCAGCCGCTCTACCAACTGAGCCAAGGCGGCGCGTAGTAAGATCTGTTTTTTGCGCTAGGGTAAGCAAAAAGTAAAAAATGCCTGCCCTCTTCTTCGGGTAGTCTACATGTTTTACTTTCTCTTTTCTACAAAAAACTCCTGGGAGTTGACAATTACAAATCCTCTGCCCGACCAGCCAAATTGCTACATCAATATTCACGCTAGTCCGCGTAATTTGAGGAAAAAGCTATAAGCAAAGCCGTCGCCCAAGTCAAGGATTTTACTTGAACCATATACTAAAGAAATCAAGAGGACAAAACCAAGACCTCTTTATTATCTCAGCATATTATTTCCTTCCTAAAATCCGCTTGATTTGGCGGACCTATCCTTTTTTCATAGCAAATCCTTGTAACTAATACCGGTTTCATACATCGGTCATTGGCCGATGTATGCAGATCGCTTCGCCTAAAAGCGCGGTTTTCGGTTCGCTCATGCCGCGATAAGCGGCGCGCCGGCCTGCCGTCCGGCGTTAGAAGTCATTCCCCAATGAATTATGAAATAACTTCCAGTGTCTGATTACAAAAATTCAACTCATCATTTTATGAGGACTTTTTACAAAGATCGTTGGCTGAAAAATGTGATTTTCAGCCAACTACGCCGCTTATCGCGGCGCAAGATCCTAGCGGACTTTGGAGTGTTTGTTTTGCAAACAAACACCTAACATTATAATTTGTTTTTCAGAATCTTTCATTCCTTATTTCCGCATGTTTTTTCAATGAAAAAGCGACAGTTGCCATCAGTCCCGTATTCCTGGCAGTTTTATACGCCAAACAGCATATTTGTTAAAATAAAAGAGTAGACAAGAAGCATACTTTTTTTGTTAAAAATTTATATTGCATGTAATTATGATTATACTTTTAAAAAATTATACTGAACTATTTTCTCATATCATATTAATAGCATGATATATCTTGATATTATCCAATAACTACAATATCAAAGTCATAATAATCCAGTGTATTTTTCATGTATTACCCAGTCGTCAGCATAGATATACACAAAAATAGACCGTACATGCTTGTAAATTTCAACAAAATGTTTTTTGTATGACATGTAACATAAATAGTGTTATATTTTCTTATGTTACTATTTTTTCTTAAAACAATTACAGCTCTATGCACCGCATATCAAATGGCGATGTTAAAAAAATTACAAAAATTAACATTTTCTTATTGACCTTTTTCTAATGTTGAGGCTAGAAATAGAAAAGAAAACGCGCGGTTCCGGCAAATGGGTGCAGGAGATTCTGGGCGCGGCATTTTATTTTTTTTTGAGAGGATCTTTTAATGACTAAGTCTCTTTATGTGGGCAACTTGCCCTGGTCGGCAACGGAAGAGGAAGTACGCAGCCTTTTTGCGACGCATGGTAACGTAAGCTCCGTAAAACTGATCAGCGATCGCGAAACAGGGCGTGCGCGCGGTTTCGGCTTTGTTGAGATGGATGATGCTGACGCCTCCGGCGCTGTTGAAGCTCTTGACGGCACCAATTTCGGCGGCCGTACCCTTCGCGTAAATGAAGCACAGCCCAAAGCGCCCCGCCAACCGCGCTATTAATCCCGCAGTTCTCGGAGCCCCGGAAGAAATTCCGGGGCTTTTTTTTTAAGAAAAAATTTGAAGAAAAAAAACAGCGCAATCTCTTATTAAAAAGCAAGGCATATATAAAAGCCCCCTTTTAGCAAAGAAAAATTTTTTCCCTGCGCTTGCCGCTTCAAAAAATTTTCCTTCCCGTTTGACATTTGCATCGGCAATACCCAAAAAACGGAATAAAACATATGGTATTGGAAACACTTTGACATACGCTCTTTTTCTATCAAAACCGCACTCGCGACGGGCGGCCCCCCAGAAGATACTGTCCTGACTCTTCCCTTTCAGCGTCTTTCCCCCTATAGTACGCCCATGGTGAATCGTTTTTTTGCGATACTCAGTTTTTATCCGTGGCAACACCTATTTTTCTGCCTTGCCCCTTTGGGCAGCGCCCTCATATACCTTGTCGCCACTATAGGCACTGGCGATGCGCTCATTACCCATTTTGCGGGTTTGCGCCAGCAGTATCCTCAGTTTACGAACTTTCTGCGCCTCTTCAGCGGCAATGCCAATCTCGTATTGTACGCTGTTTATGGCGCGCTGCTCTGGAATGGCTTACGAACTCAAAACACGGAACGCCTCAGACAGATTTTTTATTTTGCCATAGTGCAAATATGCATCTCCGCTCTTTTGGTGCAAGGCCTTAAAATCCTTGTGGGGAGTCCACGTCCGTTGCACTCGCTTGTGGAATCTGACAATATGCCCTTTTCGCTGAAAAACAAATATCACTCCTTTCCTTCAGGGCATACCACAGAAATTGTCAACGCATCCCTAACTTTGGTTGTTTGGTTTCGGTATCGTCTTTTTTCCCTTGCCATGGGTTTGCTCACGGCGTTGGTAGGACTTTCGCGCATCTATTTTTCGCAACACCACATAAGTGATGTTGTTGCCGGCATTGTGCTCGGGTCCCTGGCAAGCCTGCTTATTCACTTCCTTCTTTGCCGTCGAGAGTGCCACTATGAACAGCCCTGCAAACACGCCCCCAAACGGTCCATGTAATGAAACCAACATTGTGCAGAGAAGTGAAAACGATGCTTCTTCGCACAAAAACCAGGTTTCGCAAAATCCGTCCTGTAAGGAGCAAGGAGCCGGCATTGCCGCCGGGTTGCCTCTTTATATGTGCGCCCCTCCTCAAAAAGAAGAGCCGTCGGACCTCATAACTCCGGCACAAAAACCCGTAACCTTCCTTCCGGAAACTCCGCCCGCCTCTTCGCAAAAAAGCGTTACGGATGAGCCGTCAGCTCCGGATTGCGCAGCGGAAGCACCCTCTCCCGCAAGCATAACTCCCGGCGGCGCTACAGCGGACGTCCCTTCTTCCTCGGAGACGATAAAAACGGTTTCTTCTCCTGAAGGGGCCGCACAGTGCCCGCCTTGCCCTCCTCAAGAACCCAACGCAACAGAAGAGCACGCTCCCCCCCAGTATGCTTCTATAAGCGCAAGCCCCGCCCCATCAAATGAGCAAATTTCGCGCGATAAAGACACAGCGAAAGCCGCATCGTACCATCGGCCTCCGCCTGTATACAGGCCTGCCGCAACAGAATATACCGGCGCAGAAACCTCCAAAAATTCTGACAGCGCCACTTCAAAATCCGCCAAAGCAAAACCCCAAACAGCTCCGGCTTCCTTTCCGCCGTTTTCTCAAACACACCCCGTGCTGCATGTCGAACAAAGCTTACCCCCCAGCGTAGGCTCGCGTATATTCAATGCCTTCGCGCTTTCCCCGTTCATTGTTCTCACGGTGATGTATCTGCTCCAAACGCTTTTCAGCTTAAATACGCGCGAACTATGGTTTTCAGATGAAATCCGCCACGCGGACGCCTTCCGTAATCTTCTGGAGCACGGCAAATGGCTGATCCTCGAAATGAACGGTGCGGCCTATCCGGACAAGCCTCCTTTATATTTCTGGTTTTTGCGCGGGCTCTATGAGGTGCTGCGCACTGACGGGCCTATGCTTTATTTCACCGCCGCCGCCATTTCCGGTCTGTTGTACCTCTGGGCGGCGCTGGGTCTTGGCAAATATGCGGGCAGAGTGGATAAATCCACAAATTTCGCTGCCGGCATCATTTTGCTCAGCACCGGCTACGTTATGGGCACCCTGCACTATGCGCGGATGGACTTGTTGTTTTCAGCCCTGATTGTAGGCAGCCATATTTTACTGTATCGGGCCGTCATCAGCGCGCGGCCGAATCCAGTGGGCATGGTGGCCGGTTTTGCCTTGGCGGGCCTGGCTGTTCTTGTGAAAGGCCCCTTAGGCCTTGCCATGCCCCTGTGCACGCTGTTGCTGTTTATCCTCTGGCACGGCAAGCAAGAGCAAATCCATTGCGTGATTATTTCCGCTTTCGCGCTTTTATTCGGCCTCTTGCCCGGCAGTTACGGGCTTTTTCTGGCGCAGCGATTCGGACATTTTCCCGGAGCCACAGCCCTGCCTTTGGAATGGTCCGTCGCATTTCTTGCCCTGCCGCTGACTATCGGCCTGCTGCTTTTTAAATTCCTTCCTCATTTACGAATCGCCACAGGGCTCTCGTTGTTGCTCATGTGCGCCGCCTTTGTCCTTAATGGCGCCACTTCCTATTTTCAATGGCCTTTACTGTATACGCTGCCCGTCTGCGCGCTGGGGTTGCTCGTCATATGGCAAGTAAGCCCGCAACGCTTTTTCCGTCTGGATTTTTATATTGGCCTTGGTGTCGGCGTCCTCATCCCCTGTCTCTGGCTCGCCGCCATATACTGGCAAACAGGCAACCTGGATTTTATCCTTAACAGCCTCATCAAAAAACAGGTGCTGGAACGGGCCCTTGATACGTTTCACCATAAAGAAGCCTGGTATTATTATCTGATACGCCTGCCTCTGATGCTGCTGCCCTGGGTAATATTGGTGCTGTTTCTGCCTTGGCGCGGCTTTTTGGGTAAACGTATGCGAGAAGCCATGGCCGCCTCTCGCCGCCCTGAAGCAGAGGGCCTTGCTTATCTATGGAGCCTGGCGCTCTCATCCTTACTGCTTCTCTCTCTTTTAAGCGGTAAAATTCTTATTTACCTTCTGCCCGCTTTACCGGCTTTTGCTATTTTGGGCGCGCGCGCCCTGCTCGGTTTCAGCGGCGGAAAGGCCGTCCTTTTCCGCTACGCCATGGCCGGCCTTCTGTTGTTGTCCGGTCTGCTTATTTTACTCGCCTCGCTCATGTTGTTTGATGTATTGCCCGTGCCCTTTTTGGAGAATTTACCGCAATGGCGGCTGGAAACCAACGGCGGCTTTTTTGTTGTCGCCGTCATTTTTTTGCTGACCGCGGCGCTCATAGGCTTTGCCCTCAGAAGCTCCCGTCCTGAAGGCGTGCTCCTTTATGTGGCTCTCGGCGCCACAGCACTGGGCTTCCCGTTGGCGGGGCTGGTGGCGCCCGCCTTTGACGCAGTGCTCAGCCCCAAAGATCAGGCGCTGCTTATGCGCGCCTATATAGACAAAGGATATACCCCTGCCTCCTACAACGTATATGGAGGCACCTACAGCTTTTATACCAACCATGCCATTACCGAGCTGAAAAAGCAGGAAGATATCCTTCCCTTGGCCGCACAAGGCAAACTTGTGCTTGCCATGCGCGGTTCTTCTTTTGATGCCTGGCAGGAGCGCCCCGCATGCCTTACGGAAGTGCATAGACAATGGATAGAAAGCAAAGAATATGTGCTGCTCGCCTGCCCTCCTATAGAAGATATCGTCGCTGCCCCGCTCCCTTATAAGCCCGGGCCGGATCCCTTGCGTGAGCTTGCACGGCTTGTTGGCATAGAGCTTCCCGTAAAAGCGACAAAACCACCCACTCAAAAGAAGTTCGCGCCTGTTCCCACGCCGGAAGCGGCTCCGCCTGCACAAACCTCGCCGGCGCCTGCGTCACAAAAAGAAGCTCAACCCGCGCCGCCTTTGGAAAGCGCTCCTCCTCCTGCACCGGAAAAAGAAACTCCCATGCCTGCGCCAACGCCTGAAAGCGGTCCGGCTACAGAAAATGCTCCGCCTGAGGATGCCTCTCCCGCCCCAGCGTCGGAACCCGCGCCGCCTTCGGAAAGCGCTCCTCCTCCTGCACCGGAAAAAGAAAACCCCATGCCTGCGCCAACGCCTGAAAGCGGCCCGGCTACAAAAAATGCCCCGCCCGAGGATACCTCTCCCGCGCCTGCTCCGGAACCGAAACAAGAGATTCCCGCGCCGGAGAGCCTGCCTTTAAACGATATCGCTAAAGAAGAGGCGAAATAAATACAGGCGTATTACGATATACAACGCCTCCCCTGATGAAAAAGCGGGCCTCCTTTACTTAAGGAAGCCCGCTTTGACTATGGCCTTGGCTTTATACTTCGAATTTTCCGGTAACGGTCTTCGTCAGGCAGTTTATCCCTTACATATGGAAGGGCGTTAAAACTCCGCGCGCGGATCGCCGGATCCATAAAGCATTCCTGTTTTCGGCTCTCTCAAAATAGCATTAACGTCCCCCATAGGAGGCTTGACGGTAATGGCGTATCCCATGTCTTCCAGAGCTTTTTCCGTGTCCTTGCACAAGCCGTATTTTTCGATGCGCAGCTCATCCGGCAGCCACTGCATATGGAAACGCGGAGCCATAACCGCTTCGCTGATGTTCATGCCGTGATCAATGACGTTGGAAATCACCTGCAAGGTGGTGGTAATGATGCGTGAACCGCCCGGGCTGCCCGCAAGCATAAAAAGTTGCCCGTCTTTCAGCACAATGGTGGGTGACATGGAGCTGAGGGGGCGTTTTTCCGGCAGAATGCAATTTGCATCGTTGCCGACAAGTCCGTAAATATTCGGCACGCCGGCCTTGGCGGCAAAATCATCCATTTCGTTATTCAGCAGGAAACCCGCGCCCATAACAGCGGCGGAGCTACCGTAAGACTCATTGATAGTGTAAGTAACCGCCACAGCATTACCCCATTTGTCCACAATGGAATAGTGGGTGGTGTTGTTTCCTTCCTTCAGCAACATGCCGGGACGCAGATCCTTGCTCGGCAAAGCTTTGCCCTTGCGGCTTATAATCGCATCATAAATGGACTTGGCATATTCTTTTGAGGTCAGTTGCTTTACCGGCACCTTCACAAAATCCGGATCCCCCATATATTCCGAGCGATCCGCAAAAGCATAGCGCATGGCTTCCGCCATAAGATGAACAGTGGCTGAAGACCCAAAGCCCATGGCCCCGATGTCGGCCTGCTCCATGATGTTAAGCATCTGAATAATGTGCGTGCCGCCGGAGCTTGGCGGGCTCATGGAAATAATCTCATAACCTCTGTATGTGCCTTTGGCGGGCTCACGCCAGACGACATTATACTTGGCCAGGTCCTCCTTGGTAATGATGCCCTGGTTCTCCTGCACATCTTTGACCAGCAAATCGGCTACGGCTCCCTCATAAAAAGCGGCGGGCCCCTGTTCGGCAATCATACGCAAAGTCTTGGCCAGGTCTTTTTGGGTGAAGCGGTCGCCCTCTTTATAGGAAGAACCGTCCGGCTTAAGAAAATATCTGCGCGACGATGGAAATTGGGCGAAATACTTTGCGAATTCAGCTAAGGACTCTTCCTGCCGGGCATTGATCAGATACCCGTTTTCCGCCAGCCCAATGGCCGGCGCCATAAGCTCCGCAAGCTTTCGTGTTCCGTATTTTTCCAGCATGGCGCTCATGCCTTTCACTGTTCCCGGAACGCCGGCGGCTTTGTACCCGACAACGCTGAGCCCGTCGATAACATTGCCGTCCTTGTCCAGGTACATATCGCGCGTAGCCCGCAAAGGCGCTTTTTCACGAAAATCCAAGGCCACGTTCGTGCCGTCAGTCATATGGATGATGGCAAAGCCGCCTCCGCCGATATTCCCCGCCGCCGGATGCACCACCGCCAGGGCATAACCCACAGCGACAGCGGCATCAACGGCATTGCCGCCTTCGCGCAGCACAGCTTTGCCAATGGCGTTGGCAAATATATGGCTGGACATGACAAGCCCTTCCGCTTTGGCTTTTACAGGCGCGGGAGCGGCCGCTCCCGCGCTGCCCGCCTGAAGCCAGACGCCATGAAGCACAATAAGCAACAGACAACAGACAAAGCGCAAGCATTTCTGAACAGCAGGCATCTATACCTCCTAAATTACTGCTAAAATCCAAAAAAATACGCATCACTCTCCATAGAATGAATACTTTGGAGCATAAAAGCACGACGGCACAAAAATAGCAAGAAGAGTTGCGTGGTAAACAGATCAATAACGGCTCCGCGATCGCTTATAATCACCTTTTCAAGTTGATTATAAAATACGTGGAGTTCCGTATGCGCCATCAGCAAGCCAACGGTTAAGGCATAAGAACCTCTGCCCAAATATTTTGGCGACAAAGCTTCGACGGTAATTATAAAAACTTAAATTTCTATGATATATATCAACTTATTTACCTTATAATGTAAAAAGGAATCATTATTATTGCTTTTTATAATACCAATAGGATACCGTCTATAAATACTCCTGTTTCCTTGTTTTCTTAGGAAAATTGCATAAGTGAATACCCGGTGAAACAGGGCGGAGTTGCGTGACAAGGGGTTGTATAGATTGGATAAAATTTAGAAAAGGAGTATCCTATGGGGCTTCTCGACAACATGAATGTGGGTAAGAAAATCATCCTTCTTGCGGTTACTTTGTTGATTTTTCTGTCTGCCGTTGCCGGGTTCGGCATTCGTTCTTTGAAAACAATCACTGCAGAACTCAACATGTTGTATCATACGGATGTACAAGCATTAAGCCAGGCAAAGGAAGTAAACATTAAATTTCTTTTGGCGTCACGTGCTATGCGCAATATGACGCTTTTTCTTGGTGAAAAAAAAGATGCCCAACGGATAAAGAATTATCAGGAAAATTATAACGCGTTCATGAAGTCTATGTGGCAGGACTTTAAAGAGATAGAATCACGTCTTGTCAGCGATGCGGGTAAAAATGCGATTGAGGCCACACGCGAAGCTTTGAAGAACGTTGAGGCGCAGCAGCGCGAGATCATCAAGCGGGTTTCAGAAGGCGCGGATTTTCTCACCACTCTTAACGGGCTTATAGTTACAAGACCGCAAGAAGACAAAGCCGAAGTCCATCTCGACGAGCTCGTAACACTTGTGGATGACCAAGCCCGCAAACGTTCTATTGCTACAGACGCTTTGTATACTGAAACTTTGTATCTCAGTTTAAGTATTTTTGGGGGGGCGCTTTTAATCGGCCTGCTGTGCAGCATCCTGGTTAAGCGCAGCATTGCCGACCCGTTGGTCGGTGTGGCGGATAAGGCCGCAAAAGTTGCCTCGGGAGACTTGAATCAGGACTTCCAGTGTATACGTTCTGATGAAATAGGCACCCTTGCTTCCGCGTTGGAGCAAATGGTGAGCAATTTGCGCGGCCGCATTGCTGAAGCGGAGCAAAAAAATCGGGAAGCGGAAGCGCAAAGCCAAAAAGCTCTGGAAGCCATGAGTGAAGCCCAGATCGCTAAAGATAAGGCTGAAGAGGGACAGCGGGCTATTTTAGGCGCGGCTGAAAATGTGGAACAAGTTGTCAGCAGGCTCTCGACGGCTGGCGAGGAACTTTCCGCCCAAGTGGAAGAATCCAGCCGCAGCATGGATGTACAGCGCGACCGGATTTTCGCTTCAACAACCGCCATGGAAGAAATGAACTCAACGGTGCTCGAAGTGGCGCGCAACGCCGGTGTGGCCTCCGAAGGTTCGGAACGGGCACGGCAAAAGGCCCGTAGCGGCGAAGAAATTGTAACCCAATCCATACAGTCCCTCGGCGACGTGCAGACCGATATGCTGGACTTGAAGCGCAACATGGAAGATTTGGGCAGCCAGGCCGAATCCATAGGCATGATCATGACGGTTATCTCGGATATAGCGGATCAAACCAATCTTTTGGCGCTCAATGCCGCCATCGAAGCGGCACGGGCAGGAGATGCCGGACGGGGGTTTGCCGTAGTGGCCGACGAGGTGCGCAAGCTTGCGGAAAAGACCATGACCGCTACCAAAGAAGTGGGCAGCGCCATCAGCGGCATACAGACCGGCACCCGCCAGAGCATAAACGCAGTGGAGCGCACCACGGGCAACCTTGATACCGCATCAAACCTGGCTAAAAAATCCGGTGAAGCGCTGGGCGAAATTGTCGAGGAATCGATCCAGACAGCCGACCAAGTGCGCAACATAGCGACAGCCGCCGAAGAACAATCCGCCACCAGTGAAGAAATCACAAGCTCACTGGACGACATCAACCGCATGACCGGCGAAACCGCTGCGGCCATGCAGCAGTCCGCCACGGCCGTCTCTGAACTGGCCAGCCAGGCGCAGGAGTTGCAGCGTCTGGTGCTTGAGTTGCGCAAGATGTAAATGAATGGGGTAAACAACATGAAGAAGTCGAAAATGAAGAGGCGGCCCGGTTTTCCGGGCCGCCCCTCTTTTTAGGGACAGTCTCAATTTGATATGACAGATCTCCCTGAAAGAAAAGGAGCTCTTAGCTTTAATGTGTGGCACTACACCCGCAACCATCAAGCCGGACGCCATGCCCACAGAGAATCCTCACGGAAAATTCCAAGCGAAACGTCGTCAAACGCAAAGGCCGGACTTTCTGCACTTCACCGCTGCTTTGCCGCTGTCGCACACCTCGCTTCCTCGTCGGGAAAATAATTTTGAGAAAGCTTCTACAAATAAAAATATGCGTGCAATACAAATAGCAGTTGACAATCCTCGCGATATAAGGCAATTCCTTTTTTCGCACGGGGCTGTAGCTCAGTTGGGAGAGCGCTTGAATGGCATTCAAGAGGCCGTCAGTTCAATTCTGTCCAGCTCCACCAGAACTTTAAGGGGGTTACGATAAAACGTAACCCCCTTCCTTTTTGCCGGATACCCACCAGGCAATCACGAAAAAAGGGCTCTACACCACATATTCTTGCCCACGGCTTTGCATCTCCCCCTCAGGCCATATAACGCATCAACCTGCCGCTTTTCACTTTTATCTTGCTTTTCAAGTAGCTTGCTTTTATAGAAAAAACCTGCTGCTTTTGAATCGAAAGCCACTGTGTCCTCGTAGCTCAGTTGGATAGAGCGATAGCCTCCTAAGCTGTAGGCCGCAGGTTCGATTCCTGCCGGGGACACCAGAATTCAAGGACTTGGATACAAAACCCAAGTCCTTTTTTCGTGTATTTTGATTTTTTGCTCCACTTGGAAATACATGCTAGGCAAAAAGTGAGCGAGTTTGCAGGAACTCAAAGAAGGCGAACATGGCGACTATCCGCAAGCGCGGCTCGGCTCAATTGTAAACCTCCCTATGTCA
This sequence comes from Desulfovibrio sp., assembly GCA_031550225.1. Lineage (GTDB taxonomy): Bacteria > Desulfobacterota > Desulfovibrionia > Desulfovibrionales > Desulfovibrionaceae > Frigididesulfovibrio. The sequence continues at coordinate 11,069 of JAVBOT010000034.1, forward strand.
GTTGCGGACCTAAACTGGAAAGTTCCGTATGTTTGAAGGCAACCCGAAAAAGCTCTATTGACGGTAGTAAGCCAATGGCTTATATCGTATTCCATACGAACCGCTCCCATGACCGTCATTGAGACGCCCTCCTTTCTGCGCGACGCCAAGCGACTTATGGACGATGAGGAGCGGCAGGAGATTGTCGCCTTCCTGGGGCTCAGAACCCCGATGCGGGGGACATCCTGCAAGGGACCGGCGGAATCCGAAAGATTCGTTTTGCGCGGGATGGCAGCGGTAGAAGCGGCGGGTATCGGGTGATTTACTTTTTTACTCGAAGGGTATTCCGCTCTTTGCCCTAAACATCTTCGCCAAGAATGAAAAGATCGATATCAGCCCGGCGGAACGGAACGCGCTGAAGGAGCTTTCCGCCATGCTGGCAAAGGAATATCGAACGAGGTGAACCATGAGCGGCAGCCGCATCATTGAAAGTATGCAAGAGGCCGTAGCCATCGCCAAAGGGGCTATGCCTGTGGACTCGTATGCGGCACATATCCCTGCAACGGTCGATGTAAGGGCCATCCGCAAGCGGCTGGGCTTGTCTCAGGCGTCCTTTTCCGCCCGCTTCGGCCTGTCCCTGCATACCCTCCGGAATTGGGAACAGGGCAAGCGCACACCAGACCCGGCGGCGCGGGCTTACCTGAAGGTCATAGAGAAGGCTCCGGAGATGGTCACGGAGATACTTGCCGGATAAAGAGCGACCACGCCAAGAGCATCCATAAAAAATATGGGGTAACTTTGGGGGTAACATAAAAAATATTCCAGTAATTTTATTTAATAAAACTACTATGTTATTTATGTAATTATATAGCTGCCGAGTTTTGCGCATCAGAACTGCTTACGAAATGGGGCATAGCCTATGTACAAACTGTATGCGCTGTTTTTGTGTTGCGCTCTGCTGATGACCTCTTGCACAGCGCGCATGGACTCTTCCAGAGAAATCGTCCTGAACCCGGAAGCCTGGAAAAGCGCAACCTTAGCCGACAAGTTACTCGTGGTCGTCGGCGACGGCGATTCTTCCCAGGCCATAATCCTGGCTTTTGAAAAACAGAACGGACACTGGAAGGAGCGGCTTCGTTCCCCCGCAGTTGTGGGGCGAAGCGGCATACGCCACGTCAAGCGGGAAGGCGACGGCGCTACCCCCGCCGGTTTCTACACTTTGGGCAAGGCCTTTGGCACGGCCAAGGATCCCGGCGCGCTGTTGCCGTACAGCAGACTGACCGCCGCGGATCTCTGGGTGGATGATCCGTCCTCACGCTATTACAATCAGTGGGTTTCCCGCGACGCGCCCGACAAGGATTGGAGCTCCGCGGAAGAGCTTGCGAAAGAAACCACCGCGTATGCCTACGCCTTGGTTATTGAGTACAATATGCACCCCGTAATGAAAGGGGCGGGGTCTGCCATATTTTTACACTGCTTCACAGGCAAACCCACGGCGGGCTGTGTCAGCGTGCCTGAAGACATGATGGTCAAACTGCTGCTCTTTACCGATTACAACACCGCCATGCTCATCGCCCCTTCCACGCGGGAGCTTGCGGATATGGCTCCGAAAAGCCGCTGAACCTCCATAGCTTGCGTTGACGGCAGGGCTTCAGCTTTCCTTCTTTGGCGCTGATTGTGCGAACTCCGCATGATTTTGAATTCAGCCGAGTTACACCGCTTATGGCGGCGCAAAACCCCAGGGGCTGTCTCTCAATAAAAGATTTTGCGCCAAGGGCAAGGGATCCGGCTCTTTTTGCGGAGGGAGTGTAGTCTTACGGTACAGAAGCCGGCAAGAAAAGAGCCGGATGACGCATCTATTTGCTGGCTTCAATGGACAGGCTGACCACGTAATCGGCCATTTGCCCGCCCTTTGGCAACATCTCGGCAATCTGCTTGTACAAGGGATCGTTCCAATCGCGCATGTTCCGCACATAGTCGGGCTTAGGCGTCAGGACAATGGACGTGAAGCCGGTTTTTTCCAGCATAGCCCTGGTTTCGTCCACCAGCACCGCCCCGGCCACGCAACCCACCAGCGCCGTCGCCATTTCTCGAACCTTATCCGGCAGAGGCTTCAATAAGGCCAAATCGGAAACAGACACCTTGCCGCCCGGTTTCAGAACGCGAAAAACCTCACGCCAGACCTGGGGCTTGTCCGGGGAAAGGTTGATGACGCAATTGGAAAGCACCACGTCAACGCTTGCATCCGGCATAGGCAGGTATTCAATCTCGCCAAGGCGGAATTCCACGTTGTCCAGGCCGGTGCGCTGCCGGTAGTGCGCAATATTCTTGCGGGCCTTGGCAAGCATTTCCGGGGTCATGTCCACGCCGATAACCCGCCCGGAGGCCTTCACCTTCTCCCCCGCCTGAAACACGTCAAAACCGCCGCCGCTGCCGAGGTCAAGCACGGTCTGCCCTTCTTTCAAGGCCGCGATGGCTACCGGGTTGCCGCAAGAAAGCCCCATGTTCGCGCCTTCCGGCAAATGAGCAAGGCTTTGCGCGTCATAGCCCACGGCTTTCGCCAGCTTGGCCGGGTCGGCGTGGCCGCTGCGCCGGCTTCCACAGCAACAGGAACGCTGCCCCGTCGCAATGGCCGCGTACTCCGTGCGGACGGTTTCCCTGACCTGTTCGTTTGATTGATTTTTGTCAGACGTACTCATAAAAAAATTCTCCACGCTATTTTTTTGTCTTCACAACAAGCCGGCACCAATACCGGTATAAAGCGGTTTAACTTTAAGCTTACCAGACGGCATCATGCGCGATAACGGCATGGTGCGGGCAACAAACCCGGCACCAATCGCATCCGCTGCATAATTCCCTGACAATAGTGGCAATGCCCGTCAGTTTATCTGTTTTAAAGGCCAGGCAGAGCCTGTCCGTGCAGGAGCACTGTTCACAGCGTTTACATTTGGACTCGTCCACACTCATAAAGCGCTTGCGGGTAAAAACAAATTCCCTTGCAAAATTCTTAACCGAGGCAAGGGCCGCGCCCATGAACTCCTCTACGGAAAAATAGCCCTTATCAAGGCAATATTGTTCTATTTCCCTATTAATCTCCCGAAAAATTCCCAAGCCCCGCCAGGCGACAGCGCTTGAAAGTTGCACGCAATGCGCTCCCAGAAGCAAGGCCTGGATGGCCTCTTCACCTGTAAACAGCGCGTCCGTGCAGGCTACATGAAGTTGCTTCGCGCGCGCGATCTCCCCGTACCTATACACATTGTAAAAGGCGCGGCAGCGTTCCTGCGGGCCATGGAGTTTTGTGGGAGCCCAGTATTCCGTCTTATCAAAAGGGGATGAATACGAGCGCGCATTTCCCCGAGCGATTTTCGGAGGCAGCAAGCCGGTATGGGAGCCGCTTACGGAGAGACTATCCACACGGCTCTTATCTAAAAAAGCAAGTAATTCCCCATAATTCACATCCAGCGACAGTTTCACGGACAAAGGCAGCGAACAAAAATTTCTGGCATTTTCAAGAATCGCGATATGTTCCTGCCAGATACCCCCTTCTTCCTTACCTGCTTCCAGGCGGGAAAAATCCAGCTCAATACCGTCCACACCCGTTGCGGCAAGCTCCTGCAAAACAGAGAAAAAAGCGGCATTTCGCCCTACTTTCGCCACGCTGCCAAAGATCGGAAAGGCGGGATACCGTGTTTTGAGCTCTTTCGCTAAAAAAACTCCGTACTGCGGAGAAACTCCGCCGTATTCCTCCGGCCGCAACACAGAAAGACCCATGGGCGCTGTTGCGGCGGCGGAATCCGCCTCAAGGCCGGCATCTATGCGCACACTTTGGAGCAAACTGGGGCTTTTCCGCTCATTACCTTGGCGTTCAGGGTTAATGGGGGGCAGCACCACCCCGCCGGCGCCTCTGCGCATGGCCTTGCTAAAAAAATTTTGATGCGCCCCCGCTTCCATGTGGGAAAGCAAATTTATTGACCCCATAAGCACAGGGGAGGAAAGCGCAACCCCCATCCATTGACAGGCAAGAGCGCTCATTCAATTCGCCCGTCCATACGTATCCTCAAAACGGATGATGTCATCTTCACCAAGGTAGCTCCCCGTCTGGATTTCAATAATTTCCAACGGGATCCGTCCCGGATTTTCCAAACGGTGCCGCATGCCGAGGGGGATGTAAGTCGACTCATCCTCTTTGAGCACAAGGCTGCGCTCCTCCATTTGTATTTTGGCGGTCCCGCGCACAACAACCCAATGCTCGGCACGGTGATGGTGCATCTGCAACGAAAGCACCCCTCCGGGGTTGACTATTATCCGCTTAACCTGAAATCTGTCGCCCAGAGCGATGTTTTCGTAACTGCCCCATGGCCGGTAGACGCGCACATGGGCATCGGCTTCGGATCGTTCCGACTTCTTCAATTCTTCAAGTAATAATTTAACATCTTGAGCGCGCTCACGCGGAAGCACAAGAACGGCATCGGCTGTTTCCACAACGCACAAATTTTCAACCCCCAAGGCGGCAACAAGCCTATGGCTAGAGTGTAAGTAGCAATTACGGCTGTCCAGGTGCAGCACATCGCCGGAGACGGCGTTCCCGTCATAATCTTTGTCGGCGCTGTCGTAAAAGGCTTTCCAGGAGCCCATATCGCTCCATTCGGCCTTCAGGGGCGTCACGCAGGCTTTATCGGTGCGCTCCATAACGGCATAATCCACGGAAATGGACGGGCAGGCCTCAAATGCTTCCCGAGAAAAGCGCGTAAAATCGAGATCGCTGCCGCGGCTTTCCCAAATAGTGCGGCAGGCCTTTTCCACCTCAGGAGCGTAGCAAGCCAGCTCTTCAAGAAATACTGAAGCGCGGAAGAGAAAAATACCGCTGTTCCAGGTCACGCCATCCTGTTGCAGCAAGTGGGCGGCGGTTGCGGCATCCGGTTTTTCCACAAAGCGCTCCACGGCATAAATGTCCGGAAAAATTTCCCGCCCTTGCCGGATATACCCGAATCCGGTTTCCGGGCGGGTGGGGAGCACGCCAAACACAACGAGCTTACCCGCTTCCGCTCCGGTTGTGGCGAGGCAAACCGCCTCAGCAAATTTGTCCTGCGGCGTTATGATATGATCGGAGCTGAGCACTAAAAGCAAAGGGTCTTTCTCTTCGCTGCGGGCCATGGCGGCCATAGCTCCAAGGGCAACAGCGGGTGCGGTGTTGCGGCCCTCGGGCTCCAAAAGAATCATAGCTCCGGCGGATTTTTGATCATCAGAGCACAGCCCGTGCCGCTGTAAAATAGCGGCGGCCAAAAAACGCTGCTCATCATTGCAGATAACAATGGGCGGCGCGCTGCCGGCAAGGGCGGAGGCTCTTGCAATGGTCTGGCCAAAAAGCGTTGTCCCGCTAAAATCAATGAATTGTTTAGGATACAAGCGCCGTGAAAGAGGCCACAAACGAGTGCCGCTGCCGCCGCTAAGAATAATGGGATGAACGGTGCTCATTGGTATTCCTTGTGCCGCGTCCTAAGTGAGGGGAAACGGCTTTTTACGAGGCGCAAAGCAAAAAAGAATCTTGCCGCCTTCCCTGTCCCGGCATGGTAACGGCGGGCTTTCGCATTGCGGCGGATGTAAAGGCTTTTGCTGTTGCGGCAATGGGCAAAGCGGGCCTGAATGTAGACATAATGTAAAATTTTGTCTACTTAAGCTCTATGATAGCTGTTGCGTTCACGGGTAAACCGCCGGGCAAAACCTGCTGCGAAAAAACCGCAGCAACCCGGTAAAGCGCCGAACCGCTCTCCCTTTTCTTCAAAAATTTCCACAGGTTTTTGAGGCGGCATATACCGTTGCGGCGTTGATGATAAAATATTTTTTTCCGGCAAATCAACTTGTTGGCACGGCATGCCCGTGCATAGACGGGCGCCTGGGCAGCCTCAGAGATTCTGTATGCGGGTAGCGCTTATCCACTATTGGCTTGTGTCCATGCGCGGCGGAGAAAAAGTCCTGGAAGCGCTGCTGGATCTTTTCCCTAAGGCGGATATCTTTACCCATGTGTACGTGCCGGAAGCGGTTTCCCCCGCCATCCGCAAACACCGCATCACAACCAGCTTCATCCAGCAACTTCCCTTTGCCGCAAAGCTTTATCAAAAATATCTGCCCCTTATGCCTATGGCGCTTGAGCAATGGGATTTACGCGGCTATGATCTGATCGTCAGTTCAGAATCCGGCCCGGCCAAAGGCGTGCTCAGCCCCACAGACGCATTGCATATTTGTTATTGCCACACCCCCATGCGCTACATCTGGGATTTTTACCAGGAATATCTGGAAACATCCGGCTTTGTCAGCCGATTGGCATTGCGTCTGTTCAGCCACCGTTTGCGCATGTGGGATGCGCTTTCCGCCCGGCGCGTCGATTTTTTCGCGGCGAATTCATATAATGTGGCAAGGCGCATACGCAAACACTACGGGTGCTCCTCCACAGTCATCCATCCGCCTGTGGATGTGGACGCATTTATGCCTCAGAACGGCTCCTACCCGCTCCCTGAAGATTATTTTTTGTATGTGGGCCAACTCACGTCCTATAAACGGGCGGATCTGGCCGTGCAAGCCTGCACCCGCCTGGGAAAGAAGTTGTTGGTCATTGGGGAGGGGCCGGAAGGCAATAATTTGATGCGAATGGCGGGTCCCACTGTCAGCTTCGCTGGCCGCCAGGATGCGGCGTTTCTGCAACACCATATGCAACGCTGCCGGGCGTTGCTGTTTCCCGGAGAAGAAGATTTCGGCATTGTGCCGGTGGAAGCGCTGGCCGCGGGCCGTCCGGTTATCGCCTTTGGCCGTGGGGGCGTTCTGGAAAGCGTGGAGCACGGCCGCAGCGGCATTTTATTTCCCCGGCAGGACGTTGGCTCGTTATGTCAGGCCCTGGAAGATTTTGAATCCGGAAAATACTCTTTTGAGCCGGCACAGTTGAGCAACGCCGCTTTGCGTTTTGCGCCAAAGATCTTCCGGGAAAAAATGCATGATTTTCTCAGACAATGCCTTAAAGCCTCTGAAAGCAACCGAAAAGACCTCATGCCCGAATTTTCTAACCCTCTCCAGAATTCATCATGAGATTTCCTCCGCTCCGCCTGCGTTCCACAGGCAGCGCCCTTGCCCTGTCCGACGCCTGCGCCCTGCTCGCGGCTTTAAGCCTTGCTTATTGCATCCGTATAGTCACGGATGCCTATCTTCCCTTAATCCATTATCTCAAGCTTGTGCCCGCTCTGCTTATTTTTCTGCCCCTGTATGCGGTGCTCGGGCTCTACCCGGGCATCTTGCGCCCGCCCAGCGATGAGCTTAAAAAATTGTGCCAAGCATCAAGCCTTGGCTTTTTGTTCCTCAGCTTTCTTATTTTTCTCGGCCAGCAAGGGATTCTATACTCGCGTTCCGTCATTTTGCTGTGCTGGCTTTTTACCTTGGCCCTTGTGCCGTTATTTCGTTTTTGGACCCGTACACTCTGCGCGCGGCAGCCCTGGTGGGGTTATCCCCTGGTGCTTTTCGCCCCGGCAAAAGACAGCCAGGCCTTACTGACGCAGTTTCGCATGCAACGGGAAAAAGGCCTGAATATAGCGGAAGTCGTCACGCTGGAAACGGAGGATGCTCCTTCTCCGCGCCCGCCCTGCCAAGGCCCACGCTTGCATGTGGGGCGAATGCAAGAAGCCGGGCATATCATGCGCAGCCTTAAGGAAAGACACCCCAACGCCCTGGCTTTTATCATGGCCGACGGCATTGCGGAAGAACCGCGTGAGGAGCTGCTTCAGCTTGCAAGCAGCTATTTTCGGCGAGTCGTCGCCTATGTGGATAAAACCTGGGCCAAGCAGGCTTCGCTCCATGTGGCGGAGACTCCTTTCGGGCTGGCGCTTTCCATGCGGCAAAACCTGCTTGATCCCCGGCGCCTGCGCATGAAGCGCTGCCTGGATATTTTTCTCTGTTTTGTGGGAGGGCTCTTCTTTGTGCTCCTCATGCCCCTGATCGCCTTTTGCATACGCCTTGACAGCAGAGGGCCAATACTGTTTACCCAAAAACGCATTGGACAATACGGCAAAGAAATCCGGGTATTCAAATTCCGCACCATGCACAGCAACGCGCAGGAAGAATTGGAAAAAGTGCTTAAAGAGTCGCCCGACCTGCGGGAAGAATGGGAACGGGATCAAAAGCTCGTCCGCGATCCGCGCCTGACCAGGATCGGCGCATTTTTGCGCAGAACCAGCCTGGATGAACTCCCGCAACTCTTCAACGTCATTAAAGGTGATATGAGCCTTGTGGGACCGCGCCCCATAGTGGAAGAAGAAGTAACGCGCTATGGAGAGGCTTTTCGCTTATATACGCGCGTTAAGCCCGGAATCACCGGACTTTGGCAAATCATGGGCCGTAACGATGTGGACTATGCCAGGCGAGTGGCCCTCGACCAATACTATGTTTATAACTGGTCTGTGTGGCTTGATATTTATATTATTATCCGCACTTTTCCCGCCCTTGTCAGCGGTAAAGGCGCATACTGAAATAGCGCCGGCGTAATGCAAGGATCTTTTTTTGCGCTCCATTCCCCTTTCACTAAGATGCCCTCTGTTATCGGCACGCTTTTTATGGCAAGCCGCCGCGTGAAAAAACGAATAAAACAGGCTGCACACAGTCTTTAACAGCAACGGAGAAAAACAAATGTATGTGGCGCTTACCAATGATGACGGCATACAGGCGGTGGGCCTGCGCGCCATCTATCGCGCTCTTGTTAATGCCGGGCACGAAGTGCAGGTCATCGCGCCGATGACGGAACAATCCGCTGTAGGGCATGCCATTACTGTTCACGGCCCTTTGCGTGTTAAAAAGGTGAAGGAAGAAGGATTTTCAGGCTTCGGCATTTACGGAACGCCCACGGATTGCGTAAAGCTTGGCGTCAGCGAACTGTTGGATAAAGCGCCCGACATTGTGGTTTCCGGCATTAACGCCGGGGCGAACGTCGGCCCGGACGTTCTCTACTCAGGCACTGTGGCGGCGGCCACCGAGGCGGCCCATTTGGGTTTTCCCGCCCTCGCCGTTTCCTATGATTCTTTCAAAGCGGGCGATCTTACGGAACATGCCCGTTTCGCAGTCAAGGTCATGGAGCGCATCCCTTGGTACAGCCTGCCGCCGAGGCGCGTCATGAACCTGAATCTGCCCGATCGCCCGGTAATGGATTTTCAAGGTCTTACGCTCTGCCCGCAGACATCAGCCATCTGGAAAGACTGGTACCACCGCCGCGAGGATCCGCGCGGGACGCCTTATTGGTGGCTGAATGGTGAAATCCCGCTCAACACAGTGGCCCCGGGCTCGGATAAAAGCCTGCTGAATGAGGGTTGGGCCACGCTGACTCCGTTAAAATTTGACTTTACCGACACAAGCACCCTTGAGTCGTTGCGCAAGGAATTTACGGATCTGTGCGATATTCCTTTATGAAGCCGCCGACGCGATGCCCTTGCACCGCCAAAGAAAAAACGCTCATTCTCCATTCTCATGTAAAAAAATAGGACAAAGCGCGTAACAAACGTGCGCCCGCCCGGTTGCCAAATCTTCTGTTCCCATGCTTTACGTTCTATAGTAAAGTGGCGGCCTGTTCTTTTTTTTATTCATTTCCGCTATCCGTAGGAGGATGCTATGCCCCTTACCAGCCCCAAAGCCATGTTTGAAAGAGCGTACAAAGAAGGCTACGCCGTTGGCGCTTTCAATGTCAACAACATGGAGATTATCCAGGGCATTATGCAAGCCGGAGCGGCTGAAAAAGCTCCCTTGATTCTTCAGGTTTCCGCCGGCGCCCGCAAATACGCCGGTCAGAACTATATTATTAAACTTATCGAGGCCGCTTTGCAGGATACGGATCTGCCGGTGGTTCTGCACCTCGATCACGGACCGGACTTCGAACTCTGCAAAAGTTGTATTGACGGCGGCTTTACCTCAGTGATGATTGATGGTTCTCATCTGCCCTATGAAGAAAACATCGCCCTGACCAAAAAAGTGGTGGATTACGCCCACCCGAGAGGCGTTTGGGTTGAAGCGGAATTGGGCAGAATAGAAGGGGTTGAAGAAGACGTCGTGGCGGAAAAAAGCATTTATACAGATCCGGAGCAGGCTGTGGACTTTGTGCAGCGCACCGGGTGCGATTCTTTGGCCGTTGCCATCGGCACCAGCCACGGCGCATATAAATTCAAGGGAGACGCCAAGTTGGACTTTCCACGCCTGGAAGAACTCACCCGCCGTCTGCCGGGCTTTCCTCTGGTGCTGCATGGCTCTTCCAGCGTGCCTCAGGAGTTTGTGGAAATGTGCAACAAGTACGGCGGCCAGGTAGGCGGAGCCCGGGGCGTGCCTGAAGAGTTGCTGCGCAAAGCCGGCGCCTATGGCGTATGCAAAATCAATATTGATACGGACATTCGCCTGGCGATGACAGCCTGTATCCGCAAACACTTTGCTGAAAACCCGGCGGATTTTGATCCGCGCGCCTATCTTAAACCCGCGCGTGAAGCGGTTAAAACGATGGTGGCGCACAAGATTAAAAATGTGCTGGGCTGTTCCGGAAAAGCTTAAGGATCGTCCCCTTGCCTCTCGCTACTATTTTTGCTTTGGCTGTGGCCCTGGCCATGGACGCTTTTGCTGTCGCCCTCAGCACAGGTTTGCGTTTGCGGTGCGCCGATATGGGACAAACCATGCGTCTGGCCGGCGTTTTTGGCGCTTTCCAGTTTTTTATGCCTGTGCTCGGCTGGCTGCTTGGGGTTCGGGCGCAGCGCTATATCGAAAACTATGACCACTGGCTGGCCTTTGCTTTGCTGCTTTTTGTGGGAGGGCGCATGCTGAAGGAGGCCTGGACCGAGGCGCATAAGGAGGAAGAAGACTACTGCGCCTGCCCGGATCCGACCAGAGGTGGCTCTTTGTGGCTGCTCGGCATTGCCACAAGCATTGACGCCCTCGCTGTGGGATTGTCGTTCGCCCTTCTGAACGTGGATGTTTGGCTGCCTGCGGTCATCATCGGCGTGGTTTGCTTTATGCTCACAGCCCTCGGCCTGCACCTTGGACGCCTTGCTTGCCGCCTTCCCGGGCTCAATTCGTTGGGAAACAAGGCCAATATTCTCGGAGGACTGACGCTTTTATGCATAGGTATCAAGATCTTACATGAACACGGCGTTTTTTCTTAGAGCAGATTAACTTTGAGATTTGTCGTTTAACGGCGGGCAAAGCCCGCCTACGCCAATCTCAAGGCAAGGATTTACGGGCAAATCCTTGCAGAGCAATTATACATTTTCAATGGTAAATTGCTCTAGGTTCATTGCAGGAACGGCACCCCCGCAAAGCCGAGTTTTGGAAGACGTACCCACTCCGGCGCTTAACGGCCGCAATGAATGCGGCCTGCGCCTGCGTGGCGGGCTGGTAAAAACAGTGAAGCTCCGGCCGCACATGCGGCCGGAGCTTCACTGTTTTTACCCAAAAACTAGCCTTTGAATACCGCTTCAAATTTAGGCACAACGTCCTTTTTGCGGCTCATAACCTTGGGCAGCCATACGGACTTATCCCCGGCAACGCCAAAGGCCTTTTGCACCACAGCGGGATCATCGCTGCAAATAAGCATTTCCGAACCTTCTTTCATGATGTCGGTCAGCAGTAAAAATACGCTATGGCGGCCACCTTCTTTCTTCACGGCAACCAGTTCCGCTGCCAAATCGGCCTTAATTTTATCCAGCATGGAAAGGTCAATGACTTCGAGCTGCCCTATGCCGACTTTTTTGCCGCTCATCTCAAAGTCTTTGTAATCCCGGAACACAAGATCACGGGCGGGTACGCCGTCCACGGCGGACTTGACCTTGAACATATCCATGCCAAGCGCTTTATAGTCTGCAACACCGGCAATGCGCACAAGGCTTTCCACGGCTTTTTTGTCATCGTCCGTGGTGGTGGGGGATTTGAAAATGACCGTATCGGATAAAATGGCGCACAGGCATCCGCCGGCGATATTTTTGGGCATTTCCACGCCGTAGAAATCATACATGCCCTTAATGACTGTTCCGGTACAGCCGGCAGGCCATACCCACATCAGCAAAGGGCTGGAGGTGGTCACATCACCCAATTTGTGGTGATCCACAACGGCAATGACTTCAGCGTCTTTCAAATCGTCCGGAGCCTGCGCCAGGTCGGAGTGATCCACAAGGATAACCTTGTTACCGGCCACAGACTTGACCACCTCAGGTTTAGCAAGGCCGAACTTATCCAAAACAAAAGCGGTTTCAGGCGTCACGTCGCCCTGTATAATGGGTTTAGCGACAATGCCGCGCTTCGTCATCAGGTCCGCCACGGCAATGGCGGAAATAACGCTGTCGGTATCCGGGTTTTTGTGGCCAACGACAAGTACTGCCATGGTATCCTCCGTAACTGGTTGTATGAATGCGGCGGATGCCGCAACGATCCTCACGGATCTGAAAACCGTTCATAAGCAAAAAAGCAATGACCTTGTGCTAAATAGCACAAAGTCACATTCTTGCCAAGCCCCCTTTACACGGTATCACCCCACAGGGTTATGCCTTTCCACCCGACGGGAATATCACGCAAGAGTTGTCCGCGTTATTTTTTTCCCATATTCGACTTTAGAGCAGATTAACTTTGAGATTTGTCGTTTAACGGCGGGCAAAGCCCGCCTACGGCAATCTCAAGGCAAGGATTTACGGGCAAATCCTTGCAGAGCAAGTATACATTTTCAATGGTAAATTGCTCTAGGTGTAGAGTGTCAACACGTTGTTCACCCTCGGCTCAGTCGAGAAGCCGGAGGCTTTCTGCCAAGAGCGCTGTGGGGACGCTGGAAATTGTAGCGCTGCGTCCACACGGGCAGGTTGGCTGTCCTTTCC
>JAVBOT010000037.1:0-19475 GCA_031550225.1 Desulfovibrio sp.
ATAAAAGATTTTGCGCCAAGAGCAAGGAATCCAGCTCTTTTTGCGAAGGGAGTGTACTCTTACGGTACAGGACCGGAGGAAAAAAAGCTGGATGACGCAGCTATTTGGACAAAAGATTTATTTAGAAACAGCCCCTAGGGGAGCGAATATTCAAGCACAGCTTGTTCACATTTCACCACGGGAAATGCCTTTAAATTATTCCTGCGCATAGAGGTGCATCTCAACATCCATGCTCCCATGCAGGATACGGATCACATCCAAGTAATCGCCCAAGCAGCGAAAATAGATGACATGCATACCGGCTTTGTATTTCCAGTATCCTTTTCGGGCATCGGTTTGCCGCCCGATTTTATGCCCGGAAGCCAACCCTTCAATGGCCATAATAATGCTGCGATGATAGATGATACTCGTCAGCTTGCTCCAGCGACCATTGCCGGAAAGGGTAAAGCCAGATTTCTTCCAGGTCTGCCCCCGCCAGCAGCGACAGCCTGTAAATGCGCTTTTTACTGGCCATGTTTGGCCCGCATCCGCGCCAGGAATGCCTCGCTGTCAAACTGGGCGGGTTCTCCCGACTCCTCTCCGGCGATAAGCGCACTTTGCAAGGCCTTCAGCTTCAGCTCGTGTTCTTCCAGCAGCCTGAGGCCGGCCCGTATGACGTCGCTAGCCGACCCATAACGGCCGGCCATGACTTGGGCGTCAATAAAATTGGTGAAGTATTCACCAAGAGAAACAGAGGTGTTTTTCACTGTATCCCTCTCCTTTTATTTATTACCAATATATACTATATATTGGTAATAAATTTGCAAGTCAATGCTTACATGGCAATTGTCCATTCCGCCCTGTTTCCACGGCGTAACTTGAATTGTTTCACAAAATCGTACAAAGATTTCCCTTCAAAATCATTACGCCAAGAAATTACGAATAGCGGGACGTGCGTTATAGGTTTAGAGCAATTATACATTTTCAATGTTAAATTGCTCTAAATACCAACTCAACATATGCAAATACTTCTTCTTGAGATGGCACATGCCCATTGTGAACGACGTCGTTCCTACAAACGTGTTCAAAAAACAAAAACCCCTGACAACCTAACAGGTTACCAGGGGTTATTAACACTATGGGTAGAGGTATTTTTAGAACGGCACGTCATCCATGCCGCTGGCTTCCGAAGGAAAGGCGGGCCCGAGATCATCGCCTGAAGGAGCTTGTTTTTGCGGAGCGCGGGCGGAGCGCCCTTCAGAGGGCATATCATCGCCGTAGCCGCCCCGGCCGCCTTCCGCTCCGGCGCCCGCCGCTCCTTTGCGGTCAAGAAACTGGACGCGCTGGGCTTTAATTTCCGTGCTGTAGCGATCCTGACCCTGCTGATCCTGCCATTTGCGGGTTTGCAGGCTGCCTTCCACAAAAACCAGGCTCCCCTTGGCAAGGTAGTTCGCGCAATTTTCCGCCGCGCGCTGGAACACCACTACGGAATGCCATTCCGTACGTTCCACCTTATTCCCGTCCCTGTCCACGTAGGACTCATCCGTAGCTATGCGCAAGGTGGTGATGGGCATGCCTGAGGAGGCGTATTTCAATTCCGGATCCCGGCCAAGGCGGCCGATAAGCATGACTTTATTCAGCATGAAGGAAACCTCCTAAGTAACATTACAGGCCTACGGGCGCGTCACATGCCCCGCGGGCAACCAACCAACGACCCTCAGGGCGTCGCCCCAGGGGCTGCCTCTCAATAAAAGATTTTGCGCCAAGAGCAAGAAATCCGGCCTTTTTTGCGGAGGGAGTGTACTCTTATGGTACTCGACCGGAGAAAAAAGGGCCGGACGACGCAGCTATTTGGACAAAAGATTTATTGAGCGACTGCCCTTAAAGCAGCTCGCGCATGACGCTTTCCGCCTCGTCAAGGGTATCTTCAATAGCCGTGCACAGCTTTTCCGCTTTGTGTACATCCCTATTGCCCAAAGCCGCCTCCAGATCCTGGAGCAAGACCTCAAGGCGCTCCGCCGCGCTTGCAAGCGCGGCGCGGCTTTGCTCAGGCAGGCGTCCAAAACGCGCATGCTCCGCAAAGGCCCCGGCAAGTTCGAGAACGCCCCGTTTGGGCGAAGGCGCAAGACTGCGCGCGAGCTTCGCTACGGAATCCGCTTCGCGTTCCTGGGCGTCGGGCCAGATGGCCGCATACAGTGCGGGCCAGGTCTTGGGCACGTCTTTTTCATCATAGGTGGCCGCGCTCACGCGGATAAAAAGCACTCGCGGCATGGCTTTACTCCCGCTCTTTCCATTCCGTTTGCACGCGCATCACCACTTCTTCCACCTGTTTCACCATATCCGGAGCGCAGACGCCTATCAGCGGCTGCCCCGCCTCGATATTCTGGCTATGGGCAAAGTACAGCGCGTAAATGACGCCCTCAGGCCCGGAATAGCGCAAAGACGCCTCGCGCTTCATACGCGACATGATGAAAAGCTCCTCTCCGCTACGTACGGAAACCGCCTTGGGGCCCGAAACCTTCACTTTAATGTCAACAGCCGGCACAAAGTAATATTTAGCGCGCTCCGGGGCAAGGAAGAGATACAGCGCTTTTTTCAGCAAAAGCTGCAGCACTTCTTCCCGGGATAAAAAGTGCCGGATGCGCACAAGCTCTGTGCCCGCCTCCACAAAGCAGCCGTCAAGGTCCCTGCGCACCGCCATTACTTCGCCCTTTTCCGGACTGGCAATGGGCTTGATATTACGCTCCCGCTCGATATGGGCAAGCAAAGTGCCGGGTTTTTCCTTCCAGGAGCCGGAAGGCCCCTGTATGGCGAAGCCTTCCGCCAGATCAGGCGGAAAGCTCACCTTGCCCGTATGCGGCGTGCGCACCACCATCTCCTCATAGGGCGAGGCTTTTATTTCTTCCAGAAGCGCGCTTATATCCAACATCTGTGCAGATCCTTATCGGTAGTACAAATTCCTGCCGCCCATGGTGAGCAGGGAACGGTGCAGGTTAAAGCGCATCTCGCGGCGATCCCAGATGCCCTGGATATGCCCGCGCGCGAGCGCTTTATAGACATTATGGTAATGCGGCTCAATGAGCATGCCTGTGGTTTCCGTAATGACTCCGGGACCGGCGAAGCCCACGTTGGCCGAACGAATGCCGAACTGGTAGGGCGAGCAGCCCAGAAAGCTGGCCACCGGGCCCGCGTAGGAATGCGTGTCATAGGTGACGATGTACAGACCCCCCGCGTCGATATAGCGCCGCACAGCCATGGTGCAGCGGGCCATCTGGATGAGGCCGTTGGTTCCTTCCTGAATCCGGATGCCCGCCGTGCCGTGCACATAGGCGAGAAAAGGATAGCGTTTGCGCTCCGCCCGTTCCGCCGCACGGATGAATTTTTCCCCCTCGGCGGCGCCCACCGTGCCTCCCCGGAACGAGGCCATCAGCATGGCCACCACCAGGCGCACGTCATTAATGCTCGCCTCAAAAACCATGCAGCCGCTTTTATGGCCCGTCTTTCTCTTGGCTTCCACAAGCTTGGGCTCAAAATCCTCTATGTGCAAAGGGTTGCCCGCCTCCACATCCATGGCGAATTCGCAAATGGAATCCTGATCAAAGACATTATGCAAATACCATTGATGCTCCATGGGGAAATGATGCCCGCAGTTCGTGCAGACCCCGGCAAACTCCCCGTAAAGATCCGGCGCCCACAAATCCAAGCAGCCGTGCGTGCCCGCGTTGGGGCAGGTGACGGACTTGTCTTCCCGGGCTTTGGCGCTCACATAGACCCAGTTGCCGCCGCGCTGTTCCTGGTTTTCATCCCAGTCGGACAGCTCCATAAGCCGCCGCGCCGCCGCTTCATCCAGTTTTTTCACATTGCCGCGCAGCTTGGCCATCAGCATGCGCCAGGGCTGGAGAATCCGGTCAAAAAACAGCGCCCATTCCGATTTTATCTCATCCACGTATTCGGCGACTTTCTGCTGCTGACGCCGGAACATATCGTACTTGAAATGCGAATACAGGCCCCAGCCGAACTCCTGCCACACTGACGAAACCCGCTGCCAAAAAGGCGTCAGATCCGTGGCCGCCAAAAGGGACAGCTTGCGGTACTTCGCGTGCCGGTGGTTCACCAGGCGGTTTTGGGCCGAAACAGGCAAGTTCCACCGCGTGTACGCTTTTTCGAAATCCAGCCCGCGAGAGGCGCGCTTGCGGCGCACCCGCAACGCCATGGCACGGAAAAGCGGAAAACCCCGCACGCTGATGGAAACCTCATCCGTAACCCGGAGCAGTTCCTGCCGCAAAGCCCGGAAAAAATCGTAGTGGTAGGGCCGCGCTCCTAAATAGGGCTCTTGCAGCACATCATCCACATAGCCCATGCGCAAGTTGTCTTCCGCCGTTATCTTCAGCCTGCCCGCGCACTGCTCCACAAGCTCAGGAGAAGCCCGCTCGCCGCTGCGCAGCCGGCCTTCAATAGCCGCGCCCCCTTCCGGCGAAATTACCGAATAATACCCATGGGACAGCATGATCCGCCTGTCCGCAAGGGCTATGGCCTCAGCGCCGCCGGAGCCGCCCTCGGAAATGACCGCGATCACCGGCACCCGTAAGGAGGCCATGCCGTATAAATTCGCCGCTATCTGCTGGGCCGCGCCGGGCGTGTCCTCTATGGGGAAGGAGCCGGGCGTGAACACAAAGGTATGCACGGGAATATTTTCCGTTTCCGCCACCTTCATGTAATGGAGCGCTTTGGCGTTGCCCCAGGGCTTGACCGACCCTCCGTTGCGAAACTCCTCCCCGTGCCCTTTTTCCTGCCCGATCACCATAACGGACTGGTTTACCGTTTTTTTGCCTCTGCGGCGCGTGATGTAGGCCCGGGCAATGACCATGGAAGGATCTATGGAGTGCTCATCCATGCTGCCGATTTCGGTATAATTGTCATAGACATTTTCCAAAATATCGCGCAGGCAGATGCGCTGCGGGTGCCGCACTATGCGCACCTTGTCCATGGGGGTGAGCTCAGTCTCCAGCTTTTTTTCCACAAAGCCGAACAAATCCCCCAAGGTAAGCACCGCGGCCCGGCGCTCACGCGGGGAAAGCCGCGCTTCGCGCTGGCGGTAATCTTCCATTTTGGAAATAAGCAGCTTGATATTTTCATCCTGCCTATTATCAAAAATATCGCGGACATAGGTCAGCCGCTCCGACAGATGCTGCACTTGTTTTTCTATTTCCATGCAAAAACCGGGTATCCGTTATGGGTAAGATGCGCTGAATAAGCCCAAAGCCATTGCGCGGCGCGCTTTACACGCTTTTGAAAAACACCGCGCAAAAAGCCGTTATCCTTGCCGTGGCAGCGCCGCACAGCGGCCGATCCGCTGCGTGCGTCCGCCGGGAACATGCGTTAAAACAGGAGAATCTGTCCTGTTTTGCCGCGCAGAAAAGAAAGGTTGGATTTGAGCGGCGCACCGGCAAGAGTGGCTCCTTCCAGCGCCAGGCCATCCAGGAACTGGAGGCCTCGCTGCCGCGCCTCTTCCAAAGAAGCCCCCCACACTATGCCTAAAGCCAGGTTGGGATCAAATTCCGTAGGAATATCGTAGGGTTTATCCGTGGGAACATGCGTATGCATGGAAAGCCAGGGATACTGCTGCCAGGAAAAATTGCTGATGCGCCCAACCCAGGGACTGAAGCGGTTATCCGGATCTTCCGCGATAATCCGGTATTCAATGCCGACCCCTTCAAAGCTGATGTCTTCCTGCGTATAGCCCAAAGGTTCCCCTAGAGCGCAGCGGATCTGCTCGGCAATGATGTTCACGCCCGCATTGCCGCGAACGCGCGCAATGGTCGCGGATACGCCGTTTTCCACCTGAATGCGGGTGTTCACTTCCATCAGATAGGGGTTGCCCTCTTTGGTCACTATCCATTCCCAGGTGCCGACGTTGTCATACTGCACCTCCCGGGCCAGGGCCAGAGAATGTTCCGTAATGTCTCGCAGCACTTTTTCCGCATCAAAGGCGTAGCGAATGGATGACGGATCAAAACCCGGCGCCACCTCCACGCGCTTTTGCAGCCCCGTGCTCTGGATGGAACAGTTGCGCGTGCCGAAATGCACCACATTGGCGCAGCCGCGTTCGGCCAGGATCTGCACTTCCAGGTGATTAAAGTCCCGGATGCGCTGCTCAATGAGCACTCCCTCATCCTTAAACTGCCGCGCGGCATAGTTGCGGATGCGGCGGTACACGGAGCGGAAAAGGTCAATGTCGTGCACCTCCTCAATGCCCATGCCGCCGCCGCCCGCCGAAGCCTTGACCAGAACCAGAGGCCGCTCTATGCCCTGCCCCTGCTGGAACTCGTAAAGGCTGCGGGCGACTTTTTCCGCTTCAAGCTCATCGTAAATGGGCTTGTCGGAACCCGGAACAGTAGGTACGCCAAGGCTTCGCGCCAGACGCTTGGTGTTGATCTTATCGCCAAGTTCCCGTATGACCCGCCAGGATGGCCCGATAAACACCAGCTTGTTGTTCCGCCGCGCCACCCGGCGGGCAAAGCGGTAGTCTTCCGCAAAAAATCCGTACCCGGGGTGCACCGCGTCGGCTCCGGACTCATCCGCCACAGCCATAAGCTCATTGGCGTCATGATACGAAGAAACGCGGTATAAACTTTTTGCGCCGCCCGCCTCACGCGCAAGACGCACATGCCCGGATTCCGAGTCCTCCGCCGTATATACACAAACAAAATCCAGGCCAAGGCTCATGCAGGCCTGCACAATGCGCACCGCTATTTCGCCTCGGTTGGCGACCAGAACTTTATGCTTTGCGTCACTCAAAGATTTTTCCTTTGCACAAGGGAACCTATTGCCTTTTCCGAAGGGGTCTCGGCAAAACGCCGCTTCCCCCGTTGCCCAAACCGTTGAGACAGGGAGACACTTTATGCAAAACCTGAAAAAAGTCCAGAATTGCGCTGATCAGCTTAAAAACTCACTGCCTCAAGGATTTAGCCCGAAAATCGGCATCATACTCGGCACGGGGCTCGATACTATCGCTCGCTCTCTCAGCGATTGCGTCACCATAACGCATGACGCCCTGCCGGACTTTCCCGCCGCCGATTCACGCGGCGGCGTTTTTTCCGCGGGGCTCGCCGCCGGCGTGCCTGTGCTTTTGCAGCGCAAACGCTGGCATTTATACGAAGGCAAAACCCCAGGCGAAATTTGCATGGGCGTCCGCGTCATGGCGAGCCTCGGCATCCGGACCCTGATCGCCACCAATGCCGCCGGCGCGCTGAACCCGCTATTTGATGCCGGCTCCCTCATGCTCATTACCGATCATATCAACAAAACCGGCCAAAGCCCTCTTACCGGCCCCAATGAGGAAAGCTGGGGACCGCGTTTCCCGGACATGAGCCGCCTCTACGATGCGGATTGTATCCGCAGTATGGAGCGCGCCGCCCTTTCCCTCGGCATCCGTCTGGAAAAAGGCGTCTACGTCGGCGTGCGCGGCCCGGAGCTGGAAACGCGCGCCGAAACCCGGGCCTTGCGCATCCTTGGGGCGGACGCCGTGGGCATGTCCACCATATTTGAAGTCATCGCGGCCAGGCATCTGGGGTTGCGCATTCTCGGCGTTTCGTGCCTTTCCAACAAAAACCTGCCTGACTGCATGGAAGAAACAAGCATAGAGGAAATCACCGCCATGGCCCAAAAAGCAGGAGAACAGCTTTCCGCTTTGCTGCTTGCGGCCATGCCCGCTCTCGCGGACTAGGCGGTAGGTTTGGGGCAGCGCCTCAAAAAACTTATGCTCCCCCTCTGGCGATGGGAATATGCCAGCCTCCGCCAAAGCTGCACGAAGAAAGATGCAGCACCGGCGGCGCCTGGCGGCGCTTAAATTCAGCCTGCCGCACAAGACGCCAGACATCGTGCGTCATGGCCGGGGCATAGCCTTTTTCAAGCAGTTGGTCCAAACCCGCTCTGTTTTCTATGATGTCATAGAGCAGCGGATCAAGTGCGTCATAAGGCGGCAGAGAGTCGGAATCTTTTTGCCCCGGGCGCAGTTCCGCCGAGGGGGCTTTACTCAGGATGCTTTCGGGAATGGCGCCGGATCGCTGCTCGTTGTACCAGCGGCATAGCGCATAGACCTGCATTTTATATAAATCCCCAATGGGCGCAAGGCCCCCCGCCATATCGCCGTATAGCGTGGCGTAACCCACCGCGGCTTCAGACTTGTTGCCCGTTGTCAGCAGCAATTCCCCGAAACGGTTGGCATGCGCCATGAGCAAAGCGCCCCGGATACGGGCTTGGATGTTTTCTTCCGCAATGCCGGCAAGGCCGCCGGGAAACTCCGCCCCAAAAGTCCGTTCAAAAACCTCTAAAACGGGGGAAAGCGGCAGCGTGTGCGTGGCGATGCCAAGATTGCGCGCAAGGGCCAGACTGTCCTCAATGCTGCCCGGGCTGGAATAGGGAGAGGGCATCAGCAGGCCCGTGACCTTGTCAGGCCCGAACGCTTCCGCGGCCACAGCGGCAACCAGAGCCGAATCCACCCCGCCGGACAAGCCCAGCACCACGGACCCCAAACCGCATTTGCGCCCAAAGTCACGGGCGCCAAGCACCACAGCCTGCCACAGCTCTTCTTCCGCGGGTAAGTCCCGAGCAATGCCGTTACCCTTCTTATGCACCATATCCACCAGCAGCAACGCTTCTTCAAAAGCCGGAGCTCGGGCCACGAGCGCGCCGCTGTCATCAAAAGCCATGCTTCCGCCGTAATAAATAAGGTTGTCATTGCCGCCCACAAGATTCGCCACCGCCACGGGCATCCTGTAACGCACGGCAACATGCGCCAGCATACGCTGATGCAAGCCCGGCAAGCCCTGCTCAAAGGGAAGGGCCGTCAAATTGATAAGCCCGTCCGCACCGTCGGCGTTCATAAACGCTTCCACCGGATCCCGGTTGAAATTACGCCGCCCCTGCCAGAAAGCGCGGTCATTCCATACGTCCTCGCCTACCGTCACCGCCAGGCGCCAGCCCTGCATGTGCAAGACCCCGCAGGCCACTCCCGGCGCAAAATAGCGCGCATCATTATGGATGCCTCCTGACGGCAAAAGCACCTTACGCGCGATCACGCTCATTCTGCCTTTGTCCAAAAGCACCGCGCAATTTTGTAACTTTTTGCCTTCGGGAACCGGGCTTGTGATCGGCGCCCCAAGAAGCAACGGCGGCAACGAAGCATCCTGCCCCAGCTTTACCGCCGCCCGCACCAGCTCTTTATGGCATTCTTCGGCAAAGCCGGAACGCAACAGCAAATCTCCGGCATTATGCCCGCAAAGCGCCATTTCCGGCGCAACGCACAAATCAGCCCCCAAGGCCTTGGCCTCGCCCACCGCATCCGCAAGAGCCTCCATGTTCGCCCGCAGCGCGCCGGCGACAGGGTTACTCTGTATCAAAGCTATTTTCATCAAAACATGTCCTGCATACTGTAAAGCCTGCCCGCCGGTTTGCCGTGCAGCCAACGCACCGCGCGCAAAGCTCCGTTGGCGAAATTTTCCCGCGAGTGCGCCTGGTGCGTCAGCTCAATACGCTCACCAGGCCCCATAAAGTACACCGTGTGCACCCCAACCACATCTCCGCCGCGCAAAGTTTGAATGCCTATTTCACGTTGCGGACGCGCCCCGATGATCCCTTCCCGGCAGCAACAGGCGCTTTCTTTCAACTCCCACCCCCTGGCTTCAGCCAGGCATTCCGCCAGACGCAACGCCGTTCCGCTGGGGGCATCCTTCTTTTTATTATGATGGATTTCCACCATTTCCAGGTCATAATCCTCACCCAAAAGCCGGGTAAGCTCAGGCAGCGCCTTGAGCAAGACATTTACCCCCACGCTCATGTTGGGCGACCAGAACACCGGCGTGCGCTTCGCTGTTTCCGCCAGCAAGGCGCGTTCTTCATCGGAAAAACCTGTGGTGCCGATAACATGAGCCGCCCCGACTTCAGCCGCCGCCCGCGCCGTATCCAAAGAAGAAGACGGGGCCGTGAAATCCACAATGACCGCCCCAGGGCTTGTCCGTAAAAGCTCCCGCACGTCCGTATGCGCCGGACAGCCCGCGCCTTGCGCATCGGCAAGACGCTCCTCACGCTCCACCACGCCCACAAGACGTAACCCCGCATCGGCCCGCGCCAGGCGCGCCAGCGTGGAGCCCATCCGCCCCGCAGCTCCCATAATGATCACCGGAATAGCCATGCCTTTCTCCTCGAATTAGAGAATTTTGACTCTCAAATCATACATACCGGTAAAATGCTCTGGCCTTGTGAAGCGAAGCGCAATAAGGCCCGCGAGATCGGCGTAGGCGAGCTTTGCTCGCCGTTAAGCGACAATCTTAAGTGTAACCGGCTCTAAAGGTTCCCGCCGGCAGTGCTTCAGGAGGACGCGCGTTTCAACTTCCGTATTACTTTAGCCCATAGCGCGAAAAACCACCAGCCCTTCTGTCCGCGCTTTACAAATCTTTCCTTGCGGTATATCAAAAGGACCTAAAAAATTTGAGGAGCACCCGCATGGCCCATAAAAAAATTGAACGCAACAAAGAACTGCAACGTAAACGTAAGCGCCGCCAGGAACGTCTGAAGCAACGCATCCGCGAAGCCAAGGCCGCCAAAGCATAGCAACGGCAAAAACTCGCTGTAACGCTAACGCCTTTAAGCGCTCCGCCCGGCAGGGCCATGGGCCGCGTGGTGTTATGCCGTGAACTTGCGCTGGTAAAAAAGGCGCGGGTTCCTATTTTTCGCATAGCGAGCATGCGCCGTTACCGCAAAGGCAACCGCTTCAAGCGTGTTTTCTTTACGCCGTTCTATTGACAGCAAGCACCGCAGCATCTATTTTAGATATCTAGACCGTATTTGGTCTGACATGGCGGTGAGGGGTACCGCCAATATTTTTTCAGGGGAGGAACATATGCCTATTTATGAATACCGCTGCAAAGATTGCCAGCAAATTTTTGAAGAATGGTCCAAGCACATTGACGATCAGAAAAAAGACCACAACTGCCCCATATGCAGAGGGCCTGCTGAGCGTCTTGTTTCGCAAACCAGCTTTGCCTTGAAAGGCAACGGCTGGTATGTGACGGAATATGGCTCACATAAAGGAAAAACAGAGGATGCCCCCAGCCGCAAGACTGAAGAAGCCTCTGCCTGCGCCGGAGAATGCAAGGCTCCTTGCAAAGCGGAAGGGAGCGCTGAGAGCGCCTCTGCCTCAACTTCGCCCGCCGCTTCCTAAAAAAAGCGCTTGCGAAGCGCACGCAGCACGCTGAAACGCTTTTGCGGAGTGTGCCGCGTGTACCGGGGCTCTCTCCCGACAATAGCGGATATCCTTCATGCACAGCGCTCGTTGCAGCGCAATTTGTGGCCGGCGGAAACATTGCGTTTGCACCGGCCTTTTTGTTTGAATGTCGACGAACCGGATGCCCTTTCACCTCAAGCCCCAGGTACAACCCATGATAGAACGCTATACACGCCCGGAAATGGGAGAACTATGGACCCTTCGCCGCCGTCTCGAAACCTGGCTTGAGGTGGAAATCGCGGTGTGCGAAGCCTGGACCCGCCTCGGCGTTATTGACGCCGAAAGCATGGCCCTTATTCGGGCCAAAGCCGGATTCGACCTTGACCGGGTGCTGGAAATTGAGGAGCAAACCCGCCACGACGTCATTGCTTTTTTAAGCGCGGTGGAAGAAAAGGTCGGCCCGGCCGCCCGATACATCCACCTTGGCTGCACCTCCTCGGACATTGTGGACACGGCCAATGCCCTGCTCCTGGTCCGGGCGGGAAAAATCATCCTCCAGGGATTCGACACGCTGCTTGCCGCCTTAAAGCAACTGGCCTTCACACATAAGGGACGCCTTTGCATGGGCAGAACCCACGGCGTGCATGCCGAACCCACCAGCTTCGGTCTGAAAATGGCCGGTTTCTATGCGGAATTTCTCCGCCACCGTGAACGCTTTATCCAAAGCCTGGAAGGCGTCCGCGTGGGTAAAATATCAGGAGCGGTGGGCACTTATTCCCAGCTTCAGCCCGAAGTCGAGCGCATTGCCTGCGAGGTGCTCGGCCTTGCCGTGGATCCCATATCCACCCAGATTATCCAGCGGGACCGTCACGCCCACTATTTTACCGCTCTGGCCCTTACCGCGGGGGGCGTGGAGCGCCTGTGCGTGGAATTGCGCCACCTGCAACGCACTGAAGTGCTGGAAGTGGAAGAAGGCTTCGTCAAAGGGCAGAAGGGCTCTTCCGCCATGCCGCATAAAAAAAACCCTATTTCAGCGGAAAACATGACCGGCCTCTCACGCCTTATTCGCGCAAATTCCCTGGCCGCCATGGAAAATATGGCGCTTTGGCATGAGCGAGATATCAGCCACTCCTCGGTGGAACGTGTTATCATGCCCGACTCCACCATCCTCATGGACTACATCCTGCACCGCTTAAGCTCCCTACTCACGCACTTGCGCATCATTCCTGAAAACATGGACCGCAATCTCAAGCTTTCCCACGGCCTCTTTTTTTCTCAGCGCATACTTACCGCCCTGGTGGAAGAAGCTGAACTTCCGCGCCAGGATGCCTATGCCCATGTACAGACCCTTGCCATGCAAAGCTGGGAAACCCGCAGTTTCTTTCCGGATCTGGTCAGAAACGACCCTTTTTGCGCAAAACACCTGACCAGGGAACGCCTGGAAGCTCTGCTGGATCCCGAAGGCTATCTGCGTTATGAAGACGCCATCTTTCAACGTGTCTTTTCCCAAACGCCATAAGGAACACCCATGCCAGAAATACAGCCGCTCAAAACCCGGCTTGCCAAAATTCTCTACGAAAAATCCTACCTTGAGGGCGAATTCACTCTCTCTTCCGGATGCAAGAGCGACTATTATTTTGATTGCCGCCAAAGCTCGTTGCACCCCGAAGGCGTATGGCTCAGCGCCTTGCTCTTTATGCCCATGCTCGAAGGCCTGAATATCACCGCTCTGGCCGGCATGACGCTCGGCGCGGATCCTCTGGTGACGGCCGCATCCCTTGCCGCGTACCAGCGAGGCCTTATTTTGCCCGCGCTCATTGTACGTAAAGAACCCAAAGGGCACGGCACGGGCCGCAGCGTGGAAGGCCTCGCCAACGTGCGCAAAGGCGACAGCGTCGCCGTGCTTGAAGATGTTGTCAGTACAGGGGGTTCTGTGTTAAAGGCATGCAAATGTGTGGAAGACGCCGGCTTGCGGGTGGCTTCCGTTTTATGCATTCTGGACAGAGAAGAACCCGGAACCACTGAGGCGTTTGCCAAGGCGGGCCACAAGCTGCAATCCATTTTTACCCGTACGGAACTGCTGACCCTTGCACGCGGGTAGCTTTCAGCGCAACGGGACGGGGCAAGGCTTTTTACTCCGCCGCGCAACGGTCTTGATGTGATACGCCCGCGCCGACTCCAGGCTTATGCGGGCTTATGCGGCCGCCATCTCCGCATAAACGCCACAAGCAGAGCAGTATGCCAGATTTTTACCCTTTTTGCCCAGCGTCCGCATTCCCGCGCCGACGCCGCATTGCCTTTTTTTCCCCGGCAATGCTTCTCCTGTCCGCGCTGCTGGCCTGTTCAGCCTTCTGCAAACTTGCCGAAGCCCAAGAAATCTCCCCGCCATGGCAGCCCACCATAACAGAGCACCACACCGCGCCCGCCCGTCTGATTGCCGTTGACAAGTCCCAGCAGCGGCTCTTTTTATTTGAGCAGCGCAGCCCTCTTGAGCAAATGCGAAATTATATCTGCACCACAGGCAAGGTCGCAGGTGATAAAGCCGTGGAAGGAGACCTCAAAACCCCTGAAGGCGTCTATTTTGTCGTGCAGCGCATCGGCTCCGGGCTTGATTTCATCAAATACGGCAACGAAGCCTATACGCTGAATTACCCCAATCCCGTGGACCGGTTGCGTAAGAAAACCGGCTACGGCATCTGGATTCACGGACGGGGAGAGCCTCTGGTGCCTTTGCAGACAGAAGGTTGCGTCGCCATGATCAACGACGATCTGGCGTCTTTGAACAGCGTCCTTTTGCCGGGCACCCCTGTGACTTTGGCCAACGCCCTCTCCATTACCCCTCAATCCGCGGAATTCAACGAAACAGCCCGCATCTTGGAAGAACGCGTACGGGGATGGGCCAATGCCTGGAGCAACAGATCCTCTGATTTTTTCGCTTTTTACGATAAAGACGCCTATAGCCTCGCCCAGGGGGAGCCTTTTTCCCGCTTCCAGACCCAGAAAGAACGTTTGTTTAAGATGTTGCCCTGGATCAAAATCGCCTTGCGCGATATTCGCATTCTCCAAGGGCCTGGCTATTGGGTCACCTGGTTTTATCAGGAGTATGAAGCGCCCAACCTGACCACCAACGGCGTGCGCCGCCTTTACTGGAGCCGTACGCCCGGCGGTGAATTTAAAATCCTCGGCATGGAATGGGCTCCCGGCATGACCACAGGCACTCTTATAGCCTCCGCCGAGCCTGCCTTCCCTCCCCTTGAACTCGCCCCCCGCACGGAAGAACAGGTGGCAAGGGCCGCTGAGCAGACGAAAAAAGACGATACCCCGACGCCTCCGGGCGCGGAACCCAGCGGCGCCGGCGTCCAAACACCCTCGGCTCTGCGCGAGGTTGTCCTCGATCATGTGGAAGATGAGAGCCTCGGAAAAATGGCGGAACCTCCCCTGGCTTCCCTTTTACTCACTTTGCCCGGCAATACCGGATCCGTTCAACCGGGCCCTTGGACAGGCGGCATGCCCGTTCCTGAAGATAAAGGCCTGGCCCTTGTCCCTGTTCCCCCGCCTTCTCCGCTGGCCTCTTCCCTGATCCGGGCAAAAGGGCGGGAGACAAGCCCCCGAACCGCCGACACGGACCAGGGCGCAGACACCGGGAGGGGCTCGTCTCCCGTTTTAAGCCAAAACTCCACCGCGCCGACACAGGAACTGGCCGTCATCAGCCAAGAAAGCGAATCTTCCGCGGAGCAGCCCCCGGCCCCAAAGCAAGAGTTGGCTGTTATTTCCCAGGAAAACGCCGCCTCGCGGGCGGATAACCCCGCCGCGCCTCCGACCCTCATCCGGCTTGAGCCTATCCAGCTTGAGCCGCATACTGACCCTGATCTCCCAAAATCCGGCCCGGAAGAACCCGATCCGGAAAAAACGGACCGCACAAAGCATGGCAAGGGCCAAAGCCTTGCCGAAAGCGTCGCCCCCACGGCGCCGGAAGCTTGGAAAAGATTATCGGACCGGGATATTTACAGCCGACCCGCCACTGAGATACTGTATCCTCCCGGGGAAGAAAAAGACCCGCCGGCGAAGCAGGCGCAACCAGCCCCTGCGGAACAGGCGGCGTCTTCAACCTCGCCCACCCCGCAGATCTCTTCCGCAAACCTGGAGCAACGCTCAGGGCGGGAGGGTTCCGAAAAAGACCTACAGATACGGGAGGCTTCTCCGGCACAGGTTCCTTCCGATCTCCCCGCCGCATCCGTTCCGCCCAAAACGGACGACGCCGACATTAGCCGGGCGGCAGCGCGAACGACTGAAATGCTGGAAGCCTGGCGCAAGGCTTGGGAAGACGGAAACATCAACGCCTACATGGCTTTTTACGCCCCGAACGCCAAACAGGGCGCACGCGCGGGCGCACAGGCCATTCGTGATCAAAAAGAAAAACTCTGGAGCAAAAACAAACCCTCTAACGTCCGCTTGAGCGATCTGCGAATATCTTTGCAGGGAAAAAAGATTTGCGCCGATATGCGCCAGGATTATTCTGACAGTAAAGCCCAAGGCGATACCGGCATCAAAACAGTGATCCTCGAGAATATCAATGGTGTCTGGCTGATCACGCAAGAAGACTGGAGAGCTCTCCCCAATGAAGCAGGTAATTAAAAAGCAAACTCATTACAATGTGCTTGTTATGCGTGACGACGGCGCCGCCCGGACTTTTCGGATTCATCGCGGCCTGTTGCGCTTTTCCATATTTTTTCTTGTGCTGCTGCTGCTCGCCGGCGGCGGCATCATTGCTGCGGGCCTTCACTTCGGCAAGCACTACCTGACCCTTCGCGCCGAATTCTCCCAACAGGAAAAAGAACTCAGCGAAATGCGCCTCCAACTCGAACGCCTTGTCAATCTGGAAACATTACTCTCCGCCAGCACCACCGAAGCCGCGCCCCTGGCGAAACACGAAGAAATCGGCGCCAGCGCTCCTCAGAACCGCTCGCAAAACGCTACCACCGGCGGCGGTAACGGCCACGTCCTTTCCAGCAGCAACGCCACAAACGGCGGCAACGGCGCCGCCCCCGCTCCTCTTGCGTCCCTTGTCCAAACTGAGGAAATACCCGAAAGCTACATAAAAGATCTCGACACAAGCCAGCTGCCTCTTATTTCCAGCAACAAAAGCCCTGTGCGCATCAACAATTTCAGCGGACGGCCCGTTGGGCAGCAGCGCATCCGTATCCGCTACGATCTCGCCACGTCCGGGCAAGACGCAAAAATGGTCGGCGGGCTGGCAAGGCACTTCGCTCTTTTCCTTGATGGCGGAAAAGCCGAACTCCCCCTCCAGGATAACGGAGAAACCCGTTTCGCCATTACGCGCATGAAGCCCATGGAAGCGACCGCCCGCCTGCCTCAAGGGTACGACGCAAAAGACATCCGGCAAATCGACGTCATGATCGAAACCGAAGACGGCAGCAGATACCACGAACTTTTCGACGTCACTCACTGGCGCTCATACTAAATTAGGACGCTCCCCCAACATGACGACCCCCTCTGATAAGGACGCTGCCGCACAGCGCCAAGAAGCGCCGGGAAAAGACTTTATCCGCGCCATGATCACGCAGGATTTGGCCACAGGCCGCAAAACAACTCTGCATACGCGTTTTCCCCCTGAGCCCAACGGCTATCTGCACCTTGGACACGCCAAATCCATTTGCCTTAATTTTGGTGTGGCGCAAGAATTTGGCGGCTTATGCAACCTGCGCTTTGACGATACCAACCCCCTTAAGGAAAGCCAGGAGTATGTCGACGCCATTCGCGAAGACGTGCGCTGGCTCGGCTTTGACTGGGAAAATCGGGAGCATTACGCCTCTGATTATTTTGAAACGTTGTACGGTTTTGCCGAACAGCTCATCCGCAAAGGCAAAGCCTATGTGGACAGCCTGTCCGCTGAGGAAATCCGCACGTTTCGGGGCACTCTGACCCAGGCGGGCAAAGGCAGCCCTTACAGAAACCGCTCCGCGGAGGAAAACCTCGACCTGTTCCGCCGCATGCGCGCGGGGGAGTTCCCCGACGGCAGCCATGTTCTGCGCGCAAAAATAGACATGGCCTCGCCCAACATCATTATGCGCGACCCTACGCTCTACCGCATCCGACGCGCTCACCATCACCGCACCAAAGATACATGGTGCATTTATCCCCTGTATGACTTTACCCACTGCATTTCCGACTCCCTTGAGGGCATCACCCATTCTCTGTGCACCCTTGAGTTTGTCAATAACCGCGAACTGTATGACTGGGTGCTCGAAACCCTGGGCATTTTCCGCTCCGAGCAAACGGAATTCGCCCGTTTGAGCATCACGCGCACGGTCCTTTCCAAACGCAAGCTCATCCAATTGGTGGAAGAAGGCCATGTGGCCGGGTGGGACGATCCGCGTATGCCTACCCTTTCAGGCATGCGCCGCAGAGGAATTCCACCCGAGGCGCTGCGCGATTTTTGCGCCCGCATCGGCATTTCCCGCGCGGACAACATCGTGGATTACAGCTTTCTTGAATTTTGCATCCGGGAACGCCTCAATGCCACGGCCCCGCGTGCCCTTGCGGTCATCAATCCCCTGAAGGTAATCATAGAAAACTACCCTGAAGGGCAAGTGGAATGGTTTGATTTGCCCCTCTCGCCTGAACGGCCTGAAAAAGGCGTACGCCGCATTCCTTTTTCCCGGGAGATCTGGATAGAGCAAGAGGATTTTCGTGAGGATCCGCCTAAAAAATTCTTCCGCCTCGCTCCGGGCGCGGAAGTGCGCCTGCGTTGCGCCTATTACATTACCTGCAAAGAAGTGCGCAAAGATCCCCAAGGCAACATCAGCGCCCTCATCTGCACCTATGATCCCCAAAGCCGGGGCGGCGGCACGCCCGACAACCGCAAGGTGAAAGGCACCTTGCACTGGGCCAGCGCCTCCCATGCGATCAAAGCGGAAATCCGCCTCTATGATCACCTCTTCCGCAAAGATGATCCTGAAGACGTCGGCCCGGGCCAAACCTTCCTTGACTGCCTTAATCCGGACTCCTTCACCCGGGCCGAGGGCTTTGTCGACCCCAGCCTCGCCCTCCTTGCCCCGGGCGAACGGGTGCAATTTGAACGCCTGGGCTATTTTTGCGCGGACTATGACTCCACCGAGCAGCGCCCTGTGTTTAACCGCATCACCACACTCAAGGATACTTGGGCCAAACTGGAAAAAAGGGAAGAATAGCGCGGCGGCAATAACAAGATTCAGTGCCGTGACAATAAAAAAAAGCTTCCCAACCAAGGGAAGCTTTTTTTTCATCCGTTCCGGCGCGTAGGGCATTGTACCTTTGATAATCAGACAATCAATTGCAGATAGTCTCGCGTTGTCTAATTTTTATGTAATTTCAATAAATTATATGGAAATTATTTCCGTTTTAAGTCCAGCAAAAATCCCTGAAATCCACACGGTTCGTTGGTAAGCTTGTTGGTAGGTTTTTGGTGTTCCCGTCTCGGTGATTATTTTGTTTTTCCGGGCATGGCGCATTGTAAGCCGCCCTGGAAAAATAAGGAAGAATACTCCGGGACGGGAATATCTTTTTTACGCAACCCCCTTGCGCGGCAAGGGAAATGCGTATGTTGTCGGGAGGAGGTCACATTGAAGGAGGGTTTGGAAAAGCGCATATCCTTGTGCAACATATTTTGCTTTTGCGGGAGACTTCCGGCATACTTGCATGCAATTTGTTTATATACACATGAGGTTGCAATGGCGCGGCAGAAAATGGATGTGCAGGGTACGGAAATCGCCCTGATGGTGCGGGAACGTGAAGACTATATATCGCTGACCGGTATTGCCAAATATCGTAATCCGGTAGAGCCTTTCGCCGTTATCAACAACTGGATGCGCAGCCGCAGCACCATTGAATTTCTCGGTTTGTGGGAGCGCCTGAGCAATCCGGACTTTAAACCTCTCGAATTCGAGAGGTTTAAAGCGGAAGCGGGCAGCAACTATTTTGTCCTTTCTCCACAGCGCTGGATTGAGGCCACAAACGCAGTCGGCATTATCGCCAAATCAGGCCGGTATGGCGGCACTTTCGCGCATCGTGATATTGCCTTTGAGTTTGCCTCTTGGATTTCGCCGGAGTTCAAGCTCTACCTCGTCAAGGAATTCCAACGCCTCAAAGACGAAGAGACAAAGCAACTCGGTTGGGATTTACGGCGCGATCTGGCAAAGATCAACTATCGCATTCACACAGACGCCATTAAAGAACGTCTTATACCGCAAGAACTGACCCGGCAACAGATTAA
>JAVBOT010000049.1:0-21698 GCA_031550225.1 Desulfovibrio sp.
TCTGCCGGGATCTTCTGCCTTACCGGGCAAGGCGTCTTTTATCCGCTCCCACTGGTCATCTCGTAAAGCGTGTCGGCGTTGCATGGCAGCCCTCCTGCCACGACCCTAACTCAGTTTAAATTGAATGTCGACACAGCCTAGAGCAGATTAACATTGAAAATATATAATTGCTCTGCAAGGATTTGCCCGTACATCCTTGCCTTGAGATTGCCGTAGGCGGGCTTTGCCCGCCGTTAAACGGCAAATCTCAAAGTTAATCTGCTCTAGAAAGGCCAAATGTTATCCAAAAGGCGCGTCAGCCAGCCGGGGCGCTGCTTGTCGGCCAGCACTCCCTTGCCGTAATACTCGACTTTGGAGTCGGCGAGCTGCGTGGATTCCACCGAATTATCCGGCCCCACATCCTGAGTGCGCACCAGGCCGCTCACCACCATATATTGGGTCTCATCATTCACGCGCACCTCACGTGCGCCCTGCAACTGCAAAACGCCTCCGGGCAGCACCTGAAGAACCCGGGCGCCGATGGTGGCGGTGACATAGTTCTCACGCTTGGTCTCCCCTGTGGCTGAAAGCGAAGACGTGCTTTTGGTGGACAGCATGGGGTTGGTGCCCACGCTGCCGGACAAAGGTCCACCACCACCGGGTATAATACCAAAACTGTTGTGCCCGAAGGCTGCGGCAACACTGAGGGAAGACGTGGCGTCCTTATCCGCCGTGGTGTCGGCTTTGCTTTTGGACTTTGAGCTTTCCACCACTTTCACCAAAATGATGTCTCCCACCCTGCGGCCGCGGTTGTCGGCATAGAGATCCGTGGATTCCGACGCGCTGTAAAGAGAGCCCGGGTTCTGCTGGCGTTGTTCAGGCTCTGTATACTGCTGCGGGGGAGTCATGGGAGGCATGGGCGTGGCGTGCTGTTTCTGTCCGGCGCAGCCGCTTACAAGCGGCAGGAAAAATAATGCCATGCTCCCCGCCAATACACGCAAATATCTTTGTCCGTACATACTGTCCTCATTTCCTTTGCCAGGCCTCCGCCACAAGTGCGCGGGAGTTTTCGCAACTATTAAATATTTAGAAAAAAAGTGTCATGGAAAGCGTCAGGGGCCGACATCGCTCAAGCGTTCTTCCCGATCGCCGTTTTGTTCAAAACCACACATTTTTGCTCGCGGCTGCATGACCGGCTCTTTACCGGACGCCCTCTTCTCCAACCAGCACGGGCGCTTTTGTGGCAATGACCACGGTTGCGCTGTCGCGCACCCTGCCGTAAACTTCTTTACGGCTTTGCAAGTTGCGCACCACGATGGTTTCACCGGCGCTCGCGTCCGCCAGGGCTTCAGCCTGCACGGTCAGGCGCACTGTACGGCCTTCGTAAAGCAACGTGACAATGCCGCCTTTACGCACGGTGGGAATATGAGCCAGATCGCTTTGGTAAATGACTTGATCCGCCGCCAGGGGGCGCATCACACGCCAGGGGCCCCCCCGCCCGTCCCATACCTCCGCGCGCAACGCGGCGAGGTTCATGCGCTTAAACGTAATTTTGCTGTGCTCCAGCAGATCTTCCTTGTTCATCAACGAGGCCGCGCACGGGACATTTGCCCAGCAGTCCACAAATACCGATCCTGTTAGCTTCTGCCTGGCTGTACCGTCCATTTCCCGCACCAGAAAGCGCAGGCTCAGGCGCCCCGGGCTGAGTTTACGAGGAGCCTCAAGCTCCAACTTTTGCCCTCTGTGGGCCAAAAATACGACTTGCGGCAGGCGAAAATCTTTCAACTGCACCTCGCCGATCAAAGACCCCAAATACGGAGCAAGCTCGCTTTCCACCAGACGCCGCACATCTTCCTTGCCGATCAGCACGCCGCCTTTCTGCAAGGCCATGGAGCCGGGAAACAGACAAAAAGGGGCCAAATCCCGCATGCTGCGCATAACCGCCTCTTGCAGGCGCGGGCGGGTCATATTTACGGCGCGGCCTTCTTCAGGCGGAGCGGGCCAAAGCTCCCTCTGCGCCATTTGCTCCCACTTTTCCTTGGGCATCTCCCCCACCGGAACCGCCACTTCGCCAAGCCGCACGACAGGTCCCGCTACAATGGCCGCGTCCAGAAAGCGGATGCGCCAAGGCTCCGTGCCCGCCGCGCCCCATGGCGCTTCGGCTTGCGCTTCCGCGGCATCGATTTGCGAAACTTCTGCCCGGGCCGTTTCGAGCCCCCCGAGTGTGAACAGCAGCAGTGCAAGCGGCATCAGGGAGCAGCCCTGGAAAAAAACTTTACGCATCAATAAAACAAAGCACATGGAAATTCTCCGGATACGGCCTTGCCCGTTACGTTGCCTGCGGCGTTATGAACGCTTAAGCTGTACAGCAATCTGCAACATGGAATCCGATGTCTGTATGGCCTTGGAGTTCATTTCATAAGCGCGCTGGCCCACAATCATATTCACCATTTCGTCCACCACTTCCACGTTGGACATTTCCAAAAATCCCTGAGCGACTGTGCCCACATTGTTTTCTCCGGGCACGCCTTCCGTGGCTTCTCCCGAGGCTTCTGTCGTGGTGTAAAGGTTGCGTCCCTTAGCTTCAAGACCTGCCGGGTTAATAAAGGTATACAAGGGAATGTCCGCAGCGGCCAGCTCTTCGCCATTGGCGTCCAAAGCGGCGATATGCCCGTTTTCCGTCACGACGATATTTTTTGTTTCCACAGGCACGGTAAACTCCGGTTGAAGCACATAGCCGTTGGCCGTGACCAAGGTGCCGTCCTGATTGAGTTTAAAAGCGCCGGCCCGTGTGTAAGCTTCCTCACCGTTTACCATTACCTGGAAAAAACCGTCGCCTTCAATGGCCAGATCCAAGGGATTGCTGGTGTTTTGGTAATCGCCCTGGGAAAAAAATTTATGCACCGTTGTAGGGCGAACCCCAAGGCCCACCTGAATGCCCGTGGGTATGGTCTGGGCGCCGTCCGAACCTGTAATTGTTCCTGCAATGCGCAGGTTCTGATAAATGAGATCTTCAAATTCCGCTCGGCCCTTTTTAAAGCCGGTGGTGTTCACGTTGGCGAGGTTGTGTGAAATAACGTCTATGTTCAGTTGCTGGGCAACCATGCCTGTGGCCGCCGTCCAGAGGGAACGCATCATGGCTTAGCTCTCCTTGTCCTTAGCACCGGCCCGCATTACCGGGCGCAAATGTATCTTCAGTCAAACAGCGCGCGCTGAGAATGCGAGGCATACGGCATACATCCAGACGATCCAGAAGGCAAAATGCCATTTTTGCCATCCGTCGCCAAAATGACATGGAACAAGATGATTTCCCCGCAATTTTTCCGTTCTCCCAACCGGCAAACAAAGGCGCCTCCGTTGCCCCGGGAGCGGGCCCGGCCATAA
The DNA here is from genome assembly GCA_031550225.1 of Desulfovibrio sp. Taxonomy (GTDB): domain Bacteria; phylum Desulfobacterota; class Desulfovibrionia; order Desulfovibrionales; family Desulfovibrionaceae; genus Frigididesulfovibrio. The sequence continues at coordinate 3,364 of JAVBOT010000049.1, forward strand.
CCTGAAAAACGGGTTCGAGTATGTGCGTGCTGTCTATCATTAACGAGCCTTCCCTATTTTATTATATGATTCTTTATCGATGGCGTCCGAGGTTTGCATAACCTTGGCGTATGCTTCATATTGCCGTTGGGCCTCAATCATGTTTACCATTTCATAGATCGGATTCACGTTGGAAACTTCAAGATACCCTTGAGCGACAAATCCCGTGGCCTCAACTTCAGCCACCGTCTTTCCCGGGCGGGGGCGGTACATATTGCCGCCAAGCTTTTCTAGATTCAGAGGATTATCCACCTCCACAAGGCCGATCTGCCCTACCAAATTGCCGTCGGCGTAGATTTCGCCGTTTTCGGCAATGGAAAAATTTTTTACCCCGGCGGGGACGGTAATTTCACCCCCATCGCCAAGTACGGGAAACCCCTGCTCTGTCACGACCCGGCCTTCAGCCGTGAGCGTAAAATGCCCGTTACGGGTATAGAATTCTCCCTGCGGTGTCTGCACTTTAAAAAAACCGCCGCCGCTGATGGCCATATCAAAAGGCGCGCCGGTTATTTTCAGCGATCCTTGCGTAAAATCCGTTCTGGCATAGGCTATGCGCGCCCGGGCCAAGTGCTGGGGCTCGGGCAACAGCATTTTTTGCCGCACATAGCCCTGAGGCTCCATAATTTGCTCATGAGCATACATGGCAAAGGTATCCCGAAAAGAAAGCATGTCGCTTTTATAGCCCGTGGTGTTCACGTTCGCCAAATTGTTGGCGATGTTGTTCAAACGGTGCTCATTGGCAAGAGCTCCAAACATCGCGGTATACATGGCATTATCCATACTTCCTCCTTGCGGCGGGGAAATTTGTTCCCTTGCCGTATCCGCAAAATGCAAATTCGGGGCCATCAAAAAAATTACGAATAAAAACAACACTAAATATGCATTCGAGCAGGCAAGGCTTGCGCCGGCCTCAAACAAAAAACATGCCTGTTACGGCTTTTGGCCGAGGCTTGCCGTAAGGGGAGAGGCTTCCGTCACATGGGAGATGCGCAATGGAGCCACGGGGAGGATGGTGGGCTCCGCGCAGCCACTGCTCATGGCGTCAGCTTCATGACAGGATACAGGAAAAAAATCGCGGTGCAGGCGCACCGGCGGGGCGACTAGAGCAATTTACCATTGAAAATGTATATTTGCTCTGCAAGCATTTGCCCGTAAATCCTTGCCTTGAGATTGCCGTAGGCGGGCTTTGCCCGCCGTTAAACGACAAATCTCAAAGGTAATCTGCTCTAAAAAAGGAAAGCCCTTTTTTATATAAAAGAGCTTTCCAGATTGATGGCAAACCCCGCAAAGCCGGGTTTTATAAAGACACACACTCCGGCGCTTTCCGGCGGCAACGCATGCCGCCTGCGCCTGCGTGGGGGCTGTTGCCAAAGCCTTTTCTGGCAACAGCCTCGGCAAGCCCTTTATAAAAAAGAGCTTGCTTTTTTACGAAAAACAAACAGGTTGCGCTGTTAAGCGACAACTGCAAGCGTAAATCGCCCTAGACAGGCGCTCCCCCATGCCATGCTACCTACCGCGCACTCTTGGTCTTCCCACCGCTTTTCACCGCGCCTCCTTTAACGGGCCGGGCAACCTGAGCGCCGGTTTGCGCTTTTGCGCCTTTTTGGAGTCCGGCCTTTTGCGCGCCTGTTTTTTTGACGCCACTTTTGGGCATCGTTTTTTTAGCTTTGCCGGCAGAGGCGACAACGGCATCCGGCGGCCCCGTTTGCACAACTCCTGTGCGGAGCGATTCGCCAAGAGTTAAGATAGTATTCGCATAGATATTCAGGTTATTGTAGCGTTTAAGCACGGCACGCTGCTTGTCCACCGCCATGTTCGCGCTCCACCCGTGTTTGCTGAGATAGGACGCGGCGCTGAAGATAGCGTCCGAAGGAGAGAAAAGATCCACCACGCCGTCGCCGTTGCCGTCAGCTCCATACAACCCCAAGTTTGAAGGCATAAACTGGCAAATGCCTATTGCCCCATATACGGACCCGGGCAAAACAAGGGGATCGAGCCCCTGAACGCTGCAGAAATTGAGCAAAGCACGAAGTTCTTTGTAAGCCCAATTGGACTTGTCCGTCAGCTTTTCCTGCAACCAACCGGTGTGTTCGTCCGTAATGGGAATGCCCTCAAGTCCTCCTTCCATCCATGACGGACTTTCCGCGGCCGCCATGCAGGCCAGGCTCCAAAAGGCATTTTCATTACCCATCACCGTGCCCAATCGAGTTTCCACAAACAGGAGTGAAGCCACAATTTCCTTAGGCACAGCGTATTTTTTTTCCATGGCGGCAAAAGCGGCGCTATGCTCCGCAAGAAAATCCTTACATTTTTCCATATTAACCGCTGTGACCACATTGCGGTAAATGCGCACCCGTGGCTGTGCGGGCGCACCATCGCTCGGCGCTTTCGGTTTGCGTAAAAAGGCATTGGTGAACAATTCCTTCACCTTGGTCCCCATAGGCATAGGAGAATAACCCGGCAGGCTGCAAAAATATCTCGCCGTTTCCGCTTTCACGCCAGGGTCGCGCTCCAACCGCCGCACCAGTGGCTGCCAGCATTCAGATACACCATCCACAGCCCGCGGCGAACCGGACTCTCCCGTGCTGACGGGCATAGCCGCGGCTAGGTAAACCGCCTCACGCGCTATCGGCGCGTGAGAGGCGTCGCTACCGGCCGCGGTTCGAAAATCACCAGGCGCAATTTGCCTATTAGGTGCTCGCGGCTCCCCAACGGGCGTAAAGTCCGCTTTGCGTGAAGATTCGCGCACGCCCGAAGGGGCTGGAGAAGCCGCACAGCCCGATATGGCAAAAAAAATCGCCATGATAAGACAAAGAATTATATAGAGATTTTGGCGCATGAATAGTCTCACCTGCTTAATTTGAGCACTGGCACGCCGCCGCAGCGGCATGCGTTAAAGCATGCCGCGCCCGACGCGGTGTATACATTAGAGCAATGTAACATTGAAAATGTATAATTGCTCTGCAGATTTGCCCGTAAATCCTTGCCTTGAGATTGGCGTAGGCGGGCTTTGCCCGCCGTTAAACGACAAATCTCAAAGTTAATCGGCTCTAGGAAGGCCCACGCTCTTGGGGCCGGCACGGCAGCAAGCGCCCCTTACTACTGGGAATTGGAAGCGTTTATGCCGCAATGGAGCGTTACGCCATCCGCTCTTGCGTGAACGGCTGTGCGAATAGCGTCTGCTTCAGCTTATCGCAAGAAGAAAAAGCGCTCAACGAAAAAAAGCCTTTGGGGGGGGACCAAAGGCTTTTTGGTGAAGAGGCTCTTCACTGTGTCCGGCAAGGGGGGGAGGGACCGGACTATGAGGAGATGCACTGACCTGACCTAAAGGGAGGTTGGCATGATACAGGGGGGGCATCGTGCCGCGTCAGTTATGATTGTATAAGCAAAGGGCATACCAAGCCTATTAGATTGGGGATTATTTTTTTTAAACAGCTATATCAATGCTTTATAATATACAATAAAAAGCGAACTCCCTCAGCGCGGCGCGTACGTGCGAAATTGCACGTGCGAATACGCACGCACGTGTGAAATCGCTCGCACAATTTCGCCATCCCATAAACTTTTGCTGCATATAACGGAAAAGCCTTTGGCGGGGGGGCGCCAAAGGCTTTTATGATGAAGAGAGTCTTCACGTGTCCGGCAAAGGGGGGAGGGACCGGACTTTATGAGGAGTGCACCAACTCAACCTAGGGGGGGGAGGCTGTGGCTTGTGATGAGGGCATCATGCCGTGTTGGTTGCTGGTATATTAGCAAGTCGCGTGCCAAAATAACAACTCATTCGTAATTTTTTTTATTGCTATGAATACAGGATGTTAAAAAGAAAGATTCATAAACTCTCTTCGGATGCACAGCAAAGCCGTGCGTTTTCACCCGAGCGAATCCGCACATTAGTGCGAATTCGCTCGCACATTCCACCCCAAAACGCATCGTTAGCACCTCGCTTCCGGGCACATGGCAAACGCGCTAGCTAAAGCAATTTACCATTGAAAATGTATAATTGCTCTGCAAGGATTTGCCCGCCGTTAAACGACAAATCTCAAAGGTAATCTGCTCTAAGAAGATGTGTGCCACATAATAATATATATGCCGCGCTTACAACACAAAGAAAGCCTTTGGGGGGGGACCAAAGGCTTTCTTCTCGAAGCAAGAAGCTTCATGACGTCCAGCGAAAGGAGGGACCGGACTTGTGAGGATGTTATATCAACGCAATCTTATATGGGGGGGAAGATCGCGGCTACGGTGAGGGGGGAGGCACCAAGCCATTGTTGATATATCTTGAGCTTTAGCAAAATCAGTGCCAAAGCAGAAAAATACTCCATGAAAAATATCCATAGAAAAACCAATGCGTTATACTTGCGCTCTTCTATTCCATACACGGCATGGCGAACGCCTGTGCGGTTTTTATCGTTCGAACCCGCACGTATGAGCGCATTCGCTCGACAAGGACGCATCACTTTTTTCTCGTCGCTCCGTCGTCATGCGCCTGGTCTTTCTGCTGTAAACGCCGATGCAGGGCAAATCGGGAAATGCCCAGATAGTCCGCCGCTTTCGTTTTATTTCCTTCAAAACGGTCCATAGCTGCCGCGACTATGGCATCCATCAGCTCATCTAACCGCAGCCCGGCGTCCGGCAGAAGGATGGCGTCGGGCTTGCTCAAGTCGATTTTATCCCGCTCCGAACCGGCCCCCCTGTGGGGCCCGGATGGCAAGGCCACATCTCCTCCATAAGGGGAGTAAGATCCAAAGCCCCCTCTCCCTTGAGATAAAAAATTGATGTGGGCGGGCAAAAGCAAATCGTTATCGTGCATAAGCACCGCCCGCTCGAGGGTATTTTCCAACTCACGCACATTGCCCGGCCAAGGGTAGGAACGCAGCAGCTTCAAAGTCTCGCCGTCCAACCCCACAAAACGTTTTTTTTTGCGCTGGGCCTCTCGGCGCATAAAGTGCTCAGCAAGTGGACGGATATCTTCTTGCCGTTCGCGCAGGGGGGGAATGCACAAGTGCCCCACGCGCAAACGGTGATACAGATCGCGGCGAAAAGTGCCTTTTTCCACCATATCCGCCATATTACGGTTGCCCGCGCAAACAATGCGGGCATCGAAGCTGCGCTTGCGCATCCCTCCCACGCGGTAAAAAGTCCGCTCTTCAAGCACACGCAGCAGCTTGGGCTGTAAGCTCAGGGGCATTTCCGCCACTTCGTCAAGAAAAAGAGTGCCCTTACCTGCCTGCTCCAACTTACCGGGCGCGCCTTCGGCCCTGCTGCCCGTAAAAGCCCCTTGCTCATGCCCGAAAAGTTCGCTTTCAAAAAGCTCGTGCGGAATGGCCGCGCAGTTAATGGCCATAAACGGCGTTGCCACAACGGATTCCCCATGGTGGATATACCTGGCCAACACCTCTTTGCCCGTACCTGTCTCGCCTTCGATCAGTACGGGGACGGAAGGCTCCGCATGCAAAATCTGCGCTTCGTGCAGCAGTTTGATCATGGCGGGCGATTCCGCGATAACGAGACCGATGCCTTCCACCTCGCGTAACCGGTGGCGAACGGTTTCCAGGTCTTTTTTGATTTCCGCAGCAGCCCGGGATACATGCCGGTCCATATCCCGGCGTAGTTCCATATTTTCAATGACCAAAGCCTGGTGCTCCGCGGAGCGATCCACCACCGCGGCAAGTTCTCTGGCGTTAATGGGCTTATTCAGATAATCATAAGCCCCCTTCCGCAGCGCCTCCACAGCCGTGGTCATATCACCGTGGCCGGTGATAAGCACCACATCGCTCGGACTCGTGGAGGGGTTCGCCTTAAGCGCGGCCAGCAGCTCAAGCCCGTCCATGCCGGGCATACGGATATCTGTGATGATTAAAGGAAAAAACTTCTTGCCCGCCAGAGTCAGAGCCTCGCGCGGATCTTCCATGCCGCACGGCTCATGCCCGAGATCTTTCAGAACAAGGCAAAGACTTTGCAAGCTATTGCTGTTGTCATCAATTACAAGAATATGCATTAGCCCACCTTAAAGGCGTTAAGAATCTGTAGAACGTATTTCATTGAGCGGCAGCCCTTGAAAAACTTCTAGGGGGCTGTCTCTAAATAAATCTTTTGTCCAACTAGCTGCGTCATCCAGCTCTTTTCTCTCCGGCCCTGTACCGTAAGAGTACACTCCCTCCGCAAAAAGAGCTGGATTCCTTGCTCTTGGCGTAAAATCTTTTATTGAGAAACAGCCCCTAGGCTTCAACTCTTATTAAAACGCCGTCCGCGAAAAATTGCGCTTTTCAAGCGGCAAGGCGGAGGATGAAAAACGGCCGAAGGCGCAGCCGGCCTGCATCAAGAGCGGTTTTTGTCCGGCAGCGCGGCCTCTTGGAATAAGGCTGCTTTGGGCAGGCGGATTGATGAGGACTGAGCCTAAGTTTCTCTTTATACAACAAGGTTGCGGAAAAGTATATGCACTGCCGCGCATGCGCAATTCAGCCGCAGTAAACTCTGCCCCTCTTGCGGTGATGGAAATCTCGCGACAGTGCCGACGCAAAGCAGCAATCAGCCTCCCGCGCTCCTCACACAATGGCGCGGGCAGTCTTAATACTGCCCGCGCTCAAGGTAATGACAAACCCCGCAAAGCCGGGTTTTGTAAAGGCACGCCCACTCCGACGTTTTACGGCGGCAATCAATGCCGCCTGCGCCGGCGTGGCTGGCTGCTGCCAAAGAGAACTTTGTCAGTAGCCACAGGTGCTCCTTAACGGGAGTGCCGCGCGGGCGGGTAAACCGCACGCAAAATACCGGGACAGCATACGGGAAAAAGAAAAAATTGCAAAGCAGGCGCGTTACGCAAGCCTGGAGAGGAGAAAAACGCAACCATGGGCGGAGCTCTTTTGCCCCTTGCGGTTTGCTATCTGAAAAGGCTTGATCAAGACGGCAAGCTGTGGCACAAAACAGGACGCGAACGCACGCGAGTTTGGAGGGTCTTGTGCTCCGGCGCGCATGCCCGCTGGCCGGGTGGCGAAATGGTATACGCATCGCACTCAAAATGCGACGTGCTACGCACATGAGAGTTCGAATCTCTCCCCGGCTACCAGAACTTTATCCGCTTGACCCCAATGAAGGCCGGAATCTTTTGCAATAAAGGATCCCGGCCTTCGCTTTCTTTTGCCTTAATGGCGCATGCCAAGTTGGGGCAGTGCAACTAGACAGATTAACTTTGAGATTTGTCGTTTAACGGCGGGCAAAGCCCGCCTGCGGCAATCTCAGGGCAAGGATTTACGGGCAAATCCTTGCAGAGCAAAGTAACATTTTCAATGCTACTTTGCCCTAGTCCTTTTGAGTAATGGCGTATGCTTCCGGCTGCGAAAGGAGCTTGAAATGAAAGGATTCCACCTTATTCGCTGTGTTGCTGTCGCATTATGTTTTTTGCTTCCGGCCGCTGGCGAATGCGCCCAAAATCAAGGCGAAGCCTACACGCCGCAGGTCGGGCAGGCAGGCAAGGATGTCATATGGCTACCGACGTTGCAGGAGCTCACCGATACAATGCTCGACCTGGCGAAGGTCACTGCCTCTGATTACGTCATTGATCTTGGTTCCGGCGATGGACGCCTGGTGATTGCCGCGGCCAAGCGCGGCGCGACGGCATTGGGGATTGAATATAATCCGCAGTTGGTGGAATTTTCCAGACACGCCGCCGCCAAAGAAGGGGTGAGCGCGAAAGCCGTGTTTGAAGAGGGTGACATTTTCAAAAGCGATTTTTCAAAAGCGACCGTGCTCACCTTGTTTCTGGAAGAGAAGCTCAATTTGGCGCTGCGGGTGAAAATTCTGGAAATGAAACCGGGCACGCGTGTTGTTTCCAACACCTTTAATATGGCGGAGTGGGAGCCTGATCAGACTGTCAAATCCGAGCTCATCCACCCCTTAAGCGGAAAAGTCGGCCTTTTCATACTTCATCTTTGGATTGTTCCGGCGAACGTGAACGGAATCTGGAAGCTTGATACTGGCCAAATCAGCTTTAGCCAAAGTTTTCAAAAAGTTACAGGAACACTGACGATCGGAAAAAAAGATATGGAGCTTACCGGCAGGTTGAACGGGACACAAATAACCTTTAACGCCGGAGGTATGGAATATACCGGCACGGTGGACGGCAATATGATTTCAGGAACACGAACCGGAGGCGGCTCCTGGAAAGCCGCTCGTTGAGAGAACGTGCCCCTGAAGAGTCCGGATACGCTCGCTGGCTTCTTGCTGTAGCGAAGGCAAAGGCTTTTCCAGTTGAGCCCCCCAACTAGAGCGGATTAACTTTGAGATTTGTCGTTTAACGGCGGGCAAAGCCCGCCTACGGCAATCTCAAGGCAAGGATTTACGGGCAAATCCTTGCAGAGCAAGTATACATTTTCAATGGTAAATTGCTCTAATATGCAACACGGCTCGCTTGCGGTAATATGAAAGATCATAAGCTTGGCATGTGGTCCGGAATGGGGATGGTGATCGCCAACATGATTGGCGCGGGAGTTTTTGTGAGCAGCGGTTCAATGGTTGACAGTCTGAATCCTCATCAGATTCTGGCGGCCTGGGTAATTGGAACGCTGATCGCCCTGGCCGGAGCCAAGGCTTATTCCGGTATCGTGCAGCTTGTTCCCCAGTCCGGCGGTGAATATCGCTTCCTGTCCACGTTGGTCCATCCCGCGCTCGGATATCTTGCCGGCTGGGCGTCTTTGCTGATCGGGTTTTCCGCTCCCATAGCAATCTGCGCCACCGCTATGGGGGCTTTCGCCCGTACGTTGCACGCCGGAGTCAATACGGTGCTGGCTGCAACACTGATGATCCTGGCGCTGACAACGGTTCACGCCATCGGCATGCGCTTTTCGGTTGCGGTGCAAAACGCGCTGGTAGCGGTAAAAATATTTCTTGTCGTGAGCTTTGTCGTCGTCGGGCTGGTTGGCGGAAACAACACCTGGAGCGAATGGACGCCGCTCGCGCATCAGGCGGATGTTATCCGGGCCGGGGGATTTCCGATCCACGCGTTCACGCGAAGCCTGTTTTATATCGCCTTCACTTTCAGCGGCTGGAACGCCGCTATCTACGCCGCTTCCGAATTCAAAAATCCGCAGCGTGACATCCCGCGCGCGATGATTTTGGGCTGCCTTGTTGTCGGCAGCCTTTATCTTTGCATAAACTGGGTTTTTGTCGCCAATTTGCCCCCGGCGGAGCAAGCCAGGATCGCTGCGGCTTATTATGGAGAATCTGCCAGCGTTACACTCGGCCACCGCATTATGGAAAGCATTCTGGGCGAGGCTGGCGCCGCATGCATGTCCGTTCTGGCGATCATCGTGTTCATATCCTCGGCCAGTGCAATGGCATTTCTTGGGCCGAGGGTTTATGCCGCCATGGCGCGGGACGGTTTTTTGCCGGCGGCGTTGAAAGGCAAAAATGGAAAACCGCCGGTTGGCGCGGTGCTGCTGCAAGGGGCCATAGCCCTGTTTCTGGTTTTTGCGTATAGCTTAAAAGAGGTGCTTGCAAATGTGGGCGCAATTCTGACGCTGTTTTCCGCGTTGACGGTTTTTTCTCTGTTCTGGACCTGTCTCAAGCGCAAGGAGCATCAGCGGCCCGGCCCGCTGGTTCTGGCCGCCGCCGGTTTTTATCTTATGGCGTCCCTTGTCATGCTTTACTTTGGCTTCAGTGAATCGCTGTCGCTGTATCTTTGGGTCGGCGCCTGCATACCGGCCGCGCTGGCGGGTTATTTCTTTGCCAAAAGAAAAATTTGCGGCGGCAGCCCCGAATTCATGAGATCCGACGCTACGCATAAAGTGATGTAAAGGCAAAGGCGTTCACGTCCACCAGCCCGTCCGCGGAGAGTTTCAGACTGGGGATGACGGTAAGGCAGAGGAAGGATAAGATCATGAAGGGATCTTTGTCCGAGGCCGGGCCAAGTTGGGAGACCGCTTCCCTCAGATGGCGCAAATCCTTGCGGACGGAGCTGATGGGCTGGTCTGAAAGGATCCCGGCCAGCGGCAGCGGCAGGATGGCAAGGATTCCGCCGTTGCGGCACACAGCCAGTCCGCCGCCGGAGCGTTCCAGGGCAAGGGCGGCGCTTGCCATATCCGCTTCATTCATGCCCGCAACCACAAGGTTGTGCGCGTCATGGGCTACAGTGGAGGCGATGGCGCCTTCGCGCAGCCCCAGTCCTTTTACAAAGCCCAGGCCGATATTGCCTGAAACCTGATAGCGGTCCAGTACGGCCAGCCGGGCTATGTCGTGCTCGGGGTCGGCCTGGAGCAGCCCGTTTTTTGCGGGCAAAGCCGCGGCAAGATCGCGGGTGAGGATCTGCCCGGGGATAATTTCGATAATGTGGACCGGGCGGCTTGTATCAGGAACAGCAAAATGCCGTTCGGAAATTTTTGCCGCAAGGCGTACGCTGCCGCGCAGGGCATCGGCATTGATCCGGCGGGGCGGGAAGGCGGGCTCGCCTTTGCTTGCCACCAGCAGGCCGTCTCGCCAGACCGCATCGGGCTTCCAGGAGGTCTGGTCGCCATAAAGGGCAAAATCCGCACGAAAGCCGGGCGCTATCGCCCCGATATCCCGCAGGGCAAAAAACTCCGCGGCATTGCGGCTGGCCATGTTCAGGATGACGGGCAGAGGGAGCCGCCCGTCCGAGGCCAGCAGCCGCACCAGATGGTTGATGCTGCCCTCATGCGCAAGATCTTCGGCGTTGCGGTCATCGGTGCAGAGCATGCAGCGGCGCGCGGTGTGTTCTGTCACGGCAGGGACGAGATCGAGCAAATTTTTAGCGGCGGAGCCCTCGCGCAGCATCAATGCCATGCCGGCGGCCAGCATTTGCGAAGCTTCTTCGGGTGAAGAGGCTTCGTGGTCAGAGAGAATGCCCGCTGCGGCGTAGGCCTGCCTTTTGTCCCCAAAAAGCAGAGGAGAATGCCCGTCCACGCTCATGCCGCCCTGGAAAGGGCCGAAATGCTCTTCGCTATAGCGTTGAATTGCTTCCAGCTTTTCCATAACTTCCGGGTAACCGCTAAGCACGCCGGGGTAGTTCATCACCTCGCCAAGGCCAAGAACCCGGTCATGCCCGAAAAAAGGGATAAGATCCGTTGCGTTAAGAGAAAATTTGGATTTTTCCAGCGGCCCGGCGGGCACACAGGAGGGGAGTTTGATAAAAACCCGGGCATGCGCGTCTTGCGTGGCCTCCAGCATGTATTGGATGCCGTATGCGCCGGCGGCGTTGGCGATTTCATGCGGATCAGCCACCAGCGTGGTCACGCCGTTCGCCGCCAGCACGGCGGCCAGCTCCTGCGGGCTGAGCATGCTGCTTTCCATATGTACGTGGGAGTCGATAAAGCCGGGAGTTATCCATGCCTCGCCGCTGCCTGTGAGCGCAACGGCGTCAACAACGTGCCGGGCTTGATTCACGGCAGGGGAGCCGGGCGGAAGAACAGCCGCGATATACCCTTGCGCGACAAGAATATCCCTTGTCGCGAAACTTCCGGTATACACATTGAAAACCTGCGCATTCACAACGGCAGTGTCCGCCGGAGCAAACCCTTGCGCGACAGCAATAAGGGAACGGATAGGTTTCATGGCAAGCCCTTGTGGCTACAGCCCCGCCCATGAGGCGGGCAAAGAGGCAAGGAGCGGGTTTGGGGCGGCGGAGGGGAAAATTCCCCGATGTAGCCCCTATTGCAGGAGAATGCGGCGGGGGCTTTCCTGTCCGTAGCCGTCCGTACCGCATTGGATCAGATAGTTCTCCACAGCTTCTTGCAAGGTAAAATCCATGACGGTTTTTTCTTTGTCCGGGAATACGGGATAGCCGTCACCTCCTGAAGCCACGAATCCGTTGGTGGTCAAGCTGTATTCTTGTTCCGGAACAACCTGCGCGCCGTTTTCAAGGTGCAGGGAAACAACGCGCGCTCCCGCGGGTTTTTGCGTATCCACCCGCACAATAAGGCCGCTTACTTGCGGAAAGGTTCCGGCGGCTTCCGGCAATGCCGCAAAGCCGTGTTCGAGGATGCGCCGCAATTCTTCGCCGGTGACGCGCACGCGCACGGTTTTATCCCGGTATGGGAGGGCAATAAAGATATCTCCCCGGGACACCTGGCCTTTTTTCAGTCCGTCCCGTATCGCGCCGCTGTTGATCAGCGCCAGTTCCGTCCCGCAGGCGACGCGCAGGGCATCGGCGCAAAGGCTGCCGAGGTCTGCTTCCCTCGTGCGGACAAAGGCATGATTCCCGGCAAGGTCCGTGGCGAGGGAGGCGAGCTTGTCGGCATGGATCCGTTCGGATTTTTGCGCCAGCAGCGCAAGGGCGTCCGCAACGGCCGGATCCGGCGTATAGGTTTGCAGCTTGCCGGCGTCCAGGAGGGCATTGGTCATTGCGGTTATTTTTTTCTCCGCCTTGTCAAAGCGGATGTCGAGCCTGCCGAGAAATTTTCCGTGCGCGCCGGGGCTGACCAGCAGCTTGCCCGCGTCGTTTTTTTGTTCCAGCGTCACATGGCTGTGTCCGTCAATAATGATATCAATTTCGGGTAGTTCCCGCGCGAGATCAAGGCTGGTGACGGTTTCGCCTTTTTCGCTGCCCACATGGCTTAAGGCGATAATGACATCGCAGCCTTCAGCGCGTTGTTTTGCCGCCATAGCCTTTGCGGCATCGAGCGCGCCGGTGAAGCGCAGGCCTGCGACGTTGTCGGGCCTGGTGCGGATGGGGGTGGCTTCCGTGGTCAGGCCAAACAGGCACAGCTTTACGCCGTCCACGGTAATGGAAGCCTCAGGGCTGAACAAGGGTTCGCCGTTTTCCCGCAGAATATTTGCCGCCAGCATACGCATGGGCTGGGGCGGGCTTTCGGCTTCTTCTTTTCTGCGTTCCAACGTTTGGCGGCCGTAGTCGAATTCGTGGTTGCCCACGGCGGCGGCGAAGTAGCCGGTGATTTTCATCAAGTCGATGATGTCTTTCCCCCTGCTTAATGTGGCGTGGGGGGTACCGAACAAATAATCTCCCGCATCCAGCAGCAGCGCGTTGGGGGTGCTTTTGTACACGCCGCGGATCAGATCCATGCCGAGGGTGTCGGCATCGGCGATAACGTGGCCGTGGGTGTCCGAGGTGTAAAAAAGCGTAAGGTGGGCTTGTTGCGCAAAGGCAAAGGAGACGGGGAAGAAAAGAACACAGACCAGAACAGCGGCGATGTAACGCAGGCGGCGCATGTGTTCCTCCTATGCTCGCAAGATGGTGGTGGAAGAAGCTTACCTCTCAGCCTGGGCCAGGATCAACTGCACCTCATCTAAGGAAAGGCCTGTGGATTTCGCCAACTGTGCGGGTGTGCGGCCTTTTTTCATTCCTTTAATAATCAGTTCCCGCAAAAACTGAGGAGAACGGCTGACGGTTTCCGCCTGTTCCAGCAGTTCCTTGATTTCTTCGGCTTTTGCGGCAAGGCTGTTGTTGAGTTGCTGCAATTCCGCTTGGCGCATGGCGAAGCTGTGCATGAGCTCGCGTTCCAATTCGGCATTGGTGTAGAGTTTGTCCATGAGGGATTGCTGACCCTCGCTCAGCGTGAGGAGCAGCTCTTCGGATTTGCGTAACCGGTTAAAAAACCGCAACAGCAGGACAAAGAGGATGACTTCCGCAAGGCTAAGAACGATAAATATAAACAACTGCATAATGTTCAAACGGTAATATTCAGAAGATGTCCGGTCCAGGGTTTTACGCCGGAGTTTTCAGCATCCGGTTCAAGACGGTTTTCGCTTTCCTGTTCGCGTGCAAGGCGGGGTTCTCGCCCGGAGGAGCGTGACTCTTTTTTGTTTTGGCCGGCCTCGCGTTCCCGCACCTTGCGCCCTTCTTCCTGCTTTTCGGTTTTGCCCACGCGGGATTGCTCGTCTTTCCAGGCGTGGCGGGCGGTTTCTTGGGCTACAAGCTGCTGCACGTGCGGCTGGTTTTGCTGCACTTCCACTATTTTTTCCACAAGCCCCATCTGGATCACGGGCGCGGGAAGGGTATTAAGTACGCTCATAGCAACAGCTCCTGTCCGCTAGAGCGGTTTACGCTTGAGATTCGCATAACGGCGGGCAAAGCTCGCCTACGCCAATCTCGCGGGCCTTGTTGCGCGTCGCTCCACAAGACCAGAGCATTTTACCGGCATGTATAATTTCAAAGTTACAATGTTTGGGGCGCGTTGGCGCTGTATCCTCCCGCCCTCTGGCTGCGTCGGATTTAGCCCGCTATTTCGGCCGAATACCGTAAGAGACAGCCCTTAGGCATCCATAAGCAAGGCCGGTTTCGGGTTGCGGCCGGCCATGCCCGCGCAAAGAGGAAGCTTTTTGTCGCCGGAGGCTCGCGTCGGCGTTATCCCCCGCTGACGAAGTATTCCTCAAAAAACAGTTCATCTATCTTATCGGCAGTCACCTGTTCGTTGATTATACTGATAAGATCGCTTCGCAGCAAGTCCTGCTGGGTTTTGTCGGAAAGTAAGGTAAGGGGTTTGTTGCTCAGATAATGATATATGGCGTCACGTAAAATAATGCTTTTGGCCTGCATTTCCGCGAACAGCCTTTCGTTGTTTACCGGTATGGTGAAGCGGCAGCGCAAAAAGCGAATTTCCCCTTCGCTGCCGCGCCGCTCCACAAGAAAAGGTTCCGCTTTATAAAGAAAATTTGAAGAAGGAGCGCCTTGAGGCTCCGCCGGCGCGGGAGGAGGCGTGGGAGAAGGCGCGGGCGCCGGCGCGGGAGCGGCGGCGGTTTCGGGTTTGCTGGGCGCTTTGGGGCCGGTGAACAGGAAAAAGAGCAGCGGAGCGAGCAAAATGATCAGTGCAGCGGCGCTCGCCATGCCCAAGCGTTTTTTGTTCGCCAGCAGTGAAGCCAGCAAACGCTTGACGGCGGAAGCTTTTGGGGGTGCGGGGCCGGAGGCGCCGGGAGCTGGGGGAGGAGTCGCCTGCTGCTGGGGTTGGGGCTTTGGCGGGGCTTCTTCGGCCAGAAACGGGGCGTCTTCCAGGTCCAACTCCACTTTGGCTGCTGCTGCATTTTTTTCAGCACTCGGCGAGGCGCTTTGCGTCGCGTTGTTCTCCGGGCCAGAGACGCTCAATTCGTCACCATCGGCGCTTTTTTCAGGTTCGCTGGAGGCGGCTGAGGGGTCTTCAAGGGCATTGACGAGCACGACCTTAGATTGGCTGGAAGCATCATCAAGTCTTTTTTCATCGGCCTGCAGATCGCCGAGTATATCGTCGACGGAAGCGAGCGGATTGTTCTCGCCGCCTGTGCCCGTGGGGGGCTTATTGTCAGAGTCCATACCATACCTTCACGATAGCGGCTCAGTTTGCCGCGCCGCTGCGTCGGGTTTTGTTTTTTGCTTTGGCTAGAGCAATTTACCATTGGAAATGTATAATTACTCTGCAAGGATTTGCCCGTAAATCCTTGCCTTGAGATTGCCGTAGGCGGGCTTTGCCCGCCGTTAAACGACAAATCTCAAAGTTAATCTGCTCTAGAAGTCATTCCCTCATGAATTATAACATGACTTCCCGGCGCGCGGCAAAGCGCCCACCGCTAAACGCGGCAAACCTCAAAGCGAATCTGCTTCATCAGGCAGCGTGCGGCCCATTGCACATGAGTTATGAGGCGGGCTGCGCTGTTTCCGCGCGCAACACGCGGCTCAGGGAAAGATCTTGTCTATTTTTTGTTTCATGACTTCGGCGGTGAAGGGTTTGACAATATAGTTGGAAACCTTCGCCTGCACCGCTTCGATGATATTTTCCTGTTGCGCCTCGGCCGTGACCATAAGGAAGGGCAGGTCCGAAAACTCCTCACTGCCGCGTACTTTGCGCAAAAGATCAATGCCGGTCATCTGGGGCATATTCCAGTCGGAGATAATAAATTCAATTTTATCTTTGTTAAGGGTATCCCAGGCGGTGGTGCCGTCGTCAGCTTCAACAATGTTGGTAAAACCGAGTTGGCGCAGAATGTTTTTGATGATCCGGCGCATAGTTGAAAAATCGTCCACCACCAGCACTCGCATATTCGGATTATAAGCCATTAAATCTCTCCTTGCTTGGGGCATTTTCAACACACAACATGGTAAGCATTCAGGGCAAGGTTTTGCGGCGCGCGCCGCGAAGTCATGCGCGTCCTTAGCGGCGGGTTTTCCCGCGCCAGGCGGGTACGCTCGCCCTTTACATATCTTTATGGCGGGCGGCAAATTCTTTGCGTAACCGTGAAAGCGCCTGTGAATGCAACTGTGAAACGCGGCCTTCGGTAATGCCCATGACTTCCGCTGCTTCCCGCATATTCAATTCATCGGTATAGTACAATGATAATACTAATTTTTCGCGTGGAGTCAGCTGCTCAATAAGTTCCGCCACCTTATCTATGAGCTCTTGTGAAGCGGTAAGGGTGAAGGGTTCTTCTTCCCCTGATTGTTCCACAGGAGAAAAAGATTCTTGCAGCATTTCAAGAGACAGGCAAAATTGATTTTGCATGGCTTCGAGGCCTTCGCGTACTTCTTTTACGCTTAGGCCGGTCTCTTTGGATAAATCTTCTTCCGAAGGGGTGGCCCCGTTTTGATGCTCGAGCTTATGTATGGTTTCATCCAAGGTGCGGACTCTCCGGCGCAATGAGCGGGGGAACCAGTCCAGCCGTCTGAGTTCATCAAGCATGGCGCCCCGGATGCGGCTTTCCGCATAGGTATCAAACTTGATGCCCATCTGGGGGCGGAATTTGCCGAAAGATTCCATCAATCCCAGGGTTCCGGCGCTGATGAGTTCGGAGAGCTCCACATTGCGCGGGAGTCTGGCCTTCATGCGTGAGGCGAGATACTTCACCTTAGGGGCGAAGTGTCGCACGATGCTCTCCTGCTGGGCCTGGCTGCATTCCGTCCAGGGCAGAAGTCCGGAATTGAACATTTCCCAGGCTTCGGCCGGTGCTGTACGGTTTTGCGCTTCAGTTGGCGAAGAGAAGGCGCTTCCAGAAGAATTTGATGTTGCCGTCAAGGGCATGGGGAACATCCCAAGTTTGGATAGTGTCGGCCACTGCCGCCAGGGCTCGGCAGGCGGCCCCTTTCGGTTCCAGAATGCAAAACGGTTTTTGTTTAATGACAGAACCGCGCACTCCGGGATCGCGCGGGAGCGTGCCTATATGATCCAGGGAGACGCCGGATAAAAAGTGATCGCAAGCCTTATACAGACGGCGAAAAACATCACGGGCGGTTTTTTCGTCCGGGCTTTGGTTTACCAGCACGCGAAAACTGTATACCTCATGATTTTGCTGCATTACCTTGATTAAAGCGTAGGCGTCGGTGAGGGACGTGGGTTCCGGCGTCAGGATAACCAGACGCTCCTGGGCGGCGAGGTTGAAATACATGACGTTGTCATTGATGCCCGCGCCTGTGTCCACAATGAGAAAGTCCACGGAATCCTCAAGTTCATCCATGGCTTCAAGCAAGGTAAGTTTTTGTCCCGAAGTGAGGCTAAGCATTTCGTGTACGCCTGAGGCCGCCGGGAGGATTTTAAATCCGTAGGGGGTATCGAGGAGCACATCGGCAAGGCGGGCGCCTTCGTGAAACAAGTGAAATAAGTTATATTCCGGGGTCATCCCAAGGAGGAGATCCACATTGGCAAGGCCAAGATCCGCATCCAGAAGGACGACTTTTCGCCCCTGCGCGGCCAAGAGGCAGGCGAGGTTAACGGAAATATTGGTTTTTCCCACGCCTCCTTTGCCGGAGGTCACGGAAAGGACAAGGGGAAGGCCGGTACTCATATGGGGCTCCGGTAGTGCCGGCGTCTTGAGGGGATGCGCGCCGGAATTTTGACGAATAGTATGCATTTTATTCATAGGCTTCAAGCGGGAGAATATGAAATACGCGGATTTTTCGTTGTTTTTCTTTCTTAGCTGTTGCCGCGGCTCTGGCGAAATGTCCAGGCAAACTTAAGTTAAGCAAAAAACATGCCAATATAGATAAGCTGATATGCTGTCAAAGTCTTCTTTGTCAATAGCCCCCTATTTAGAAACAGCCCTAAGAAAAAATGAACATTGAAAATGTTCATTTTTTCTTAGGAAACCCGTCCGGCTGCGGCGCATCATTCCCTCGCCATGATCGGCTGTTTTTAAGGCGAACCGCAGTGAGCGGCTTCATTGTGCAGGATATACATTGTATAAAGTACCCTCTATTATTTTTTAGAATGCATGCCACACCTCCTGATTCGCTTCCTAGGGGCTGTTTCTAAATAAATCTTTTGTCCAAATAGCTGCGTCATCCAGCTTTTTTTCCTCCGGTCCTGTACCGTAAGAGTACACTCCCTTCGCAAAAAGAGCTGGATTCCTTGCTCTTGGCGCAAAATCTTTTATTT
>JAVBOT010000055.1:0-26515 GCA_031550225.1 Desulfovibrio sp.
CATTTCCTCTCGACCTCGGGCCGTGAGTTTGGCATTCTTGTGACTGTTCACTCTGTCCTCATTTCGGTTTGCTGTTGTCTCGCAACTCCAGCTTTACCGTTTTGAGGCAGGGTGAACAACCTATTGAAACATTACATCTAGAGCAATTTAACATTGAAAATGCATAATTGCTCTGCAAGGATTTGCCCGTAAATCCTTGCCTTGAGATTGCCGTAGGCGGGCTTTGCCCGCCGTTAAACGACAAATCTCAAAGTTACTCTGCTCTAATAGAGTACTTCCAACAGGGTCAGCCCTTGAGCGGGGGCGGAGGGGCTTGGCAGGGCCCGCCGGTCTTTTGCCGCGAAAATGGCCGGAATATCTTCGGGCCAAATTTTACCCAGTCCAACCCAAACCATCAGGCCCATGAGGTTGCGCACCATTTGTTTTAAAAAGCCGTCCCCTTCAAAAACCATGCTGCCTACGGGCCATCCGGGCGGGCATACGAGCCCCGCCGCCACGCCGGGGAGGTAGTTGACGGCAAAAAGCCTCCGCGAACTATCGCCGCCGTTTGTGCCGCCGGCATTGCGAAAGCTTGCGAAATCGCGCTGGCCTGTGAGCAGAGGAATCACTGCCAGCATACGCTCCACACCAAGGGGGGGGCAGCTCCAGACAAAGGCTTGAAGCCTTGGCACCGCCTTATCCGCGTGCGCCCAGAAACTATAGGCATAGCGTTTGCGCAGCGCGCTTTTGCGGGCATGAAACCCCGGCCCCGACCATTGCGCATCCAGCACGCGAATATCCGGAGCCAGGCGCACGTTCAACGCCCGGGGCCAATCAATACGCTGCGTCCCTTCCGGCAGGTCCACATGGCATACCTGGCCTTCGGCATGCACGCCCGCATCCGTGCGTCCCGCCCCATGCACGGGCATGCGCGTGCCGATAATAGCCGTTATGGAGCGCTCAAGCTCCCCTTGTATGGTGGGCGCATGAGTATCTCCCTCTCCGGCTTGCATTTGCCAGCCCGCGTAGCGCGTGCCCTCATAGGCTATGGTGAGTCGTAATCTTGGCACAAGGAGTTTGCTCCGAATACTGGCTCAATGAAACACTTCCGTAGAAGTCATTGCATAATTCATTAGGAATGACTCCGTTAACAGCGGCGTGCGCGGGCCGAAAACCACGCTTTTCGGGGCGTGATCCCTCATAATCAACTTTTCAAGTTGGTTATGAGGGACGTTGTAGCGCCCCAGTTGAACCGCTCCCCATCCTTTGCAATATTCCGTAGCGCGTCTGGTTCGCCCTCAGGCAAGGAAGGCGAACGCTTTGCGAGGGGGGTAGATTCTTTCGGTCTTTGACCCCGAGCAAAAAACGGCGTCTGACGCGGTATCACGGTAAATCAGGCGCGCTGCCGCTATTCTAGGGGCAACTGCATCCTGGCCAGTGATTCCGTGAGCTTAGCCGCTATTTCCGGCTTGACGAAGGTCAGTATTTCCCCGGCCTGGCGTCCGCGCATCCCGGCCAAAACTCTGACGGCTATCTTGGGGTCAAGGGTTTCCAAGACCGCCGCGGCCTGTTTGGATTTCATGTTGGAGAGCATATCCACCATGTGCCGGAATTTGGCGTCTTTTGTGCCTTCCGCTTCCTTCATCATTAAGGAGAGGCGATTCTCCAGCATTTGCATCTGTTCCAGCTTGTTGCCGAGTTCGCCCTCAAGAAGGCGCAATTCCTGCTCTTTTCTGGCGAGATCCTCCTGGCGTCTGGCCAGGCTGTCTCTATCCACGGCAACTGTGCCGTTCTGGGAGCCGGGCATGTTGGTTGTGTTCGCGGCACGGGAACTGATGGGCGGCAGTGCGGGCAGCCTCTCCGTACTGTTTTGGGCAAAACTCACTCCGGGTACGGCCCCGGGGGTGCTGAGCGAACGGTTACGGGCATAAGAGCCTTCCGGCTTGGCTCGTTCCATTCCTGCGTCCGGCAGTGATGTATCTATGGCCGGAGGAGCGGCCGCGCCGTCTCCCGTGGCCGCATTGGCGGAAAAAACGCGGCCGCCGGAGAGAAATTCGGCAATTCCGGCGGCGAGCGTGCCGGCGCCCTTCGTGTCCCGATCAAAAAATGACGCCGGTTCAATGAGCAGAAGACCCACCACAAGGAGCTTTATGGGCAAAAGCGCCAGCAGGAGACGGCAAAGTCTAGATGGTGACAGGGCTGTGGCGCAAGGTGGCTGTTTCGTCATTGGTGTGCTGCTCTTTTTGGCGTTCCGCCAGGAGGTGGCGCTCGGTCTGCTTTTTTTTCAAATTATCAAGTAAGCCGTGATCTTTAGCTTTTTGCACAAGGTCCACCCGGCGCTGGTCCACCAGGTTTTCCTGCTCCGCAAAGAGCCTCTCCGCCTCGGCGAGATCCTGCTTCAAGGCTGTTTCATACATGCCGGCAAGCCAACGTTCGCCCGAACTTAAGCTGTGCGCCTCGCAAAGGCGCGCACGCTGCTCCAGGAGCTTTTCTTCAAGGGCGGCGATGCGCGCCTTTGTCGCGTCCCGCTGCATGACCGCCTGGGCAAGCGCCTGCATGGCCTGTTCTTCCAGTTGCTTGCGGTACAGCCGGACTTGTTCCAGTCTGAAGGAAAAAGGAGGCATGGCGAACCTGCGTCGATATGTTGGCGTTTCCCCTTTAAGTAGCAACACCCGTGCCAAAAGGCATCATCTCGCCATGGCCCGCAGCCGCGCTATCCTCTCCTCCATGGGAGGATGGGTGGAGAAAAGCTTGCCGATCCCGCCGCCGCTGAAGGGGTTGACGATGAACATATGCGCCGTGGCCGGCGAGCCTTGGCGCATGGGTATTTGCTGGCTGTAGCTCTGCAGTTTCCCAAGTGCCGAAGCAAGGGAAAGGGGATTGCCGCAAATACGCGCGCCGGTGGCGTCCGCCAAATATTCCCTGGAGCGGGAAATGGCCATCTGGATCAGGCTGGCCGCTATGGGAGCAAGGAGCGCCATGAGAATAGCGCCAAAGCCGCCGCCTCCACCTTCCTCATCGCGGCGTCCCATGCCGAAAATGGCCGCCCACTGCATCATGTTGGCCGCATACATAATGATGGTGGCCATCACACCCGCTACGGTCTGAATCAGAATATCCCGGTTCGCGATATGCCCGATTTCGTGCGCCACAACGCCCCTGAGTT
Organism: Desulfovibrio sp.; assembly: GCA_031550225.1. Classification (GTDB taxonomy): domain Bacteria; phylum Desulfobacterota; class Desulfovibrionia; order Desulfovibrionales; family Desulfovibrionaceae; genus Frigididesulfovibrio. The sequence continues at coordinate 3,146 of JAVBOT010000055.1, forward strand.
CATCGGGAGACAAAAGGCGGACAATGCCGTCCGTGACCGCCACAACGCCGTTCTCCGGATTGCGGCCTGTGGCGAAAGCGTTGGGGGATTCGCCCGGGATAAGAGCTACGCGAGGCTTGGGAATGCCGGCTTCCCGGGCCAGATCTTCCACCATCCTGTGCAGCATGGGCGCTTCTGAGGGAGAAAGCTCCCTTGCTCCGTACATTTTGAGGACGATTTTATCGGAAAACCAATAACTGCCTACATTCATCAACAAGGCCAGGCCGACGGCAATCACAAGACCTGTTCTGCCGCCGAAAAACTGACCGAGCAAAAGGATAATGCCGGAAAGCAGGGCAAGAAGCAGAAAGGTTTTCAATTGGCTGGTCATGACAAAAAACTCCTTATGCTGGTATGTCAAGATGCTGCGTCCAGTGCCGGCATCTTCAAACTGAGCCGGTACCCATGTATACGTCAAAACCCGCCACAGCAGAGCAGCCGCGTACCAACGGGCGAAATCCGCTCGCCGGCATTTCGGCGGACTTGCCGGGCGCGAGCCCCGGAGTCGGCTTCCTGATTTTTCGTATATAAGAACACTGTGGGCGTGAGGCAAGACGTGAGCGCGGCGCAAGGCCGCCACACAAAAGAAGACTGGGCGCGCAAGGCGGTCATAAAGATGCGAAACCTTCGCCGCGCAAGGCCGTACCCGGAGCGGCGCAACAAAATTGCGTCTCTCACAATATGCGTGGAGAACAGCACTAGGGCGCCGTGATTGTAACCTGGTGTCTGGTATGGGAATACTTTCCCGCCGCAAGTGTGGACTTACAGCGGGGAAAACACGAGAAAGCCGCTTACTCGCTGGTCTTTTTTATATGGCAAAGAGCAGCAATTGTCACAGCAAGGCCGAGGAAGAAAAACAAAAAATCCATAACGCGCTCCTTTGCTCTTATTTTCAATTTCACGCCAATCCGCGGGATGCGCGTGAAATCAGGCATAGTAGTGCAGAAAAAGCTCTGCGAAGGGGGGCAACTTCACAAGAGAGAGCCGCAAGGCTCACGCGGAGGAAAGACTTCGCGAAGAGCGAGTCCCCCTCTGGCGTCATCAACAGACAGACACACAAGGCCCGCTGCAAAAAAGCAGACGGCCGCGTACTGAAGTTTCCGCGAATTTTCATTCGCACTATTCTTCTATCGTAAAAAATATTTTTCACAAGGGCTTGACAATCTTTTTTATAAATCAAACGGGACGCCAATAAAAAATTTAACGTCGTGTTCGCTCTGAAAACCGTTTTTATAGGGATTCCAGTCAGGAAAATCCGTGCCGTTCCTGTATGCGGTCAGGTGCAGCTTGGCAAAAGCCCCCTGCAGCGGAGCTTCCTGCCTGGTATAGTTCAGGTCGAAAGTAAAGGCCCATTCTTTGAAGTGCCCGGATACGCCATAGGCTTGCCCATCCCAACCGAGCCCCGCGCCGACAGTGACTGTAAGCCCCCGCACCGGCAGCAAATCATCCAGACCGCGCCCGGCAGAGGCGAACAAGGCTTTTTCCCGATGCGCGTTCCAATCCGTATGGGCATCCCACCAGGGGTCATACGCGCCTTTGGAGCTGCCGTAGCGATCTGTCAGACGGTAGGCGAAATATCCCGCCTGCTGCGCGCTGTCAAAGGGAGCCAGGGTGTAGGTTCCTTCCAGCATAAACAGCCAGGGCGCGCGGCGGTAGTGGATAAACATATAGGGCTGCGCCGCCGTGCCGGCGAAATTGTTATTGGGGCTTGAAGGCGCATGGTCAAAATCCCCCATCAGGTACACATGGGCGCCAAAGGCGAGGCTGTCTTTTTTCCCATTGCCGAAAACGGTTTCATATCTGCCTTTCAGGTGCGCATTCCAAATAAAATTTTTGGATTCCCCATACGCCGCTTCCAGCGTCAACCCGCCTTTGGAGTTGTAGCGGGCTCCAGCGCTCCAGAGCCAGGGCACAGGACTTTCTCCGTCATTTTTATAAAAGCTGTTCATGCGCGTGAACCAAGGGGCTTTGTAGGCGTCCGCCCAGGCGAGGGCAAAGGAAAAATCTCCCCACTCCGCTCCCATATTCATTCCCCGGTATGTGCCGGGCATCACGGACCAGTTGACCCCCAGCACGCCCGGGCCGGAAGGCTGAAAATACCCTCCTTGCGCCCAAAAAGGACCAGCCTTGGCTTTTATCTGTGCTTTGTGAAAGGAAACTCCGTCACGGGCGTCCTTTTTGCTCCAATCAGGATGCCAGGGGTCATCCCAGGGCATAAAGTTCATTTCATGATCCGGCGCGCCCGCGTTTTTCAAATCCGCTGTGCCGTATAGGCCCACATCACAGCCGATAATACCTCCCGCAAAGCCGGAATTGAATTCCGCGCTTGCCGTCGCTGTGGCATGGCTCAGATTAACGCCGTAGTTCCCTTGCGCCGGATCAAAGCGCCTGCGCTCCCGTTGAAAAAAATAGAGCCCTCCCTTCAGGTCGGAATCATCAAAAAAATGCAGGCCTGTGGAAAAGCTCTCTTCTCTGGCCGACTCGCTCCCCGTTGTCGCCGGGGCGGTGTCAGGATCCGCATGGGCGCGGCAAGGCCACAGCACCGTCATCGCCAACAATGCCGGCGCCAAAAACGCCGCACAGATTCTAAGGCGCTGCAACCTTGCACTGCCGCATGCCGGGCATGCGCGGTCCCTGACGAGAAGCAGGCAGGCTGCTGCTTGCCGCAAACGACGAGTGCAGCGTTTCAAAATCACTATGCTTTAAGGAGCGAGGGGCGCAAGGCGTAAACCCGCTTCCAGGGCAAGGCCGGTCATAAGGTTGGCGTTGGCAACGGCCTGCCCGGAGGCTCCCCGGCACAGATTGTCAATGATGGAGACAATAAGCAGCCGCTCGGTGCGAGCGTCTTTTACAAGGGCAATGTCGCAGAACATGGTCCCTCGTACCGAGCGCAGCTCCGGCAGGCGCCCCAGGGGCAACACCCGCACAAAGGGATGCGCCGCATAGGCCGCCTCATAGACCTCGTGGATCCGCTCAAGGGGCATGGCCGGGTTTGTGAGCTTAGTATAGATAGTGGCCAGAATGCCCCGGTTCACGGGCAGCAGATGCGTGTTGAAGGAAAGCGTCAACGGCGTCCCGGCCAGGCGCGACAGCTCCTGCTCTATTTCAGGGGTATGCCGGTGCGCGGCGAGGTTATAGGCCCTGAACGTATCATGGGCCTCGCAGAACAAAGAGGGCACCACCGCGCCGCGGCCCGCGCCGCTGACGCCGGACTTGGCGTCGATGACCATGTCCCGGGTGTCCACAAAACCTCCGGCAACGGCTGGATACAAACCCAAAATACTCGCGGTGGGATAACAGCCAGGGTTCGCCACAAGGCGCGCTCCGGCAATGGCGGCGGCATACAGCTCCGGCAGGCCGTATACGGCCTCGGCCAGCATGCCCGTCTCTGTATGCGGGGTCTTGTACCAGCTTTCATACACCGCCTGATCGCGCAGGCGAAAATCCGCGGAAAGATCCACTACTTTGCAACCGGCGCGCACCAGTTCCGCGCCCAACACCATAGCCGCGCCGTGCGGCACGGCAAGGAAGACCACATCGCAGGCCCGGGCCAGATCCGCCGGCTCAGGCACGGCGATACGCAGATCTCCCACATCAAATCCCCGCACAAACGGGTACAGCGCTTGAAGCGTCTGGCCCGCTTCCTTACGCGAAGTCACCCGGCATAACCGCATGGACGGATGAACGGCCAGCAGACGCACCAGTTCCATGCCCGTATATCCGGTCACCCCCACAAGTCCGGCTCGAATGAAGCCGGAGCTTGTTTCCAGAGAATTCTTCCCTGCCGCCTTGTCCGGATTTTGAGATATATCCTGAAGAGTGTCCACTGTGTTCATAGCGCGGCCTTATCTGATGGTTCAACGACGAAACATGCGCTTGCCGGCAGACCCATTCGTTTACGAACGCGCGCCTGGGGCGTTGCGTTTGCGAAATATCTCCATGCGCAAAACACTAGGAGTCATTTCATACTTCATCGGGAAATGACTCCCAGCACCGGCTTATTTTTTCATCACAAATTTCATGCGCAATTCATACAGCAACCCTTCCAGCAAACGCGACTCTTCGCCTTCCAGGCCGCTTTTCACCTTTTCCTGCAACATGGAGAGAATATCAATGGTGTGCTTGGCCATCACCAGATCCACCTCATTTTTGCCCGTGCCCGGATCCGGCACCTCACCGAGCTGTACCAATGCTGAAGAAGCCAAAGAAAGCACAAAGGTGGAAAAGGTGGGTTTGGGCATACGGGCCTGTTCACCCTCAGAAGAGCGCTCTCCTGGCTTACCCTCAACAGCGTCACCCGAAAAATCCACGGCAAAAGGTCCGGCTTCGTCGCCGCTTTCGCTCTTCTGCGCGGCCTGTTCAGCGTTAATCGGCATTTCCGGCTCTTCATTTCGCTCTTTTTCGCTCATTTGCTCCTCCCAAATACGCATCGTCCAAAAGGTCAGGCCCCATGCGTCATATGCGCGACGCGGCGGCAGGGCCGCTGTCCAGGGCCGCCCAGTAAGCGTCCAGCGCCTGCTCAAGGTAGTTGCGGCAGCCCACGTGGCCGCCGCAGGCCGTATACGAAGCTGCCAAGGCATGAATGCCGGCGGCCAAATCCGCATAGTCCAGCCAGCCCATGTGCCCTATGCGCACCATTCGATTTTTGAGATGATCCTGCCCCGCGGCCATAACCACGCCATACCGGTTTGCGGCGTGGGCGAGCAATTGCACGGCATCCACTCCCTGAGGCAAGAGCACACTGGTCACTCCCCAGGCAAAATGTTCAGGCGCGAACAAGGTAAGCCCCATAGCCTCAACGGCTTTGCGCGCCATCATGGTCAGCGCCCATTGTTTGCGGTAAATATTGTCCAGGCCGGTTTCTTCAAACATACGCAAACTCTCGGCCAGCCCGATAATCAGGCTCACCGGCGAGGTAAACCTCGTTTGCCCCTTGGCGTTATTTTCCCGCTCTTTCAGGAGATTAAAATAAAAATCGTTTTGCTCAAGGTTCTGCGCCCGTTTCCAAGCCCTGTCCGAAAGGGCGATAAGGGCCAAACCCGGCGGCAGCATCAGGCCTTTTTGCGAACCGGTCAAAAGGCAGTCCACTCCCCAGGCGTCCATGGGGCAGGGCATGATAGACACGGCGGAAATGCCGTCCACCACCAAAAGAACCGGACGCTTCGCCGTCTGCGCCGCAATTTCTTCAATAGGGTGCCGCGCGCCCGTAGAGGTTTCCGAATGCTGCACAAGCACGCCGCGCAGATGCGGATCCGCGTCCAAAGCGGCGCCCACGGCCGAAGGCGAAACCCCGAACCCCCATTCCACCTTAAGAGGAACAGGAATAACTCCGCGCGCACGGCAAATTTCCGACCAGCGTTCGCCGAACTTGCCTCCTTCCACCACCAACACCTTTTCTCCCGGCGCGAACAAATTGCTCACGGCGGCGGTCATTGCGCCGGTGCCGGAAGCGCACAGGGGCAACACTGCCTGCCCTGTGCCGAAAAGACGGGCCAGGCCTTCTTGCGCTTTTGCCATAATGCCTTTGAAAGCGGCTTTTCTGTGATGAATCATATCCTGAGCCATGGCCAGGCGGACACGTTCAGGCAGCGGCGTCGGACCAGGGGTGAGGAGGCGGGGTTTGGTAAGCATAAGCATCCTTTGCAAAGCGAAATATTTTCACAGGCACAGTAGCGCAATCCCCAGAGAGACACAAGGCGGAACCAGCCCGCGTACCGGCTCATTTTGGGTATGCCGGTACTGGGTGCGGTTTACACTTGAGATTGTCTCGTAACGGCGAACAAAGCTCGCCTACGCCAATCCCGCGGGCCCTGCTGCGCTTCGCTTCACAAGGCCAGGCCATTTTGCCGGTATGCGAATTTCACAGTTACAGCGCTCTAGATGTAATGTTTCAATAGGTTGTTCACCCTGCCTCAAAACGGTAAAGCTGGAGTTGCGAGACAACAGCAAACCGCAATGAGGACAGAGTGAACAGTCACAAGAATGCCAAACTCACGGCCCGAGGTCGAGAGGAAATGATAAGGCTTATGCGGCAGCCTGCGCGCCGCGCGGAAATGGGCGAAGCGGCGCAGCTTACGCTATGCCGATGCCGGACTGCAGGTACACGTCAATAATGCTGTCCTGGTAATCTGCTGTATAGTGCGAGTAAGTGATGCTGTTTCCGTGCGCGTCGTGGGAAAGGCCGTCAACGCTCACATCGCTGTGCTTGAGGTTTTGCAACAGGCCGCCTGCCATTACAGTATCCACTCCTTCATCGCCCTTGATGATCAAGGAAAGATCGGTATTGGTCGCCCGCAGGCTTTTGACCGCGCCCAGCAGGGCATCGAGGCTGGCGCCGTCGTCCAGGCCGTTGCTGAAGTCCAGCACCAGGCCTTCAAAGCCTTTGACGGTAAGCTGGGACAATTTGCCGAGCATGGCGGTGTCGGCATAGCCTTGCTCGAGGGCTAGAATATCCCCGAGAGAAGCCCTGCCGCCGTTTGCTGAGGAATGGAATACGGAATAGTTGGATTCGCCTTCAATGATCAGCGTTGCGTCGCCTTGGGTGAAGTCCTTGGCGGCGCCGGGGTTGGTGTGAACCAGGCGGACGATATCATTTTCGCTTCCGCCGTAGACGGAGGCGGCCTTATGCGCGCTGAGCACGCCGTTGGTGCTGAGAGTGATGTCGTCATTGCCGCTCAAGCCGTAAATGCCGCCGCCCTGCAGGGTGGAAGCCAGGACTTGGGCATTGTCGGAGCAGGCCGTCACGCGGATCACGTCATCGCCTTCACCACTGTTGATGTGGCCGCTCACAGCACAGGCGTTACCCATGGCGGAATAGGCGGTGAGCACTATCTGATCATTGCCGTGGTTGCCTTGCAGCATCGCGTTGGAGTCCAGACCCAGGGCATCGCCTGATCCTTGAACCCAGGCTGTGACTTCTATCCGGTCATCGCCGGCCATGCCGTCAATCGCGGCTCCGCTTGCGACAGCCGTGGCTGTGCCCTTGCCGCTTGCCATAGCGGAGATGGCCAGAGCGTCGACGCCGGAGCCGCCGTAAACGGCGCTGCCGGCGCCGTAGGCATGGCCGTCCACTGCAGTGGCGAAAAGATGGAGCGTGTTGGAGCCGCTACCCATATCCACTATGCCGTACCGCAAAGCTCCCGCTATGCCGGTTCCTTCGGTGATGGCTCCGATGACGAATCCGTCATTATCCATGCCGCCGATGACCTCTCCGCCGACGGCGTAACTATCCCAGCCCTTGGATGTAGAGAGAAGGGAAATATAGTTATCTCCGTTCCCCGCGTAAATGACGCTGCGGTCAATGCCTCTGGCGTGTCCCGCGCCGTCGGCCGTGGCATAGATGCCGATGGCATCCGCGCCGCTGCCGCCGAAGATATTGCTGTCCCACAGGCCGCTGGAAGTGTTGTCTGTGGTGAGGGCTTCAATGATCAGGGAGTTTTCCCCGTTTTTCATGTCAAGGGTGCTGTTCCCCATGGCCACAGATGTTCCGTTTCCATAGCTTGCGACGCGCAGGGCAAGCGCGTCTGCTCCGTTGCCGCAGGCAAAGGTGGAGTGATCCATAGCCAGAGCGTGCCCGCCTTCGGATATGGCGCTGATGGAAGCGGCATGAGCGCCGTCGTTGAGGGTAACGGCGCTGCTGTTCAGGCCTTTGGCAATGCCGTTGACGTTGCCTGTACGAGCGGCAAAAGTTATGTGGGACGTATAATCCACCACAGGGAGATCGTAGCCGATGAGAGCGCTGCCGTCGAAGGCCGTGGCGTTACCGTCAGCGGCGCTGGCGCTGGCGGCAAGGTTATGGATGCCGTTTTGCATATTGATAAAGGAATTGCCTCCAACACCAACGGCAGTGCCTCTGCCGGAGCAGTATGCGGCTATGGAGATACTGTCGGCGTTTTGCGCGTTGCCGCCGCTGCCGTAAATTTTTCCGTTCCAGACTCCGGCGGCGGTGTTGTTTTCAGCAAAAGAAAAAACCTTCAGTTCATTATATCCCCCGTTCAGATACACAGTACTGGCATGCACCCCTATAGCGGCGCCGTTGGCCTTGGAGGAGGCGCTCACCAAGATGTCGTCGGTGTGGGAACTGCCGCCGAGCAGCAGGCTGCTGTCCATGCCCCGCACCTCTCCTCCGTTGGAGTAAGCGCTAATCTCGGCTATGTTGGAACCCTCCCCAAGGGCCAATGTGGTGAGTTGCATGCCGTGAGCGTTGCTGTCTGTAAGAGCGGCGGCGGACAGTATGACGGCGTCATCGCCCCCGCCCAAATCCAGTGTGGAACTTTCCACCGCCTTGGCTGATGCCTTGGCTGATATGGCTTCCACACGCACCAGATCATTGTCATTCTGCCAGAATAAGGCTTTTTGAGTGATCCCGACTACATTTTCGTTTTCTTTAAACGGTTCTATAATCATTGTCGCCATGTGAACCCTCTCTTGAAGTTTTTCCGGATCAAATATTTCCGGAGTTTGAAATATATTATGATAGCAAAATAGCGAATTACAATGATCTTATTCGCGATTTTGCAGTCTATATAATAACATTGAAGTAGTCGCAAGAAATTTTTTGTTTTAATATAAAACTATTTTCTTGTGATATTGCGTTAGTATTGTTTTTTGCTCAGGCGTTGAGCCCTCAAGGATATCAATAAAAAGCCCCCCGCACGGCAGGGTTTGCCGTGCGGGGGGCTCGCAAGTCACTCCGTTGATAAGGCGCGCGCGCCTCAGGGACGGAGCGGCGCGGCTTACGCTATGCCGATGCCGGACTGCAGATACACGTCAATGCTCGTGTTCTGGAAGTCCGCCGTATAGTGAGAGAATGTGACGTCATTTCCATGCGCGTCATGAGAAATGCCGTCAATGGCGACATCGCTGTGCTTGAGGTTTTGCAGCAAGCCGTTGGCCATCACGTTATCCACGCCTTCATCGCCTTTGATGATCAAGGAGAGGCCCGCATTGCTCGCCCGCAGGGATTTGGTCGCGCCCAACATGGCGTCAAGGCTGGCGCCGTCGTCCAGACCGTTGCTGAAGTCCAGCAACAGGCCTTCAAAGCTTTTGATGGTAAGCTGGGGCAATTTGCCGAGCATGGCCGTGTTTGCATAGCCCTGCTCCAGAGCGAGGATATCGCCGAGGAACGCGGAACCGCCGTTAACTGAGGCATGGCTGACAGCATTGTTGTAGCCGCCTTCAATGGCAAGGTAAGCGCCGTCTTGGGTGAAGTTGCCGGCGCCGGCGGGGCCGTTATGGATCAGGTGAACAACGTCGTTGCCGTCCCCGCCGTAAACGTAGCCGGCCTTATTGGCATTCAGCACGCCGTTGGTTGCCAGAGTGATGTCGTCATTGCCGCCCGAGCCGTCAATAACGCCGCCTTGCAGTGTGGTTGCCAGAGCATTCGCGTTGCCGGAAGCGGCCGTAACACGGATAACATCGTTGCCCGCGCCGCTGTGGACAATGCCGCTCACGGCATAGGCGTTGCCGCTCGCGGAGTATGCGTCGACGGTCATTTGATCGTTGCCGTCATTGCCGTCCAGCTTTGTTCCGGCGGCTACGCCATGGGCGCTGCCCAAAGCGGCCGAGGCCGTGACCGTGAGTTGATCGTCGCCGGCCATGCCGTGCACGGAGCCGTTTTTAAGGGCAAAGGCAGTGCCGCTGCCGCTGGCCTGAGCGGAGATGGACATAACGTCAACGCCGGCTCCTCCGTATACGGTGCCTTTAGCGTGGCCGCATCCGACGCCGTAAGCTTCGCCGTCAGCAACAGAGGCGGAGACATTAAGGGAGTTCTGGCCGCCTTTCAGATCAACCACGCCGGCCCACAGGGCGCCTGCGGAAGCTGCCCCGAGGGTGCTGGCAGAGATGACGAAGGTGTCGTTGTCTTTGCCGCCGATAACGTCGCAGCCGATGGCGTAGCTCTCGCCACCTTGGGAAGCCGCGGCGAGAGAAATCTTGTTGGCGCCGTCCCCGGCATAGATGGAGCTGACGTCAATGGCTTTGGCCTTTCCGGTTCCTGTGGCCGTGGCATAGATGGCGATTTCATCAGCGCCGCTGCCGCCGTATATGGTGCTGTTCCACATGCCGCTGGCGTCGTTGTTTACGGTGATGGATTCAATCACCAGAGAGTTCGTCCCGTCTTTCATATCAACGGTGCTGCTGTGAACAGCCACAGTGCTTCCTGTTCCGGTGCTCGTGGCGCGCAGGGCAAAGACGTCGTCGCCGCTGCCGCCGCGTAAAGTTGATTTTTCCATGGCCAGGGCGTGTCCGCCCAGGGATTCAGCGCTGACAGTGACGCTGTTGTTGCCGTTGCCCGCATCGGCCTTGCTGTAGTAGAGGCCATGGGCAACAGCGGCGCCGGAGGTTTTTGCGCTGATAAGCATGGTGTCGTTGCCGCCGCCCGCTAGCACGTCGCAGCCCACTGCGCAGGCTTCACCGGTTTGCGAGGCGGCCTCAATCGCTACGGAGTTGTTGCCTTCGCCGGCGTTGACGGTTGTGCAATACAAGGCTTGAGCGCGGCCCGCGCCGCCGGAAATGGCGCTAATGGATATATCGTCGTTGCCGGCGCCCGCGCGCACGCCGCCGGAATATACGGCATAGGCTTTGCCGGTGCCGGATTGCGCAAGGACGGAGATGACGTTGTCGCCGTCTTTGGCGTCCACAACGCTGCCGCCCATGCCCTCAGCATAGCCGGAGCCGGAGGTTTTAGCGGAGATAGTGAAGATATCCTTATCGCTGCCGCCGGTTACTTCGCAGGCGATGCCGTAGGCTGCGCCGTTCACGGCTTCGGCTGCGATGGAGACGTAGTTGGCGCCGTTTTTGGCGTCAATGGAGCTGTAGCTGAGGCCTCTGGCAACGCTGCTCGCGCCGTTGGTGCGCGCCAGGATGTTGATGGTGTCGCTGTCATTGCCGCCGAGAACCGTGCTGCAGCAATTGAGGGCGGTGGCATGTCCGTTGGCGGCAAGGGCGGAGATGGAAAGCGTATTGGGGCCGCCTTTCATGTCAATGAGGGAGCAGTCCGTCACGCCGTAGGCATTGCCCGTGCCGGAGCTTTGCCCGATAATCGTGATGCCGTCGGGGCTTTGTTCGCCGCCGGCTCCGCTGCTGCCGTAAATTTTTCCTTGCCAGACGCCGGTGGCGGTGTTGTCTTGAGTGGAGGCTTTCACATACAACGTGTTCTCTCCGCCCTTCATATCAATCGTGCTGCTGTGCACGCCCACGGAGGTGCCTTTGCCGCCGGTGGAAGCGAGCAGAGTGAGCTCTTCACGGCTGTCGCCGCCGAGGAGGGTGCTCTTTTCCATGGCCAGCGCATGCCCTGTGCCGGAAACGGCGTTAAGCACGGCGGAGTTGTTGCCCTGGCCCATATCCAGCTTGCTCCAGTAAAGGACGTGAGCGTTGGCGCTTCCGCTGGTTTGGGCGGTGAGGGTGACGGTGTCAGTGCCGCTGCCTGTCAGCACGTCGCAACCGACGGTGACGGCATCACCGGCTTGCGAGATAGCCTGAATATCGACGGCGTTGTCGCCGTCGCCGGCGTTGACGGTTGTGCAATACAAACCCTGAGCGCGGCCCGTGCCGCCGGATACGGCGGAGATGGAAATGGTATCGTTGCCCGCGCCGGCAAGGACTTTACCGCTGTAAACGCCGTAAGCGGTGCCGGTTGCCGATTCGGCCGAGATGCTGATGAGGTTGTCGCCGCCTTTAGCGTCCACGGTGCTGCCGCCTAGGCCTTCCGCATAGCCGTTCCCCAGGGATTTTGCCGAGATGCGGAACGTATCGTTGTCTTTGCCGCCGATGACGTCGCAGGCGATGCCGTAAGCTTTGCCGCTGGCGGATTCCGCGGAAACAGTAACCTCATTTTGACCGTCCCCGGCATAGATGGAGCTGTAGTTAAGGCCTCTGGCCGTACCGCAGCCGGAAGTCTTTGCCGTGATTTCAATGGTGTCGGCGTCCGCGCCGCCTTTGACGGTGGATCTCCACATGCCGGTGGCTTCGTTGTTGGCGGCAAGCGCCTGAACGCGCAGTATGTTGTTGCCGTTTTTCATGTCAACAGTGGTGGTGTGCAGGCCCACTGACGTGCCGGAGCCGCCGGTGGACGCCAAAATGGAAATTTGATCGTTTCCGGAGCCGCCGTTCACAGCGTTGCCTTCCACCCCTAAGGCGTGGCCGGCGCCGGATTTGGCGGAAATGTTGACCTGGTTGCTTCCCCCTACCAAGTCCAGAGTCGTGGCGTAAAGGCCGTGTGCATTACCGCCTGCGAGAGCGGAAGCGGCCAAATTGACGACATCGTCCCCCAGACCGAGGTTCAGCGTGGAATTTCTGATGGCTTTGGCCGAAGCGCTGGTGGAAGTCGCGGACACAGCGACCGTATCATTGCTATCCCCCAAAAATAACGTTTTTTGCGCAATGCCGACGGCATCCCTTTTACTTTCCTGCACGTCGACTAAAATGTCATTTCCCATACAATCTCCCTTCTTTGAAGTCCGTTAAAACGAAAAATAATAGCTTTGTTTTAACGGGTTAAAATAATGCCAAATAAATGATAAGGCGTTACGGGGCGTTAGCCCTCATATAGGTGAGTCATAAAATATATAATACCGTTATAAGTAGCGCAAGAAAAAAATAGTATTATTGGGGCACTAAGCATTAATGCCCCTATGAAAAAGATCAAATGCCAAATAAAAATATGCGTATATTGGCTAATTATTTAAAAGTACATATTTTTTTACAGGGGAAGCGAGACTCAGCCCTCATTCAAAAGGCCCGGAAATTTTGATTGGAAGCGCTCTTCATAAATCGGCATTAGCTGATTTATGAAGAGCGCTTCGATGAAAAGCCTGGTTTTCGGCTTGCTTTTGCCGCTGTGGGCGGTTCCGGACTGCCGCCCGGCGTTGGAAGTCATCCCCTGATGTAATGAGGGAAGACTTCCAACGCGCATGGGGCAAAAAGAGGCTGGCGAAAGCGGCACTGCCCGGCGGAAGAAGGGCCAGGAGCCGCCCGTCGATTGGCCGAGCTCCGGCAAAGGTGCGTTCCCCGGCAAAGCGGGTTAGCGCGCGCCTTTGGGCATGAGGATGACCCCGATGGTCTTCAGGAGGATTTTTGCCTCAAGAAGGGCGGAGAGGTGTTTGATATAAAAAAGGTCATATTCCAGCTTAAGACGGGAGTCTTCCAGGGAGGCCCCGTAGGGGTAGCAAACCTGAGCCCAACCGGTGATGCCGGGTTTGACGGTATGACGCACGTCATAAAACGGCAGTTTTTTTTCCAGCTCGCGAATAAAGTCGATCCGTTCCGGGCGCGGTCCCACAACGCTCATGTCTCCCTTGAGCACATTAATGAGCTGAGGCAGTTCATCAATGCGGGTCTTGCGCAAAAAGCGACCCACCGGCGTGACGCGCGGGTCGTTTTTACTTGCCCAAACCGCTCCTTGCAATTCCGCGTCCAGACGCATGGAGCGAATTTTATAGAGGGTAAATTCTTTTCCCCGCAGGCCCACGCGTTTTTGCCGGTAGATGACGGGGCCGGGAGAATTCAGGCGGACGGCGAGGGCGGCCAAGAGCAGGATCGGCAGCGTAAGCGCCAGTAATCCGAGGGAGAAGCAGACATCGAAAGTCCGTTTAAGGCGGCGCATGGAGTCGGCGGCATTGAGGGTAAAGCCGCCTTCAAGCAGGAGCCAGTCTTCTTCAATAAGATCCACCGGCACGCGCGAGGCGAGGCGTTCATAGAGGCTGCGCATATCATCCACTTTGAGACCGTGCAGCTTGGCGTGAAGCAGGCCGTGCGTTAATTCTGAATCCAGATAAAAGCTGTCCAGAACAATAACCCGTGTGGGCTGGAAGCGGCTGATGACGGAAAAGATGCGATCCGCGCTGCCAAGCCAGGGGCCGGCTTCTTTGGGGTCTGCCCCGTCTTCTCCCACATAGCCGAGGATCTGTGTTTCAGAGCTGTATTCGCGCAGCACATGGCGCGCGCGTTGGGCCATGGCCGCGCCCAAAAAAATGATTTTTTCCGGAATTGGAGCATGCCCTTTGCTCCAGGCATAGTACAGACGTCTCCAGCCCAAAGACAGCGCCAGATTAATAATCATCTGCACCACAAACATCATGCGCGGGAAGCGCCAGTGCTCAAAGGTATAAAAAACGAATCCCGCGGCGATGATCCCCACCACAACCGCCACGAGCACGCGCAGGGCGCTGTCTCTGAATTCTTCCCGCCCTAAGGCGTAGCAGTCCATCATATAGAAGGACAAAAGAAAAATCAGGATGGTGAAGGTGGAGGCTCCCGTATAATCAGCGAAAATATCCAGATAGGGCGGGAGCATGAGCCATGAGCTCACGGCAAGAGCGGTCAGAATGCAAGTAAAATCAAGGATGCGAAAAAGGGTATGCTTACTCACGATGTGCTGTCCGCCGCGCTGCGCGGCAAGGTTGCAGGATAAAAGGTATTGGCGCTGTTTGCCGTGATGCGGCGTCAGGCGGCATGGCGTTATTGCCGCAAGCCGTGTCGGTTTTTCGGATTTTCACTGATGCCCATTTCCCGCATGAGATCACGGGCCACGACTTCGGCGCTGAACATATCTTGCGCAAGGGCGCGCCCGGCGTTTCCCATTCTCTCTGTAAGCGCCGGATCTATAATAAGGGATTCCACAGCCTTGGCAAGGGCCTCGGCATCTCCCACCGGCGTAAGCAGGCCGTTCTTTCCCGGCAGCACAACTTCGCGGGAGCCGGGTGCGTTTGCCGCAATCACCGCTCTGCCCATGCTCATGCCTTCCAGCAGAGAGCAGGGAGTGCCTTCCCGCCAGGAGGGCAGCAGCACGATATGCGCCTGCCTGAGGTAGGGGCGCACATCACGGGTTTCTCCTAAATATTCCACGATGCCTTCTTTTTGCCAATCCAAAACCTCATTCAGGGGCACCGAACCAGGGCCGTGCTCAGCGGGCCCCAGAATCAGAAAGCGCGCTTGCGGATGCCGCTCTTTGACCAGGCGTGCGGCTTTGTGCAATTCGCGCAGGCCTTTAGCCTCCAGGAGGCGCCCTATAAAGAGCATGACCGGCGGGCCGGAGGGCAGGGGCGCGGGAGCGAAGCGCTCCGTATCCACCCCTGTGCCCTTGCTCATGCAAATACGCAGGCCGGGAGGCAAAATAGAAAGCTTTTCGAAAAGTCCCCGATCTTCATCGTTTTGAAAAAATACCGTAGCGGCCTGGGCAAAGGCCAGCCGGTACAGCAGCCGCGCGAACTGCATAAGCACCCGTTTTGTGGGGCTATCTCCTTCAAACATATAGCCAAGACCGGTGATCATAAGGTTGCGGCGTTCGCGGCTGGGGGTTTTGGCCAGAGCCGAGGCAAGGGCGCCATAAATAACGGGTTTGATGGTATAGGCAAAAAGCAGATCCGGGCGTTCTTGTTTGAAAATTGCGCGCAAATCGAGCAGGGTGCGCAGATCGCGTATAGGGTTAAGCCCCTTGCGGTCCAGGGAATAGTGCACGATGCGCGCGCCAAGGCCGGTAAGCGCTTCTTCCCAGGCCGGATCCTCAGCTTCTCCGGTTGTTTTTCCCGTAAGGCCGGCCGTGCCGGCTTGAACCGGAGGGCGGGGCACAAGGCAGATAACCTCGTGCCCCGCCGCTGTCAGCCGGCGTAATAATACGGTCCAAAAATTGCTCATGGCTCTGGCCTGGTTGCCGAGCAGCGCTATTTTCATATAATTTCTCCACACGGGCCGGGCTGTGAAAGACGGCCGGTCCGGCTCGCCGTGGTTCGGCGTTTCTTTTTTTGCTACGAAAAACATGATATTCCGTCAAGCGCCGGAGCCGCATAGGATAAAGCGCCAAGACCGGGGTGGCGGCAAAAGTAGCTGGAAGGGACTTGCGGCAAAAGGTAAATAGCGATATGTCAATTATAAATGTAGGATTATTCTGTGTATATAACCCGTCGCATATACAGTATAAAAAAGTTTTGGCGGACAAAAATTACATGGGACGGCCTGCCAGCGCGGCGAAGCCGCGCGCATTTTTGCGCGGTGAGGCGTGCGGAGCGGCTGAGCAGAGGGCTGCCGTTCCAAACCCCGCCTGGGGGCTTGGGGTAATGGGGCCTGGGTTATGCGGATGATTGTCATGCAAAGGGGGAAATATGAGGGGACAGCGAATAGCGCATGTATACCGCCTTACGGTTTTTATCGTCTGCATGGGGTTTGGGATTTTCTGTCTTTGGCAGCCGGTAAAAAGCGTTTTGGCGTCGGACGCGTCGCCGGCGGGCGCTCAGATTGTGAAGGGCCCCATCCTGCCCGTGGCCGCGGAGGAAGAAACGTCGACACCGGCAACGCCGCCGCCTTCGCCGCCTCAGGCCGAATCCGGCCAGAGCGGAAGCACCCGCTCACGCACCCCCGGGGCTGTGGTTTTGCGGGAAGTTTCTTTGGATAAGCCCGCTCCCGCGCCGCCGGGGGATGAGGAGCAAGCGCCCCCCCGCAATTTCAGGGAGTCCGCATTCCCGGTGGCGCGGGCGGTAAACCTGGGCATGGTGGAGCGCTTTACAGGCAGGCTCAGCAAGGAGCAAAGACGCTTTTTGCAGGAAAACCGTTTTTTGCTGATCCCGCAGGAGCAGTGTCTTTCCGGCGCGTCCTTGGGCATGTTGGATCTTTTTGAGCGCATAGGCCAAGACTCTTTTTATAACAACACCCCTTTGACCAATGCTCTGTTTGTGGGGCCTGATCCTTTTTTGCACGCTCTGCAGGGGTATCTTGCCACGCGCCTGGCTTATGTTGAAAAGACACGCCTGGCCCCGGCCACAGCCGATATGCTGGACAAGCTCTTTGCCAGTGCCGTCCGTTTGGGAAAGGTTAATGAGCGCGTTTCTGCCAGTTTTGAGCGTTTAGAGGCGCAGTTTCTGCTCCCGCTTGTGCTGTTGCGCAGCGTCCTGCCCGCGGGAAAAGAAGCGCCTTCACCCGGCCAGGAAAAGGCGGAGGAACACGCGGCGACGAGCGCGGGCAAGCCCGCGCCGGGGAGCCTGGAGCATGTTTTGGAGGTGCTGAAAACGTATCAAAGGCATGTTTCAGCCGATGTCATGGCGGCCATCAAGATGGAGCTGGTCAGTATTTTTTCCGCGTCCGGGAGCCGGCTCTCGCCGTTGCTTTCACAGCATTATGAGCGGCCCGGCAACGGCCCTGTACGGCCCCCTCTATTGCCGGTGGACTATAGCGGCTATCTGCCGCGCGGACATTATACGGCCACCCCTCTTACGCGCTGCTATTTCAGGGCCATGCGGTGGCTTGAGCAGATGGGCTGGGATTTGACCCAGCCGGAAGGAATGGCCGATGCCGTAAATTTTGCCCTCCTTATGTCGTTGCCGGTTGCGGAAGAAGCCGGTGCTGAGGCGTCTGAAAACGCGCAAACGCGGCAACATCCGGGAGGCGCCGCCTGCGACGACTGGCAAAAAATTATGGAACTGACCATTCTTTTTAACGATTTTCCCGCGGAAGCCTCGTATGCGGAATGGGCGCGATTTCTCAAAAAATATGCGGGAGTTGAAGAATTTACGCCTAAAACCAGCGTTGATCCGGCCGTTGTAAAGCGGCTGAGGGAGGCTTTAAGCCTGCTTGCGCCGGAAAATGCGCATAGCGCCCGCCTGCGGCGACCGGATACGCAGGAATATTTACGTGTTTTTCCGGTACATTTTTCATTGCCGGAATTCATCAAAAAAGAGCTGCGCCGGTATCCCGACCCGGAGAGGGCGGAACTGCCGAACCTTTTTTCCGGCTTATGGCTTCCCGCGGCGTTGGGCAACTCCTATGCCTTTGAGCTCCTGGAAACGCAAGCGGCCTGGGCGCTTTTGGGCGAAGCCGCGGCCATGCCTTCTTCTTCCTCTTCCGGAGATGGAGGCGCCGCTCCTCAGGCTTTTGAACCCGAGCGCATTGTGCGGTCCGCCGCGGTATTGGTTCAAGAACACGGCAAAGCCGCGGCATCTTTGCGTCTGAACGTCCAGCGCCTGATTTCGCTCCTTGGGGCACAAAGGCCGGAAGCTTGGGGAAATGCCGCCTCTGTGGCCGGGTTCGCCTTCATACGATCGTTAAGCGGCGGGTACGGCAAAGGCATGCCTTTGTATATGCAAAGTTTCCTATTCCAGGCCAAAGAGCTTGAGAGCATTATGGGGGCTTTTACGCAAAATCGGCACGGCACGCGCCCCATTTCTGAAGGGGATTTCGTCACGGCGTCCGGGCCGTTAAGCCGAGTAGCGGCGTATCTTCCTGTTCCCAATGGCTTTGTGGAGCCTAACTTGCCGTTCTGGCAGGGGATGATCGCGTATACAGACAGGCTGGCCCAGGAGTTTGCCGAAGCGGATCTGTTTGTGGAAGATCGCCTCCCTGACGGCGTGCTGCTCAAATTTCGGAGTCAGCTTGCGTTGTGCGCGCGTCTGGCGGAAAAGGAATTGCGAGGGAAAAAACTCAGCCAGGCGGAGTATGCCTCGCTGCGCAATGCCTTTGATCTCAGGCCCATGATCCGGCCCCCGGACGGGCTGCTGGCGGATGCGGACGGACCGGCTGTGGCGCAGTTCGGGAGCTTTGACGGGCTGGTTGTTTATGAAGCCAACGCCAACCCTTACGTCATGCTGGTTCTGGTGGGCAATGAGCAGGCCCCGCGTCTGACCGTGGGGGTTGCCTACAACCACCGAGAGTTCATCGGCGCATCAGGGGAGCCTTTGTCGGATGCGGTATGGCGGGAATGGCTGGGCGCTGCCCGGGGAGGGGCGGCCACGGCGATGCCTCCCTTGCCGGAGAAGAATTTTTGGTATCGGGGAACGGTGAAGGCACAGGGCGGCTCCAAGTCTCGCTGAGGGAAGGATAGCCGGTTCCTAAAGGGCTGCCCCTCAATAAATTTTTTATTGAGGGGCAGCCCTTAGTCCACAATGAGGCTGCCGCGCAGAGCCTCCAAGCTGGTGATGCCGTATTTTTCCGCCGCCAGGGGGAGCGAACGCACAATGCGGAACGCTGTGGAGGGGTTGATGAAGTTGGCGGTCCCCACCTGTATGGCCGAGGCGCCGGCCAGGATGAATTCCAGCACATCTTCGGCGTTCTGAATGCCGCCGATGCCGATAACCGGAATTTTGACCGCTCTGCTCACCTGCCAGACGCAACGCAAAGCCACGGGCTTGACGGCAGGCCCGGAAAGGCCGCCTGTGGTATTGGCCAGCAAAGGCTTGCGCGTGGAGAGATCAACGGCCATGCCGTGCAGGGTGTTGATGCAAGAGAGTATGTCCGCCCCGGCCGATTCGCACGCCCGGGCTATTAGGGTGATGTCGGTAACGTTGGGGGAGAGCTTGACGATGACGGGTTTTTTCCCCGCGTTTTTTTTCACCGCGCTGGTGACGGAGGCGGCCATGCGTTCATTTTGCCCAAATGCCACGCCGCCGTCGCGTACGTTGGGGCAGGAAATATTCACCTCAAGAGCGGCAATGCCTTCTTCAGCAGCGAGGATGGCGGCCAGTTCCTCGAATTCTTTGATGTCCGTGGCGTAGAGGTTGGCGATGACGGCCAGATTTTCCGTGGGCAGCAGGGGGAGTTTTTCACGCAAAAAGGCTTCCACCCCACAGTTTTGCAGTCCTACGGCATTGAGCATGCCGCAGGGGGTTTCCGCGATTCTGGGCATGGGGTTACCCTCGCGCGGGAGGAGGGAGAGCCCTTTGACCACGATGCCGCCGAGCAGTTCCAATTCGCCGTAAGGCATGAATTCAAGGCCGTAGCCAAAGGTGCCCGATGCGGTGAGCACCGGGTTTTTCAACTCAAGGGAGGCATTTGCCCCACGCAGAATAACGCGTTTTTTTTCCATAGCGCGCCGCCGGTATGACAGTTAAAAGCTGACGCTGTCGGCCCAAAAATTGGGGCCGCAGGTACAGGTCTGCACATGGATCCCCTGCTGGAGCGGATCCGTTCCTTCCCGAAATTCTTGCACGGAACTGTCCCATAGAGGCTTGTGCCCGTGTGGAACGGCTTTGACTACGCAACCAAGGCAAGCGCCTATGCCGCAGGCCATGCGGGTTTCGAGGCTGACTTGCGTCCTGGCCTTGTGTTGTGCGGAAAAGCGTTGCACTTCCCGCAAAAAGGGAGTGGGGCCGCAGGCGATGATGAGCCCATTGGGGGCAAATTCCTTAATGCGCTGTTCCACTCGTTCCAAAAAAGCCGCGCGGTCTTCGGGTTTTTTTTCATAGTGGGACTCCATCAGCGCTTTTTCATTAATGCTGTCCACCGGATAGCATTCCAGGGGCATGCGGTGACCGAATTCCATAATGATATCCCAGGGGGTGGGATGGTTTTGCACATAGCCCACAAAAGGGGCAATGCCTATGCCGCCGGCCAGGAGCAAGGTGGGGGTTTGCGCTTGCATGGTGAAGGAATTGCCTAAAGGCCCCCAGACATTGAGCGTGTCACCCGGGCTGATCTTGGCGAGGGCGGCGGTGGCGCGTCCTTTGACCTGAAAAAAAAGCACTAAATCGCTGTTGGTAACCCGGCAGATGGAAAAGGGCCTGCCCCATAGGATTTCCGGACCGGATTCCCTTGGCCGGAGCATGACGAACTGGCCGGGACGCCATTCTTCCCAGTCCGGAGAGGCAAGGCGCAGGGCGTAAAAAGCGGTTTGCCCTCCAGGATTGCCGAAAGGGACCAGATCGAGGACCGTGAGTTGTTTGAGTGTTGCTTGCGGCATAAACACCTGCTCCCGGAGGTTTGCGGTCCGGGCTGTTTTTCTGTAGCATCTGCTTCCCGCCGGGCAGCGGGCCTTTTATGGCGCGTACCACGGGCTTTGCCGGACAGGGGCGTTCCGCCGACGCTTGCATGTGAGTTCTTGCGCGCCAAGTTTTTACGCGGCCTTCGGCTGTACGCCATAAAGAATACTTTCTCATACGCCGCCCGGCAATTTTTCTCAAGCATTAACTATGTGTTATTGTATTGCTACGAGGATGTTTGATTCTGCAACGCTTTTTAAGGAAAGAACGGACCATGTCCCATAACACTTCTTCACGTGAAAGGCGGCGCTCCGGGGCGGCCCGCCCTCTTGCCCAAAAGGCGGAAGACAATCCGCCGCAAAGAGAAAAAACGCCTCCCCCCATCAATGGGGAAAACGGGCCCGCCTTGGGAGAAGCGCCGGAAATACTCGCCCCTGCGGGAGATATGCAGGCCGCGCTCGCCGGCCTCGCCGCCGGAGCCGACGCGTTGTATTTGGGGTTAAAACATTTTTCCGCCCGTATGCAGGCGGAGAATTTTTCCACACGGGATTTGGCGTCGCTTGTGGATTTGGCCCATGAGGAAGGGCGGCGTATTTATGTGGCTATGAATACGCTGGTGAAGCCTTCCGAGCCCCCGCAGGCTTTTCGACTGATCCGGCGTCTTGCTTTGGACGCGCGTCCGGACGCTTTGATCGTCCAGGATCCGGCCATGCTTGATCTGGCCCGCCAGGCGGGTTTTGCGGGAGAGCTGCACCTGTCCACCCTGGCCAATGTCACGCATCCAAAAGCGCTGCTGGCAGCCCGATCCCTTGGGGCCGACCGAGTCATTGTGCCGCGGGAGCTGTCGTTGGAGGAAGCGCGGCTCATGGATGCGAGTTGTCCCGAGGGCCTTGCCCTGGAAATTTTCGTGCATGGGGCGTTGTGCTACTGTGTATCGGGGCGCTGCTGGTGGTCAAGCTACATGGGCGGCAAAAGCGGGCTGCGCGGGCGCTGTGTGCAGCCCTGCCGCCGCGTGTATAAGCAAAAAGGGCAGGAGGGGCGCTTTTTTTCCTGCCAAGATCTTTCCCTGGATGTGCTGACCCGTTCTTTGCTCGCTTTGCCGCGCATCCGGTCCTGGAAAATAGAGGGCCGCAAAAAAGGGCCGCATTATGTGTATTATGCGACAACGGCCTATCGGCTGCTGCGCGACGAGCCGGATAATCCTGATGTGCGCAAGGAAGCGGAAGCGCTCCTCGGCATGGCCCTTGGCAGGCCCGGTACCCGGAGTTTGTTCGGCAAAGGCGAGGCTGTGACGTCGCCCGATGTGCATATGGGTTCTGGACTGCTTTGCGGGCGAGTAAGCGGAACTGAGGGGTTTGCCGCCGCCGGAGGACGGGGCCGGAAGGCGCAAGGGGCGGTAAAAACTTCGGCCGGCGAGCGTAGCGATAAAGGCCGGGCTACGGCCAAGGACGCGCCCGGGGGCTATGTGCTGCGACCGCGTATTGATTTGCTGCCCGGGGATTTTTTGCGCCTCGGCTCTGAAGATGAACCCTGGCATTGCACTTTTTCCGTTCCCGCGCCTGTGACGGCGGGGGCGTCATTTACTTTGCGCCTGCCCAGGGGCAAGCACCCGAAATCCGGAACCCCCGTGTTTCTTATAGATCGCAGGGAGCCGGAGTTGAAAAGCTTGCTGCGGGAATGGGAGCGGGACTTACAGGCTTTGCGCGACAGGGCCGGTAAAGAAAAGGATGCCGAAGGGAACCCGGATGCGCTTGAAAACGTGGGGGGGCTTTTTCCGGCCATGCCGGAGCCGCGTGCCCGGGAAGGCGGGAGCCGTAAGTCTGTGGAGGTTTTTTTGTTCAGCTCCCTCCCGCACGGCAAAGAGGCCAAGACCAGCATCAAGCCCGGGGTAGTGCAAGGTTTGTGGCTTTCTCCCAAATCTTTGCGCGAAGTATCGAAGACTTTGTACAGCCGTATCCTTTGGTGGCTGCCTCCGGTGATCTGGCCGGATGAGGAGGAAAGCTGGCAAAAACTGGTTGTGGCCGCGCTGCGCGGCAATGCCCGCCGTTTTGTCTGTAATGCTCCCTGGCAGACGGCGCTTTTTCCCCGGGAAGAAGAAATTCTGCTCACAGCCGGGCCTTTTTGCAACACCACCAATGCCGTGGGGCTGGACGTTTTGCGCGGCATGGGTTTTAGCGCCGCTGTGGTCAGCCCTGAGTTGGGGGAAGAGCATTTTCTTACTCTGCCGGGTCAAAGCCCGCTGCCTTTGGGCATAGTGCTCTCCGGCTTTTGGCCGGTGGGGATTGCCCGGCATCGTCTTTTGGGCCTGAGCCCCCAAGAGGGTTTTCAGAGCCCCAAAGGCGAGGAATTCTGGGCGCGGCGCTATGGGCAGAACACTTGGCTCTATCCCGCCTGGCCTTTAGACATCAGTAAACATCGCCCCGCCTTGGAGCGCGCCGGTTACAGCCTGTTTATCCATATGGATGAGCATCCGCCCAAAGCGTTGCCGCAGGCCTCGCGCTCCAGTGAGTTTAACTGGAGTCTCGATGTGCTGTAGAACATCGTTGCGTTTTTGGGGCGCTGCCCCAAACCCCGCAAGGGGATTGAATCCCCTTGACCCCCTATAGACGAAAAGCGGCCCAGCCGGGCGGAACACTGCTCCGCCCGGCTGGGC
>JAVBOT010000046.1:0-73274 GCA_031550225.1 Desulfovibrio sp.
TGAATAAAAAATTTTGCGCCAAGAGCAAGGAATCCAGCTCTTTTTGCGAAGGGAGTGTACTCTTACGGTACTCGACCGGAGAGAAAAGAGCTGGATGACGCAGCTATTTGGACAAAAGATTTATTTAGAAACAGCCCCTAGAAGCCATTTCATAATCCATCAAGGAATGACCTCCAACGCCGGGCGGTAGTCCTGTGCGCCCCTGTCAGCGGAGTGAGTGAGCCGAAAACTACGCTTTTCAACGAAGCGATCACACTTGAAATACTCTAACGGCTTGTCGCCTAAGCTGTTTAACGCTATAGCATAGCTCTGCTTAAGCGAAATTATCGCTATACGGCAAGGAGAATACCATGAACCCTGTGACATCATTGAATATAGGCCCCTATACTTTAAATACGACCATAAAAACCCTTGGCAAGGCGTCCGTGCCTTCTCCCATGCCTTCCACGAACTTTATCACAGTGGAGCACATTCCTGTATTTTTGGATCGAGAAAATCTGGAAGAACTCAATGGCGCCTCTCCTGTACCTTTATACTTTGAACTCGCCGGTCCACGTGAAAATCTCTATTTTGATCCCTCCAAAACAAAATGCGCCGTCGTCACTTGCGGCGGCCTCTGTCCCGGCATCAACGATGTCATCCGGGCCATAGTTATGGAGGCGTATCATAAATATCGCATTCCCACTGTTCTGGGCATTAAATATGGCCTGGAGGGTTTTATCCCCAAATATGCCCACGAGGTAGTGGAGCTATCGCCAAAACTTGTGGCGGATATTCACCAGTTCGGCGGCACCATTCTCGGTTCTTCCCGCGGTCCCCAACGCCCGGATGAACTGGTGGACTCCCTTGAACGCCTGAACATCAGCGCTCTTTTCATGATTGGCGGTGACGGCACCATGCGCGCCACGCACAGTATTGTGGAAGAAGTGGCCAGGCGAAACCTGCGCATTTCCGTTATCGGCATCCCCAAAACCATTGATAATGACATAAACTTCATCAGCCAAAGTTTTGGGTTCGAAACTGCGGTATTCAAAGCGACGGAAGCCATCCAATGCGCCCATACCGAAGCTTTGGGCTATAAAAACGGCATTGGCCTGGTCAAACTTATGGGCCGGGAATCCGGCTTTATTGCCGCCCACGCCACGCTGGCCATGAAAGAAGTAAACTTTGTGCTTATTCCCGAAATTCCCTTTGCCTTGCATGGAGAACGCGGCCTTTTATCCGAGCTTGAAAAGCGCTTGCAAACGCGCAAGCATGCCGTCATTGTGGCGGCTGAAGGGGCGGGGCAACACCTGATTAGCTCCGGCGGGGAAACGGACGCCTCCGGCAACCCCACTCTGGCCGATATTTCCGAAGTGCTCAGGCGGGAAATCAAAGACTATCTCAAAGCCAGAGACATTCCTTTTTCCATGAAGTATATTGACCCGAGTTACACCATCCGCTCCGTGCCCGCCAATGCCAACGACAAAGTCTATTGCGGTTTTCTCGGCCAAAATGCTGTGCATGCCGCCATGGCGGGCAGAACCAGCATGGTGGTGGCCAAACTTATGGATCGCTATGTGCATCTGCCTTTAGAACTGGTTATTCATAAGCGCCGCAAACTTAACATCCATTCCGCATATTGGAAGGCAGTGCTTGAATCCACCGGCCAGCCGGAACTTGCCACTGTGGAGTTGCCAACCCCACCGCAATGATCCTCAAAATCAGCGCTTCCGCCGGAGCGGGAAAAACCTATACCCTGACCCGGCATTTTCTTGAGCTCCTGGACAAGGCCGGCCCTGGCGCGACCTTGTCCGGCTGCGCCGCCGCCCGGCATGATGCGGGTTATTCCCTCGCCGAAATCCTTGCCGCCACGTTTACCAATAAGTCCGCCGCGGAAATGAAAAGCCGCGTTATAAATACCCTTAAGGAACGAGCGCTGCGCGACCATGCGCGCAAGGAAAAACCGGGCGCGGGCGACAGCATGGGGACGAATGAGGACGCCTGTGCCGACCTTTTATCTCACGGCAGGGCAGAGCTGTGGGTGGAGCGTATCTTACGCCATTACGGCAGCCTAAATATCCGCACCATAGACAGCCTGCTTGCCACCCTGGTGCGCCTCTCCACCTTAGAGCTGGGCTTGCCTCCGGATTTTGAGTCTTCCTTTGACGCCAAGGAATACTTCAGCCCTTTGTATGACGCTCTCATGGAGGATCTGGCTTTTGTCTCTCCGGCCAGCGAAAAATCTCAAAGTGAACCCGCTCCGGACTTTTGCCGCCGAAATGAAGGGCAGAGCGCAGACTCCGCGCTTTTTTCCCGGGCGGTTTTTTTTCTGAGCGCCGATGCGGCACAACTGCGCAAGGCGCTGGAGGATGCCTGCCAATCCCTGCTATACTTTACGGAAGTGAAAGGGTTCACCCCCAAAAGACGGCTTCATGATTTGCTGCTGGATTTGGTGACCCGCCTGCTGCGCGGAAAAGAAACCCCCACTGTGGACAGCGCCGCTGTTCATGCCCGCCTGCATGCCCTGCACATGGGCCTTGTCAGGGCCGTTGCCCATATGCAAGAGATGCTGGCTACGGAACATTTAAAGGCCGGCGCTCACTTTATAAACTTTCTTACCCGCTGCGCGCAAAGCTCTCCCTATGCTCCCCTGCCTCAGAGCGCTTTTGCCCAAAAAACCGATCTGGATGCCTGTTTGCTGAAAGCCTCCCAAGGGACCGCATCACCTGAAGCTACGGCATGCTTTCAGACCTTTCTCGGGTGCATCGCCAAGTTCTCCCTCTCTCTGCCCATTTTTAAGCATGCTTTGCAATTAGCTCCCCTCATCCTGCTTGCGCGGGAGATATTTTGCCGCATAGAAGCGCGGCAAAGCGTTGACCGTCTTTTACCCGCCATTCGCCTGCCCCTGCTTGCGGCGCGGGTGCTGTCAGAAGAGCATGGCGTTTCCGACGCGCTTTGCCGCCTAGGCTCGCGCCTTTCCCGCATCATGCTGGACGAATTTCAGGATACCAGTAAGGAGCAATGGGAGGTCATTCTGCCGCTCGCGGTGGAGAGCCTCTCCCGCGGGGGAAGTTTGACCTACGTCGGTGATGTCAAACAGGCTATTTACGGCTGGAGGGGCGGCGATATCCGGCTTTTTGAAAGCGTGCCCCATGATCCCGCCTTACGGGCGCTTACCCCTCATCCGCAAGAATGGCGCCTGGAGCACAACTGGCGCAGCCATCCGGACGTAGTGGCGCACAACAATGCATTTTTCAGCTTGCTCGGCCGGCAAGACATCGCTCTCAAAACCCTAACGGCCATGCTGCCTGAAAAAACGCCGGAGCGCTGGTTGAACTTGGCCGCTGAGGAGACGACCCGCAATTTTTCTCAAGTACGCCAAAAAATACCACCGGAAAAAGACTGGAAAAAAGATCCGCAGAGCCGCCATGCCCTTGTGCGCCTGTATGAAGTGGAAGCAGAAAACAGCGAAGCTGTGCGGGACTTGGTGCAACAGCGCTTGCACCGCCTGTTTTTTACGGAATTATTGCCCGCGTGGCAGTATGGCGACATTGCGGTGCTTGCGCGCTCCGGGAAGGAAGCAGCCCTCGTAGCGGGTTGGCTCGCGGCCTGGGGTTTGCCCGTAGTAACGGAAAACAGCTTCCTTCTCGCCTCGCATCCTTTAGTGAACGGCCTTATTTCTTTTTTAAGCTTTCTGGACTACCCGCTGGATGATCTTGCTTTTTGGGAGTTTGCCGGAAAAGCGCGTACTTTTGTTTCAAGATCCCATCCTCCCCACTCCGCACAAGAAAAAACGCCGGAAGAAGGGCTTTTTGCAACAATGCCCTTGCCCGGGCCGGACTGGCCCGCCGCTAAGACCTTGGAATTCGGCAAAAAGCGTCCTGCCTTGCATCACTTGTTCCGTGCCGAGTTTCCCGTCGCTTGGAACGCCCTGATCGCTCCTTTTTATAATGAAGCGGGCATTATGAGCGCTTATGACACGCTGCGGGAAATCTTGCGGCGTTTTGATCTGCCGCGCCGCATGCCCGGACACGCGCCTTTTTTCCAACGCCTTTTGGAGCTTGCCCACCTTGCGGAAACACAGGGCCATTCCTCATTAGCCGCCTTTTTGGCCTTCTGGCGGGATTGCAAAGAGGACGAAAAACTGCCCTTGCCGGAAGCCATGGATGCCGTTCGCATTATGACCATCCATAAAGCCAAGGGGCTGGAATTTCCCGTTGTGGTGCTTCCCTTCCAGCACAAAGGCGAACAGCGGGATCCGGAACTCGCTCTTGTGGAGTATCAAGGGCTGCGCCTGCTTACCCGTGTGGAAAAAGGCCTGGAAGAGGAGTATTACACCGCCCGCATCACCGATGAAGCGGAACGCCTGAACCTGCTCTACGTGGCCTGGACTCGCGCCGTTTACGCCCTGCATGCCTTTGTCACCCGGCCGCGGACAGCTTCAAGCCCCTTGAGCCGTGCCCTCTCCTGCCTCCTCGCCGCCCACCGCGAGCAAAACGAAGAACTTTGCCAATGGGAACGTTTAACGATTGCCGCAGACGGGCTTTGCTCACCGTTAACCGATACTTCTCACAGTAAATTTGCTCTCGCAAACAACGCGCCCGCGCCCGATATGGCACCGGCGGCGCAAGCGCCCCAGGTTCATTCCCCTGCCCGCGCTCAAGGCGGCTCTCCCCCTCCGGAC
Source organism: Desulfovibrio sp. (assembly GCA_031550225.1). Lineage (GTDB taxonomy): Bacteria > Desulfobacterota > Desulfovibrionia > Desulfovibrionales > Desulfovibrionaceae > Frigididesulfovibrio. The sequence continues at coordinate 4,667 of JAVBOT010000046.1, forward strand.
GAGTTCGCCGCTCACGATCCGCTCCTTTCACCCGATCTGCCCTGGCAGCCCATGGACTGGTTGCCAAGGCTCAAAATTTATCGTTCCAGCTTGGAAGGAACAGCACTGACCCCACGGCGTAAAGGCATCCTCACCCATTTATGTCTTGAGCATCTCTTCTTGTCTGACAGGCCCGGCGACCGGGAAAAAACTCTACAAGAAGACATACGGCGCGCCGTACAGCAAGGAATGCGCCTTTTTCCCTTGCCTTTGGAACAGTCTGAAAAACTTGCCCTGGACATGGAAGAAAGCCTTTTTTGGTTCGCCTCGCTTCCGCATGCCTCAATGTGGCTGAGTGTCGGCTTGCGGGAACAGGGTATTGTGGATGCCCACGGGAACATGCACAGGGTGGATTTACTGGCGGATGAAGCGCTTTACGGTGAAAAAAAGACAAAAGAGCCCGCTTTATACGCCCTTGACTACAAAACAGGCTATGATGCCGCGCCCGCGGGCAGACAGGAGCATCGTGAGCAGATGCGGCGCTATATGCATCTGGTGGCCCAAGCGCAGGGACGCCCTGTCCGGGGAATTCTCGTCTATTTGGATGAACGCCGCCTCGAAGAAGTGTCAACTTGCCAGGACTGATTCCATAAACCGGCCGCTGGCCGAGTTATGAAATCAATCCGCCTCAAAGCGTGGTTTTCAGCTCACTCACGGCAAAATAAACATACGCGGATCGTCCGCAGGGTAGCATTGCCATGAAGGCGCGCACAGATTTTATCGTGATCCCCTGGGGGGAAAACTTTCTGGAAAAATTGCTTTGCCGCGCCCTTGCCGATACCGACGGCGCGGTCAGCGAAGCGGTGTTTTTGTTCCCCAACAGCAGGCCGGAAAAATATCTTACCCAGATGTTGCGTCAAGATGCGCGCGTGCGCCGTCCCTTACGCTTGCCGCATATGTTCGCCATTAACGAGCTTTTTTCCAGTCTGCGTGCCGGAATCCAAAATCGCCCCACCTGGAGCGCCGGCATCCTCGACCGGGTGGGGCTGCTTCTTGCCGCTATACGCGCTGAAAAAGAACAGGCGCAATCTTCCACAAACGCCTTTGCCGCTCTCTGCGATGCCCGCCATTTTTTCCCTTGGGGCCTGCGCCTTGCCGCCCTCTTTGAAGAATGCCTTGCCCAAAACCGAACTCCGGATAACTTTGAGCATCTGGAAGGCACGGTAAGCCCTTTTGCCGCTCTGCTGCTTTCACGCCTCCAGCACATTTTTGCCCGATACCTCTCCGGGCTGGAAGAAAACGGCTGGGCCACACCGGGCTATGACGCTTTTTGCGTGGCCCGGCACCTGAAACATAACGGCAGCTTACCCGCGTTTATTCCGGGATGGCCTCGCGCGGCAAGCGCTGATGCGCCCATGTTCTCTCCCGCCAAACCTTGCTATCTGGCTGGTTTTTATGCCTTAACAGGCGCCGAAGACCTCTTGCTGCGCCATTTTTGGGAAAATCAAGCTCAAGTGCTTATCCATGCCGATCCGGCCCTGACAGCCCCGGGCAAGGGCGAAAAAGCGCATTGGAGCTGCCGCGCCTTTGCGGATTGGGCGCAGGCATGGGGCGCCCATCTTCAGAAAGATGCGTTTTCTTCCTCCGCGCCTGCAAAAACAGCATCTACACGTTATTACCAAGGGTTTGATCTGCATTCCCAACTAACGGTTCTGGAACAGGAGCTTGCCGGCGCGCAGCCCCCGCCGGCTGTAAAAGGGGCGGATCAGGATCTGACGGCCCAACAGGCGGATACAGTGGTGGTCCTGCCCGACAGCGCGCTGCTGACTCCCGTGCTGCATCATCTGCCGCGTACGGACATTAATATTTCCATGGGATACCCCCTGTCCCGCTCTCCTTTGTTCCGGCTGCTCGATACCCTGATCCGCCTGCAAGAACGCCGCAAAGGCAATAGCTATTACTGGCGGGATCTGGTGGAGCTCTTCCGGCATCCATACGTCAAAATGCTGCAGCCGCAGGCGTGCGCCCCTGAAAAAACGCCCGAACTTCTGCAGCCGGAAAATGCCCCCATCACTCAGGAAGCAGCGCCCCTGCGCCGGGAATTGCACCGGCTGGAGCAAGCGCTGCGCGGATATGGGCGCAGGTATCTGGAGCCTTTTGCGCTGCTTGAGCAGAGCCTTTCCCTGCTTGCGCCGGAAGAAGCGCCCTGTGCCCCGGTGCTGGCCCTTTTGGAAGAGTTGCTCACGGTGTGCCTTGATAATTTTGAAACGCCGCAAACGCCAGGCGAGTTAGGCGCGGCTTTGGAACAGCTTTGTGCTCTGCTGCTGCGCCGGGGAGCCCATTTATGGGATCGTTTTCTCATTGATGCAGAATGCTTATACCGCATTCTGCAATCCCTGCTGCCGGAATTTCGCCACTGCGCCCTGGCCGCCGAAACGCTGCCGCAAGAAAGCCTTTTTGCTTTGCTGCGCCAGCTCATGCAAGCCGAACGCGTTCCTTTTGAAGCAAGCCCCTTGGTGGGCCTTCAGGTAATGGGTATGCTCGAAACCCGCCTGCTCTCCTTTCGTAGGGTGATTATCTTAGGGACGGAAGAAGACCGTCTGCCGGGTTCCGCTCCCGGCGATCCTCTCTTGCCCGAAGCCTTGCGGCCGGAATTAGGGCTGCCCTCCCTTAGTCAGCGTGAGCAGGTATCGGCTTACCATTTTTTCCGGCTTCTCGCCGGAGCTGACGAAACGCTCCTGCTTTGGGAAGAAGGAAGCGAAGGCACGGGCGTACAGGAACAAAAAAAGAAAAAAAGCCGTTTTGTGGAAGAATTGCTCTGGCAGGAAGAAAAAAAACTGGGTCGTCTTTTATCCGCAAAGGGAAAAGATGGCCCGTTGCATGTGCTGACGGCTTCCGTCATTCCTATTGCCGCCCAAGCCAAAGGGTTCGCCATCACCCCCCCGATACGCGCCCTGATGCGCAATTTGCTCAAAAGGCCTGTTTCCGCCTCTCTCCTGGATGCTTATTTGCGCTGTCCCTTGCGTTTTTTTTATCAACACCTGGCTGATCTTACTTCAGCACGGGATATACAGGAAGGAGACGATCCTCTGGCGGTGGGGGATCTGTTGCACCAAACCCTGCAAGAAGCCTATACCCCCTGGCTCGGGCAAAATCTTCCCGGCGGCGAAGCGCTTCTCTCTCTCATGGAAGAGGAGCTCCTCACCGCATTTACCGCCTCGCCCCGTTATGCGGACCTTGCCCGGACGCTCCCGGCGGACTCCTTCACCATGCTCGGGCAGGCCGGCAAAAAACGCCTGCATGACTATCTTTCCCGCCAAAAACCGGCAGCCGTCCTTTCTCTTGAAACAACGCTCAACGTTCCTTTTGCGGTGGAAGAGCTGCGCCTCGTTTTGACAGGCACGCTGGACAGAGTGGATCTGCGCACTGTTACGGATGGCGAAGGCGGCGATAAACCCGGCATTGTCATCCTGGATTATAAAACCGGCCGTCTTCCTCAACTGGACCCTTCTCTTTGGCAGGATTCCCTTTTGTGGCAGCGCCTGTCGCACTGGACCCCGGACAAGGACACCGCGCGAGGCTCCCCGCCTCTTCTCCAAGAACTTGCAGCGCGGATGGAAAGCATACAGCTCCCCTTGTACCTGCTTTTATACTCTCTGGCGCTTAAACACGACCCCCTTCATACGGGAATTTTCCAAGCGCAAGCGGCTTGTCTGCATGACGCGCTTTGGGTCGATCTGGCCGGACGAGGCGAAGAGCAGCCCCTGTTCCCCAAGCAATTCTCTCCGGCAGAGAGAACTTTCGCCATAGAGCGGCAGTGCGGGCTGCTCGTCGATTTTTTACTGCGCCACATGCTGCACAGTTCCACAATATTGCCCAGCCCGGGGGCACATTGCCTCTGGTGCTCTTGTGAGAAATTGTGTATGAATAGTTTCGTCCTGTAGGACAATCTCAAATAGAGTCCCTGCTCCTTGTGCGGATCTCCGCCGCATGTCCTTTGGCGTTGTTCACGGCAAAGGCCAAACCGTATTTTGCCGCTGGGGTCTTGAGTACGGCGGCATAGCGTAAATGTTTCTTAAGGAGAAACTCATGTCTTTTCCCTCCCTCAATATTGGTGGGCTCATCGCACAGGTTCCTATCATTCAAGGCGGCATGGGGGTCGGCATTTCCCTGCATCGCCTGGCCGCGGCTGTCGCCGCTGAAGGCGGCATCGGCGTGATTGCCGGAGCCATGATCGGCATGCGCGAACCGGATGTGGCCAAAGATCCCATCAATGCAAACAGCCGCGCCCTGGCGACGGAAATCCGCAAAGCCCGCGAACTGACTCGCGGCATTATCGGCGTGAATATTATGGTGGCGCTTACAGATTTCACATCGTTGGTGCGCACCTCCATCAATGAAGGGGCCGACCTTATTTTTTCCGGAGCGGGGCTCCCCACGGATCTTCCCCGTATTTTGCGCGATATGTGCGAAGAAAAAAAACAAGAATTCCGCACTAAGCTGGTGCCCATAGTATCTTCAGCCCGGGCGGCCTCCATCATATGCAAAAAATGGCTTTCCCGCGCGGCCTATCTGCCTGACGCCTTTGTGGTGGAAGGCCCCAAGGCGGGGGGACACCTCGGCTACAAGCCGGAGGAGTTGGACTCCCCGGAGCATGCGCTTGAAACCGTGGTCCCTCAGGTGATCGAAGCGGTAAAGCCCTTTGAAGACGCCCACGGCAAAAAAATTCCCATTATCGCGGCCGGGGGCGTATATTCCGGAGAAGATATCCGCTACTTTTTGGATATCGGCGCGGCCGGGGTGCAAATGGGCACACGGTTCGTGGCCACGGAAGAATGCGACGCCAACATTCGTTTCAAAGAAGCCTATGTTAAAGCCCAAAAAGAAGACATCACCATTATCAAAAGCCCTGTGGGCATGCCCGGCCGGGCCCTTAAAGGGCGCTTCATCGAGGCGCTTGAAGAGGGAAAAAATAACTTCCGCTGCCTCTTTCACTGCATAACGACCTGCAACCCGGAAAAATCGCCCTACTGCATCGCGGCAGCTCTGCTCAACGCCATGAAAGGGAACCTGGATAAAGGCTTTGCCTTCAGCGGGGCCAATGTCTTCCGCGTCAACGGCATTACCACGGTGAAAGAACTTATGAGTTCTCTGCAGCGTGAATTCGACGCCGCCATCACCAAGTTTAAAAGCTGAACTTCCCGGCAATTCCCCCAACGAATCACTCTTCCCATCAAACTAAAAAACTCCGGAAGGCTTTGCCTTCCGGAGTTTTTTAGAGCATTTCGACTTTGAAATTATACACGCCGGTAAAATGCTTTTGTCTTGTGAAGCGAAGCGCAGCAAGGCCCGCGCCTGTGCGGCGCATCGGATCGGCATGCGAGGTGTTTATCCTTGCCGCGCATATCCAAAAACGATATGCACGGCCGGAAGCGCTTGTGCGCTCCACGCCGCCGATAAAACGGCCTGCCTGTCTTCCACGAACCAAAGGATTATCGCGTGCAATTTTTTGAGCAGATCGCAAAAGAATTGGGCATAGCCCCAGGCCAAGCCAAAGCCGTGGCGGAGCTTTTGGACGAGGGGGCTACCATCCCTTTTATCGCCCGCTACCGTAAGGAGGCGCACGGCTCTTTGGATGAAGTCGCCGTCACCGCCGTGCGGGACAGGCTCACGCAACTGCGCGAGCTGGAAGCGAGGCGGCAGGCTATTCTCACTTCCCTCGACGAGCGGGGCTTGCTCACCGAAGAATTGCGCGGCAACGTTATGGCCGCCGCCACCATGACCGCGCTGGAAGACACGTACCTTCCCTACCGCCCGAAACGGCGCACCCGGGCTACAATGGCCAGGGAAAAAGGCCTTGAGCCGTTGGCTCTGGCCCTGCTGGCGCAAGCCGCGTCGCTCTCGCCGCCACTCTCCCTGGATGTCGCGGCAAAGCCCTTTGTCGATGCGGAAAAAGGCGTTGAGTCTTTTGAAGCGGCTTTGTCCGGAGCCCGTGATATCATTGCGGAAATGGCGAGCGAGCATGGCGCCGCTCGCGCCGCCATGCGTGAATTTTTTGCCCGCAAAGCAGCCGCTGTTTCAAGCGTGGCCAAAGGCAAGGAAGCGGAAGGCGCGAAGTTTCGTGACTATTTCGGCTGGCAGGAGAATGCCGCCAAGGCCGCCGGACATCGCTTGCTCGCCATGCTGCGCGGCGAGGCCGAGGGTTTTTTGACCCTACATTTTTTGCCGGAAGCCGAGCCTGCCCTCGCCCTTTTCCGAGGCATGTTCGTAAAAAATTCCTCTCCGGCGGGGGAACAGGTCCGCGAGGCCGTCGATGACGGCTACAAACGCCTGCTCGCGCCTTCTCTGGAAACGGAACTGCGCGGGATTTTGCGAAGCAAAGCCGAAAGCGAAGCCATTGCCGTGTTCGCGAAGAACCTGCGCCAGCTTCTACTCGCCTCGCCCTTGGGACAAAAGCGCGTGCTCGCTATCGACCCGGGTTTTCGAACCGGCTGTAAGATCGTGTGCCTGAATGCGCAAGGCGCGCTTTTACACCATGATCTCATCTATATTATGAGCGAGGATCAACAAAAAAGCGCCGGGGAAAAAATCCGCAAGCTCGCCGCCGCCCATAAAGCCGAAGCTGTCGCCATCGGCAACGGCACGGCCGGACGCGAAACGGAAAGTCTTGTCCGATCGCTTCATCTTTCCCTCCCTGTTCTTATGGTCAGCGAGAGCGGAGCCAGTGTGTATTCCGCCTCGGAAACGGCGCGGCGGGAGTTTCCTGACCTTGACCTCACCGTGCGCGGGGCTGTTTCCATCGGCCGCAGGCTCATGGATCCCCTGGCCGAACTGGTGAAAATCGATCCTAAAGCCATTGGCGTCGGCCAATACCAGCACGATGTGGACCAGACGGCTCTCAAAAAAAGCCTGGACGATGTGGTGGAAAGCTGCGTGAACGCGGTTGGGGTGGAAGTGAACACGGCCAGCGTGGAGCTTTTGGCCCACGTCTCCGGTTTTGGCCCAGCCCTGGCAAAGGCCGTTGTGGCCTACCGCGAGGCCAACGGCCCGTTTGCCAGGCGCAAAGATTTGCAAAAAGTGCCGCGTCTTGGGCCGAAAGCGTTTGAACAGGCGGCCGGTTTTTTACGCATCCACGGCGGGGCGAACCCCCTGGACGCTTCAGCCGTGCATCCTGAATCCTACGGTATTGTGGAAGCCATGGCCAAGGATCTCGGATGCGCGGCGCCGGATCTTCTGGCCAACCCGGAAATGCGGCGGCGAATCAAAGTGGAGGCCTATATAACGAAAACCGTGGGTCTGCCCACGCTCCGCGACATCCTCGCCGAATTGGAAAAGCCGGGGCGCGACCCGCGCGAAGCCTTCGAGGCCTTCACCTTTACCGAGGGCGTGACGCGTCTTGAAGACCTTGAACTCGGCATGCGCCTGCCGGGCATCGTCACCAACGTGACCAATTTCGGGGCTTTTGTGGACATCGGCGTTCACCAGGACGGGCTGGTGCATATCAGTCAACTGGCGGACAGCTTCGTCAGCGACCCGCACACGGTGGTGACCGTGCAGCAACAAGTGAGCGTTACCGTGCTGGAGGTGGATACGGCCCGCAAGCGCATTTCCCTATCCATGCGCAAAAACCCGGAAGCCGCTCCGGCGCGGGAGCGGGAGGCCGATAGGGAAAAACCCTCACGCGAAAAAAGGCCGCAGCCCCGGAATGAAGAGCGGCAAGAAGACCACAAGCCGTTTCAGGATATGCTCGCCAAACTTAGTAAGCATTAAGAAAACACGTGTCCAAGCGAATTTTGGGGACTCTGTCCTCCATACCCCCTTTCCCAAAAGAATTGGGATCAGGAGGGGGAGGGAAGCTCAAGGGACGCTGTTCCTTGGGGTTCCCCCAAAATTTTTAGAGCAGTTTACGCTTGAGGCTGTCGCTTAACGGCAAGCAAAAATCGTTGGCTGAAAAATGTGATTCTCAGCCGACTTACGCCGCTTATTGCGGCGCGAAGTCCTGGCGGATTTTGTAGTCTTTGCTTTGCACAACAAACACCTAAGCGCCGGCTCAGCCGGAAAGTTCGCCGAGTTCCTGCAGCCGCTGCTCCACAAACTCCCAGCGCAGCAGCAACTGCGTTTGTTCTCCCTCCAGCGCGGCGAGGCGCTCCGTTGTCCGGGTGAATGCCGCCGGATCTTTGGTGAACAAGTCAGGATCCGCGAGGGTTGTTTCAAGATTTTTCTGCTCCTGCTCCAGGGCGTCCAGGCGCTCCGGCAGGGCTTCCAGCTCCCTCCCCAACTGCTCGAACTCCCGTTGCTCCTTAAAGCCGCGTTTGCGGGCTTTGTCCGTAGGGGGCCGATGGCCCGGCCGGGCGGTTTTTTCTTCCCCCTTCCGCTCCTGCACCGGCGCGGGCCGCTGGCGCAGCCAGTCCGTATACGCGCCGACATACTCATGCGCCATGCCGTCGCCTTCAAGCGCGAGCACGCTGGTCACGAGATTGTCCAAAAAGCTCCGGTCGTGGCTGACGATGAGCACGGTGCCGGAGTAGTCCGCGATCAATTCTTCCAAAAGCTCCAACGTTTCCGCGTCCAGGTCGTTGGTGGGCTCGTCCAGCACCAGCACATTCGACTGCCGGGTGAAGAGTTTCGCCAGGAGCAGCCGATTGCGCTCCCCGCCGGACAAAGCTTTAACCGGCAGGCGGAGGCGGTCCGGGGTAAAGAGAAAGTCCCGCAAATACCCGGCGACATGCCGCGTGCCGCCGCCCACCGTGACGACGTCGTTTCCTTCCGCCACGCTATGCATGACGCTTTCCTCCGGATCCAGGCTTTCGCGCAGTTGGTCGAAGTAGCTGATCTGCAAATTGGCGCCAAGGCGCACAGCGCCTTGCGTGGGCGGCAGTTCGCCGAGCAGAACGCGAAGCAGGGTGGTTTTGCCGGTTCCGTTGTCGCCGATAAGGCCCACACGATCCCCGCGCTGGATAATGGTGGAAAATTTGCTGAAGAGCGGCGGCTTGCCGGGGTAAGCAAAGGCGATGCTGTCCGCCTCGATGACGAGCTTGCCCGAACGCTCGGCCTCCTGCGCGGCCATGCGCACGCTCCCCTGTTTGTCTCGCCGCGCGGCCCGCTCGGCGCGCAGGGATTCAAGAGCGCGCACCCGGCCCATGTTGCGCGTGCGCCGGGCCTTGATGCCCTGGCGTATCCATGCCTCTTCCTGAGCGAGCTTTTTGTCGAAGAGCGCGAAAGCGCGCTCTTCGACGGCAAGGCGCTCCTCCCGCCGTTCCGGGTAGCGGCCGAAGCCGCAGGCATAGCTGTGGAGCTTGCCCCGGTCGATTTCCACCACCCGCGTAGCAAGGCGTTTGGCAAAAGCGCGATCGTGGCTGACGAAAATCAGAGTGCGGGCCTTGCGCAGCAAAAAGTCCTCCAACCAAGTGATGGTCGCAAGATCCAAGTGGTTGGTCGGCTCGTCCAAAATGAGATCTTCGGAGCAGACAAGCGCCCTCGCCAGGGCGACTCGCCGTTTGCTTCCGCCGGAAAGCGCGGTGAATTCGGCATCCGGTTCCAGTTCCAGATGATTGATGACGGCGAGCACATCGCCGTAACGTTCCCAGCCGCTCCATGATTCCTGGTCGCGTTGCGCTCCGGCATGGGCGGCGGCCAAGGCTTTGCCCTCTTCGCCGAGGGCTTCGGCCACCAGGGAAAAAATAGAACCGCGCCAGCCTTCCGGCACATCCTGGGGCATTTGCCCGATCAGCGTGCCGGGCCGGATGATGATGCCGGAATCCGGCTGCATCTGCCCTCCGAGAAGCGCGAGCAGCGAAGATTTTCCCGCGCCGTTGCGGCCGACAAGACAAACCCGCTCGCCGGTTTCAACGAACAAGTCCGCCGCATCCAACAGCGGCTTGCCGCCAAGGTTCAGGGTAACTCCCTGCATGCTCAAAAATGCCACGACTTACTCCAACGCTGTGCTGTGATTCCGCTCCGGGCAAGGGCGCTCCTCACGCATATTGAGGATTGTTGCACTCTGCCGAGGAAGATACATGCCCGGGGGCTGTTTCTAGAGCAATTTACCATTGAAAATGTAAATTGCTCTGCAAGGATTTGCCCGTAAACCCTTGCCTTGAGATTGCCGTAGGCGGGCTTTGCCCGCCGTTAAACGACAAATCTCAAAGTTAATCTGCTCTGGGACCTGGCGAAGCGGGCGATTGCGCCTTCACGCTCTCGGAGGCGTAGCAATACCCCAGCGGCCGGGCAGATGCAACGACCTTGCGGAAAAGTCTTTCACATCGACAAAGTTTTTCGGCAACAACACCCCGCCTCCTTTGGCACGGCCTTTGTATTTATTTGCGCCAAGGAGCATAGCCATGCAAGTTTTTCCCTTTTCCACGGATGGAACCGGCGCAATCGACGCCAACAGTATTCCCTCATCCGTCTCATCTTTCCAAGAGAAGGCCGGAACCGGCTTTGAGGGTATGCTTTCCTCTTTTATTGAAGAGGATCGCCTTGACTACAGCGGACGCCCGCCTGGTTTTGCCGCTCTTGAAGAAGGCTCCGGCACTTTGGGCTCCAGCAGGGCGGACCTTTTCAAGGATGCCTTGCGCCGCCGTAATGTTCCGGAAGAAAATATTCTCGGCCTCGAACAATACATGCAAAGCGGCGCGCCTCTCACCATAGGCAAAGCCTTTAACGCCCTGGCGGGCGGCGGCAGAATGACCGAAGAGCTCGGCGACAAAGAACGGGATACGTTAAAGGTCCTATTCGGCAAGATGGGTTTTTCCAAAGACGAAACGGAAGAACTTACCGGCTTAAGCGATGACGGCAAAGGCAGCGCCTTGCTGAAGCGTATCAAAGCCGGCCTCGGCAAGCTTGAGGGAACCCTTGATATCGATAAGGAAGAATTTACCGCCCTGCTCAAGGGGCTCGACCTGTCCCCGGGGATGCAAAAAAAGCTTTCCCGCCTCTTTGGTGAAGGCGGCGGAAGCGTAAGCGGGCGAGATCTTGAAGCGCTGCTTGCTGAGGCGGGTAACGAATATGCCGCCCGGGAACGGGCTGCTCGCTTTACCCGCGCACATATGCGCGCGGCCATGGAAGATGCCCTCCAGGCGGCGGAAATACAAGATCAGGCCGCTCTTGTGGAGAGCCGGCACGGCAACCGCCGTAGTGAACAACTGGAAAGTTTCATGCAAGACAGCGTGCTGAAAAAAACCGGCGCCAATGACATCAAGCGTGACTTGAGCGAAGACAGCAAGCAGTTCTCGCGCAACCAGGATGATAAGAGCCAGGCCTGGCGCAGCCCTGTGGCCGAGGCGCAGGTACGGAGCAAATTCAGGACCGGAGGCCGTGAAGACAGCGTTGAAGACGCGGCCACAAAGATTTTGCAAGGGTTTGACATCAGCGCCGGGGCAATGGGCACGCAAGGAGCGTCCGGCCAGGCACGGAATTTGGATAGTATGGCCAGAGCGCATCGTCAGGAAATTTTTTCCCAGGTGGAACAAGGCATCCTGCAAAATGCGCATAACGGTTCCCAGCGCATCATGCTGCAACTTGCTCCGGAGGCCTTAGGACGCATTACCCTCACCTTGAGCCTGTATCAAGGAGAAGTAAAAGCCTCCATTATGGCTGAAGAGCCGGAAAGCGCGCAAGTTCTGCAAGAGCAACTGGCGGAATTAAAAGCCTCTCTGGAAGCCGAAGGCATCAAGGTAAAAGAGCTGGATGTGCAGACGCAAACAAAGGACAACAGTTTCGCCGAGCAATGGTCCAACCCGCAAGAGCACAACCTCATGCGCGACAACCAGGAACGAGATCGCCTGATGCGCCTTTCCCGGATGCGCCGGGAGCATACGGCGGAAGACCCGCATACCGGAAGCCTTGAGCGGACGGCAACGAGCACAGAAAAAACCGGGCTGCACATTGTGGCCTGAGCAAGGACTTTGACATGGCTATCATTGATAACTCTCTGTTCGGACAATACGAAGCGAACCTCAAGGCGCAGACCAACACCGATCGTGTAGCCACAGACAAAAACACCTTTCTGAAGCTTCTTGTCGCCCAGCTTACCCACCAAGATCCTTTGAACCCCGTGGAAGACAAAGAATTTGTCGCCCAGCTCGCCCAGTTCACCACAGTGGAAGAGCTGCAAGGAATCAACAAGGGCATGCAGGATCTGAACGGCTCGTATTTACGCCAGCAGGCTTCCAATGCCGTGGGCTTTATCGGCATGCAAATTTCCGCCAAGGGCGACAACGTTTCCATCAGCAATATCGGCAGTACGGATCCGTCAAAGTCACCCAGCAGCAGTTGGATATACCTTACCTTCCCGGCCAAGACAGCCGACGGCATGTTCAATGTTTACGCCACAAACCCCGACGGCAGCATCGGCCGCCTCGTGTACAGCAACAAGATGGGCCCGCAGGCCGAAGGCACGCGCGGGTTCCAGTGGGAAGGCCGCGACGGCTCCGGCAACCCGCTGCCGGACGGCACCTACATCGTCAACGTCACCGCCGTGGACGACGAAGGCAATAACCTCATCGTCACCTCTTCCTCCATCGGCACGGTGGTGGGTGTGGAAACAGCCACTGACGGCAACCACAAGCTCATGCTGAGCGATGGCCGGAACGTCCGTTTTAACGATGTGGAAATTATTACCGACCCCCAATACCTGAACAAAGGAACGAACACGGCGGATCAGGACGAGAAGCAGGCCTCTTCCGACACGGAAGGCGCAACGTCGAATGATAATGAAAACGCCGCCGCGGGCGAAAAAAGCGCCGAATCCGGCAACTCCGCCGGTAATGACGGCGATAAAACGACCGACGCCGCCAACGGGGGAGAAACGAACGCCGCATCCGGAGAATCCGCCGCAGACAAAGGCGCGGAAAATTCCGCTGCAGAGGGCAACGCCGCCGACAGCGGAGAAAAAAACGGCGAGGCGGGATAACGCCCTTCTCGCCTCCGGATAGCGGCGAAAAATTTTTTGATGAGGCAACGCAAGGCCGGCTACCAAGGGTAAATGGTCTTTTAACAACCAACCAGGCTTACGAGAGCATATCGAGGATACGGCATTTTCCCCCAGCGTTTGCGCAAAAACAGGTTTCAGCAACGCAACACGGGGCCTTAAGCGGATGCTGTCATGCTCACGATTGAAATATCGGAGGAAATTATGAGTCTTACCGCCAGTTTGTGGACCAGCGTATCCGGCCTTCTTGCCCATGGCGAAAAAATGAACGTTGTCGGCAACAACATCTCCAACGTCAACACTGTGGGCTATAAAAGCCAGCGCATGGATTTTCAGGACTTCGTGTACCAGTATGTGGGCACAGCCGCCGGCACCGGCCAGGTCGGCAGAGGCACCAATATAGGCATCGTCATTAACGACTATTCGCAAGGGTCGCTTGAAACCACAACCGGCAGTACGGACATCGCCATTGAAGGCAACGGCTTTTTCAGCGTTAAGCCTCTGACCACGGACGTGAACTATTACACCCGCGCGGGCAACTTTACCTTCAACCGCGAAGGCTACCTGGTGGACCCGCACGGCTATGCGCTGCAAGGCTGGGCCATTGACCCCAATCAGGCCGATCAGTTGATAAGCACCCGTACAAGCAACGGCATCATCGGCAGCGGCTCTCCCGTCGATATTCAGCTCGATACCTTCACCTGCCCGCCGCACCACACCAATAACATCACCCTGCCCGTCAACCTGCGCAAGGCCTCAGCTCCGGCTGAAGACGACAAAAGCTCCGATGCCGTCGACCCATTTTTCGCCCTGCTCAAAACTTGGGACGCGCAGCAGAATCCGCCCATAGGCTCAAGCAAATACGCCCATCAAAGCACCATGGACGTGTATGACGAAGCGGGCAAACTGCATAAGATTACCGTTTATTTTGACCGGGTGGCCAACGGCCACGCCAACCAGAAAATCAGCGGCAATACCGACGGCGAAAGCTACTGGGAATATGTCGTCACCATGGACCCCACCGAAGACGTGCGCGATTTCACCTCCGAATACCATCCCGAAGGCGGCGCGGCCACCTATCCCAACGTGCCCGAAAAGCTCAAGGGCCTGCTTGGCGCGGGCACCTTCACCTTTACCTCTTCCGGCCAGATGAAGGATATGTCCTTTTTCGTGCCGCACGCCGAACCCGGCATCGATCCCAACACCAATCTGCCGGTGGACGGCGCGTGGTGGGACAGCAACGGCAATGTGGATCTGGACAAGTGGGTTGCCGGTCCCTTTTCCTCCAGCGGCTACCCCATGATCGCCCCCAACTTCAGCGGCACGGCAGGCTTGCAGACCGCTTACGAAGACGGCGTATGGACCGTGCCCAACGCCAACGCCGCGGACCGCATGATCTCGTTGAACATGGGCCTGAAGAATACCAGCGCATCCTGGACCTTTATGAAGAGCGAGGCCACGATCCTCATGAACGGAGGCGCCCCGGTAACAGACCCGGACGGCGTGCCCGTGTATGACCCCGCCAGCATGGCGGGCGACACCTACCCCGCCGTACCCAGATTGGACGCCAACGGCGCGCCTGTGCTGGACTCCATGGGTAACCCCATCATGGACCCCGACCCGAGGCTGGTGCCCGCCCTCGGCCCTGACGGCCTGGTGCGCGCCTCGGACATCCGCAGCAGTAAATACCACGCCAATGGCGAAGACGGCTTTGCCGAAGTGCAGACCAACTCCACCACCTGCCTTGGCGACAGTTTTTACGAAAAGAACGGCGCGCGGCAGGACGGCTACACTTACGGAGATCTGCGCACCGTGGACGTCAGCAAGGAGGGGGTCCTCTCCGCCTCCTACTCCAACGGCGTTACCCTGCAATTGTACCAGATAGTACTCTACGATTTCCCCAGCAAGCAAAACCTGCGCCGGGAAGGCGGCAACCTGTTTACGGAAACGCGCGAATCCGGCCCTCCCAGCTCCGGCGCGGCGGGAACCGGCTCTTTCGGAACCACCAAAGGCTACTCCATTGAACAGAGCAACACGGATCTGTCACGCGAATTCGTGAACATGATCACCACCCAGCGCGGATTCCAGGCCAACTCAAAAACCATCACCACTGTGGATACCATGCTGGAAACCGTCATCTCCATGAAGCGTTAAGGACTTCTGCTTTTTTACAAACCAAAACTCAGCCCCGGGCGCCGTTTGCAAAAACGATGCCCGGGGCTTTCGCGTTTGCGCAAAAGGCTTATTTACGCTCAACTTTTAATGCATATACCGATGCAAAAATTTTTATATGATTTAAAAAACTACTTCTATAAGCAATAAAACCGCATAAAATTATTTATAACCAACAAAAATATTCAATTTGTATTCAATAAATCACAAAGCTACAATTAATTTTGTTTATTAAAAATTGTTACATAAAAAAATTAAAAAAAACATTCAAGCATAAAAGGAAAATAAGAAAAAATTATTTTTATAGAAATATTTTATACTGAAACTTTATATACTTATTCACCGCTGATCGAAAGAAAGTTTATAAAATTTATGTTATACTTACGATAGATTGATGTAAAATTCTATTTTCAATTCAACAATATACACAAATCGTAAGAGGAAGACACATGAATAGCGGTAAAATAGGTTTAATTCTTGGAAACAACTCGCAATTAACACAAAAAATTATTAATAAAAAAGATACTGATGGCGTATTTAGCTTTCAATGTAAGACGGCAACAGATGGAAAAATTATTCAAAAAGAAGAAAATACCCATTTAGGCAAGGCAATATATCAATACTCCTATGACAGCAGAGGCCGCCTGACCGAAGTGGCGCGAAACGGCAAAGCAATTGAGCAATACCAATACAACGCCCAAGGTCAGCGCGTTGAGGACTATCGCGCTTTTTTTGGCGAAACGCGCCAATTTATCTACAGCCATGATGGAGCCTTAATCAGAATAAACGACACTCTCCTTGATTGGACCGCCAAGGGGCAATTACAAGCGGTGTACACCCAAAACCGGCGTACGGAATATGAATATGGCGATGACACAAGGCTGGATAAGGCGCTTTTGCCTTCAGGGGATGTAATCCGGTACGAATACGCTGATGAACTTATGCCCGTCACGGTCTTTGCCGGGCATAAACCCGTTTTTAAATATGTATGGAAAAATTATATCCGTCTTCAACGATGTATTGATATTCAAAATGAAGTCACCTATGCTTTTTCCTATGGCAGCGCCAGAACGCCTGAGGCCGTTGCAATGCAAGGCCAGGCTCATGCCGTGCAAAAACTTACAGGCCGGCTCTCGCCGAAATTAGAACTGAAGATAGGAACGGATCAGGCCGGATCCACACGCGCCCTGTCGTTACCTGACGGCACAATAATCAAATACCTTGAATACGATGCTTTCGGAAATGTCACCCTCGACACAAAACCAACATGGCCCTTCCCCCTCGGCTTTGCCGGCGGGCTTAACGACGCCTACACCGGCTTTGTCCGGTTTGGCTTCAGGGATTATGATCCGCGGTTCGGCAGGTTTACGGCAAAAGATCCGGCGGGAGATACTGGCGGCGATCACGATTTATGGGACTACTGCGTTGATGATCCCATAAACCTGACGGACCCGACCGGACTCATCGCCCCTATTCCCCTGCTGCTTGCCGGCCTAATCGGCTCTTTTGGCCTTGGCCTTGGTGGCAGCTATGGGGCAGCGGCAATAGCGGATGCTATAAAAAGCGGCCGTGACGGCAAAGAAGGCGCCCCCGCAAAAGATGCTGTAATAAAAGTTGCTCCTGAAGTTTACAAGGCTCATAGAGCTGGCTTTTTGCCTGGTGAAATCGCCTTAGGAGGGGCTCTTGGAAAACTCAGACAAATTCTTCTCGGAAAGATTATGCCGGAATTTGTGTTGCAAGGAAAAGGAGATGTCATGCAAGAACGAGAAGAGCCTCAATAAATCAACCGCAACCTAGGAAGGAGCCTAATACTTATTTTAAAAGGTACCCGTTCATGCAAAATTTAAAAATAGCTTTTATTATACCCATATTAGAACTATTAATCATCATAATTCCAGCTATAATAATTAGTTTTTTTGATTATTTATTTGCATTATTCTTTCTTATGCCACTTCTCTTGGCGTGTATTGAGTATTTTAAAACACAAAAAACACTTAATTATATATTACATAAAGACTTTTTAAATTTATATAGAATAAAAAAAGATGAAGATTTTATAAAACACATTGAAAAACTTATTCATGAGAAAAAAATACTTCCGATTAATCGGGAAGATATTATTGCACTCAAAAAACACATGGCTTTCTGCGCTTTCATCACTCACCCCAACACTCGCATAGGCCTCAGAGCGCTCATCGGCTGTGGGCTTTTAATAGCACTTGTTGCTAATGACGTCGATTTTCTCATACTGCATGCCGTGATCGCTGTATTGTTTCTATTTGGAATATGCAAAATAGTTCAAGGGGCTATGGATGTGGTATGACATTCAGGCAAACTTCAGAGGCGGCGGCTTTTTTTCGGCGGAATTACCGTCTTGCCCTCTCTCCATTTTTAGGGCAGGTCTGGGCGTGATGCGTTGGCATAAAGTTTTGCCGGGATCCTTCCGGCGCATTTGAAGATTGCGAGGCAACCATGCATTTACGGGGAACCACCATTTTGGCCGTCAGGCAGGGCGGCTGCGTCGCTTTGGCCGGAGACGGGCAGGTCACCATGGGCCAGGCCATCGTCATGAAGCACAGCGCCAAGAAAGTGCGCCGCCTGTATAAGGGGCGTATTCTGGCCGGCTTTGCCGGTTCCACGGCCGATGCCTTTACCCTGTTCGAGCGTTTTGAGGCCAAGCTTGAGGAATATAACGGCAATTTGCTGCGAAGCGCGGTGGAGTTGGCCAAAAACTGGCGTCAGGATAAGTATTTACGCCGCCTGGAGGCCATGCTGCTGGTGGCGGATGCGGATAATCTGCTCATCCTTTCCGGCACCGGGGATGTGATCGAGCCCGACGACGGCATTGCCGCCATAGGCAGCGGCGGCCCTTATGCCTTGGCCGCGGCCAGGGCTCTGTGCCGCCACCATACCGGGCAAATGGACGCCGAGGCCGTTGTCCGGGCGGCCATGGGCATTGCCGGGGAAATCTGCGTATACACCAACAATGAACTCACCGTGGAAGTTCTTGAGCGCGAGGCTTCCTGAGTTTTTCACCATGCCCGACACCTTTATACGGCAAGGCTGTAAAATCAACCTGTTCCTGCGCGTGGGCAAGCGTTTGCCCAACGGCTACCATGAGCTTGAGAGCCTGTTCCTTCCTTTGCAACTCCCTTACGATGTCCTGCGCATCCGCCCCGCTTCCGGCAACACGGGCTTGAAAACGGCTTTTTTTTCGCCTGACGGGCAGCAAGAGCTCCGCACCGGGGAGGATGCGGCAAAAGCGGGTGCGGATATGGCCGCGCGCTACTCTTCGCTTTCCACTGCATCCATTGATCCTTCGCGCAACACGCTGACTCGCGCCTATGACTGGTACGCCCGCATGACGGGCTTTGCGCCCGCCCTGGATATCCAGATCCTCAAGGGTATTCCTTCCGGAGCGGGCCTTGGCGGAGGGAGCGCCGACGCCGCGGCGCTCCTTGCCCATTTACAAAAAGAGGCTGCCATCTCCGGCAAACAACCTTTGGACCGGGAGCGGCTGATCGAAGAATCCAAAGCCGTCGGTGCGGATGTGCCCTTTTTTCTTGCGGGAGGAACAGCCCTTGTCTCCGGCGTGGGCGAAAAGCTCCGTCCGGCTTCCCACCCCTTTGCCGGTCGCTATTTGCTTCTGCTCTGCCCGGGCATTTGTGTATCCACGGCCTGGGCGTTCTCCGCACTGGACGCGGCCAGGGAAAAATCCGCCGGAATAAAAAATCTCCCCCGGGCACAGGAGACGGAAAGCTTGACATCAAACACGGATCAGGCTACTACCTCCCCGCTTACGCGAACACATCCGCCAGAAACGCCGTTGCCCATGGGCAGCGTGCAAAAAAGGCAAAAAGTTCCGCAACCGGCGGCCCAAGAGTTCGAAAATCACGGCAATGACTTTGAAGACATTGTTTTTGCCCGGCATCCAGAACTCGCCCGCCTCAAAAAAGCGCTGTTTTTTTGGGGAGCTTGTCCCGCAAGGATGAGCGGCACCGGTTCAAGTCTTTTCGGTGTGTTCACGCACAAAGCGCAGGCTCTTCTGGCATCTAAAGAGCTTGCAAAGAGCGCTGTAAGTGTGTATATGCAGCGGATATGATGCAGGGGTGTAGCCAAGTTGGTAAGGCAACGGGTTTTGGTCCCGTCATTTCGAGGGTTCGAGTCCTTCCGCCCCTGCCACAAAATTTCCGGCCTTCTGCCGGAATTTTTTGTAGCAGCCTGTGTTTTTCAAAACTCCGGCGCGGTTTAGCTTTGCGTTACAAAAGAGCGAAGCTTCTCCGCCGCGGGCACGGCTGTTTGTCCTCCACAGGCCTTGAAGGCCGCGAATAAATCCCCACAGGCTCGTTTTATGCCCGGCACTCTCAAGATAATGACAGGGACCTCCAATCCCGATCTTGCCGCCGCTATCTGCAACCACCTGGGTTGCCGGCTGACGCCCGTCATGTGCGAAACCTTCAGTGACGGAGAGATCCGCATTGAGATAGGCGACAATGTCCGAGGCGACGATGTTTTCGTCATCCAGCCCACCTGCGCTCCGGTAAATTTCAATTTCATGCAGCTCTGCCTCATGCTGGACGCTTTAAAGCGGGCCAGCGCGGGGCGCGTCACCGCGGTGGTGCCCTATTACGGCTATTCCCGTCAGGATAGAAAAGTAAGCCCGCGCGCGCCCATCAGCGCCAAGATGGTGGCGGATTTTCTGGAAGCGGCCGGCATGCACCGTTTAGTAACGGTGGACTTGCACGCGGGCCAAATTCAGGGGTTTTTTAATCTTCCCGTGGATAACCTGTTTGCCCAGCCGGTCATTCTTGAGCATTTGCGCCATATCGCCGGAGACGCCGTTTCCGATATCGTCATGGTCTCGCCCGACGCCGGCGGGGTGGAACGGGCGCGTTCCTACGCCAAACGGCTGGGGGTGGGGCTGGCCATTGTGGATAAACGCCGTGACAGGCCCAATCAGGCAACCGCCATGCATGTCATCGGCAATGTGGAAAATAAAATCGCCGTGGTCATTGACGACATGATCGACACCGCCGGCACAATGGTGGCCGCCGGCAAGGTGCTGATAGAAAAAGGAGCGCGTGAGGTTATGGCCTGCACGACGCACCCGGTGCTTTCCGGTCCGGCTTTGGAGCGGTTGTGCTCCTCTGATTTTTCCCGCGTGCTGGTGACCGATACTATACCCTTGGGCGAAAAAAGCGCCATGTGCGCTAAAATTAATGTTCTTTCCGTGGCCGGGCTTTTAGCCAAAGCCATTCATAACATCCATACCGAGTCCTCTGTCAGCGTGCTTTTCGTATAAGGCTTTTGATACTGCCGCTTCCACAAAACGCAGCGGCGCCATCAGCAACGGCAACTGTCATGGCTGAGGATCAAAGGAGACTCCATGTCCAACAAACTCAAGCTTGCCGCAACCGTGCGGGAGCGTACCGGCAAAAACGCCAACCGTAAACTGCGTGCGCAGGGCATTACCCCGGGAGTTTTTTATTCCGGAAAAGGGGAAAATATCCCGGTACAAGTGCAGGAAGCCGCCTTAAACAAACTGTATGCCGTAGCGGGGCGCACCTCGGTTTTTGATTTGGAAATCGACAATCAGGGGAAAAAAAGCGTATTTCCTTGCCTGGTTTGGGACGCGGAATACTATCCCACTAAAAACCGCTTCCAGCACATTGACTTTTATGGCGTTGACCTGGAAAAAGAAATTCGCATTCTTGTTCCCCTGGAATTCATCGGCACAGCCAAAGGCACCAAGCTGGGCGGCAGACTGGAACTCTATCGCGAACATATTTATATTTTGAGCAAGCCCACGGCATTGCCTAAAAAGATAGAAGTGAACATTGCCGACCTTGACGTCGGGCAGGGGCTCCGCGTGGCTGACCTGACCATGCCGAGCGGCGTGCGTGCGGATTATTCCACCAATTTCGCCATCCTCATGGTAAATCTGCCTGGTTCCGGCAAGGATGAGGGCGAAGGGGCCTAAGCATATCCGGAGCGGATTCACTTCGAGATTTGCCGCGTAACGGCGGGCAAAGCAAAACGGGCCGGGAACTTTTCCGGCCCCGTTATTTCATCAAAGCAAAAAAAAAGCGCGGGTCCACGAGAGCGAATGGACAGTGAACATGCCGTTAGCTCTCGTGAACGCCGCAAAAGAGCGTATGCATGGGCCTTTGCGGTCTGATAGCCGGGCTCGGCAACCCGGGACGCGAATACGAAAACACACGCCACAACTTCGGTTTTCTGGTGGTGGAAGAACTGCTGCGTGCCTGCGCCCCGCGTCATGCCTTGCGCACGCTCTCGGGCAAAGGGGATGCTTTTCACCTCTGGCGTTGCGCGGACGTGGGGGCTCCCGGCTGTGACTGGCTCTTCTGCACGCCTTTAACCTATATGAACAGAAGCGGCGAAGCCATTCAGCGCGTTGCCGCGTATTACCGCATTCTTACGGAAAATATTCTTGTGCTGCATGATGAAATGGACTTGCCCCTCGGCCGCATGAAACTCAAAAAAGGCGGGGGCAATGCCGGGCATAAAGGCCTGCAGTCCATTCAGCAAATGCTGGGGACTCCGGATTTTTTCCGCCTGCGGCTCGGCATCGGCAAACAAGCGGGCCGGGAAGGCGCCGCCTTTGTTTTAGATCGCTTTTCCCCGGATGAGCGCGAATCCTTGAACCGTACCATTGCGGCCGCGGTGCAGGGCGTGGAACTTTTTATGCGGGACGGCCCGGAAAAATCCCAGCGTTTTTGTAATGGTTTTTCCGGCACTTCTGAATAATACGAAGAATTGTGTTGTCCCATGCGCTAAACACTGGACGGGCGTATTAAAATCCTGTATACATTTTTTACGCAAATCAACTCCTCCGGAAACGCCTGAGCTCTTCCTCAGCCATTACCGTAAATAAAAGTCCTCTTTGCCGTGCGGCATCGTTCAAATAGAGCGCCGGAAAATATATTCAGTGCGTATGGCCTTGCAGGTGCGTGCATGGCATTTGAGTGTCGCCCGCCGCACGCTTTTTGGAGCGGATTGTGGCGCTGCTTCACTCCAGGACACTGCCCCGGAACCGCTCTTTGAGGGGATGAATTTTCGTCTTGCGGCAGAGCCTGATCCGCCACAGCTCTTTATACGAGAGCGGCCTTTCGCATAAAGAGGGACACAGGGCCTTACCGTTTTTCCGGTATAGGCGCGGGTGGGTTTTGTTGCTTGGAAACTCCTAAATTTCAAATGGTGAGTTTTTTGCCCCGGCGACCAAGAGGTTTTTGCCTCGCCCCTATGTTTCAAGGTGCGGTTCTGCGCATATGAATTTGCCGAACCCGCTTCAAAGGCATACCTGGGCAGGCGGCACCCGCGCCTGGCCCCGCATTGGCTGAAAAAACCGCCGCCGTTTGCATTTTGGGCTGGCCACGGCCCCCTCGCTCCCCTATCTTCAGGAGCACAATTTTTTTCGCCATATGCGCCTGAAATTTAGCGTCGCCACGGAGCCGCGCATGTATTGCGCTTATCGCGCAATACAGGGTTTGTATTGCAGATTGGTTTTGTAAGGAGCTCACTCGTGTATAGTCCGGAACAACTTGTCGTCTACCCTGCTCAGGGGGTGGGCGTAATTGAACGATTGGAGCGCCAGCAAATAGGCGGATGTAATGCCGAGTTTTACATTATCAGGATATTTACTAATAATATCAAAGTAATGGTCCCGGTACACAACGCTACGAATGTTGGCTTGCGTAAGCCCTGTTCGCCCCGGGAGGCGCACGCGGTGCTTGATTCTTTACGCGATCGCAGTTCTTTTACCGGCTACTCCGGCCAAAACTGGAACCGCCGCTATAGAGAATATTCCGAACGTCTCAAGAGCGCTTCTTTGCTGGATGTAAGCTATGTGCTCAAAGAGCTTATCTTAATCAGCGGAGAAAAAGAGCTTTCCTTTGGTGAGCGGCGTTTGCTTGAGCAGGCCATGGGGTTGATCACTTCTGAGTTGTCCTGCGTGCTGGACCGTGACGCGGCCGAATTAAAATGTTTTATTGAAAATTTCTACGCCGATGTCTTGGCAAAGCCGGGCAAAGACTCCTAGTGCCCTACGCAATACTCCTTTTTTGGGGAGAAGCCGCCCTTGATTCCAGTGTTTGTTTTGCAAACAAACACTATAAATCCGACAGGATTTTGCGCAAGAGCAAGAAATTCGGCCTTTTTTGCGAAAGAACGTATTCTTATGGTGCGTAACCTGCAAAAAAAGACCGGATGCCGCAATTCTTTGGACAAAAGAGTTATTGAAAAACAGACCCTAGTACTTATTGTCATTAAAAATATATGCAGTAATTGAAATAAGCGTCTTGCCATACTGTTTGGGTTGCGATAAGCACGATACGCGCAAAGCGGCATTGTGTCGCAGACCTCACGATAGGCAAACGAAGCATGATGGTATTGCCGCGACATTGAAAAGATGCGCTAAACCGCCAAAGACGTTTCCCTATATATGAATAAGCGTGCCTCTCACGTTCCCTCAAGGGCAAGTTGCCGGCTGCGCAAGATTTTTTTTATGCCCTCAAACTTTCCGGCGCGCAACGCCAGACTATGTCATACAACAATGTTTGCTCGTTTTTGCAATGCAAGGCCCTATGCCACCAACAACCCCCACCTACCCCTCCTATCCTATGCGGAAAAAGAAAACTGCTCCTGCCCCTGAACCTTTGGATGCCGGCATGAATCTTTCAGAACTTAAGGTCAAATCCATGACCGAGCTGATGGCGCTTGCCGAGGAATTCAATGTGGAAAATGCAAGCTCCATGCGTAAGCAGGAACTTATTTTCGCATTGCTGCAAAATTGTTCTTCGCAAAACGGCGCTATTTTCGGCGATGGCGTGTTGGAAATTTTGCCTGACGGCTTTGGCTTTCTGCGTTCGCCTTTGTGCAGCTATATGCCCGGGCCGGATGACATTTATGTTTCACCCTCCCAAATACGGCGTTTCGGACTGCGTAAAGGCGATATTGTCGCCGGACAAATTCGCCCTCCCAAAGAAGGGGAACGCTATTTCGCTCTGTTGAAGGTGAACGAAATCGGCTTTGAGCCTCCGGCCAATGCCAAAAACCTTGTTCTTTTCGATAACCTGACCCCGGTATACCCTAACCGCCGTCTAAGCATGGAAAATGGAGACAAGGCGTATTCCGGTCGGGTAATCGATCTTATGTCGCCCGTAGGCTGCGGGCAGCGCGGCATTATCGTAGCGCCGCCCCGCACGGGCAAAACCATTCTCCTGCAATCCCTCGCCAACGCCATTAATGCCAACAATCCCGATATCTATCTCATCGTGCTGCTCATTGACGAGCGCCCGGAAGAAGTGACGGATATGGAACGCACGGTGAAAAACGCCGAGGTCATTTCCTCCACCTTTGACGAGCCGCCGCAACGCCATGTGCAGGTGTGCGAAATGGTGCTGGAGAAGGCAAAACGCCTGGTAGAGCGCAAACGGGACGTGGTGATACTGCTTGACTCCATCACCCGTTTGGGCAGAGCCTATAACGCGGTCACTCCTTCCTCAGGCAGAGTGCTCACCGGCGGTCTTGACGCCAACGCCCTGCAGCGGCCCAAGCGATTCTTCGGCGCCGCCCGTAATATTGAGGAAGGGGGGAGCCTGACCATCATTGCCACAGCCCTTATTGATACGGGCTCGCGCATGGATGAAGTCATTTTTGAAGAGTTCAAAGGCACCGGCAACATGGAAATCTATCTTGACCGGCACCTGGCGGAAAAACGCGTTTTCCCGGCCATGGACATCAACCGCACAGGCACGCGCAAAGAAGAGCTGCTGCTTTCCGAAGAAGTGCTCAATCGTGTGTGGATTTTGCGCAAAATCCTGGCGCCCATGAGCCCCATCGACAGTATGGAGTTTTTGCTGGACAAGATGCGCGGCACTAAAAATAACGCCGAATTCTTAAATGTTATGAACAAATAAGGCGTATGTCCCATCATGCCTCACAGGTTCAATTCCCCGTGGGCATTGATGCCGTGAGCCGGCTTAATCACGCGCGGGCTATTTTGCGCAAGGATGAGGAAAACTCCGTGTCTCACTCAGATTTCACACAAAAAGACTCTTGTGACGCTTCCGTCACCGCCTTGCGCGCCTGGCTGCAAAGCAGACAAGATTCCATAAAAGAGCACGAAAACAAAGCCCTTGCCGCTTTGCGCGACTCCAAAGACAGCAACGCCTATTACCAACATATGCGAGAAAGGGCGCAATGCATCGCTTCCCTTGCTGAAGACGGCGCGGCGCTCATCGCTCCTTTGCCCGCCGACATGCGCGAAGAGATGCAGACGAGGCTCGAGGCCTTTGCCCACGGCGCACGGGCAGCCTTGCGCATTGACTCCGTCTTTTATATGTCCGCCCTCCTCTATCCTGACGAACATAAGGCGGGCGAGCCCGATAACATGGAGCGCCTGATTGGCGAACTTGCAGGCCTGTAAACCATGCTCCGCTTTTACGCCGCCGCGCTGTTTCTTTTCCTATGCCTCTTCATGGGCCTTATCGCGGAGACGGAGCATTCTTTTGCCGCCCCTGCGGCCCCCTCCCCTCCTCTGGCCGCATCCGGATTTTCCATTGAAGATCTGCGTAAGCTCGCGGATGAAGTGGTGCGCACAGGGGTGGGAACGGATAAAATCCCTCCGCTGAACAAGCCGGAGTATCTCTCCATTTCCGATGCCAGCCTGTCCATGGACGACGAAGAAATTGTTTTTGTCGTTCATTACCCCGGCAACCTGGTGCGCATTTATCCGCGCCGCATCCTTGTGTGGCATGAGGTGGTGAACGATGTGCTGCCAAACGCCTCGGGCTCCGGTTCTCCCCTCCCTGTGCCGGGCATTGCCGAAACCGCCGGGCAAAGCTACACGCTCTCTTACAGTCCGCTCACGGGCTCGGTGGTGGCTTTTCGCTCTCTGGCCGGGCGTTATTCATCCACCTTTGGGATAACGGGAGACATTCTCAACGGCAACAACGTGCTGTATGACCGCATCAGCCATAGCTTATGGAGCCAGTTGCTTGCCCTATGCATTGAAGGCCCGCTGCGCGGCAAGCGCCTTGAGCGCATTCCAGTGCTTTGGGCACGCTGGCAGGGAGTCAAGGAACGTTACGGCGGGCTTAATGCCCAGTTCGACGGCAAGGCTGAAGTGCTTTCGCGCTCAACCGGCTTCACGCGCAGTTACGGAAAAGATCCTTACGGCAGCTATGTAAGCCCGGGCTCGTATTACGACAATAACCGCCTGCCCTTTCCCGTGTCGTTTCTGGATACGCGCCTGCCTCCCAAAAAAGCGATTTTAGGCGTGGAAGTGGACAACGCTTTTGGCGCGGTGCAAAAAGACGCTGTGAAACAAAGCCGTATTTTGAATTTCACCTTAGGTATCGTGCCCATGGTGGCCGTGTATGATGCGGGCATTGACGCCATACGCGTCTTTGACCGCCGCCTGCCGGGATATGAGGAGCCTTTACGCTTCACTATATTTGAAGATAAGCTGGTGGACGAGCAAACCCGCAGCGAGTGGCTCCCTGACGGCCGCAGCATCTATGGACGGCTGCGGGAAAAAGAACTCACGCCAATCCTGGCTGTGGACTCCATGTGGTTCGCCTGGGCGGCTTTTCGCCGAGGGACGAGCATCTTCCCCTTTACCGGCACCCCCTAGAACAAATTAACTTTGAGATTTGTCGTTTAACGGCGGGCAAAGCCCGCTTACGGCAATCTCAAGGCAAGGATTTACGGGCAAATCCTTGCAGAGCAATTATACATTTTCAATGGTAAATTGCTCTAGAGCCTGGCTTGCTGGGGGCTGTTTCTCAATAAAAGATTTTGCGCCAAGAGCAAGAAATCCAGCTCTTTTTGCGAAGGGAGTATACTCTTACGGTATTCGACCGGAGAAAAAAGAACTGGATGACGCAGCTCTTTGGACAAAAGACTTATTTAGGGACAGCTCCTAGGTATCAGCGGGCGGATGACCGTTTCGGCTCTGCAGAACAGCGTGATACTCTTCAGCGTACATGTTCAGCATAACAGCCACCAGCCCCAGAATCATGGGGCCATAAAGCAAGCCGAGCATCCCAAATACGTTGATCCCGCCAAGGATGGAGAGAAAAAGAAAAATTACAGGCACTTTAGCGCCATCGCGCATCAGCAGGGGGCGCAGGATACTGTCTATGCCGGTAACCAGCACGCCGCACCAGATCAGAAGAAAAACCGCACTCTTCCATTCTCCCATAATCAGCAGAAAAACCACCGCCGGCCCCCAGACGAGGCTTGTGCCGAGCACAGGCACAAGGGCGGCAAAGACCATCACCGTACCCCAAAACAGCGCGGGAATGCCCACCATGGCAAGGCCAATCCCGCCGACCAGTCCTTGCAGGGCGGCCACGCAAAAGCCGCCCACGAGCACGGCCCGGGACATGCGGCGCAAGCTCTCAATGACTACGGAGCTTTGTTCCGGCCGCATGGGGATAAGGTAAGAAATGCGTTGCAAGAGCTTGGGCCCGTCAATGAGCAAAAAGAACATTATCAACAACGTTAGGGCTAAATGGGCGAAAAAGAGCAAGGTATTGCCCACCACAGAGGAAGCGGAACTGAGCAGATACTGCCCCGCTCTGCTGGACAAGGTAGCCAGGTTGGTGCGTATATCCATAAGGGATATATTAAACTCGGGAAAATGCGTCTGAATGGTTTGCAGCAAAGGCTCCAAGTGAATGGAGAGGGTTTCTCCCAGATGCGCGCCGCCCAGCCATTGGTTCACCGCGGTGATGCTGGTTTGCGCCTGAGGGATAAGACCTATGACAAAAAAAGCGATGAGCACCGCAATCATAAGGCTGATGCCCATGAGCACGATCAGAGCGGCGGGAATACGCCTCCCCCCTGTCAGGCGCAAACAGCGTAAATACAAAGG
The DNA here is from genome assembly GCA_031550225.1 of Desulfovibrio sp. Classification (GTDB taxonomy): domain Bacteria; phylum Desulfobacterota; class Desulfovibrionia; order Desulfovibrionales; family Desulfovibrionaceae; genus Frigididesulfovibrio. The sequence goes on from JAVBOT010000046.1 coordinate 32,650, forward strand.
CTGGCTGATGGCGGCGAAAACACAGGCCAGAATCATGCTGTCCAAAAAGGGCCGCATGAGGTAATAGAGCAGAAAAAAAGAAAACAGAAGGGTGGCTAGAAAAAACCACAAAAAAAGCTTTGCCCCTTCAAGCCGGCTGTCTTTTATAAGCCCCGCCAGGGGGAAATAAACGGCAGCGGAACTTTCCGGCGAACGAGGAGGCCCTTCCTCACAAGGCGCCGGCGCATCCTTTTGGGCGCCTTCCTGAGCGTTAACGGGCTCAAGAGGGGTTTCGCCGCTCTGTTTTATATTGCTGTCCTGGCTCACGCATTCTCCCTACCCGCATGCATATGGCAACCGCTAATACTGATTTCATAAGTCGGCCCGTGGCCGATTTATAAAGATCGCTTCGCCGAAAAACGTGGCTTTCGGCTCGCGCACGCCGCTGTCGGCGGCGCGCCGGGCGGAGGCCCGGCGTTAGCGGTTATTTTGTGATAAATCAGGCAATGGCTTCTAAGGATTTTTTCCGGGCAAAGGCCCGGCTGTTACTTGCTTGGCTGAACGTCTTTTTCCAAAGCCTTGGCCTGATCCCAAAGGGCGTTTTTTTCTTCCATGGTCAAGCTGGCAAAATCTTTACCCCGTTTATGGGCATCCGCTTCCATGCTTGCAAAACGGGTAAGGAAACGTTGCATGGAAAAATCCAGGGCGGCGCTGGCTTTAATGCCTTTGCGTCTGCCGAGCTCCACCAGGCTGAAAAGTAAATCTCCCAGTTCATGCTCCTGCGCATTTTTATTATCTGAAGCGAATGCGTCAAGCAATTCCAGCCATTCCGCTTCGACCTGCTGTTCCATATCCTGGTCGCTATCCCAGGTAAAACCGGCTCGTGCCGCTTTGGAATGGATGCGGTAGGCTTTGATTAAGGAGGGCAAGCCCTTGGGGAGGCTGCTGTAGACGCCGGCGGGCATACCCTCTGCATCCGCCTTTTCCGCCCGTTTGATGCGTTCCCACTCCGCAAGCTGCTCTTCTCTGGAATCGAAAAGCTGCCCCGCAAAAACGTGAGGATGGCGACGCACCATTTTGGCCACGTTAAGGTCTATGGCATCGGCAAGGGAGAAACTGCCCGCGTTTTGGTAGAGTGTGCCGATAAAAACCAGCAAAAAAAGCACATCGCCAAGTTCTTCGCGCACATCGCCTTCGCTGCCGTGGCGAATGGCCTCCACCAGTTCGTGGGCTTCCTCAATAACATACTCACAAAGGGAACCGGGCGTTTGCTCCTTATCCCAGGAGCACCCGTCCGGAGCGATGAGGCGCTCCACGACGTCCTGTAATTTTTCAAGAGCGGGGGCTGGGACTTTCACAAAAGACTCCTCGGAACAAAATATGGCGAGACATCCCCCGCCGATCCCAGCGAAAAAGCCGTTCATCCGCTTCTCGCGCGGGGCGCCTCTGGAAGAAAACTTTCAGCAAGGGCGGGGCCTGCCGGCTATGGCTTCGCGGTACAAATAAGTCATCCCGCGTTTCCGCTTCCCAAAAAAGCGGGAAGTAGCGAGCGGGCCACAGCGGCGAAGCTGTCCACATAGGGAAGCAAGAGAGAGTTTTTCAAAAAGGGAGAATCCGGGGCAAAGCGCTGCATCAGGGCAAGCCCGATGGAACAGACAAAAAGTCCCTTAGCGGCGCCGACAATGCCTCCCAGCAGATTATCCAACCAGGCGGTAAAGGTGAAGACCAAAAAGCGCCGCAGCACCATGGCGCACAGAGCGACCACAATGAGAACCGCGACGAATATAAGGCCGTAGGAAAGCCCCGAAGCCCATTTGGGGCTGTCAATCACTCCGGCGAACTGAGGCGCGAGTTGAGGGTAAAAGCGCCCGGCAAGAAAAAGCCCCAAAAAGAGCCCCACCAGCCCGGCCACTTCCTGAATCATTCCGCGCAGCAGGCCACGTACGAGAAAGAGGAGGAGAAAAACCCCAAGCCCTATATCTAAAACGCTAATGGACACGTTCCCTCCAAGGCAAGCTTAAAAAAACACATCGTAAACGACAGATTGTATGCTGTTGATCCTTAGCAATCTCCGCTGCTTTGTCAATATTCAATATGCGTTGCCGCGCCTGTCCCATGATTTGGCGGACGCTCTCGCGCGGCCTGCAAAAAAAACCTACTGGACAGGGAATTTCCCGATGGAAATGAAGCCGGGCGGCTTTTTAGCGCGAGCCCTGCATAAACTCCCAAAATATCCCCAGAGCGTGGCGCGAAAAGCCCTGCTCTCCCTTTTTCTTTGCCGCCGAGCCCGTGAGAAAAAATATCTGCTTCCCACAAAAAATGCCTTCTCTTTGTGTGCTTTTGACCTTCAATCATCTCATTTTCGCCTTGCGCGACATCCTCTCAATCACTTCTATAATAGACAAAAGCCCACAAAGTGACATATGTCAGGACTCATCCGCCTCGGAATTTCGACGTGTTTTTTCAAAACAGTGTTGGATATTCATGCAAAAAAGCTTGCGCGTCCACCGCTGAACCATCGCCTGGGAACGCTGAGGGCGGGGAAGCTGTGATGTTTTCACGCCGTACAAGGAGACATTCACTTTGCATACCGTAATAAGGGCATAAAAAGACCGACTGCTGGCATACTCTCCTGACTGTCCCCCGTATTTATTGAGAGAAGGCATGGAAATTCTTAAAACATCCGCAGTTCAACCCGGTCGGCGTTTGGCGCGCGCTGTCTTCTCAGAAGAGGGCAAGCTCCTTGTGCCGCACGGGGAAATCCTTACTGTTGAGCATTTGCAAATGCTGGAGCAGTGGGGAGTCGGATCTGTCGCTGTTGATGCGGCCAGTCCCATGCTTTCGCAAATAAGCCCTGCGCCTGCTCCGGAAGATTTGATGCATAATGTGCGTCAGATGGTTGTGGATCGGTTCCGCCGGGCAAATTTGCAAGATCCGCATACACTGGCGATATTTGAGCTGGCTGTTGAGCGACAGCGGCGTCTCCTGCTCAGCAATCCCAATAAAGCCGTCCTCGGCAAAGGCGCATCGCCCGCCTTCCAAACCCAGCTCCCGCCCCGGGTTTCCATGAAGCGCCTTTTAGAGTCCGGCAAACAAATCGGCTCATTGCCTGTGGTGTTCCACCGCCTTGTGGAAGTTTTGAATAATGACGACTCCACCACACAGGATATCGCTCAGGTAATCACGTCAGACCCCGGCCTAACCGCCAAACTGCTGCGCCTGGTCAACAGCCCCTTTTACGGGCTCCCCTACAAGATAGACACCATTCCCCGGGCGGTGGTCATGGTGGGCACACGCCAGCTCGTTATGCTGGCCATGAGCACGACGCTCATCACCACGTTCAAAGGGCTGCCCGTTTCCCTTGTGAACATGCAGTCTTTCTGGTCCCATTCCATCAGCACCGGGGCCGCGGCGCGGCTCCTGGCCCGTTACGCCGGGATCCCCCAAGGGGAAGGACTTTTCGTCGCCGGCCTGCTGCACGATATTGCGCGCCTGCTGATATTCATTCATCTGCCTAAACACGCCTTATATATACTCACAGAAGCAAAACGCCGGCAAGAATCCGTGCGCGATCTTGAGCAGGAAACTCTCGGTTTTACCCACGACGCCATCGGCAGAGAGCTTTTGCAGTCTTGGCGCTTTCCGCCGGAACTCGTCCAGCGGGTAGGCAACCATCATCAGCCTCTTACGGAGAACTCCGAGCAGGAAGATATCATCCTGTCCGCAGCCAACTCCCTTGCCCAGGCTCTCGGTTACGGCACAAGCGGAGAAACGCTTATCTCTCCCCTACCGGCCCTTATCTGGAGACGGCTGCGCATGTCTCCTGAAACTCTGGCTGAGCAATGCCAACAAATGGACACGGAAATTCGCAGCTTGCGCGCGCTGTTCATCGGCGTTTGCTAAATTTGCTTATTCATACCCCGGCAGTGTGAAGCTCATGTCCTGAGCGCCCGCGACTTTAGGACAGCCGTTGCGCAGCACACAAGTTTCGCAGCCGCCTTTAAAAGGATAAGGCGTCACCACGGCAAAGCGCCGGGACAACCCGGGCTCACCCTCCATCACATAGGGCACCCCTTCGGCAAGCAGGGCTTCGGCAAGCTCCGGCGTGGGTTTTGGCGCGGGAGCACAACCGGCCTCTTCCACTTCCGGCAATAGAGCATGCACAATCCCCATGCACATCACCTGCGCCAAGGCATTGAACAAAAATGCTTCTGAAGGCCTTTCCTCCCATTTGTCATCCACGTCATTCTCAACATCTTCCTCCAGCCAGGCGAGCAGGTAGCTCCCCGAGGATGTCTCTATTTTTCTGGCCTTTGCTTTAGGCAGCCAGGCATCCCACGCGTCGGCCAGTACCGCCATGGCGTCACTGCCGATTCTCGTTTCCTGGCTGACGCTCATCAGCAGTTCAAGGTCGAAATCCGGGGCCACTTCAAGCTTATGCACACGGTAAGCAGACATGCTTTCTCCTCTACGCGGGTTATGGGTCGGAGCGCAACGTTCGCCCAAGAGGCATATTTCGTCAAGGGCAGACGTCAGTCCTTTGGGGATGCTCCCCAAACTCCCGTGAAAGTGCTTGAGAGTCTCGGCTTTCAAAGGATGTCGGCTTAAGGATGGCAAATCCAGGTGATTTCCCCAGCCCTCTCCTCACTTCTCGGCCCTTCGCGCTTTGCGCAAAACATCAGGCGCAAGCCTTCCAATTGATAGCGGGCTTGCGCTTGCGTATAACCGCCTTTACTTCACCCGCGGACTGTCCTATACTTTTATGCAGCGAGTAAGCTCTCAAAAGACGGGCCTGATGCTTCGCAGCGGGCGGAGAAGGTTTTTAAACGTAAAGCTTCTTGTTGCAAGGGATGGCAAAAATGACAACGCTGCAAACTCTCCAGACGCTGAGCGAGGGCATTGAACCCCTCATTCCCTTGCCGGAAACGCGTTTTACCGCCGCAAAGGACGATCCGCCCTTCCTGCCTCCTCCCTATTCTTCCATGGTGGATGATGCATTTGCGGATAACAGGGTGCATCTCTATAAAGATAGAATGCGGCAAATCGCCTTGCATCCAGTTCGCCTGCAAGCCGGGCAATCCGAGTCGCCGGCCGGCGGACTCGGTCGGTTCATGCTGCCCGCTCCTCTGCCTGAAATGCGCGGCGGCAAAATTCTCTCCGGCGCCGTCTGAGTATCATCTGGAACCCTTGCCCTCGAAAATTTAAGAGATACGCCGCGCGGCCGCTCCATGCATTGCAGCCATGCGGCATTTGGCATTTGAAAAAAGGAACCCTTATGAATGATGATAAACAGCCCTTACGGGTACGATACGAATATGAACAAGATCCGCAAACCCGGCTGCAATATGCGCATGGCGTCTGGGGCGGCATCAACCCCCAGGGCGAGATTGAATTAAATTTTTATACGGAAAGCGACAAACTTCCGGCTCACTCCGAGCGAATTATTGCACCGGACGGAAGCTTTGGGCATGAAATAGCCCCCCAGGATGAAAACCTCAAAGTGGTCGTCCGCCATATCCACTCAAAACTGCTCCTCAATTACCACACCGCACGGGCTGTCCTCGACTGGCTGCAGGAAAAAGTGGAAACTCTCGAAGAGACAGAAGAGTCTTTACTCATGGGGGATGAGCAGGGCTTACAGCACTGAGCAATACGTCACGAGGCGGCTTTTCTCACCGCCGGATGCCGATGATATTGGGCAACACAGCCTCCGGATTGCCGCGCAAGTCAAAAAAGCTTTGCCGTCCTTTCCAGATAAAGATCCTGCTCCCCGCAAGCTCATGTACAGTTGCCCCGGCCAGGCGTTGAGGGAGCTTCACGTTCTCTTTTCCTCTCTCATCGCTGTAATCAAGCCGGAGAAAAAGACCGGCCTGCTGGCCGCCCTCTACATACATCACAACTTCCGGCAGTAAAGAAAAGCTTTTCAGATACGCGGCAAAGTCCGCCGCCGTGAGCGGTTCCTGACTTAACGCAAATACGATACGCCCGTTATGGTCTTTGGCAATGGCCGCAATGCTGTGCTCACTCCCCCCGGAGGGCCAAAGGATTTTGCCCTCGCTATCCACAAGACGGTAGTTTTGCACCACAATGGCATACTTTTCCAAGCGCTCGCGCCAATCTTTGCTGCCAAGTTCAATGATGTCGGCGGGCTTGACGCTTTTGGTCCGACGCTCCGCCACAAAAAATCCCCCCAGGCGTCCGCCTATTTTGGCGTTGTTGATCCCCTCGTCGCTGCGCATATAACCAATGCTGGTTTTATTGTCCGGCAAATACATGCTGGCGTTGATGCCGGCCCGTAAGTTCGCTTTGGCGCACCAATCCGCTAAGGAATAAGCATTGCCCGCCTCCGAAGCCATTTGCAAAGAAAAACGGTGCTGTTCCGGATCAACGCGCAGCAGTACAAACACCGCCTCATTTTCCTTACGTTTGCTTTCCCAAAGCTCGGCAATGCCAAGCTCCAATCCGGGCGTAAGCGTGCGCCAGAACAGCTCCGGCGTCGCCGGTTTTTTCATGCTCTTTGTACCGTTACTTGCGGGCACAGATGCGGACTGCGGCGCAACCGGCAGAGGAGGACTGGCGGTTTCACCCGGCCCGGCGGCCATCAGAGCAGAACACTGGCAGAAAATCCAGATAGTGAGGATCAAAGGGCGGATGCGCAACAGTAAAGAGGAGGCGGGTTTTGACAAAAGCAATCCTTTTACCCTCTATCACAAGGCTGAAAGGCTCTTCTAGAGCAGTTTACGCTTGAGGTTGTCGCTTAACGGCGAGCAAAGCTCGCCTACGCCAATCTCGCGGGCCTTGTTACGCTTCACTTCACAAGGCCAGAGCATTTTACCCGTATGTATAATTTCAAAAGCAAAAGGCTCTAGTGTCTGATTGCAAACATTTAATTCATAATTTTATGAGGCATTTTTGCAATGATTGTCGGCTGAAAAATGTGATTTTCAGCCAAGTCACGCCGCTTATCGCGGCGCGCCGGATTCCCGTCCGGCGTTGGAAATCATCCCCTAGAGCAGATTAACTTTAAGATTTGTCGTTTAACGGCGGGCAAAGCCCGCCTACGGCAATCTCAAGGCAAGGATTTACGGGCAAATCCTTGCAGAGCAATTATACATTTTCAATGGTAAATTGCTCTAATGAATTATGTATGACTCCTATCCCAATTGAACGCCAGGCCCTAAAATGCGGCAGACACCGGAAAGGCCTGAATAGATCCATACGACAAAAAATTTGGTCCGGCAATGGCATAGGTCAAGACGCAACAATTATATTGACATATCAAGTTATCCTAATATAGATAGCACAGAATCAAAGCACAGCGTTTACGAAGTTTACTTTTGCTCGCCCGCCACGCCAGAGTAAACGCCTTAAAGCTACTCCGCTCTGTGAGGACACGTAATGAAAATTATTGACGCCATTGCCCGCCGACGCCCATTTTACTCTTTGGAATTTTTCCCTCCCAAGGAGCGGGAAAATTGGCCGACCTTCTTCGCCACAGTGGACAAGCTGCGTTCGCTGGATCCGCTTTTTGTCTCCGTAACTTACGGAGCCGGAGGCGGAACCCAGGACTATACGCTGGACATAACCGCCAAGCTTGCCCGGCAAAATTTACAGCCCATGGCCCACCTCACTTGTGTGGGTGCGGATCGCGCATCCATTGGAGAATATCTGCAAAAACTCATGGAGGCCGGCGTCTTTAACATTCTTGCCCTCAGGGGGGATGTGCCCAAAGGGCGGACCATTTGCTGGGAAGATTGCGAATTCCAGTATGCATCCGACCTTGTCCGCTTTGTGCGGGAAGAATTTCCCGACTTCGGCATCGGCGTTGCCGCCTATCTGACGCCGCATCCGGAATCCTCAAGCTTTGCGGCGGATAGAAAGGCCCTGGCTCATAAGTTCGCAGCGGGAAGTGATCTGGCCATAACACAACTGTTTTTTGATTACCGTGAATACTTTGAATATGTGGAGCAAATGCGTGCTCTTGGCGTCACAAACCCCATTGTGCCCGGAGTGTTGCCCATCCAGAGCCTGGAATCCATCCGCAGAGTGCTTTCTTTGAGCGGCTGCAACATTCCCGCCAAATTATACCTTGCGGTGGAAGAAGCCCACTGCGGCGGCGGAGCTGAAGCGGTGAAAGAGGCAGGCATAGCCTTTGCCGTGGAGCAAATCAAAAGATTACTTGACGGCGGCGCTCCGGGTATCCATTTATATACCTTGAATAAGGCCGAAACCTGCCTGCGCATTGCTGAAGCGGTGGGGCCTTTATAATCCCGGCTTTTCCAGAAGGATCTTCTCGCATGACTCTTTTAGCCCCGGAGAAGGTGGAACGTATTCTGGTATGCCAGCTTAGGCAACTTGGGGACGTTCTGCTCGCCACGCCTTCCATCGAGCTCTTGGCCAGGCAGTATCCGCGGGCGCAAATCCATGTGTTCACGGAACAAAAATGCCTGCCCATGCTGGCCAACAACCCACATATCGCGCGTGTATGGCCCCTGGATAAAAAAAGCCTGCCCAGTTTATTGCACGAGCTTATCTATTATCACCAGGTGGCCTCCAACCGCTTTGACCTGGTGGTGGATTTTCAACAGCTTCCCAGGTGCCGCTGGGTTGTGGGCATGTCCCGGGCTCCGGTGCGCCTGTCGTTTCCCCCTCCCTGGTATCTGCGTCCCCTGTACACGCACTGGCGCCGGCCAGCTCCGGCCTATGCCGCGGCCTATAAGGCGGATTTGCTGCGCGTTCTCGGCATCCATTGGCAAGGAGAACGTCCGCGCCTGTATCTTACGGAGGAGGAACGCGCGCAAGGCCTGGAAATCCTGCGTGACTTGGGCCTTGCCGGAAATTCTTTCATCAGCGTGGACGCCAGCCACCGCCACATCACACGGCGCTGGCCGGCGGAACACTACGCCGCGCTTATGGATATGCTGGCTAAGGATTCGCCCGGCCTGCGCTTTCTCTTGCCCTATGGACCAGGGGAAGAAAAAGAAATGCGGACGCTCAGAGAGCTTTGTGTCTGTAAAGATCACGTCCACGTTCCTTCTTCCATGCTCGGACTGCGCCAGTTAGCCGCCTGCATGGAGCATGCCGCCCTGCATCTGGGCAACTGTTCCGCTCCCCGGCACATGGCGGTGGCTCTTCAAATCCCGAGTTTCACCATTCTCGGCGCCACCAGTCAGGGCTGGACCTTCCCTGCTCCGGAGCATATGGCGGTTCAGGCAAAAGATTTTATGCCCATGCCCTGCCAGAGCTGCAACGCCAATAGTTGCTCCGCAGGCCTGCCTTGCTTAAAGGAGCTTCGCCCCGCAATGCTGTTTCCTTTGCTGAAAGAGCACCTGCGCGCCTTTGGCCGCTCTCTTTATGCGCCCCCTTCCCCTCACGGCGCATAAGCAAAACAGCTCCGCGCCTCATTGCGCGTGTCCGAAGAAAAAGCCCCGGCGTTTTCTGGGGTTTACTCCTTTTTTCCGGACAATTCCGTTTTTTTCTTGCCCGCGGTCTGATGCCGCTTCTGTGCGCTGAGTTCGCTTTTACGCAGACGTATGGATAACGGAGTAACCTCCACCAGTTCATCATCCGCCACAAATTGAAGCGCCCGTTCCAGAGTCATGGGCCGAACAGGAGTCAGAATAATATTTTCATCTTTACCCGCGGCGCGCAGGTTCGTGAGCTTTTTTTCCTTTGTGGGGTTTACGTCTATGTCGTTATCGCGGTTATGCTCGCCCACGACCAGGCCTTCGTATATAGGGTCGCCGGGCGTTACAAACAAAGTGCCGCGTGGTTCTAAATTATAAAGGGCATACGCCACCCCCTTGCCGGGGCGATCCGCCACCAGGGAGCCGGTAAACCGCGTGGGAAAATCCCCCCGGTAGGACTCATACCCTGAAACGTAGGAATTCATGATGCCCGTGCCCTTGGTATCGGTCAAAAATTCATCCCGAAAACCGATAAGCCCGCGGGACGGCACGGAAAATTCGATGCGAACCCTCCCGGAGCCGTTGTTCACAAGGCTTGTCATCCGCCCTTTGCGCTGGGCGAGCTTTTCCGTCACCACCCCCATAAACGCCTCATCACAGTCCACAAGCAGATGTTCCACAGGCTCAAGACGCACACCGTCCTTTTCCCGCAAGATAACCTGCGGGCGCCCCACGCTCAATTCAAAACCTTCACGGCGCATCTGCTCCACAAGAATCGCCATCTGAAATTCGCCGCGCCCTTTGACGATAAAGCTGTCGCTCTCCGCAGACTCCTCCACCTGCACGGCCACATTACGCTGGCTCTCTTTGAGCAGGCGCTCACGAATTTTGCGCGACTGCACAATTTTGCCTTCCTGACCGGCCAAAGGCGAAGAATTGATGCCGAAGAACATGGCTACCGTAGGCGCGTCCACCTGAATGCGCGGTAAGCTGCGAGGCGCTTCCCGCGTGCATATGGTGTCACCGATATAAATATCTTCCATGCCCGAAAAAACAACAATCTCGCCGGGCCCCGCCTCATCGGCCTCCACCAGCCGCATACCGCTGTATACCTGCAACTTGGTGATTTTAATCGGCTGCTGGCCGCCGTCTTCTCCAATGCGTATCAAAGATTCCCGCATCCGGGTCGAGCCGTGCCGCACTCGCCCCACAGCCAAACGTCCCAAGTAATCGGAATAATCCAGATCTGAAACCAGCATCTGAAAAGGCTCTTCCGGATCATATTCCGGACCGGGAATTTCCTTGATTATCGTTTCAAAAAGCGGGGAAAGATCAACTCCTTTTTCCTCAAGGGAGCGCATGGCCAGGCCCTCCCTCCCCACTGCGTACAACACGGGGAATTCAAGCTGCTCTTCATTAGCCCCAAGGTCGATGAACAAATCGTAAACCTCGTTGAGCACCTCTTGAGGCCGCGCGTCTTTCCGGTCAATTTTGTTCACCACCACAATGATCCGTAATCCGGCTTCCAAAGTTTTTTTCAACACAAAGCGCGTTTGCGGCAAAGGGCCTTCCGCTGAGTCCACCAGCAAAATAGCGCCACTGACCATGGACAAAGCGCGCTCCACCTCACCGCCAAAATCCGAGTGCCCGGGCGTATCCAAAATATTAATCTTCACTCCACCCCAGAAGACCGCGCAATTTTTGGCTGCAATGGTAATGCCGCGCTCGCGCTCCAAGTCCATGCTGTCCATGATGCGCTCTTCCACGGACTGGCCTTCTCGGAACACGCCGCTCTGGCGGAACAAAGCGTCCACAAGCGTGGTTTTTCCATGATCTACGTGGGCAATAATAGCTATATTACGAATGGACTCATTATGCATAACTGCTCTCTTTATCAAAAGAAATAAAATAATACAGGGGCTCTGCTTCCTACCCCCTGCGGACCTTCAGGGCAAGAAAAAAAGATGGGCGGCGGATGCGGCTTGCCCTGATACAAAGAAATCAATCCCTTGCGATGGGAGTATACTTTTATGGTATAGGGCCAGAGCACAAACCGGGGCCTGGCGCGGCATTCCGGCAAACCGCGCCACTGCCCGGCGCCGGGGCATGTTGTGTCTCCCGCACGTTCCTGCTATATTTCACTGTAGTTCCGGCGCTGTTTACCGGCGTGCAGCGATAGTTTTTGCGCCGAATAAGGGAGTGTTGCCAATTATGAAAGGTCTTTTGCAGGCCGTGCTGTTATGTGCGAGCCTGCTTTTTGTAAACCCGGCCATAGCGGAATTGCAGGAATTTTCCGATTTTTCCGTGGATTTGCCAGCGGGTTGGACCATTGAACGGGACGGCATTACCGTGGCTTTTGTCGCCAACGATAAATCCGCCATCATGATGGTTACGGTGGAGTCAACCGCTCATATGCTCACGGAAGGAGTCACGGTGGAAGAGCTCGCCGAAGCTTACGCTAAAGAACTCCAGGGCTCCAAACCCAAACGCGAGGAAGAAAACTACTACTCTTTCACCTTCACTTCACCGGAAGGATTGCCTTCCGAAGCATCCATTGTGGTATCCGGCAGACGCTTCTATCTTATCACCATCAGCGGCAAGCATAAGGATCTAGCCCGGATGGTGGAATCCGTTCTGCTCTCCATTGATTAACCCATACCGGCAGGATAATTCCAGACAACCATGCCAAGGCGCGGTTGTCTTTTTTACGTCATGCGGCGGGCGCCGCGTCACCTATGCAACAAAGAAGCGGTTTTGTTCTCCGCCGGCATGGAGGGAGCATGGTTAAAAGCCTTATCTATATCAGCGTGGGAGCCTCGATTGGCGCTATAATACGCTGGGTGCTCGGGCTGCTGCTGAACCAGATCTTTCCGCCCATTCCTCTCGGCACCTTAGCGGCGAACCTCATTGGCGGCTATCTCATAGGTCTGGCCCTATGCGCATTTGATATGCTTCCCAGTATCGGAGCGGAGTTGCGCCTGTTTATAATTACCGGATTTCTCGGCGGACTGACGACATTTTCCACATTTTCCGCTGAAGTCGGCGCGCTTTTGCAAAGCCAGCGCCTCATGGCGGCCATGGTCGCCGTCGCCGCGCATGTTTGCGGTTCTCTCATCATGCTGTTTTTAGGAATGGGCACCGCCTCTCTTTGCAAATCTTTTTTCCGCTAGAGCAGATTAGCTTTGAGATTTGTCGTTTAACGGCGGGCAAAGCCCGCCTACGCCAATCTCAAGGCAAGGATTTACGGGCAAATCCTTGTAGAGCAAGTATACATTTTCAATGGTACATTGCTCTAAAACCGTTTACGCTTGAGAGCGCCGCCCACAGACGCACCGCCGATCTTTCAGCTCCGCCGCAAATATTTGAGGGAGGTCTAAGCCTCCCTCAAAAAACATACCCTTAACGCTATGACCTCAGGCTGTTCAGCTCTGGCTCGCCATGGCGCTTTTGCCGGTCAGGCGTTCGCACTCGTCGATCAAATCGTCAATCACGCTGGCATCAGCCAAGGTGGTGAGATCGCCCAATTCATCCACTTGTCCGGAAACGATTTTACGCAAAATCCGGCGCATAATTTTGCCTGAACGGGTCTTAGGCAGACTGTCGGCAAACTGGATAAACTCCGGTGAAGCAATGGGGCCGATTTCGCGGCGCACCCATTTGCGCAGATCCGCGCGCAGCTGTTCCGTGGCTTTTTCTTCCACATTCAGACGAATAAAGGCATAAATGGCCTCGCCCTTCAATGAGTGGGGCATGCCCACAACGGAAGATTCGGCCACAGCCGGATGCGCGTTGAAGGCGGCTTCCATTTCCGCCGTACTGAATCTGTGCCCGGAAACGTTGATCACGTCATCCAACCGTCCGGTAAGCCAGAAATAGCCGTCCTCATCCCTGCGCGCGCCATCGCCCGAGAGGTAATAGCCGGGGAAGCGGGAGAAATAGTTTTCCTTAAACTTCTCCTTATCTTTAAACACCCCCCGGATCATGCCCGGCCAGGGGCTTTTAACCACCAAATGCCCTTCTTCGCCGGTTTCCGCCGGCGTCCCGTCTTCGCGCAGAATAGTAACATCAAGGCCGGGCAAAGGTAAGGTGGCGGAGCCGGGTTTAAGGGGCGTGGCAAAGGGCAGCGGGCTTATCATAATGCCGCCGGTCTCCGTCTGCCACCAGGTATCCACCAGGGGGATTTTTCCATTGCCGATCTTTTGGTGGTACCAATTCCAGGTGTCGGGGCCGATGGGTTCCCCAACGCTGCCAAGAACGCGCAATGAAGAGAGGTCGTACCTTTCCAGCCACTCGTCGCCTTCACGGATCAAGGTGCGGATCGCTGTGGGCGCGGTGTAAAAGGTGTTGACGCGATACTTTTCCACAATCTGCCAAAACCTGTCCGGATCCGGCCAGCGCGGTCCGCCTTCAAACATGACGGTGGTGCCGCCAAGCAGCAAAGGTCCGTATACGCCGTACGTATGCCCGGTAATCCAGCCCACGTCGGCGGTGCACCAATGCACGTCTTCTTCGCGCATATCAAAAACATGCTGCATAGTGTGGGCCGCATAAGTCAGATAACCGCCCGCCGAATGCACCACCCCTTTAGGCTTGCCCGTGCTGCCGCTGGTATAGAGGATAAAAAGCGGGTCTTCGGAGTCCATGGGCACGCTGGGGAAAGAAGCGTTCAGAGATCTGTCGGCCAGAACATCCCGCCACCAGATGTCGCGGCGTTCGCGCATCGTGGTGGACATGTTCGCCCTATTCACCACAATGACTCTGCGGACAGAGGGGCAGTCCTTCAAGGCTTCATCCATATTGGCTTTTAACGGAATGACTCTGCCTGAACGGAATAAGCCGTCAGCCGTAATAACGATTTTGGCTTCGCTGTCTTGCACCCGGCTGGCCACGCTCCCCGAAGAAAAACCGGCAAAAACAAGGACATGAATAGCTCCTATGCGCGCACAGGCCAACATGGCCACAACCATCTCCGGAATCATGGGCAAATAAAGAATGACCCTGTCGCCCTTGCGGACTCCCAAATTTTTCAGCGCATGGGCAAAACGGCATACACGGTCGTACAGCATCTGGTAGGTCCAGATGCGCACGTCATCCTCCGGGTCGCCCTGCCAGATAAGCGCCACTTTGTTGCGGCGGGGGCCGTTCACATGCCTGTCTATGCAGTTAAAGGAAGCGTTGAGCTTTCCGCCTCGGAACCACTCGATTCGCGGCTCATTAAAATCGTAATCGAGGACTTTCTCCCAGGGCTTGGTCCAATGCAACAATTGCTTGGCACGTTCACCCCAAAATTTTTCAGGATTTTCAAGTGCTTTTTGGTGCATGGCCTCATACTCGGCCATACTTTTTATGGTGTGCTTAACCCCTTTGGTGCTGTGGGGCGGCAGTGTGACGCTCTCCTTCATTTTTTTTACAGGCGTCTTACTTGCGGCTGCCTTGCTCATATCGCCTCCTGCTGGTTGTTTTTGCAACAATTCCGCACCATGCGGAAGATCCTTCTGCCGCTTTGACGCACGCGGAAGGCAAGGTTCCTTCCAAGCACGCGCGCCATAAGCGCCCACGCGTTTTCCGGCCCGCAAAGGCCGGCATCCGCGCCGCCGGAATACGCATCCGGCACCCATTTACTCAATCCGCAATACGCCTAAAGGCCGCAGAGGCCTTCATCCCACGAGTGAATCCCTTTGCACGCCGCCGTCGACGTGCTGTCGCGTAAACAACGCAGCACCGAAAAAAAATACCTGGAACATCCTTCCAATGCTCCACCTGGCAGTGCAACGTCCACACAAGAGCTTCAGCTTTCTTCAGCCCTCCCGCGCACGGAGCGCCCTGCGGGAAAATAAGCTCTCCGCTCAGGTACGCCGCCAGGAAATTGCATCCATATTCTCACGAAAACAGGTGACCTTTGAGACGCTCACTTTGACGCGGCCGGCGGAAGACATCCCGTTCACGCCTTCGCAGCGGTCGGCGCCTTTGCGCCGGCGGAGCACAGCACACCTTCAGTGCCGCCATGCTCTTACATTTCGCTTTTACCGCACGACCTCCAACATGCGGAGCAAGCACCGGCCCTGCCGACGGGCGCTTTTTCACAAAACACCCACAGTATTTTGTGTGTACATTTAAGGATAATGAACCTCTACGAATAGTACTGAACTAGAGCAGATTAACTTTGAGATTTGTCGTTTAACGGCGGGCAAAGCCCGCCTACGGCAATCTCAAGGCAAGGATTTACGGGCAAATCCTTGCAGAGCAATTATACATTTTCAATGGTAAATTGCTCTAAAACGACCGGATTCGAGGGAATGCCACAAGCAACGCAAAGCGCGGCTTTGCCCCTCTCCCGGCGGGAGATGCGAACAGAACCTTGCGCGCAATACCGGCATAAGCACGTCAAGGGTATGGTAGCAGTGTTTCTTTTATTGTAATGATCTGTGCCGAATGTCAAGAGCCCGCCGCAATGTATCCGGTTACACTCGTCGCCTTTGGCCGCGCAACGCGGGGGCAGCCCTACCCCGGCAGGTCCGGAACGGTCTCCACCACGCGGATGCTGTGCCAACGCCGCCGCCGAAAACGCATGAGCCCGGCCAGCGCAAGCAGCATCACATAGGCGGTGAACACCGCCCAGCAGGAAAGGATGGACTCCAGCCTCATTATTTTGAGAACGATAATGGGAAGAATAAGAAAAAATACCAAGCCTGTGGAAAAAAGCGCCAGGATGCCCAAAGTATCCCCCGCTCCTTTCAAAGCGCCGAAATAGACAATATTGCACGCATCCACCAACGAATACACGGCGATGAAATAGAGCATGATTATGCCAAGCTCCCGCACCGGCGCAAACGCTTTCGGACTCATATCGCCTGGAGTGAACACATCCATGAGCGGGCCGGCAAAAAAGGCAATGACTATGGCAACGGGCAGCATATAGGCAAAGGCCAAGTGCAGGGTGTTCGTCGTCACCCGCTCCGCCTCAAGCGGCCTGCCCCGGCCCATGGCCTGCCCAACCAAAGCGGCAAGGCCGATATTAAGCCCGATCATGGGCAAAAAAACCAGTGAATTCAATGAAAAAGCTATATTACTCGCGGCCAGGGCATCGCGACCGAAAATGCCCACTTCAAAAGAAAACCAGGCCGTCCCCACCAACTCCATAAAAAAATTCACTCCGCTCGGCAGTCCGTAGCGCAGAAGACGGCGGAACATGGCGTTTTCAAAACGAAGCCCTTGTTTCAAACCGTATATGGCGTCATTTTCCCGGGTGAAAATATACAGGGCAAGGATAACCGCGCTTACCATCCAGCCTATGCCCGTGGCGATGCCCGCTCCGAGAATGCCCAAGGGAGGAATGCCTAATCCACCGAATATAAACAAATAATCAAGAGGGATGTTAAGCAGCGCCGCCACGAGATTCGCCGCCATGATCGGCCTGGTCTGCCCTCTGCCTGAAAAAAAACCGCTTAAAGCGGCACCGAGCAGGGAAAAACCGGCTCCGGTATTCAGGGTGCGAAAATACGTAAGTTCCAGAGCTTGGATGGCGGGCTCGTGCCCTACCCACTTAAAAAGCGCTTCCGCCGGCCACCAGGTCAAACAAAGCACAGCAGCTCCGGCAAGAGCGCTCCAAACGCCTTGCCAAAGGGCGGACCCCACGCGATGCGGAGCGCCCGAGCCCATATAGTGCGCAATAAGCACAGAGGTATAACCGCAAACGCCCACCAATGTGAGCATGACGGTCAAAGAAGCCATGGATGCCGGCATGGATGCGGCAATGGCCTCCACAGAATACCGGCTAAGGAAAAGCCTGTCCGTAAACTGCATAAGGGTGGTAGAAGCCATACTGGCCACCAAAGGCATACCGACGCGCAGTATTTCCGCATACCCTTGCGGCTCATTCCACCTTGAGCGGATAAATGCTAACAACGACACGGCGGCTCCTTACAGCGCGGTTTCTCCACACGCAAAATCATCTCTCAATAAAAACAAAAAAACCGCTTCCGGCACTGCCTCAAAAAAACAAACGCGCGGCGGTTAGGCGTACTCAATAAGCATATGTCGCCTACTTTCTTGTAGTCCTCCCGCTCTCTGTTGGCAAGTCGCGCGTGCAAGAAGGCTTTTTAGAAGCCATTCCTTAGGGAATGACTTCTAAATATTTTTTATGCTTTCCAAATGCCTTCCCGCAATAATTTCTTAACAACTTTTGCGTACACCTGAAATCAACGCGGCCGGCAAGACGCGCAATCAAAGCCTTGCCCGCGGCGACGCCTTGTATGCTTGCCAACCCCCAAACCTTTTTTCGGAGGATCTATGAACAAGCTGCTTTCCTTGCTTTCCACAGCGGCCGTTATCTGCGCCCTCTCCCTTTCTCCGGCTTTTGCCATGAACGCGGGCAAAAACGGCACCATGGGCAGTGACGGTGGAATGATGAAAAAAGATGGCATGAACAAAGACAACGGCATGAAAAAAGACGGCGACATGATGAAAGACGACGGTATGAACAAAGATGGCGGCATGAACAAAGACGGCGGGATGATGAAAGACGACGGTATGAACAAAGATGGCGGCATGAACAAAGACGGCGGGATGAAAAAAGACAGCGGCAAGATGTAGCAACACCGCGGAATAAACGGCTTTCGTCAAGGGGGCGCCGTCCCCTCAAACTCTCCCGGCAGGGGCGTAACGCCCCTGCCCCCGTTAGCCGCCATGCAGGCGCAGGTTATATTCATTACCGCCGTTAAGCGCCGAAGTGGACGTGCCTTTCCAACTCCCGGCATCGGGGTTTGCCGTCACTCTGATTTATCCGCGCTACGCGCGGATAAACGGGTAATGCGAATGTCCGGGGAAACCATTTCCCCGGTGGGGTTTCAAGGAACAACGCCCCTTGGCCGGAGCGCTTTGCTGTTCTATTATTGCTGATCACTATGAAGCCGGCGGGTACATGCCATGTACAACATCCTGATTGTGGAAGACGAAGTCAAAATTGCGGAAACCGTAATGGAGTATCTCCTGCGCGAAGGCTACGCTGTTCGGCATGTTACCGGCATTACTGAGGCTTTGGAGGCTGTCAGCATTAAAACCGATCTTATTATTTTAGATCTTATGCTTCCTGACGGCCAGGGAGAAGTTTTATGCGAACATGTGGTCAAGCTCTACAATACCCCGGTAATCATGCTGACTTCCAAGCGCAGCGAACAGTCCCGAATCAACGGCTTTGCCTCCGGCGCGGATGATTACCTGACCAAGCCTTTCAGCCCCCGGGAACTGGTAGCCCGGGTAAAGTCCGTGCTCAAGCGGGCAAAACCGCAAGATACCATGATACGGCTTGAAAACGACATTATCCTGTATCCGGACCGGCGCGCAGTGACGCGCAAAGGTGCGACGGTCAAGCTTACCCCTAATGAATACAAGGTATTTCTTTGTCTGGTGACTAACTGGAGAAGCGTTGTGAGCAGGGATACACTGGTGGAGTGCATCAGCTCGCCTGATGCGGCGGATCGCACTGTTGACGTGCATGTGCGGCATTTACGGCAGAAACTTGAAGACGACCCCAAAGAACCGGCGGTCATCAAAACGGTGCACGGGCACGGCTACGCCCTGGGAATAAAGCGCCATGCGTAAAAATAAACCTTTCGCGCGCCTTTTCAGCATGTATTTCATCGCCGTGACGGCGCTGACTGCGGCTGTGTTCATTATTTTGGGACTTGGGATAATAGATCGCTTTTTCTCCTATTATGTCCATAAAATTCATGAAGAAACGCAGCATATGCTGGCAATGCAGCTTGCCGCCCACTACAAAATGTCCAAGGGCTGGGAGGGTTACGACGGCACGGAAACCGGGGCGGTTGCGAAACTTTCCGGCGATTATTTCACCATCACCGATCCGCGGGGGCACGAAGTTTACAGCAGCGAAAAAGCGGTCGAGCGCTGCTGCGCCAACCCCAACCATACCTATGCCAGGGTAAAGCTGCCTATTCTTGTTGACGGCAAAACCGTGGGAGAGCTGAGCGCGGGATACTTTACCAACCATATTTCTTCGCCGGAGGCGGACGCCTTCCGGGCAAGCGGCGTATCCCTTGTGGTGCTGTCCATCATATGCGTCAGCCTTGCCGGCGCCGCCATTTCCATTCTCTTTTTTTACCGTCTTTCCAAACCGATACGTGAGATAGCCTCGGCTGCCAAAGCTATTTCCAAAGGGCGTCTGCAAACAAAAATCGCCATCAAAAGCAATGTATCGGAAATGCGCGAGATAGCGGATTCCATCAATTCTCTCAGCAGCTCCCTGTTGAACCAGGAACAGTTCCGGCAGCGCCTCATTGTGGAGCTCTCCCATGAGTTGAGAACCCCTCTGCAAATTTTGCTGAATCAAATTGAAGCCATGCTGGACGGCATCCACAAGCCCGATACGGCGCGCCTTGAGTCCATGCATGCTGAAATAGCAAGGACCGCTGAGCTGCTTAATGAACTTGAAGATCGCCTCATTTATGAAAACGACGCTTTTGATCTGCATATCGCCCCTGTGAATATCTCGGAAATTGCTCAAAAAGTGGCCCTGGGGCATGATGGGAGCTTTGCCAAGAAAAATTTGGATTTTTTCTGTGACATTGAGCCGGGCATTACCATGGAAGCGGATTCTGTCCGCTTCGCCCAGGTGCTGATCAATCTGCTTTCCAACGCCCGCAAATATACAGAGACGGGCAGAGTGGAGTTTTCCCTTGCCCGCGGCTCCCATGGCGTTGTGATTTGTATTGAAGATACCGGCGAAGGCATCGCCCCTGACGTGCTGCGTAATGTACTGGCCCGGTCCGGGCAGGCCTTTAAAGCGGTAAACAGCCGGGGCGTCGGGTTGTACATCACGAAACTGATCGTGGATAAGCACGGCTGGAGCATGGACATCAACAGCCGCCCGAAAAAAGGCACGCGCGTGACCATCAGCCTGTGAGGCACGGGCATATTTCCCAGCCCAGGGGCTGTTTCTAAATAAAAGATTTTGCGCCAAGAGCAAGAAATTCAGCTCTTTTTGCGGAGGGAGTGTACTCTTACGGTACAGGACCGGAGAGAAAAGAGCTGGATGACGCAGCTATTTGGACAAAAGATTTATTGAGAAACAGCCCCTAGGAATACGTCCGGAAAAATGCCGGGGTTGTCATCAATCTAAAAACCATCTCAAACTCCCTTTCGCGCTTTCCAGCTTAAGACCTTTGCACCGATCTGTAACAATCATATAATACTAAAGGTCCACAGTTATGGAAATGATTTCTGCCGGATTCACGGCAACGGTTTTCGCAGCCGGCTTGCTCTCGTTTTTCTCCCCCTGCGTGCTGCCGCTTCTGCCCATCTATATGGGCTACCTTTCCACAGAAGATGCCGCGGCGGAAGGAAACAACACCACAAGCATTTTCAAGGCCCTCGCCTTTACCGCCGGCATTTCGACATCTTTCGTCATTTTGGGCTTCGGAGCCGGAGCTTTAGGAGGGATCGTCAACAGCCCCTATTTCTTCTTAGCCTGCGCGGTGCTGGTTATCATGTTCGGCCTGCACCAGTCCGGTCTGGCGCATATCGCTTTGCTGAACACGGACAAGCGGCCGCGCCTATCCATAGCTCCTCAAAAAGGGCTCCTGGGCTCATTTGCCTTGGGCTTTTTGTTTTCCTTTGGTTGGAGCCCCTGTGTGGGGCCGATTCTCGGCGCTGTACTCGGGCTTTCTTCCCAGCAAGGCGGCGCCGTTAACGGCGGCTGGCTGCTGTTCATCTATTCCCTGGGCCTGAGTCTGCCCTTTATGGCCCTGGCCTTGGGTTCGCGGCATCTTCTCCAAAAAATAAAGGGAATATATCCTTATCTCTCCCGCATGCGCCTTGTGGGAGGTCTTTTGATCATCGCTATGGGCGTCTGGATGCTCAGTGCCCAAATCCCAGCTATCTTGGCGGACAGCCAAAACCGGTTCGCTTCAATCAACGCCGCCCTTACTGTAGCCGCGCATGAACGGGCTATGCCTGAGCTTCACGGCCGCACCGCCGGCCTGGCCGAACTTAAAGGCAAAGCCGTATATATCAAATTCTGGACTACCTGGTGTCCCCTTTGCCTTGCCGGACTTGAAGATATGAATATCTTGGCTGCCCGGTATGACGGCTCCGGGGAAGCGGCGGTCGTATCCGTAGTGACGCCCGGCATAAACGGCGAAGTGAGCACGGAGGATTTTATCGCCTGGGCACAGGGGCAAGGCATTGCCTTTCCCGTTTTTTTTGATGAAACAGGCGCCTTGACTCAAGCATTCGCCATCAAAGCCTACCCAAGTTCCGTGTATCTGGATAAACAAGGCAATTTCGCGAAAAAAATCATAGGGGATGAAAGCGTTTCCACAATTTCCGCAACGTTATCCTCACTCATCATGGAGAGCGAATTATGAAATATGCAACCTTTGCGGGTATAACGGCAGGCATCGTGCTACTGGCGGCGGCGGCTCTGGCTGCAAACGAAAAAGCCCCCCCGAACCTTCTTGCGCATACGCAAGAGCTGAAGGATATCTACTACGCCGGGGGGTGTTTTTGGGGAGTGGAAGAATACTTTTCCCGAATACCCGGCGTGCGCGAGGTCACTGCCGGCTATGCCAACGGCAAAACAGAAAATCCCACATATGAAGAAGTATGTTCAGGGCGCACGGGCTATGCTGAAGCGGTTCACGTGCGTTATGATCCGGCGACAGTAAGTTTAAAAACGCTCACCGAACAATTTTTTAAAATTATTAATCCCCTCAGCCTGAATAAACAGGGAAACGATGTCGGGAGCCAATACAGAACGGGCATCTATTTTGTGCATGAGTCTGACAAAAACGTCCTCGCGGCCGTTACGGCCGAAGTGCAAAAAAAATATGCCAGGCCTCTGGCTGTGGAACTGCTCCCCCTCATAAATTATTGCCTGGCTGAAGAATACCATCAAGACTATTTGCGGAAAAACCCCAACGGGTATTGCCATATTGATTTTTCCAGCCTGAAGGATCTGCCCCTGAAAAAAAAGGGGGTGGTCAATCCCGGCAACTACGCCAAACCACCGGATGCGGAGTTGAAAAAACGCCTCACGCCCGCGGAATACAACGTAACGCAAAACGCGGGAACAGAAAGGGCTTTTTCCGGCAAATACTGGGATAATAAGGAACCCGGCCTTTACGTGGATGTGGCCACAGGAGAGCCGCTTTTTTCCTCAGCCGACAAGTACGACTCCGGCTGCGGCTGGCCGAGTTTCACCAAACCCATTGATCCCGCCGTCATTGTCCGGCGCGAAGACGCAAGCCTTGGCATGAAGCGTACAGAAGTGAGGAGCAGGGTCGGCGACTCTCACCTGGGCCATGTATTTGATGACGGCCCCCGGGACAAAGGCGGATTGCGCTACTGCATCAATAGCCTGGCTCTGCGTTTTATCCCTTACGCCGACCTGGAAAAAGAAGGGCTCGGAGAATTCAAAGAGCTTGTAAAGTAAGTTTGCGGAAAATCAAAACCACCCGCATATGGTCTGCCCCTGATATGATATGCCCCCATCAGGGAAGGCGAAAACAGAAAGGCCCCTTAAGGACTGCTTCTAGAGCAGATTAACTTTGAGATTTGTCGTTTAACGGCGGGCAAAGCCCGCCTACGGCAATCTCAAGGCAAGGATTTACGGGCAAATTCTTACAGAGCAATTATACATTTTCAATGGTAAATTGCGCTAAATAAAAGATTTTGCGCCAAGAGCAAGCAATTCAGCTCTTTTTGCGGAGGGAGCGTACTCTTACGGTACAGGGCCGGAGAGAAAAGAGCTGGATGACGCAGCTATTCGGACAAAAGATTTATTGAGAGACAGCCCCTAAGCGGAAACTTTGAAAACCTGATAAGGGCATATCATAATGGAGGGGTATTTGTTTCGGGCGTTTTGCGCTCTCAACTGGCCAAAGCCCTCATCAAAAGGGCATTACGCCTTTTTCCAGTTCCGGTCCGCACACGCCGTACACCTCCTTAAAAATGCCCCGCCGCACCCGAATAAAATCTTTTTCAGCAAGAACGCCACCGGAAGCCATCATAATGAAGGGCATTTTTTCGCCAGAACCGTCATACGCCGGCTGGTAATAAGGATACGGCTGCCGCACAAATCCCAGCCGTGCGTAAAACTGCAGCCTGCGGTTCGCCTGCAAAGCCGGCTCATCGGATTGGGGAATTTCCGTCTCCAAAACAACAAGCCCGTTAACCCCGCTCAAAACGCTTTGCAGGAAGGCTCCGCCCAACCCTTGTCCCCGCAGGGCACGGGCAATAGCCACGTGTTCCCAAAAAACGCACTCCGCCAAATTCCAATAGCTCAAAAAACCAATGACGGCCCCTTCATGGCGAATGGTGTCCAGGTGATAGCGCGGATTTTCCAAAAGCCCTTTATGCTGCTCAAAACTCCGCCTTTCACGGATGGAAAAATTTTTTTCCATAAGCGGCCAAATACTTTCCAACTCACGTATCTTACTTTCACTTTCCATATTAGAGCCCTCTCAAAATCACTTTTACGGCGAAAAAAAGAGGTGTGCGGCAGCAGCAATGCAGCGGTGAAAAAACTACAAAGGCCCAGCAGGCCTGCGGTGAGAAAGCTTTTTCGTCAATAAAAAAGCTGGCGCCCACAAACCGCTTTGGCAGCGGAAAGGGTTTTTTGAAATGGCTTCTGCGCCGGCAGCGAAAAAACGCGATTATTTAAGGCCCAATACCTTGTACCGGCCGTTTTCAACCGTAACGCCGTGCACCTCATGCCCAAAACTCGGAAAACGGCTGTCAAAGGCTTCCAGCGCTTTAAGATAATTTACAATACTCAGCGGTCCGCCAGGCGCGGCAGCGGCGGAAAAACTCTCTCCCGGCATCAGCAGCGGAATGCCCGGCGGATACGGAGCAAGGCCCGTGGCCGCCACAAGCTCCGTGCTGTCGATCCGGTCCAACGTCAGGCTCTCCACCTCATTATTTACCAATTTTTCGTAAGCTGTGGCCGGCGTCATAAAAGGGCGCGGAGGCCGGAAAAAGGAATTGGCCTGCAATTCCACTAGCTCAAGATCAACTATGGCCTTAAACATGGCGTCGGCAAAATCGCGCAAACCAAGGCCCGTGTACCCGGGGTTTGCGGCCACAAGACCGGGCATAAGCGCATCCAACGCCGCGTTGGCGTCATAGTCCCGCTTAAAGGCCAGCAAAGCGTCAGCCACCGGCTGCCATTCCCTCTTGGACATGCCCATGGAAAAAAGAAAGAGCAGGGTAAAATCGCCGGTTTTTTCCGGAATAATGCCGCGGGCCTGCAAATAAGCGCTAACCAGACGCGCCGGTATGCCGCGCTTTTCCGGACGGCCGCCAAGCCCTACGCCTGGAGTGGTTATGGTAACCTTGATCGGATCGAGCATAACACAACCGGAGGGAAAATCCGCAAAGCCGTGCCAGGCCGCGCCTGGCTCCAATGTCCACAAGGCGGAGCGCTCAAGCAATACATCCGCGGGAACACGCTTAAAAGGCGTGAGCCTTGCGTCCAAATCCACCATATCCGGCTGCCAGCAGCGAAAAAACCAGTCGCCCCTCGCCGCGAAATCATCATGTATTTCCGCCAGAGTCTGCCGGAAGGCCACAGCCTCCAAAATGGCAGCGCTCAAAAGCTCCCTTCCGTCCGGTCCGTGCATAATCGCGGCGCTCACTTCATTTGACACGATAATCGGATAAAAAGGCGAGGTAGTGGCATGCATCAGAAAAGATTCATTAAAGCGCTCATGGGGCACAGCGCTGCGCCCATAGCGCACATGAATCATGGATGCCTGCGAAAGGGCCGTCAGCAGTTTGTGCGTGGAATGGACGGTAAAGATTGTGGGTCTTGTGGGGGCATAGTCCGCCGGATCGCCGCGCATGGAGAAGCGCCCGGCATAAAGCGGATGAAAACGCGCGTAGCCGAACCACGCCTCATCAAAATGCAGCCGGTCCACACTGCGGCCGAGCAAATCTTCAACCATGGCCACATTGTAGATGAGGCCGTCGTAGGTGGGATTGGTAATAACCGCATGCACAGGCCTGCTGTCAAAAGCCCAGGCGGCCAGCCCGCTCTGTTCAATGTTGCCTTCAATGGCTTCCGGGGCCAGGCGCCGCGGATTGATCGGCCCGATCATGCCGTAGCGGTTCCGTGAAGGCTGAAGATAAATCGGTATGGCCCCGGTCATGATAATCCCGTGCTTCACGGATTTATGGCAGCTGCGATCCACAAGCGCGATGCTCCCGCGCGTCAGACTCGCAGTCAAGATGACCCGGTTGGATTCGGAAGAACCGCTCGTCACATGATACGAACGGTGCGCGCCGAACACTTCCGCCAAATACCGCTCACTTTCACCCATGGGGCCGGAATGATCCAAAAGCGATCCCAGTTTGCCGACCGACACGGAACAATCAGAACGCAAAAGCGCCTCGCCGAAAAATTCATGATAGGCCCGCCCAATGGGCGATTGCAAAAAGGCCTTTCCGCCGGCATGGCCCGGCGTATGCCAGGCGTATTCCCCCCCTCCCCGGCAAAAGGCAGTCAACGCCCTGAACAACGGGGAAAGCCGCTCTTCTTCAAGCGTCGCGCGAGATTCCGCATCCTGATCCACAAACATATTTCCCCCGGGTGCATAGCCACATACGATAACACCATAAAACGCCAGCGGGCGCGGCAGCATTTCATAAATCCCTCAAAGGGGATTTATGAAATGCTTTCCATTCCTATCGTTTCTACCCCCAAGACAATCCTTTCGCAACTATAGAGCCGGTGGCACGCCTCAAATAAAAATCCACCGGCCGCCGCACGAGGAGCTCTTGGGCATTTTTGCCGCCCCACGCACAATACGTCGCGCTTCATATTTCTTTACATCTTCAATACGTGCCTTTGCCGCAAGAATTCTTGCTTATCCAAATCTAAGCAAATTGCCTAAAATATATATTTTATAATATACATAAGTAAATTTTTCTTGTTTATTACTAAAAACTTTGCCTGCCCCAAAAAAAGCGACAGCCGCAAGCGCGGCTGGGAATAGTTGCCGGAGCTTCACGGCCTTTGCGTCAAAGAACCTCTGAACCCAGCGGCAGGTAACAACGGAGTCACCATGCGCACCCACACTCCTCCTGATTTGTTCCCCCCGGCGCGGCGCCCCCACAAGAAGCCGTTCTTTTCCATGGCATGTCTTCTCCGGGCGGGCGCATGCGCCTTCCTGGCTTTGGCGGGCCTCCTGACGCCGCTTTGCGCGGAGGCACAGGCCGCGCCAGTGGGTAAAACGCGGAGCGTTTCTTCTCCGGCCCTCCTTGCTCCCGGAAAAAGCCCCCTCCCCGCTCGTCCCTATATTATGAATGACTTGCCAGCCTGGGGTCTGCTCCCCACCCCGGGCATGCCCTTTGATCCTAGCCAGGACTACGTGCTGACCGGTTCAGGCCTGCAAGGATTGTATCAGACCCGTGAGCGCGATGTGGCCTGGACCTTGTCCCAGCCGGAGCGCATTCTGTCCGTGCAGCTCATAAAACGCGGCGCAAGTCCGGAAGTCGTTACGCAAGGAGTGCGGATATTCTGGGAACTGGGGCCGGAGGTGGCTCTTACGCCCTCTCCCGTCGTGGGAGAGGATTCCCCTTCCCACCGGGGGAACATGGCCCTTGCTGAAGATGGTCTTTCCTTTACCGCCGCCATCCCTGTAACGGCCCGCCAGAGCAACGGCATCCGCAACCCCTACCCCGTTGCGCGCTTTACAGCCACGGACGCCAGCGGGAAAGTCCTCGCCAGCAGCGCGGCCGTGCTCGCGGTATCTCCCGGGTTCGGCTGCGCAAGCTGTCATAAAGACGATCAGTTCGCCATTTTGGCGGCGCATGATCGCGGGCAAAAAACAAAACTGCAGGCGCAAGCGCGCAAAGGCGCCGCTGTGGCCTGCCGCTCCTGCCATACCGGGCTTGACGCGAACGGGCCCGGCAAGGGGCTGAGTGTTTCGGCAGCGATCCACGCTTCGCATGCGCCGCGCCTAGCGGGAAAAAAAGAGGAAAGCTGCTTAAGCTGCCACATCGGCCTTGGCGTTTCCGCGCAAGAGAGCAAAACCGCCCTTGCCGCGAACCGCGCTTTGCCGCCGCGGCCTCTTTTCGCCCGGGACGTACATACTGAACGCGGCCTTAACTGTACGCATTGCCACGGGGCGCTGGAAGATCACGCCCTGGCTCTGCTTGCGGCGGAAAAAGAAGCCGGGCAGGCGCTGGCCGCGCCGCTTATGCGGGTAATTTCGCCGCGTTCGGCGCAAACCATTGCTGATATAGCCCCGCGCCTGCCCTGGAAGCAGGAGCCGGACTGCGCGGGCTGTCATGACTTTACGGCCAAACCGCGCCCGAACGCTTCCTCTGCCTTCAACCACTGGACAAAAAGCAGCGAAGAACTGTTCAGCATGCGCACGGATGATACCGGCTCTTTGCGCTGCGTCACGTGCCACGGCGCGCCTCACGCCCTGTATCCGGCGCGCAATCCCGTCAGCCGGGACAGGGACAATATAGCCCCTCTGCAATACCAGCAGCATGCGCGGCCCCTGGGCGCGGCGGGCAACTGCGCCATGTGCCATGTGCAGGATATGGATAATTCGGCGCACCATCCCCTTGTGGAACGCAGCCGCACCGATGTGCACCTGCCCGAAGGCGTGAAGCTGAGCCTGCCGCCGGTGCGTTTTTCTCACCAGGCGCACGCGCAGGTTTCTTGCACCCTTTGCCACCATACCGGGTATGAGGACGGCAAATCCCTGCGCTGTACCACTGCCGGCTGCCATGATCAAACGGCTCTTCCCGCTTCCCCGGGCGCCGCAACGGCTGCGCTTTCCGTAGACGCCTTTGGCGCTGTTTTTGATAAAACCCCCGTCTCCGATGCTGATCCAAGATATTTTCGCAGCGCTTTCCACGGTCGAGGCCATTCCTGCTTTGCCTGCCATGCCGAATCCCGGCAAAGCGGCAAGCCGGCGGGTCCCATAGAGTGCAAAGACTGCCATACGGCCCCTTCCGCGCGTTGGACTCTCAAAGCGACAAGCAACTCCGCGGCTGTTCCGGCCAAAGAAGCGCCGGAAACGCCTAAAGAGACGCCATCTTCGCCAGGCGCGGCGCAAGAAGCTGCCCCAGAGGCGCAACCGCCTCACAATGCGGCGCAAGAAACTCTCAAACCTGTGCAAGAAGCGCCCAAAGCCGCGCAAGAGCCCGTCAAAGAGGAAGCTCTTGCGAAATAGCTTTGCTCTGCTTTGGCAAAAACTATGGACACGCTGCTTTTACCCATAACGACACACCTCTCCCGTACAATCCGCATGCAATGCGTATTTTCCGGCAATGCCGACGGGGAGCAACACAATAGCGATGCGCTATCAGGAGAAGGCCATGTTTAGTCCACGCACACTCAAGCGACGCTCATTCCTCAAGGCCACTGTGGGCGGAGCCGCCGCGGGTCTTGCCGCCGGCGCTTTCGGCGGCCTGGGTCTTTCCCTTGCGCCCGTGGAGGCCAAGGCCGCGGAATTGGCCATTAGTAGAGCTAAGTTGACCACATCCATCTGTTGTTACTGCGCCGTAGGCTGCGGCCTTCTGGTCTGGACGGACCAAAAAACAAAACGCAGCATCAATATTGAAGGCAACCCGGATCACCCTATCAACGGCGGCACGTTATGTCCCAAGGGCTCTTCCATCTGGCAGCTCACAGAGCAGTCCGAACGCGTGACAGAGGTGCTCTACCGCGCTCCGGGCGCATCTGAGTGGGAAAAGAAGTCCTGGGACTGGGCTTTGCCGCGCATCGCAAAAAAGATTCAGGAAACCCGGGACGCCAGCTTTGAAATGACCGACGCTGAAGGGCGTTTTTTGCACAGAACCCAGGCCATAGCCTCCCTCGGCTCCGCGGCCCTTGATAATGAGGAAGGCTGGATGCTGCAGGCCCTGATGCGCAGCCTCGGCCTTGTCTATATTGAGAGCCACGCCCGGATCTGACACAGCTCCACGGTAGGGGCTCTGGCAGAGTCCTTCGGGCGCGGCGCAATGACCAATCACTGGATTGATTTGAAAAACAGCGACGTCATTTTCATCATCGGCAGCAACGCGGCGGAAAATCACCCCATATCGTTCCGTTGGGTGACAAAGGCCATGCAGGCGGGCGCAACGCTAATCCATGTGGATCCGCGTTTTACGCGCACCTCGGCCAAAGCGGATATCTATTCGTCCATCCGTTCCGGCACGGATCTCATGTTCTGGTGCGGATTCATCAGCTATATCCTTGAAAACAACTTGTATGCCGAAGCGTATGTAAAAGAGTATACCAACGCCTCATACCTTCTCGGGCCGGACTACCATTTTGAGGACGGTCTGTTCAGCGGTTTTTCAGCGGAAAAGCAAAACTATAACACTTCGCTCTGGCGTTTTGCCCTTGATGAGAACGGCAACAGCAAAAAGGATCCCAGCTTGCAGGATCCGCGCTGTGTTTTCCAGCTTATGCGCGAGCATTACAAGCGCTATGATATCCAAACCGTCTCTGACGTAACAGGCATGTCCCGCGAAAGCATTGAACACATTTGGAACACCTTTGCCGCCACAGGCAAGCCGGACAAGGCCGGCACCATTCTTTACGCCATGGGGCAGTGCCAGCATACCGTGGGGGTGCAAAACATCCGCGCGCTGTCCATGGTGCAGTTATTGCTCGGCAATATCGGCGTCGCGGGCGGCGGGGTCAATGCCTTGCGCGGCGAGTCCAACGTGCAGGGCACAACAGACATAGCCCTTCTTGTGGATAACCTTCCCGGCTACCTGGCTCCTCCTCGCGTCATCTGGCCGAAACTCCAGGACTATATCAAGGCGAACACGCCGGTGACCCATGATAAAAACAGCGTCAACTGGTGGTCCAATTACGATAAATATATCGTGTCCTACATTAAGTCCCTGTATCCGGATCACGATCCGGATACAGGGTACGCCTGGCTGCCCAAAATAGATAACGTTAAAGTCACCGATTACACCTGGCTGCATCTTTTTGAGCGCATGCACCGGGGGGAATTTACGGGGGCATTTCTCTGGGGGCAGAACCCGGCGGCCGGGGGAGCCAACGCGGGCAAAAACCGCGAAGCCTTAAAGACCCTGGACTGGATGGTGGCGGTTAATATTTTCAAGAATGAAAGCAGTGAATTCTGGAGAGGGCCCGGAGTTGACCCTAAAACTGTCAAAACTGAGGTGTTCTTGCTCCCAGCCTGCGTCAGCGTGGAAAAAGACGGCTCTGTCGCCAACTCAGGGCGCTGGCTCCAATGGCGCGTCCAAGGGCCGGATGCCATGGGCGAAAGCAAGAGCGACGGCGACATTATCCTCCTGCTTCAAGCCGAGCTGAAAAAACTCTATAGCCGTGCAAAGAGCCACTTTCCCGAACCTATCCTGCACCTTGATCTCAACTTTGCCACCGACGGCAAATACGATGCGGCCAAAGCCGCCATCCGCCTGAACGGCCAGTTTTTACAGGATGTCACGGCGGGTAATGTTCAATGGAAAGCCGGCCAGCGGGTACCCGGATTTGCGGCGCTACGGGCCGATGGCTCCACCAGTTCCGGCTGCTGGATTTTTTCCGGCTGCTACCCGGAAGCGGGCAACATGATGGCCCGGCAGAGCTTGGAGCAGACGCCGGCGCAAGAAAACATCGGGCTTTTCCCCAACTGGAGCTATGCCTGGCCCGCCAACCGCCGCATACTTTACAACCGTGCCGGGGTGGATGCGCAAGGCAAACCGTTTAATCCCCGCAAGGCTGTCATCACCTGGGACGGCAAGGCCTGGCAGGGAGATGTCCCGGATGGCGGCACAGGGCCGGGTACGGTGCATCCCTTTATTATGGTCCGCGAGGGAAGAGGCCAACTTTTCGGCCCTGGCCGCGTGGACGGCCCATTGCCGGAACATTACGAGCCCTTTGAAAGTCCGCTTGCCCATAACCCCATGTCCGGGCAGCGCGTCAATCCCATGGCCGTCTCCTTCGCCCATGAGGACAAGGCGGTGAACAACCCTGACTACCCCTATGTGTGCACCACATACCGGGTTACCGAGCAGTGGCAGTCAGGCACCATGAGCCGTAAAACCCTTTGGCTGCGGGAAATGCAACCCGACGGTTTTTGCGAAATCAGCCAGGAGCTGGCCGCCGCTCTCGGCATAGCCAATGGAGAAGAGGTGCAGCTTGAATCTTTGCGCGGCAAAGTCCGCGTAACCGCTCTGGTGACGGCTCGTCTCAAACCCCTGCGCATTCAAGGCAAAGAAGTGCATCTTGTGGGCATCCCCTGGCATTTCGGCTGGCACGGCAGAGTCAACGGCTCTTATGATTCGGCCAATCTGCTCAGCCCCTCAGTGGGGGACGCCAATACCGGCATTCCGGAAACGAAAGTTTTTATGGTCAACCTACGCAAAATACGTAAGGCGGGATAATTTTTATGAACGGCAAAACCTTCTTTATCGATCAAAGCCGCTGCACCGCCTGCAGGGGCTGCCAGGTCGCCTGTAAGCAATGGAAAAAACTGCCGGCGACTCCCACTGTCAATACCGGTTCTTACCAAAATCCGCCGGAACTGGACTGCCATACCTTAAAACTTGTCCATTTCCGTGAGGCGCAAGTGGAAGGACGGGTCGCCTGGCTCTTTTTCCCCGAACAATGCCGCCATTGCATCGATCCGCCCTGCAAACTGGCGGGGGACAGCTCCTACCCCGGCGCAATCCTGCAAGATCCGCATACCGGCGCGGTGCTGTATACGAAAGACACCAACCGCCTGGACTACCAGACCATCCGCGAAGCCTGTCCTTACGATGTTCCGCGCCAGGATCCGGCCACCGGAGTACTGATCAAATGCAATATGTGCATTGATCGCGTGCAAAACAACATGCTGCCCGCCTGCGTTAAAACCTGCCCGGCGGATGTCATGCACTTCGGCGGACGAGACGCCATGCTGGAACTCGCCCATAAACGCCTGGCCGAAGTGCGCAAAACACGGCCCGCCGCGCTTTTGGCTGATGAAAGCCATGTGCGGGTGCTGTATCTTTGCGAGCATGACCCTTCCTTGTATTACAAATATATGTCCCGGGCCATGCCTCAGCCCAACGCGTCTTTCAGCCGCCGGGACTTTTTGGAACTGTTCGCGGGCAATACAAAATAAGCCGACTTGCAAAAAAAGGCGGGGATGCGTCCCCGCCTTTAAAAATTTTTGCCGGTTCGTTTGCGCTTCCGCCAAAACGGGGATCTTCCCTTTCTTTCAAGGGCTGCCTGTCAAATAAAATTGAAACCGCCCCGTATAATACGAGCATCTTGCGACACGGTTGCCATACTGCCGCGGCGAAAGCGCAACTCTTTGCTGAGCGCTCTTTTTCGACAAAAAAGATCTGCGCGCCTTCTCCACTTGACCTCACAAAAGGGAAATTTTACAGATAGCGCCACAAGGAGAATACCTCGTGCAAACCCGCTTCCTGTTGCTGAGCATCCTTTTGTGTCTGTTTTTTTTGTTCGGCTGCGCGGCTGAAACGCCGCCGCGGGGCCGCGATATTTCCAGATCGGCGCAAGTCATCCATGTCACCCTGGCAATTGGAAAAACAACAACGCAAGAGGTGTCAAACGCCCTCGGCATTCCGGAATCCCACAGCTCGTGGCAACCGGAAGCAAGCGGCAAGGTCATAGATAAATGGTCGTATGACTATGCCGACCACAGCAAAGTAGTCTCCATCGATTTAGTTACGAGGGAAGGATTCGCCTACAAATATATCTGGGATACAAAGGACAGGAAGGCGCATTATATGTCGCTGACCTTTACCAATGATATCCTGGACAGCGCCCAGGTCTTTTAGCGCAGATTCACTTTAGAGCAATTTAACATTGAAAATGTACACTTGCTCTGCAAGGATTTGCCCGTAAATCCTTGCCTTGAGATTGCCGTAGGCGGGCTTTGCCCGCCGTTAAACGACAAATCTCAAAGTTAATCCGCTCCAAGACGCCCGCCCCGGCGCTTAACGGCAAAACAAGTTCCGCCTGGGCCCGCGCAGCGGGCGCCGCGTAAAATAGCTCCGCGTTGCGGCAAAAGCCGCAACGCGGAGCTATTTTACAGGATGGCTTGCTCTCTACTACAACTCTATTTTTGTACCGAGCACTTTAAGAAAATCTCTTAGCCAGGCCGGATGCGCGGGCCAGGCCGGGGCTGTGACCAGATGCCCGTCCACACAAGAATTGCTGGCGCTTTCATTCACAGGGCACCACGAGGCTCCGGCGTCTTCCACATCCGGCTTCACCGCCATGTAGGCCGTGCATTTTTTCCCTTTGAGCACCCCTGCGGAAACAAGAATCTGCGGCCCATGGCACACGGCGGCTATGGGCTTTTTGGCTTTATCGAACTCACGCACAATTTCCAGCACTCTCTGGTTCAGGCGCAGGTATTCCGGAGCACGGCCGCCGGGAATAACCAGCGCGTCATACTGTTCTGTTTTCACCGTCGCAAAATCCGCATTCAAGGTAAAGTTATGTCCCCGCTTCTCTGAATAAGTCTGGTCGCCTTCAAAATCATGGATGGCGGTTTTCACTGTGTCTCCGGCCTTTTTTCCCGGGCATACGGCATGCACCTCATGCCCCACAGCCTGCAATGTTTGAAACGGCACCATGATTTCATAATCTTCAACAAAATCACCTGCAAGAAGAAGAATCTTTTTAGCAGCCATGGCTATCTCCTTTGTATTAGCAAGGGTACGGGTCAATATGTATCACGACATCAAAAATTTCCACTCCCAGCGCTTCGGCGGCCTTGTCCGCATAAAGCGCGTCTTCCAAGCGATGGATAATGATATCCGCCTGCGCAACGCTGATGTCGCCGTCTACGCACGCGTGCATATCCAATAAAAGCCCTTGGCCTACATAGCGGGTGCGCAGCCCATGCACAGCCCGCACGCCCTCCACGTCAAGAGCGTAGGCAATGATCGCCTCACGCAAAGCAGGCTCGCAGCCGCGATCCGTAAGGCTGTTCATGGCGTTTTTGCATATCCCCCACGCCGCATAGAGAATAAAGCCGGAAACGAGTATGGATCCCAGTAAATCCGCCACAGCCAGAGCCGGAAACCACATGGAGAGGGCAATCGCCACAGCCACAGGCAGAGAAGAAAGGGCATCGGCACGATGGTTCCAGGCGTTCGCCTCCACAGCCTCGGACTTCAGCATCTGCGCTTTCGTGCGGGTCCAGCGGTAGAGAATTTCTTTGGATACCACGGAAAACAAGGCCACGCAAAGCGCAAGTATGCTTCCGGCTGGAGAGTCGGGGGAGCTTTGTATGCGGATAATGGCTTCATAGGCAATGCCTAAGCCCGCGGCGGCGAGCAGCAGCCCGATGATGAAGGAAAATAAAGATTCAAGACGGCCATGGCCATAGGCGTGATCGGCATCGGGAGGAGCGCTCCAAAAGGGCGTCCCGATAAGAATGATCACGTCCGTGGCGAGGTCTGAAAGGCTGTGCACCCCATCGGCAACCAGCGCGCGGCTGTTGCCCAAAAAACCGGCAAGAATCTTCACGCAGCTCAAAAGAGCATTTACCCAAAAACCGACCCAGGTAACGCGCAGGATCTCCCGGCCTCTGAAGTGTTCACGCTCGCGTTTGCCGCTTTTGTTGTTCATCGTGCCGGATTCCGCTTGCAAGTCAGCGCCGCCGCAACGAGCCGCCGCCAAAGGGCGCTTTGGCGGCGATATTCAGTTTATGCAAATAAAAAAACCGCGCAGCTCTAAAAAGCGCGTGTAAAGGTTAGCTTATCCAGTACATCGAGGGCAAGACGCAGATCCGCCTTATCATCAAGCCCGCGCATGACAGCGGCCACCGCTTCGTTTTTTCGGGCTTCCTGCATCTGGGGAAGAAAAACCCCCTTCCACTGCTCCCACTCTTTGTCCGTGACCGGCTGAATGGAGGCCGTTCTGGCAATGACAAAGCCTTGGGGTGTGTCATACACCATGGGCAGCCAGACGCCGGAAGAAGAAAACAGCCCCTCATGCAAGTTTTCCACACTTCCCAGAGGCTCAACAAGGGGAAAAGCCCGGGCGGCTTCCTTTGACATATGCGTTTTACCTTTGTAGGCATCCGGGATATCTTTGCCGGTAAAGGCGGGCAAAGCTTCATCCGCCGCGGCCTTTGCAAGAGCGCGCGCTTTCTCATTTTTGAGCTTATCGGTAAGAACGTCGCGCACCTCTGCAAAGGGCGGGATATGCGAAGGCCGCACTTCACGCACCCGCACCAAAGCGATGCCTTTTTCTATGTTCAAAGGCACAGGAATGGCGGTATGTAACGCTGCCGTAGCATTTTTTGCCGGCACGTCCTCTTTGGCCGGCTGCGCCGCGGCGGCAATGGCTTCTTCAAGGATCTTGCGCGAATCAGCAAGCAACGAGAGCTGCTTTTCTGTTTCGGGCAAGGTCAGCAGTGTCGTGGTTTCCGGCTTGATATCGAACTTTTTCCCCAATTCCGCAAAAGGCGTATTCAAAGCCAGAGCATCTTCAGCGGCCTTTTGCACGGCGCTAAAGTCCGCGTCCGCCTTTTTTTCAGCAATGCTGTTGATGATGCTTTCCTGCAGTTCAGCAAAAGGAGGGATGCCAGAAGCTTTTTTATCTTCCAGCTTGATGAGGTGAAAACCGATATCCGAGCGCACCGGCGCGCTGACTTCTCCCGGCTTTAACGCAAAGGCGGCGTCATCAAATTCCGTTGAGCCGACATCGCCGCGATTCAGCCAGCCCAGCAACCCCCCGTTGGGGGCGGTTTCCTGATCCTGAGAATAGATGCGGGCCAGTTCTTCAAAGCTTTTGCCCGCTTTCAACTCCGCCGCCACTTTGTCCATAGCGCTCCGGACCTTTGCCGTTTCTTCGTTTCTCGCGGCCTCATCCAAATTTTGCAAAGGCCGCGGGAAAGGAATAAAAATATGGCGACTCAGGAACCTATCCGGCTGGCGAAAACTTTCGCTGTTTTCTTCGTAATATTTTTCCGCTTCGGCAACGGTGGGTTTGTATTTTTGAGCCAAAGCGGCGGGCGTCAGACGTAAAAATTCAAGGGAAACGCGCTCCGGCAAGCGAAAACTCTCTTTGTCCGCCTCATATTCTTTCAGGGTGTCTTCGTCCGTCACCACAGCCTTAGCTTTATACGCCGCAGGTTCAAAAAGCACGTATTCGGCTTTCCGCTTTTCCAGCGTGAAGGCAAAGAGGTTTTTGCCTTCAGCCTCATTCACTCCGGCGCTTAAGCCCACATAGCGGATAAATTTATTAACAAGCAATTCCTGCGCATAGTCTTTTTCAAAATCTCCGGGCTCCATGCCGCGCGCCGCAAGCGCGCGTAAATAAAGATCCTTGCTGAAAGCGCCTGATGCGTCCTGAAACACGGCAAATTGCGACAAAGCCATCTTCAGTTCTTGAGGCGTCAGAACAATGCCCAGGCGCTCGGCTTCTTGCGTGCATAGCACGGCTTTCACGACTTCCGCGAGCACCTGACGTTTCAGTTGCTTCAATTTTTCCGGGTTCTCCATGATATCCGGGTCGGTTTTTCTACGCGCATCGAGGGTGGGTTGAAAAACCTTATTGAAATCTTCCACGGATACACGTTCGCCGTTCACTGTGGCCAAGGTCCGGGAAGAACCGCCTCCGCTCATATTGCCGATGCCCCAGAACACGAATACCACGATGATAATCCCAAAAATCAGCATGATCCCGAAAGAACGCGCCTTGCTCCGCATACCGTCCAGCATGAAGCTCTCCATGTTAAAATTAGGCGCTGCGCGGTTTGCCGTGATGCATCGTCAGGCAGCGCTTTTTGCTGGGGCCATGTAGCAAAGAGCACACTCTCTCAGCAAAAAGCTCGCCTTCTCCGCTTAAGGACAAACCGCATTCAGCGTCAATCATATCCAAACTGAGCCGGCGCCTAAAATCAGTTGAGGGAGTTACCCCCTCACAGCAGGCTCATATTCCTTGCCAGAGAACAAAAAAACTATAACAGCACCAGGCCCTGCCCCACATTCACACAACGGCCTATTCGACAGCATAACCGGCAAGGCGGTATTCATTTAATTTGTTGCGCAAGGTGCGTACGGAAATGCCCAGAAGCTCAGCGGCCTGAGTTCTGTTGCCGCTTGTTTGTTCAAGGCCTTTTCTAATCATAATCCGTTCCATTTCGTGCAAAGGGATAACTCCTCCCGCAAAAGGAGACAAGCCCCCCAGCAAAGGAGTTTCCGACGCCGCGCTTTCGTCCTGTCCGGTCACCGGCCCGGGCAGGCCCTCTCCGGCGGCTTGCGCAAACGGCGTTCCGTCTTCAAGCCCCAAAGCGCTTGCATCCGGCAATCCATCGTGTCCCGCAGAAGAAGGGCTTTCGTCCGCAAATAAAGGCCATTCTTCGGATTCGAGCAGAAAATGGGCGGGGACGATGGCTTTGCCGCCGCTGAGCAGCACAGCGCGTTCCATCAGGTTTTGCAATTCCCGCACATTCCCGGGCCAGGCGTAGGTTTTAAGCCAAGTCACGGCTGAGTCGGATAAATTCACAGCCGGGAGGGAATATTCCCGTACATACAGATTAATAAAAAAACGCGCCAGGGTCAGCACGTCATCGCCGCGCTCACGCAAAGAAGGCAGGCGTAAAGGAATGACATTGAGCCGAAAAAACAAATCCTGCCGGAATTTACCTTCCCGCACCCATTCTTCCAAGTTGCGGTTAGTGGTGGCAAGCACGCGCACATCCACCTTAATGGTCTCCATGCCGCCCACCCGGTCTATTTCGCCTTCTTGCAGCACGCGCAGCAGTTTCGCTTGCAGGCTCAATTCCATTTCAGAAATTTCATCAAGCAGGAGAGTGCCTCCGGCAGCCAGCTCGAATTTGCCCAGTTTTCTGGCAATGGCTCCGGTAAAGGCGCCTTTTTCATGGCCGAAAAGTTCGCTTTCAAGCAAATGTTCCGGCAGGGCCGCGCAGTTAACCGCCACAAAAGGTTTAGCCGCGCGTTCGCTGTGGCTGTGCAAATAGCGGGAGAACATCTCTTTCCCGGTGCCGGATTCACCCGAAATAAGCACTGTGGCTTTGGAGCGCGCCACCTGCTTGGCTAAGGCCAGCACCCGCAGCATGGACGGGTGCGCTCCCACAATGAGCGGCCCGTCTCTTCCCTGCGCGGGTTCAGGTTTATGGCCTCCCAAGGTAGAGGCGGACGGCGCCGATGCTTTGCCCATGCTGTGTTCGCCGGGTAAAGCCGCCCGAATTTTTTCAAAACTTAACGGTTCAGCCCAATAATCTTTGACGCCAAGCTCCAGCATGCGCGTGGCTTCATCCGGCGTGCCCTTGTCGGAAAAAGCGATCACCGGCGGAAAATGCGGATCTTCCTGCCCCACGGCCAATAAATCTTCAATACGGTATCCCGGCAATGCAGGACGGGATAAAATCAAACTTGGCGCTCCCTTGCGCATGAAAGAAGAAACATCACGCAAATTTTCAGCAATGCCGATCTCAAGCCCCGCATCCCGCAACTGCGGAAAAATACGGGTCACTGTTTGGGCCGGAGCCAGAAAGAGGATTCGACGTGCTGGCATATCACCTGTTTCCTTACTCTGTTACCTTATATTTATCAATACACGATACCGGACCTTATCTCAGCGCCGTTTCCAAACGGCAACCGCTGTCGGCAACGCTTTTGGGGTCAAGGCCGCCGGGGGCATGGCGCTTCATATGGATTATGCCACTGGCACAAAGATATTTTTACTTTTTTTCAGTAAATCTCCGTATTTTTTGCTGGACGCGGAAAAAGGAACAGGCTAATCTCATTTGTAAATTGAGATAGTTGTGAGTTCAGCTTCCGCAGTGTGGTCTTTATTTCTAAAACAGGAGTTTTTTTCTATGAATAAAAGTGAGCTCATCAGAACTTTGTCGGAAGAAAACGCCATCCCCACTGACGAGGCCACAATTATTGTAAATACTTTTTTCGATAGTATCCGGCAGGCGCTTTTGGCGGAGCAACGCGTTGAAATTCGCGGCCTGGGCAGTTTTAAGATTAAAGAATATAAAGGGTATTCGGGGCGCAACCCTAAAACAGGGGATGTCGTGCAAGTTTCCCCCAAAAAATTGCCGTTCTTCCGCGCCGGCAAAGAATTGAAAGAATACATAAACTCCTGATTTCTTCTTCCACAAACGGATTCCCCATGCCTTTTTTGCCGCGCCTGGCCGCGCTATTGGCTACCCGCACGGCAGTGGTGAAAGTCGCTGCCTTGGTTGTCGTTTTTTTTACTTTTTCTTTTGCGGCGGGCGGGCGGGCCGCCACCGCTGAAGGCGATCTTTTTGAGCAAGGGCTCAACGTCGGCGGCTCGCCCCATCAGGAAGAAACGCTCCTCACCATATTTTATAACGGCTCCACCAATGGCGAGATCCACCCTTGCCCCACCTGAGGGCAGACCGCATATGGCGGTCTGGCCCGGAGGGCCGGTTTGTTCAAGGCATACCAGGAGCGCGGCAGAGCTGTCCTGACTCTTGCCGGGCCTTACGAATTTTTAGCTGATGATCCTGTCTTGTACGGCATCCACGCTCCGGAAAAGCACAAAAACAGCATGCCTCCCGCGCGCCTCGCGCGCCTTGCCCTTGCCGCGCAAAATCTGCTGCGCGTGGATTTAGGCTGGCTTTCCCCCAAAGCCGCGCAATGGCTGCATGACGCCGCCGGAGCGACTCCGCCGCGTTATCATGTGGTAAATGCCGCTCCCGTAACGCAGATACTGGAAACAAGGGTAGGCAAAATCGGGGTCGTGCTTTTTCCCGAAGGGACGGAAAAAGGGCAAAAACCCTCACCCAAGCAAATAGCGGCTGTACTGGCAGCGGGGAAAACGCTCAAGGAACAGGCACGGCTTGTCATCGGCATAAGCCCTTGGGGCTATGTAGGTGAACGGGATTTTTTGCCTCAAGCCGGCGGTATTTTCGGCTGCCTCATGGGCGGAGGGGAAGGCGTGGGGTTTGCCTTTTCCCTGAATGAGAATCCCGCCGTCCTCTGGCTGCGGCCCGACAGCCAGGGCAGAGCCGTAAATATTGTAGAGCTTCTGGAACTGCCCGCTTTAGGAAAAACGCCGCGCTGGCGGGAAAATGACAGCTTTCGGGCTTCTTTGGAATTTTTGGACGACAGCTTCCCGTCCGATCCGGCCATGCAACAGCTTCTGAACACGGAAGCTCCCAAAAAATAGCCCCTCCCCCTCTTCGGCCAGTGCCCCCCTCGCGCGCGCACATTCCTAAAAGCGGCAAAGCCGCGGGCGGAATGCGGTTC
>JAVBOT010000022.1:0-133153 GCA_031550225.1 Desulfovibrio sp.
CTCAATTCTTCCCCAGACTGCATCAGAAATGTCGTGTCGTCTATGTGCTGATGGCGGCATGGATTCCTCGCTTGTGGTTGAAGACAAGCCAAGTATGCCACAAAACTAAATTCTAGGCAATCTCGTGACTACACTACCTAGAGCATGTTACTTTGAAATTATACAGGCCGGTAAAATGCTCTGGTCTTGTGGAGCAAAGCGCAACAAGGCCTGCGAGATTGGCGTAGGCGAGCTTTCTCGCCGTTAAGCGACAATCTCAAGCGTAAACTGCTCTACGGTTCAGCTTTTTACAGTAATCTTGGAGAAGCTTATTCTCTGAGGACTTCCCACCCCGGAGCCCCGCTATTGCGCGGTTCCGGGGTGTTTTACGTGAGGGCGGCCAGCTTTTCCGTCAAGACCAGGGCATGCGTCAAAGCGGGACGGCTGCCCGAGGCATTTTGCACGTACATTTGCAGGTATCCGGAAAAAGGCCGCAAGGCGGGATCCGCCTGTTGCCAGAAGCTGCGTTCCGTCAGCAGTCGCGTGGGATCCGCACTTATTGCTTTGGCCAAATGCGGGAGAAAAGCCGCGATGGATGTATGCAAATTGTGCGCTGTTGCGGGGTGGCTCTCTTTCATTCGCGTCCAGGCGTCGTCGGCTTCTTCTTGCGTAAAACGGCCGAACAGCGCCCCGAACCATGCCTGCCAGAAGGAAGAAAGCGCCCTCCGGGCAAGCAGAGGCGTGCTTTCAGGGCCAAACGGCGAGGGCGACAGAGAAAGCAGGGAGAACAGCCCGTGCTTTTCCCTGGCGCTGCGCAATATTTCCAGCGCGGGAGACACGGTATGTAATTTTTCTTCTTTGCCCGACAAAAGAAGCTGGGCCAGCCTGGCTACATCTGCGGGTTTGAGGAGTTTCCGGCAGATATGTGTTTTGTGTTCACATTGCCAGCAGCCGGAACAGTCAAGGGCTGGCCGGAGCACATGGTTGCCCGGGGTAAAGGGACCTGTTTCCCAAGGGTTAACGGGACCGAGGGAAAGATTCAGCAAAGGCGTGCCCAGCCAGGAGGCTATATGCATGGGGCCTGTATCCGGAGTGATGAGCAAAGACAAGGCCCCGATAAAGCGCGCCAGGCCGCTGATGCTGAAGCGCCCGCACAGATTAAGGGCCGGTGTTTTGAGTTTGGTCGCCACGGCATTGCCGAGAGGCAGCTCAGCAATGCCCCCCAGCAACACCGGGTGGTGCCCTTTGCTTAAAAGCAACTTGCAGAGCGCTGCCCAAAATTCCACATCAGGGTGCTTTTCCGCCTCGCTCGCCCCGAGAAAAAGACCGATGCGCGCACCGGCGTCTTTTTCCGCGTCGCCGCGGACTTTGAGCAAAGGCCAGAGGGTTTGCTCCATGATTTTGGCGGGAATACAATCCAGAGCGTTCAGATCGGCCCAATGATACTGGTTATAGCGGTTGTTGCCGGTGAGGGAGGTTCGGTAAAGCTGCCAGTCTCCTGCGATGAAAAGATGC
The DNA here is from genome assembly GCA_031550225.1 of Desulfovibrio sp. GTDB lineage: Bacteria > Desulfobacterota > Desulfovibrionia > Desulfovibrionales > Desulfovibrionaceae > Frigididesulfovibrio. The sequence goes on from JAVBOT010000022.1 coordinate 1,495, forward strand.
CCTTCGGCGTTCATCCAGGGGCCGACAAGAACATCGCACGAAGTTGCGCCCGCCAGGGTCGCCGCTTCCGCGCGATGGCTAAGATTGATGATCATATGGCATCGCAGACCGTTGAAAGACGGTTTGCCCTGGTAGCTGAAGTAGGTAACCTGAGGAGAAAGGGGCATGAGCGGATCGAAAAAACGCCGCTCGCCCACCACCCAGAGAGGATGGGAGGGAAAAAGGCGGCCCAGCCAGCCCAGCAGGGGAAAAGAAAGCACCAGATCGCCCATGCGCTGCATTTGCAGAATCACTATGGGGGCGTTATTCATGGCGTTTTTGCTTCAACCGCCGTACAAGCGGCGCATTGCGGCAATGAGCGTTTGCAGGCGGTGTTCATAGCGGTGTTCCCGCAAAATGCGTTGACGCGCCGCTTTTGCAACGGCAAGTCTGTCGGCGGGCCGGGAGATATAGCGCTGCGCTAAGTCCAGCGCTTCCTCAGGGGAATGGTAGCAGACAATTTCCCGCCCGGGTTCAAAAAGCCGCTCCATTTGCTCCCGGTAATCGGTGAGTAAAAATGATTCCGTGGCCGGCACATCAAAAACTCTTTGATTAACCGCCCCTTTCATCTGTTTGCTGGTGCAGTTAAAATTAATGGCGGCGCAAGGATAAAACGAAGGTAGGTCACTGTAATAGTTTAATTCTTTATGGTAATGCCAGGTTATCTCCCCGGCAAGAAGCTCGTGCCAGCCCCGATCCCCCACAATAAGCGGAGAAAGGGGCATAATGCCCTTAATGCATGCAAGGCGATACTGCAAAGTGGCTTCCCAGGTAAGAAGCACTTCGTAGTTCAAACGCTCTTCCGCATTTTCAAAATGCTCAAATTCCTGCAACAGGTCCGGGCGCGCCTGTGCAACATAGGCATGTGCGGAGCGCTCTTCTTCTTTGGCAAAGCCTTCTCCCAAAATCTGGTAATTTTGGCGCAGAGAATCCGGCATACGGCTGCGCGCCAGCCGTTCCAGGACTTTATAGCGCATGGAATTGCCCACAAAAGCGATGTCGCGGTTCCAGGCGCGCGGCAGTCCGGGAAAATCCCGCTGTCCGGAACCCCTGCGCGGCAGGAAGCGCGTGGTATCCACTCCCAGGGGCAGGTAGGAGACATGGTCAAACCCCAAAGCTTTTAAAGATTCTATGTTGTCGGAATCCCAGGTGAAAATGGCTATCCAGGGATTTACGAGATGCGAGAACATAGAGAGAATCAGGTGGGGGTTATCCACAAACCAGGAGGCCAGGGGCAGGCGCAGACGCGCCAGCAGGTTGGAGAGCACGCCTTCCCGGTCAACCCCCAAATGGTTAATCGTGAATATAAAGTCGGGTTTGAACTCCAAAATGGCGTTTAAAAGCTGTTCTATAAATTCATTTTGGCCGAGCTCGCCTTCGGGCAGTTGAAGCAGGTGATAGGGGATCTGCAAGCGTTCGCAGGCCGAGGTTATTTCCCCCATGAGGAAATATTTGCTTGTGATTAAGAGCAGGCGCGTTTCTTCAGCGCGAAACTTCGCATAGTGCGCTTTTTCCCAGAAATTTGCCTTGCTGCTTGCCTGACAGGCGTTATTCACGGCGCTGTAATAACCCCGATCAAGGCGCAGGTAAAAGGGGTTAAGCAGCGGGATGAAGGCCTTGCCTTCATGCAGGATTTGCCAGCGGGTCAGTTCTAAAACCGCGGTTTCCGGTTCCGGCGCGCTGATCCAGAGGACGCCCGGATGCTTTGCCGCACGCTCTCGAAGGCCGCTGGCTTTTTGTATATCGTGTTCTTTATCCACCACGGCCAGTAAAAAATTCGGCCCAAAGGCCGCCTGGAGCCGGGCAAGGGTTGCTTCCCAAACAACTCCTGTGCCGGAACCGATAAGGACAGGAAGTTTGCTTTGCTTGGGCGCAAAGTCTGCGCCGGCATGCAGCGAAGTATCTGAAACATCCGCGTACGAATCGGGCAGGCCGGGGAAAATATCTGGCCCGGGCAAAAGAGAGAGCTCTCTTTCTTGTCCCGCCGGGCCGAGCATGGGCAGGTCGCGTCCATTGCAATGAACCAGGATATCCGTAAGCCGACCATCCTGGGAAAGGACGTGAACCCTTGACCCGGCACGGCCGGGAGGAGGCGTTTTTTTCATGCCGGTCTCTTTTTCCAGTGTCTGATTGCAAAAATTCAACGCATAATTCTATGAGGAATTTTTGCAAAGATCGTTGGCTGAAAAAAGTGATTTTCAGCCAACTCATGCCGCTGACAGCGGCGCGCCGGACTACCTGTCCGGCGTCAGAAGGCATCCTTTAATGAATTATGAAAAGACTTTGACGTATCTTTGCTCAAGGGGTTGTGCCCCTTGAAATGTCACCGGGGAAATGATTTCCCCCTGCCGGGGGAGTCTGAGGGGGGGCATCGCCCCCTTTGTTGGATCGGGAGACAATCTCGGTCCCTTCCAAAGCGAAGTTGACGTTGGATTTCGTCATTGTGGTTTTATAGTAGGCTTTGGCAATGCCTATTTCACAGCCGGGCATCACAGTGCCCGGCACAACGATGCGGCATTTGGGAGCGTTTTGTTCATCCACCGAAAATTTATCCCACATCGCTTTGTGACGCTGAATGAGAATTCGCAGTTTGCGCTCCGCAAGGAGTACGCGCGGGGCGTATTCTTGCTTCATAACGCTGTTGCGCGCGGCCATATTGCTGTAATAGGTCAGCTTGCCCTTAATGTAGGCTATTTGGCTTTCAAGTTTTTGCAGAGCAAGAAACTCAAAGGGATTATAACCCATCATCACCCGGGTATTGACGCTATAATCTCCTCCCAATTGATTTTCAATATATACCAGCCCGTTGGCATAGACGGTGCCGCCCAGAAGGCGTCCTTTGATCAGAAGGTTTCCGTTTACGTAAATGGTACTGTGCAGGCAGGAGCCGTCAATGACGATATTGCCTCCGGCACGCAACTGCACATGCTCGCAGAACGGTAAACGGATATTGCCCCCGGCCTCGATGAGGGCGCCGGGGAGATATTCGTCGGCGTCCGCTTGCAAAGGCCCAGTTTGTGGAGAATTGGCTTCAAGGGTGCTGACGCTGGCTCCTTTCACTCCAGCCAGGCAGACGATATCCCCTATGGCCTTTACCTTGGCGCTTTCTATATGGCCGCGCACCAACAAATTATTGGCCTTAACCGAAAAACCCGTTTGCACATCGCCATGCACCGCTAAATCGCCGATAAAAAAAATATTGCCGGTATGAAAGCCCACATTACCACGGACATTCAGAAGTTTTTTTACTGAAATCAGGCCGTTGTGATAGAAGACATAGCCGTTGACGGCGGCAATGATTTTATTCGGATTTTCAGGGTGCAGTTGGCAGTTGGGGCCTACCGGCAGGTGGCGGTTGCTGTAAATAAAGCGCGGATCGCAGTGGGTATCGGGGAATTCCTCCAAGTCGATAATTTCCGCAAGAACTTGCCCCGCAACGATATTTTGTACATATCCCAAGTACCGCAACTCCGAAGCTCCAAAGGAGCTGGGCTGCGGCGTTCGCCTTACGTGGCTGAAGTCCGGTTCAAAGTAATGATGCAAATAAAACATACGGGCGTTCCATACAGGAGTTTGTTACCCATTATAGAGCCACAGTGGCGATGATGTCTTCCTCAGTATTAAGGTAGGAAAAAAAGCTGGCCAGTTTCAGTTCTTTTAGCAGAGCGCGAAGCTGCGCTGAAGGCTGGTAGAGGTATAAGCGCCTGTTGAGTCCGTGACTGGCCGCGGCAAAATGCAGTAATATGCCGACGGCGCCTTTGCTGAAAGTGGTTTCAGAAAGATCGAGAATGATTTTTTTCGGATTATCAATGACAAGATCTTCCAGTGAGTTGCGAAATTCGTCCCGGTTGGCAAGGCCGATTTTTCCCCTGAAACGCCCCAGGGCGGTACAGCGCTCCGGTGTGCGAATGCCAATCGGGCGGCAGTTAAACCGCGAACATTCCGGAAGAGTGTTCAAGTCCGCTGCCAGCGCTTCGGCCAGCTTGCCAAGCAGGCAGGTATGGTGAAATTCTTTCATGTCAAACCTCTTCCAAGCATCTAGAACAGATTACTTTTGAGATTTGTCGTTTAACGGCGGGCAAAGCCCGCCTACGGCAATCTCAAGGCAAGGATTTACGGGCAAATCCTTGCAGAGCAATTATACATTTTCAATGGTAAATTGCTCTATGCCTGGCGGACTCAGCGCGGCACAGCAGGAAAATTTTGTCGGTCTTTCATGGCGAAAGCGCTTTTCGGCGCTTGAAGCGCTGTAAACCGATATCTGCTTGAAGCACTCGCCGCCGCATGAAAAACCGCTCCGGGCATTTGGCCTCGTTATTCTTGCGGGGTGCGGCAAGAGGACCGCATTGAACATCTGGGGCGTATTTTATACCTCTTCTTTGCCATTGTCCAAATCGTGATTGGGATGCTCCGCGCATTCTCCTTCATCGCTGTTTCTGAGCGCGGCTTGTTTGGCCTCTTCCTCCGCGCGCAGCAGGCGGCGTAAAATTTTACCCACCAGGCTTTTGGGCAGTTCTGTTCGAAACTCCACCATCCGCGGCACCTTATAGGAGGCAAGGCGTTCGCGGCACCAACGGATGATTTCAGAGGCGTCGCACGCCTCGCCGTCCTTAAGCACTATGTAAGCCTTGATGACCTCGCCCCGGGATGTGTGGGGCACTCCCACGCTGACGGCTTCCTTCACCTTGGGGTGCTCGTACAACACCTCATCGATCTCTCGCGGAGAAACATTATACCCGCCGACGATACTCATGTCTTTTTTTCTGTCTACAATAAAGAAAAAGCCGTCCTCATCCATGGAGGCGATGTCCCCGGTGTACAGCCAGCCGTTACGAAGCGCTCCGGCGCTTTCATCCGGGCTGTTCCAGTAGCCGGACATGACCTGGGGGCCGCGTATAATCAATTCGCCCACCTTGCCGGGCGGCATGGGTATTGTGCCGAGTTCCATATCCACGATGCGCGCTTCAGTATCCGGGAGCGGCAGCCCGATGCTGCCCACTTTGCGTTTATCGCTGGCGGGCGAGAGGTGCGTGATGGGAGACGCTTCCGACAGGCCATACCCTTCACTTATTCGCGCGCCGAAGGTTTCTTCAAATTGGCGCAGCATTTCCAGCGGCATGGGCGCGGAACCGGCAATACAGACTTTGAGGCTGCTCAGGGAAATTTTTTGCTTATGTTTTTGCTGCAAGAGGGAAATATACATGGCCGGAGCGCCGGGAAGGACCGTGCCTTGGTATTTTTTCATGCTGACGAGTAGTTCCGCGGGCAGATAGCGCGTGATCGGCACTACCCGCGCGTGAAAAACCGTGGGCAGCACGAGGCAGGTATTAAGCCCGTAAACGTGAAAAAACGGCAACACGCCCATGAACGTTTGCGGACTCTCATGCAGGTGCGAGAGGGCGGCTTCAATTTGTTGGACGTTGCACGCGACGTTGTAATGGCTGAGCATGGCGCCTTTGGAAAGGCCAGTGGTGCCTCCGGTGTATTGTAAAAGGGCCAACGTTTGCCTGGGGTTGTCTATAGGCGCGCAAAAACGCCGGGAGCCCTTAAGAAGGGCCGAAAAAGGAAAAACCTGCTTGTTGTCAAAAGGCACGGGTTTATAGTTTTTATCCCGAAAATTTTTATAGCGCTGCAGCAGGTTGAGAGGAAAGGACAAAGCCTCGGTTATCGTAGTGATAAAGTACTGTTCCACCCCAAGCGCTTCCTGGAGTTTGGCGAACTTGGGCCAGCAGGCGTCATGGCTTACGAGAACCTTGATGCCGGCATCGCGGATCTGGTGGAGCAGCTCTTTTTCCATATAGAGCGGGTTGATCATGGTGACGATGGCGCCGGCCTTGAGCACTCCCCAAAAGGCGATCATGGTCTGCGGCAGGTTCGGCAGCATAATGCCCACCCGGTCGCCCGGGCGTACGCCTCGCTCTTGCAGGTTGGCTGCGAAAATTTCCGCCTTTTTCCGCAGCCCCGCATAAGAAATGGAAGTGTTGTGGAAAATGCAGGCCTTATGGGTAGGGTAGTTATCCGCCGAATCATCCAGCCATGCGTAGACAGGCACTTCCCGGTAGGAGAGGCTGTGCGGCACTCCTTTATCGTACGAGGCGAACCAGGGCGATTCGCTGTGTTGTTGAAAAGGAGAAGAAACGGCGTTTTCTTGTGTGTCGGGCTGTTGTTTCATGGCAATAAAGACGGGCTAAGATGTAAAAGATGGAGTAAAGCGTTCGGCAGGACAATGAAGCCATCTCATAATCAATTTTTCAAGTTGATTATGAGATACGTTGCAGTTGGGCAAAAGGTTTATTTAAAAACAGTCCCTAGTGGGAAAGGGTTCTAAGCCGCGCGAGGCACACTTCCTGCTGATAGCGCAGCATCATGAAATGTTGCTTGGTCTTATGGATCTCTTCGGCATGGAAGATGCCCCGTTCAGGGTCTTCTTTAGCCATAAGGGCTTGAACAAAGGCCTGGGCATCTTGCATTTGCGCCTCTAGGTCCAGAAGCCGGGTTTCAAGGCCGGGTTTGTCAGTCGGTAAGGATTCGTCGCCTTGCGGGTTTTGCATGCTCGTTATTTTCCTGTTTTTTTTGCGGGCTAAGAGCGGGATCGACAGGGTTTGGCAGGCTGTTGTATATGCTCCAGAAAGAAGGCATTACTTCTGATACATTGCCGGGGTTGGCAAGTTGCAGGCCGGGACGCAGGCAGGCGCCGAGGGCAAAGGCCATGCTCCAGAAAGCGTCCGGGCTTGTCCAACTCGGGTCGGCGGCAGGTTCCCGCTGTGCTTTATCTTTGTCCGCAAAGGCTTCAAGAGCGCCTTGTTCATATACAAAGCCCAGACGCGAAAAAAATTCCTGGGCCAGGGCTTGCTCCGTATCGTCTGACGGGTAGGGCAAAAGTGTTTGCAAAGCAGGCACGCTCCCTGTGCGGGAATGGCACAAGGCGGCAAGGACCAGAAAAAGCGGGCCGAGTTTTGGCGAGATGTCGCCGCTTTGCAAGGGTATGCGAAATGCCGCTTTGCTATGGCGTTCCACGAACACGGCATCGTCTTCACGGCGAAAGTTGAGCCCGGCCCAGTGCAAGAGTTGTTCGGCTTGCATGGCTTCCGGGATATGGGAAGGCCAGACCCCCGTAAGGTTGAGCGAACCTCCGGCAAAGGCGGGCAACGCCAGCAAATAGGCGCAAAGGGCCGGATCCAGCGGCAAGGAGATATTTTCCGGCAGAGCGCTCACGCCCGCGTTATAGACAAGTCTGGGGCCGTGGGTTTCCACATCCGCGTTGCAATCAAGATACAAAGGGCGCATCTCCGTCAACGCTTCCATGGCTGTGGCCGCGGGCAGGGCGGCCAGATCCAGCGTTATGGGCGCCCCCCAGGACAAGGCGGCAAGCAGCAGGGCGCTGACGGCTTCTCCCGGCAGATCGGCGGGCACGAGCACATGGGGAGGGAGTTCTCCCGAGCACTCCAGTTGCGCCGGCAGCCCCTGGGAATGAGGCACGGTATGGGCAAGCCGGGCGCCGAAAAGAGGCAGCGAATGACGCAAGGCTGAAAGATCCGCTGTTTTCAGCCTTGCTCCGCCGGAGAGACGGCACACGCCGGGACGGCCGACAGCGAAAAAAGCCATGAGATATAATGTGAACGGATCTTCACCTAAGTACAGACTTTTGTTGCTAAGAGAAAACGGCGCGCCTTCGGCGACCGTCACAGCGCTCAAGCCTTTGCCTTCGCCATGCCGGGTAAGAGTCGCCCCGGCTTGAACGCAAGCCTTAAAGGTATCGTTCAGGGCATGGGAAAACAGCACCGGATTGAGCCGCAGTTTTTTGCCGAGGCAGGCGGAAAGGGTCAGACGCATCTGGGCCATGCGTGTGGATGTAGGGCCTGTGATGCGGCCGGAGAGAGGACGCGCTGGAGGAGAAAGGCGAAAACTGCCGGATTTTTCCGCCTGTTCTTTGCTCAGCACCTTTACTTCCTGCAGCAGGTTAAACAACTGGCGGGAAAATCGCGGGTCTTTGCTAAAAGCAAGGGCGCCTGTTTCCCAGGCGATACGCACGGCTTTTTCCGCCTGAATGGCGGCGGGCGTGGCCGCGTGATCCCGGCCGCCGCGAATGCGTGAAACAAGTGTGGCGCGGCGCACCAGAAGCTTCATCAATTCCCGGTCAAGCTCAATAAGGGCGCCGGTTGCGCCGCGAGGGCCGGTTTTGGGGGAATCCGTCATAGGCGGAAGTAACTCCAAATGCCATAATGGCTTAGAAGCCATTTCATAAATTCATGAGGGAATGACTTCTAACGCCGGACGGCAGTCCGGCGCGCCGCTGACAGCGGCGTGAGCGAGCCGAAAACCACGCTTTTCGGCGAAGCGCTCTTCATAAATCGGCCACGGGCCGATTTATGAAATCAGTACTAGTAAAAAAAGAGCAATAAAGCCTCTGTGAGAGCATCTTCCTAGCGTGAAACCGCCTTTGTCGCAAGGAAAATTACCAAGCTAGCGCAAAGTTTTGAGAATTGTCTTGACACACAAGCGGATCGCTTGTTATTTTCCGCACAAGCGTTTGGGCAGGCGTTAGATAACGATGTATCCCGCAGCGCGTATTTGTTTTCGCAAGTCGCGCCTGCGCCTGTCGCTGTTTGCAGTTTAAGCTTTATGTTAAGGAATAACCTTTAATTACCAGTTGGAGGACAAGGTATGCCGACATTTGTCGATCCGTCCAAATGTGATGGCTGCAAGGGTGGCGAAAAAACCGCTTGCATGTACATCTGCCCCAACGACCTCATGATTTTGGATCCTGAGGAGATGAAGGCGTTCAACCAAGAGCCGGACGCCTGTTGGGAGTGCTACTCTTGCGTTAAGATTTGCCCTCAGGGCGCTATCACCGCACGGCCGTATGCCGACTTTGCGCCCATGGGCGGCACCTGTATCCCCATGCGCTCTGCGGATTCCATTATGTGGACAGTCAAATTCCGCAGCGGCGATGTCAAACGCTTCAAATTCCCCATTCGCACCACTCCTGAAGGTTCCATCAAACCTTTTGACGGCAAGCCCGATCCCGCGGATCTGGAAACGGAACTTTTCTACACCGAAACAAGCCTTGGCGCGCCGCAGGCTGTTTTGGGCAAAAAGTTCGACATAACCGACGCCGACACTAATCAGTGCTGGCTCGATTCCCCCTGCGATTAACGCGGGTCGTCTCGAATCATAACACATTGCCGAATAAGGAGAAAAAACAATGCCGATGATTCCTGTGAAGGAAACCCCTAGGGGTGTTGCCATCGCCGAGCCCGTCGTGAAAGAGCATGATGTCGATATTCTCATGGTTGGCGGCGGCATGGGTTGCTGTGGCGCGGCTGTGGAAGTCGTGCGCTGGGCTGATAAATTCGCTCCCGATTTAAAAATCCTGCTGGTGGACAAAGCCGCCCTTGAGCGCTCCGGCGCTGTGGCCCAAGGTCTTTCCGCCATCAATACCTATCTTGGCAAAAATAATGCCGATGATTACGTGCGCATGGTCCGCACCGACCTTATGGGCCTTGTGCGCGAAGACTTGATTTTTGACCTTGGCCGCCATGTGGATGACTCTGTGCATCTGTTTGAAGAGTGGGGCCTGCCCTGCTGGATCAAGGACGGCGACCACAACCTTGACGGCGCCCAGGCAAAAGAAAAAGGCCTGTCGCTGCGCAAGGGCAATGACCCGGTGCGTTCCGGCCGCTGGCAGATCATGATCAACGGCGAATCCTACAAATGCATTGTGGCCGAAGCGGCGAAAAACGCTCTGGGCGAAGCCCGCATTAAAGAGCGTATCTTCATCGTGAAGCTGCTTCTTGACGCTAAGCAGGACAATCGCATTGCCGGCGCTGTGGGCTTTAACCTGCGTGAAAATGAAGTGCATATTTTCCGCACCAACACCATGCTCGTGGCCTGCGGCGGCGCGGTGAACGTATACAAGCCCCGCTCCACCGGCGAAGGCATGGGCCGCGCCTGGTATCCGGTGTGGAACGCAGGTTCCACCTACACCATGTGCGCTCAGGTCGGCGCGGAAATGACCATGATGGAAAACCGCTTCGTCCCCGCCCGCTTCAAGGACGGCTACGGCCCGGTGGGCGCATGGTTCCTGCTCTTTAAAGCCAAAGCCACCAACTTCAAGGGCGAAGACTACTGCGAAACCAACCGCGCCATGCTCAAGCCCTATGAAGACCGCGGCTACGCCAAGGGACACATTATCCCCACCTGCCTGCGGAACCACATGATGCTGCGTGAAATGCGCGAAGGCCGCGGCCCCATCTACATGGACACCAAGACCGCCCTGCAAACCACCTTTGCTAAACTGAATCCCGCTCAGCAAAAGCACCTTGAGTCCGAAGCTTGGGAAGACTTCCTTGACATGTGCGTGGGTCAGGCCAACTTGTGGGCCGCCATGAACATCAAGCCCGAAGAACAGGGCTCTGAAATCATGCCCACCGAGCCGTATCTGCTCGGCTCGCACTCCGGTTGCTGCGGCATTTGGGTGTCCGGCCCGAATGAACCCTGGGTGCCTGAAGATTATAAAGTGAAGGCCGATAACGGCAAGGTTTACAACCGCATGACCACCGTGAACGGCCTGTTCACCTGCGCCGACGGCGTGGGCGCTTCCGGCCACAAGTTCTCCTCCGGCTCCCATGCTGAAGGCCGTATTTGCGGCAAGCAAATGGTGCGTTGGTGCGTTGATCACAAAGACTTCAAGCCCACCATTAAAGAAACGGCTGACGAGCTGAAAAAGCTCATCTATCGTCCGTACTACAACTATGTTGAAGGCAAGCCCGCCTCCACTGACCCGGTGGTGAACCCCAACTACATTTCGCCGAAGAACTTCATGATGCGCCTTATTAAGTGCACCGATGAATACGGCGGGGGCATCAGCACCTACTACACCTGCTCCGATGCTTCTCTGAAGACCGGCTTCCATCTTTTGAAGATGCTGGAAGAAGACTCTTTGAAGCTGGCCGCCCGTGACCTGCACGAGCTGCTGCGCTGCTGGGAAAACTATCACCGCCTGTGGACCGTGCGCCTGCACATGCAGCACATCCAGTTCCGTCAAGAATCCCGTTATCCCGGCTTCTACTACAGAGCCGACTTCATGGGGCTTGACGATTCCAAGTGGAAGTGCTTTGTAAACTCCAAGTATGACCCTGTAAAGGGCGAGACCAAGATCTTCAAGAAGCCTTATTATCAGATTATTCCTGACGCCTAAGATAGCGCGGGGGGCGTACTTGGTATGCCCCCCGCTTTTTTGGGAAAGGTACGCAAACTGCCGGAGCCGCTCCGACAGTTTTTTATGCTATGTTGTTTCCGTCTCATTCCGATAAGAGTTTTTTGGTTGCAATGGACCGATATTGTCGGTACGTCTTGGAATGACGGTTCAACAATTCTTGTATTTACCGCATGTTGGTTTATGCATTGGCGACACTGAAAACGGTCTCGGCCGGGGCAGTAAGGTCGCTTATTGTCCCGGCCTGGGTCGTTTGTATATCCCAAATAACCACAGGTCCCCTAGCACAGGCTTTAAGACAGGCCTATACAGGCTCTACAGGGAGGATACCCGAGATGTCCAACGCCATACTTGTCGTCGGAGGCGGATTCAGCGGGCTCACAGCCGCTATTGAAGCCGCGGAGGTCGGCTATGATGTGTTCATCGTTGAAAAAAGCCCTTTTCTTGGCGGCCGGGTAGCACAGCTGAACAAATATTTTCCTAAGCTTTGCCCCCCGTCGTGCGGTCTGGAAATTCAATTCCAGCGCATCAGGAAAAATCCGAAAATTAAATTTTTTACGCAGGCGACAGTGACGCAGGTGAAGGGCAAAGCGGGTGATTATACCGTAAACGTGCATATTGACCCTCGCCACACTTCGCCGCACAGCGCAAACTTCAGCCTTCTGGCCTCCTCCCTCGGCACCGAAGTGGACAATGAATTTGAATTTGGCCTGGCCAAACGCAAACCGTTGTATCTTTCCGCCCCCTTCGCCTTCCCGGCCCGCTATGTGCTGGATAGAAAAAATATCAGCAAAGAAGACCAAATCAAGCTCGCGAAAAATGCCTTTTTGAATTTGAATGAAGAAGGCAAAGACATTCAATTGCAAGTGGGCAGCATTGTGCTTGCCACCGGTTGGAAGCCTTATGATGTGACGCGTCTTACCAACCTCGGCGCCGGAAGCGTCCCCAACTGTATTTCGAACATGCAGATGGAGCGTTTGGCCTCCCCCCACGGCCCCACGAATGGAGCCATCCACCGGCCCAGCGACGGCGCTGTTCCTAAAAAGATAGCCTTTGTGCAGTGTGCGGGCTCCCGGGATCGAAACCATCTGAATTTTTGTTCCTACATCTGCTGCATGGCCTCCCTAAAGCAGGCCTGTTACGTGCGTGAACAGTACCCCAATGCGGAAGTCACAATTTATTATATCGATTTGCGCACGCCGGGCCGTTATGAAAACTTCCGCCAAAAAGTGACCGCGGACGAAAAACTGCGCCTCGTTAAAGGCAAAGTGGCTGGCGTCGAAGCCGATGCGGCCACAGGCGATGTAATTCTTGAAGTGGAAGATGCGGTTAAGGGTGAAAAGCGCAAAATCCGTCACGATCTGGTGGTGCTGGCCACCGGCATGCAGCCGACCCTGGCCGGGGAAAAGAATCCCTACGGCGTGGCTGTGGATGCCGACGGCTTCATTGTTGACGGCGATGTTAAGGGAATTTTCGCTGCGGGTTGCGCTAAGCAGCCCCTTGATGTCATGCGCTCCGCTCAGTCGGCCACCAGCGCCGCGCTCAAAGCGATCCAAACGGTGAGAGGGAGGTAGCAGAGAATGTCCGCAAAAATAGGCGTATATTTTGACCAATCCGCCATTGGCGGCGGCCTTGACGTGGAAGCCCTGGCCGCAGGGGTGGAAAAGCGCTGGAGCGATCTTGCTCCAGTGGTGAAAGTGTTCCCCGTGCTTGCGGCTGACGCCGCCCGGGAGGAAATTGCCGCCGATATCGAAGAAAACGAATTAGACGGCGTGGCTCTGTGCGGCACCTCCGCCCGTGTGGATTGGGATCTGTACCAGTTCCCCGGCGTACAGGTGGAGCGTATCTCCCTGCGTGAAGGATGCGTGCTCGCTTATAAAAATCCGGACGGAACGCCCCTTTGCGGCGGTGACGCTCCGGAGCTTTTGACCATGATGGCCACAGACTATATTAACATGGGCATTATTAAGCTCCAGAAGAGCAATGTGCCTGTGCCGGAAATTACGCAAAGCACCCGGCGCGTCTTGGTGCTCGGCGGGGGGTGGACAGGTCTGTGCGCCGCAAAGGCCGCCTCCAAAACCGGGTTGCCTGTCACGTTAGTGGAAAAAGACGCCGAACTTGGCGGCCGCGCCCGCAATTTCTTAAAAACCATTCCTCTGGCGGCCCCGCACGAAGCTCCCCATGCTTTGGATCTTGACGGTAAAATCGCCGCGGTTGCCGAGGATGCAAACATCACCGTGTTCACAAAAAGCACGTTGCTGCGCCTGGCGGGTTCCCCCGGCAGCTATACGGCCACTGTGGGCACACCCAAAGGCGAGCAGAGCATTGAGGTGGGTTCCGTGGTGCTGGCCACAGGCTGGCAGCCTCAGGAAACCACGGCTTTGGCGGCCCTTGGCTACGGCAAAAGCCCGCAAATTGTGACCTCAGCCGAATTTGAACTCTTGGCCAAGCAGGGCTGCCTCACAGCCCGCCGCGTGGCTTTTATTCTGGACACCAAGCTCTGTATGCCCGCCGCGGACGCCGGAGCCCAGGAAGCGCCCCTTGCAACGACGGAAGTGGCCGCCTCCGATCCCACGGGTGAAGCTGAACCGGAATTCGTCTATGCCGATATGGAAAGCGCGCGCCACCTGCCTTACAGCAATGCGGTAAGCAGCGTGGTGGCCTTGAAGCAGGCCGGCTATGTGGCGGATCTCTCCCCGGATGCCATTGCCTATATTCTCTATGACAGCATGGTGGTGCAGGGCGTGCATGAGCGTTTTTATAAAGCCGCCCAAGATAATCCGTCCGTTATGCTGACCAAGGCGGATGTGCGTGAAGTGTTGCCTGAAGGCGACCGGATTTTGGTGCGCGCGGATAATACCTTGCTCGGCCCTTCCATCGAACTGGCCGTGGATATGGTGGTGCTGCCCACGGGCATGGTGCCCACCACCGCCAAAGAACCCATTATGCAGTTTGAGTATCGCCAGGGACCGGCCTTTCCGGATTTATCCCTTTTTGACGGCTATGCCGACTCCAACTATATCTGCTTCCCCTATGAAACCCGCCGCACCGGCGTATATGCCGCCGGCTGCGTTCGGCAGCCCATGACGCTGGACTCTGCCGAGGAAGATGCCAACGGCGCGGTACTCAAAGCTGTTCAGTGCATTGAGTCCGTTAACCGGGGAATTGCCGTGCATCCGCGTTCCGGAGATCTTTCCTACCCGGTGTTTAACTTTGTGCGTTGCACCCAGTGTAAGCGCTGTACGGAAGAATGCCCCTTCGGCGCGCTTGACGATGATGAAAAAGGCACGCCCAAGCCCAATCCCACCCGCTGCCGCCGTTGCGGCACCTGCATGGGCGCCTGCCCTGAGCGGGTCATCTCTTTTGATAACTACAATATTGACCAGATAGGCTCCATGATCCGCGACATCAAGGTGCCGGACAACATGGACGTGGGCGGTCCGCGGGTGATTATTTTGGCTTGCGAAAACGACGCCCTGCCTGCCTTTGATATGGCGGCGTTGCGCGGCAAGCCCTGGAGCCCTTATGTGCGCATCATTCCCGTACGGTGCCTTGGCTCGGTCAACGCCATTTGGGTGGCGGACGCCATGAGCAAAGGCATTGACGGCGTGATGATGATGGGCTGCAAATACGGTGACGATTACCAGTGCCACTTTGTCAAAGGTTCGGAAATCTGCAACCGCCGTAAGGAAAATATTGCGGAGACCCTGGATCGCCTGGGTGTGGAGCCTGACCGCGTGGCCCAGTATCAGGTGGCCATTGACGATTACGACGCCGTGCCCGTTATGGTGGATAAGTTCATGAAAATGATCTTTGAAAAGGGTCCCAACCCGTTCAAGGGCTACTAGGAGGAGATGGAAAATGGCACAACCTCTGAGAATAGAACCGGATGTTCAGTTCATACGCGAACTGCAGGCCGCGGGTGGAGAGTCGCTGAAAAAATGCTACCAGTGCGCCACCTGCAGCGTTGTCTGCCCCATCTCACCCACAGATAATCCTTATCCGCGCAAGGAAATGATCTGGGCCCAATGGGGACTGAAAGATAAACTTGTGAACGATGCCGACGTGTGGCTGTGCCACAACTGCGGCCAATGTTCCGATTTGTGCCCGCGCGGGGCCAAGCCAGCGGATCTTATGTCGGCCATGCGCAATATGGCCTACCAAACCCTGGTGCCTTGTTCTTGTATCAGCACTTGGCTGTCTTCGCCCAAATATCTGCATCTTCTTGCCGGCATACCGGCTGTTTTATTTGCTGTTATCTGGGCTTTTATGGCAGCCATTAACTTCCACGGCAACTTTGACGGCAGCATTTTCCCCACCGGGCCAATAGTGTTTGGTAAAATCTTTTATGGCGACTACACTATTGATCCCTTGTTCATCCTGGTGACCATTTTTGTGGCGCTTTCCTTTTATAAAGGTGTAAAAAACCTGATAGCGCACATTGGTCCGCAGGGCGACACCATGGTGCTGGGTAAGAAAAAGCATTGGCTGCAGTGTCTTATTGAGGTCATAACCCTTGAAATTTTGCCCCATTCTAAGTTTGCCGAGTGCGGCGACACCGAGGAAAAGAAAAGCCGCATGTTCGGCCACATGGCTTTGCTCTTCGGTTTTATCTGCCTTGCCATTGTAACGGGCAGTTTTGCTTTGGGACACTGGGGAGGACGGTTGCCGGGCCTGGACTTCCTTTACCTGGAGTCTCCTCTTTCTTTCTTGAATCCTTTAAAAATTCTGGCCCAAATAGGCATGGTGCTGCTTCTGCTCGGGCTTACCTTGCTGACCATCCGCCGCCGCTCCCTTGATCCGGAAAAGCAGACATCATCTTGGTATGACTGGTACCTGCTCGGCGTCATCTGGGTTGTGGGCGTGACCGGCATGTGCAGCCAGTTCTTCCGCCTGGCGGATTTAAAGACCCTTGCGTACCTGGTGTATTACCTGCACCTTGTGTCCGTGTTCATGCTCATTGCCTATCTGCCCTGGTCCAAACTCGGGCATTTGGTATACAGAACAGCGGCCATTACCTATGTACGGTACATGGGCCGCAAATAAAAAAGCATGTAAACTTTCCCCATATAAAAAAGCAATTTGAAAGTCTTAGGAGGCTCACATGTCTGACGAAGGACGCAGAGTGTTTTCCATGGAAACAGCCCTTGGCCTGGTCGCCGGTAAAGGCGGCAGCGACGTGCTTGATTTTATGGGGTATGCTGTCGGCCGTAGCGTTGATGAAGAATGCCGCACGGCCTTAAGCCCCCTCGTGAAAGGATGGCTCTATTCACTGAATCCGGACTTCATGAAGGCCGCCCCGGCGAGCGATGTCGGCTATGAAGTCTGGCTCGATGCGCAAAAGAAAAAGTTTGGCGATAATCTTTCCATTAGCCCTATGCCCGCTGTGGAAATGGCCGCTGTCAGCGCTCTGATTGACACGGTGGCAGGCGCAAAACAAACCGCTGAAGATAAAATAGCCGAAGCCGAAGAAGCCCTGGCCGCTAAGGAAGCCGCTGAGTCGGATGCGGCCGCCCTGATGCCCTTTAAGAAAAAGGCCGAAGCGGCTGAGAAGAAAGCGGCCCAGTTGGAAGAGAAAAATAGCGCCTTGGCCGCTGAACTCGCTGAACTTAAAGAGAAATTGGCTTCCTTTGACGGCAAAGTGGCCATTGATGAAAACGCCATTGAAAAAACCGTTAAGGATATTGTCTCCAAAGCTCTGAGTGGCATTGTTGTCGCCGGCGGAGCCGTTGCTGCCGGAGCGGTTGCCGCCGGCGATGCGGCGGGCGCGGTGGCTGAGGAAGCCGGCCCTGCCGCGGATGCCGACGGCGTGCCCGATACCTTTGGGTTCGGCGCTTCCGGATCAGATGGGGACGGGTTTGGGTTTTAGCAAAGTGCATTGATGTAATGCTCTGGCGGCGACCGCTGAAATAAAACGCGCGGCCTTACACAGCCCGCGCGCTGAAAAACAGTACATACGACCATGCGTGACGAGCGGTTCGGCTTTTAAAGCCGAACCGCTCGTCACGCATGGTCACTTTGAGAGCTGTTTCAAAAACCGCCTGCAGGTGCGGAAAAGAGAAGAGAAGATGCGATTGCGCACGTCTTGCCAGGCTCTTGTTTCAGCCTCCATGGACGCCAGTTTCCGGCTTAAGCGACTTGTCCGCTTTTTAAGGTGTCTGACCAGTTGTTTTTCAAGAAAATCCGGAACACACGGGCTTTTGCCCGCCGGCAGGACAGCGGGATCGTACTGGAAGAGTTCAAAGTCTTCGGCGTATAGGCTTTGAATAAGTTTTTTTGCTTTTGGGGTTATAAATTCAGGATTATACGATAAAATAGAGACATGTTTGGCCGTGTTCATTTGCAAGGGGTCTTTATAGGCCGGGCCAAGCATCTGGGCCAGTTCTTTCTGGAGTTTTCCGGGATCTTCGAGCTTAGCGATGCAGTTATAGCGCAATATGTCGGGGCGTAGAAGCGAGGCTTGCGGAATCCAGTGGCGATCCCTGTGGGACATGCCCGGAACATCATGAAGGTGGGAGACAAAGCCTTCAAATCCGGCGCGTACTTCTTCAATATTTGTAGGAGGGGTATGGTAACCATCCCAGTTGCGAAGTTTTACGCGGATTTCTTCATGGAGTCCTTTGAGCACTTTATCCGACCATGTGGAGAAGAGCCGGGTGTAAGGGTTGCGAACCAGCGCAAAACGGTAATACTCGTCTTTGGCAAAAATGTCGCGCACCTGTTTGAGCGACATAAGCACCAGGTCAGGCGCTACAAGATAATACAGCGCGTGGATGCCGTTCCTGACGTCCGGGCGTTTCCGGGCGAGCTCTTCAATGTCGCGCCCGATGTCTTCAAGATCCGCCATCCAGTATTTCATGGTGGTGGAGCCTACTTTGCTGACGCTGGCATAGCAGAACTTATACTGCTTTGAGAGGATAAAGCGCCTTTTAGGGATATACAGGCGATCTAAACGGTAATGCAGGGGCTTTTTGCCGCTGTTGATGACGGGCTGCATGCCTTTTTCCAGTAAAGGCGCGTCGGGAGCCGGTGCAGGGTCAGATATGGACGTTTGCATGCGTTATAATACCGTCTGTAAAGAGCGCAGAGGCATATCGATACGGCCCTGCCGCAGTAATTCGCCACGTAAGCGCGATACGTTGTTCGCAAGCTTTGTGCAATCCAGGGCGGCGGGAGAACGCGGGCTTATTTCCAGGAGAGCTTTTTGCTTACGTACCGCATCCATCAAGGAGCGATCCATACGCACTTCGCCAAGGTAGTGCGGAGAAAAATTGAGAAATTGCTTACATACAGAGGCCAGGCGATTGTACGTTTGCTGGCCTTCTGTGGAGGTTTCCACCTGGTTGACCAGGATATAAAAATCCGAAACATTGTAGCGTGTGGAGAGCACCTTCATCATGGCATAGCTGTCCGTCAACGACGTGGGTTCAGGCGTAACAACGACAATACGCAGCGTGGTCATGACGCTGAACCCGAGCGTTGTGGAAGAAAGGCCCGCCCCGAGATCTAAAAATAAAAAATCATAGCGCACGGCCAGGGGATTCAATTTTTCCCGCAAAAGACTGCGGGCTCCGGAGTCGAGATCGGCAAAATCTTCCATGCCGGAGTTGGCGGGCAGCAGATCGAAGCCGGCGCTCCCCTTCGGTCCGATGGGTACAAGCACGGAAGAAGGTTCTTTATTGGAGACAAGGATGTCCTGAATGTGGCTTTGCGGCGCGATGCCGAGTAATACATCCATATTGGCCAGGCCCATGTCGCAGTCCATGAGCAAAATCTTATGCCCCAATTCATGCAAGCCATAGCAGATGTTCAGGGCAAGGTTACTTTTGCCTACGCCCCCTTTGCCGCTAAGGATGGCAACGCTGATAGTCGTATTTTGAGTCATATGTGTTGCTCCGACCCGCCGGAAAAAAGGAATTGTTTTTCTTGCGCTTGTACAAGGCTGGCCTTATCGCGTGTCGATTTCGCGGATTCAGCCAGGACAATGGTGTTTTTTCCGGTATGTTTTGCGTGATACATTGCCTTATCCGCGCTTTGCACAAGGGCTTCCCCTGTTTGTTCTCCTTCAAGTTGGGCCAAACTGGATATGCCGCCGGAAAAAGTCATGGAAAAAACGCCCTTGCCAAAATCGAATGTTTCCTGGCGAAAAGCGGTCAAAAGGCGATTGGCCAGCATGACTCCTGTCCAACGAGAGCTGGAAGGTAAAAGAACGACAAATTCTTCTCCTCCCAGGCGGGCAACAATATCATAATGGCGGACCAGGCTTTTTAAAGTTTTAGCCAGGCGCCGCAGCACAACATCGCCGCAACTATGCCCATAGGTATCATTTACTTGTTTGAAATCATCCAGATCAATATAAATGAGAGCAAGATCCGTGTGGGCGCGTCGAGCTCTGGCCACTTCCGCTTCAAGATGCTTATTAAAAAAACGGAGGTTGCCCACCTCTGTCAGCGCATCTTGTTCGCTTTGGAAGGCCAGTTGTTTGTACATGGATAAAAAGCGGGAAACCGTTTCCGACAGCTCCCCTTGCAGAGGGAGGCAAAGCCAGTCTTCAAGCTTATGTGTGGAAGCGAACTCTTCCCATTGTTCGGAAGGGAAGTAGGGAAGGAGCTTAAGCAAGGCAAGACCATCGTTGCTTTGGTCGGATAAAGGCATATGTTCTCGCGCGAGTATGGCGATTTTTTGCATATCACGCGCGAGCTCCTCAGTGAGGATGTATGAAGACGAAGGTGCATCAACGGGAATTTTGGGCATGCCTATATAATAGCAGATCTCGTATAAGATTGTCTAGTTTGCCGTCTAAGACCGCATCCACGTCGCTTTCGTCCGTGCCGGTACGGTGATCTTTGACTAGCCGGTACGGTTGTAAAGTGTAGGTGCGGATTTGACTGCCGAAATTGATCGCGTCTTTATCCTGGTATTGCGCCAGGCGCTCTTCCGCGAGTTTTCGCAGCTCACGCTCATACAGACGGGCCCGAAGCACGGACATTGCCGAGTCTTTATTGCTGTGTTGAGATTTTTCATTTTGGCATTGCACCACAATGCCCGTGGGGATATGGGTAATGCGCACGGCTGAGTTTGTCCGGTTCACATGCTGCCCCCCCGCGCCTCCGGCACGGAAGACATCAATGCGTAAGTCATTTTCATCAATGGTAATAGTAATATTTTGTCCCGCATCGGGAAGGATGTCCACCGAGGCAAAGGAGGTGTGACGCCTGCCTGAAGAATCAAAAGGAGAAATGCGGATTAAGCGATGTATGCCTTTTTCGCTTTTAAGCAGTCCGTAAGCGTTGAGGCCGGTAATACGCAGTACGGCGCTTTTAATGCCCGCTTCATCGCCGTCCAGATAGTCAAGGTATTCCGCGCTAAAGCCCTGCCTGTCGGCCCAACGCAGATACATACGCAGGAGCATGGCGGCCCAGTCTTGCGCCTCAGTGCCTCCCGCGCCGGGATGAATCTCAAGCAATGCGGGTAAATGATCCTCAGGAGCGCCCAGCAGCACGTCAATTTCCATCTGTTCAAGAAGGCTGCGAAGGGAAACAATGCTAAGATGGAGACTTTCCAGCACTTCTTCCGAGTTTTCTTCTTCAGCAAGGGCGAGCCAGTCTTCAATATCATGCTGTGCATTTTTCAGGCGGGCAAAGCGTTGCAGCTCCGCCTCCAAACGGCTTTTTTCCTGCAACACCGGCGTGAGCGCTTCAGGGCGGTTCCAGGCGTCTGGCGCGGACAGCTGTTTTTCAATTTCTTCCAGGCGGTTGGTGATGGAGTCAAGGTCAAAGACGCCCCCGTAAGGAGGCGAGTTGTTCAAACAAGGCGGGAACGGCGGATTTTAGTTCAACAAGCTGATACATGCGGGTCTCGTTATCGGGTCTCTTTTGTATGTTTATGTCCGCGCAGTTTGTGCGCTATCAGAGAAAAGAGCGCCAAAAGCGTCAAAAACGCCTCGGGAGCGGGGTATAACCGGTGGTAGAGCGTGTGCTCGTTCGTGGGAGATACCGTTGCCACGAGCGTATTTTCAGTAAATAACGCGGCGTCGTGGGCGATGATTCTGCCCCGTGCGTCTATTACGGCGCTGATGCCCGTGTTGGTAGAACGTACAAGGGGCCTGGCCTGCTCAATGGCGCGCATAGTTGCAAGGGAAAGATGCTGCCATGGCGCTGAGCTTTGTCTGAACCAGGCGTCATTGCTCACGTTGATGAGAATGGAAGCGCCTTTTTCCGTTTGTTCTTGAGCCAGGTACGGAAAAATAGCTTCATAGCAAATAAGTACGCCCAGGGAAAGAGCCGGCTCGGAAGGGGAGCTATTTGCGGCAGGAGCTCGAGCGGTGCTGTTTTTAGGGGTATTTTCGGAAACTGAGGTAAGATGGGGCCGCGTTTGCAAAGGCACGCTGAGATAGAGAGGCGAGCTTTGTGTTCCGGCGCTGAAGTCTATGCCTTGCAACAAATCTTGTAAAAAACTGAAAATAAAGGTGAGAGGGATATATTCGCCAAAGGGCACCAGATGCCGTTTATCGTAATATCCTATGGTTTTTCCGCTATAAGAGAGTAGGTAAAAACGGTTGCGCAGGGAATTTGCGCCTCCTTGCCCGTGCTCTAACCCTAAAGTGCCGAAGGCGAGGTTGACCTTGTTGCGCAACGCAAAGTCTTTGAGCCTGGCGGCATAGTCATGCTGTATCTGATAATAGAAAGGCATGGCTGTTTCCGGCCAGATGACCAGCCCTATGGGGTTGCTTGTGGCGTTGTTCCGGATTTGTGTTTCCGAGAGCCGTATATAGCGGTTGAGGCTATGTTCCTGAAATTGCGGCTCCCATTTTTGATTTTGGTTTATATTGCCTTGGACCATAAGTACCGTAAGGGGGGAGCCGATAGCTTCGGGAAGAGGCGCGTTAAGGCGAAAGAGACCCAAAAGCGGCATGCCGGCGCAAAAACACAGACCTGCGGCCAAAAAGCGCCGGCGTCCGGAAAAAATGTGCGACACGGCCGCATGCGTTTTGCGTTCAGGGAATTGCACCCTCACGGCTGCCGCTAGAAAGCAGGCTCCGGCCGCATACAGGGCGCTTAGCCCGTAACTGCCGGTGAATGCCGCTACCTGAACCCAAGCAGGCCAGAAGGCGAAGGCCGAGCTTAAGGAAAGCCAGGGAAAGCCCGTGAAGAGCGTTCCGAGAAGAAATTCAAAGCCGCCGTAAATAAACCCGCCTGTAAGAGGGCTTAGGAGCAGGCGCCAGGAGGAAAGGGGCCGGAAGGCTGTGCAGTCAATGGGCTCCTCCGGGCTGAGCAGATGGTGGAGGCGGCGCATGCCAAGGGCTGTTAAGCCTGTAAAACAGGCAAGATAGACGGATAAGAGCGCTACGCACACTATGGCCGCCGGAAAAGGGAGTTGGGCTACGTCGTGCATAGGGTAGATAAGCCAATAGAGCCCCGCGCAATTGCCGCCCATGCCCAGCCAAAAGCCGCGCATAAAAGCTTTGCCGTCGGAAGCCGCTTCTAAAGCCAGCAGATAAAGACAAAAGGGAAAAAGAAGCGTCAGAAAAGGAAGGTGGGCAAGGGTGTTCGGCTGGCCGAAAAACAGCCCGGCACTCCCGAAAATGGTGAGAAAAAGAGGCAGCCGCCCATGGCGACCGCCGAGTCCGGGATCGGGGAAGAGCTCGTTAGCCATAGCGGCCCGTGCTTTATGATAAGAGTTGTCCAGGGGCATTCAGCTCTTTGTTTCGGATAAAAAGGACAACTGTTTTTCTTCCATGGAAGTTGCGGGGGATTTCTCGCTTTGCTCCATTGGTGGCGGCGTTTTAGGCGCGGCAGGGGTCGCGTGTGCGTCCGGTCGGGCAAAAGGGCTTGCCGTTGTTGCGGAATGGGGAAGCTGTCTTGCTTCTTCGTTGGCAGCGGAGGAAGGTTCGTTGGAGGAAGCGTCGGGCGAGAGCATGCGGATGCTGTGGATCTGCTTTGCGTCGGAGTCCTCCACAACAAAGGTCAGGCCGTTGACCACAAAGCTTTCTCCTTTTTCCGGCACTCTGCCTGCAAGGTACGTCAGATAGCCGCCCAGGGTATCCACTTCTTCAGAAACAAGAGTAACGGCGAGCGCCTCAGCCAGGTCTTCAAGATAGGCGCGCCCGGTAATGAGGTAACTGCCGTCAGGTTGCCGGTTGAATTCTTCCTCGCGCGGCGCGTCGTGCTCATCCTCAATGTCGCCTACGATTTGCTCCAGCACGTCTTCAATCGTCACAAGACCTGCGGTGCCGCCGTACTCATCCAGAATAACAGCCAAATGGACTTTGCTGCCGCGAAATTCTTGCAGCAGATCCAGCACATTTTTGGTTTCCGGCACAAAGAAAGGGCTGCGCATGATGCTTGAAACGGGGCGTTCCTGTTCTTGAGGGTTCAGGATATGTTCCAGAAGATCCTTGGCGTGCAGGATTCCGATAATATTGTCCCGGTGGCCTGAATAGATGGGAATTCGAGAATGTCCGGTGGTTATGATGAGCTCCGCCGCTTGGCGGATGCTTTCTTCAGCCGAGGCGCAGACAATATCCGTGCGTGGCGTCATGATGTCCTGCACCTGCAACTCATCCAAAGTAAGGATGGAAAGAAGCATGGACCCTTCTTCTTTATCCAGTTCTCCTTCTTCGCTTGCGTCACGGATAACTTGCGCTACTTTATCAGAAGCGCGTGGGTGAAATAATTTGCTTAACCGTTGCCAGATACTACTGTCTGAACCGTCGTCCAAGGTTTTCCTCCATCAAAAAAAACGGCTTGCTATGTCGTTGCCCGCTCTTCCAGCTCATCCTCAGGCGAGGCTTCGCGGAAGAGTTCAAGATGCCGGCGCATAATCCAGTTGCCCATGGGTTCCACTTCTAAGGAAGGAGATAGGCGCAGCCATTCAATGCCGCCCGCCTGTTCGCCGTAATCCGCAACTTCTTTAGGTCGGCCCCAAGCTTTAAATTGCAGGCCTATGTGTATATCACGGCTGGCATATTCGCGCCAGATGTTTTGAATGCGGCATAATAGCCAGAAACGGAGGCGTTTGTCTTGCTCTGGGGCAAACAGATCAAGCATAATAATAAGTTGCTCTGTTAGAAAAAATTCTAAATTATGGCCGCGCACCACAGGGTTGGCAATGCTCAGGCGAATGCCTCCGGCGGAAATATCCAGCAAATGCACTTGTTGAATTTGATTGGGAAGAAAGAGCAGCGTAGGCTGAGGCCAGTTCGTTATTTCCGTGAGCAATTCAGGCTCAGGCATGTTTTTACCGCTCCAAAGAGCGGCGCCCAGAATCAGATCATGTGGCGGCGTAATGCGTAAAAAGGCGCGTTTTTGTCTGTTTTCAAGAGAAGATGGCAAGGGCAGGGTAATGTGGCACACCCCTTGCCGTGGCATATGAATGCTGCCGATGCGCGAGGCGAACGTATAGTAAGTAAAGAGTTTGCCAATCCGCACGCGGAAAAAAACCATAACCGCGCGGTTGAGCCAGCGGTCGGAAAGTTTGTGAAGGCCGTTTATTTCCACGGTAAGAGAGTGTTGCCCCATGTACTCCGGCGAACAACGTATGGTGGGCCGCCGCCTGCCGGCATCCGCTTGGATTTGTACTTCAAAGGGACGGCGCTGCTCAAACGCTTTATGGAAAATTTCCCATATTTGTTTTTCATCCGTCACGCTGCCGTGGGGTTTGTAACGGATCCGGCGCCCCCGGATTGTCGTAAAGATTAGGTAGGCTATAATAAGGACAGCAATAATCGCCACACCGGCAAGCAAGTTGCTGATGGCCTCTATGTCAAAGGTACGCGAGTAAAAACTTTGCTGGATTTCACTAAGAGTCATAGAGTGCCTTAGCTGCCTTATATCTATTGAAAAAAAATATGTAGTTACAATAGAATATTGCATTCACCCCGCCGGATAGAGAACCGCCCATTTTACGGCAAAGGCATACCCCGCGCTGTTACGCAAGGAAAGAAGCTTGTCTGAAACGATATTTTTAGTACTGATTTCATAAATCGGCCGTTGGCCGATTTATGAAGATCGCTTCGCCGAAAAGCACGGTTTTCGGCTCGATCACGCAGTTGACAGCGGCGCGACGGACTGCCGTCCGGCGTTAGAAGTGATTCCCTCATGAATTATGCAATGGCTTCCAACCAGTTTTTTCTGACGCTTATTATGAGAAACCGTACATATACGGCGACGGAGCAAGAATAAAGTGCTCTCCAAGAAAACACAATGAAAAATGTATTTGTTTTAATACGCAACCGTACTATGGAGACATCGCACACGGCTCCATTTTATAATCGTGAAATTACCGCATAAATATCACTTGTGCCGTTATATGCAACTCAACTTGGAGAAGACTCATCCGTGCCTTTTTACAAAGAGACGCATACTGGCTTCTTCGCTGTATTATGTTGATTGGAGCAGTGAAGAGGAAGGTTTATAAAGAAAAAAATTGTGTGGGAATTATTATAAGATGAATCAAAAATTTTTTTCACACGTATCCTTCAGTTTGCTTAGGCGTTTAGTCCCTTTGTGTAATGGTGTATACTATACCTCACTCATGAGGGAAAAATTATGGGACATGCGTTCCATGTCGCGTATGCTCGGCATGCAGGTTTTCAATTCGTTTTGCCGCTTCGTTTCATGGTGCGGCGTGTTGGCATTGGTTCTTGTGACGTTAATCGCTTGCAACCGTTCGCGAGAGCTTTTTTAATTGAATTTCAATACATTGCAAAGCGGCCGGTGTAATGCCGGAAATTCGTCCGGCCTGTCCCAGGCTATGCGGGCGAATGGCGGAGAGTTTTTCTCTGGCTTCAGCGTTAAGTCCGGGTATATCCTGGTAATTAAGTTCCGGCGGCAAAAGTATCGCATTTGCGTCAAGCTTGCGCTTGGCCATCGCTTCCTGCTTTTCCACATATGCGGCATAACGAAAAGAAATTTCCGCCTCAATGCGGGTGTTTTCCGGATAATTTTGAAATTCCGGCCATAGTTCGCACATGTGTTCTTGGCTGAAATTGGAGCGGCGGAACAATTGCCCTAACGGCATGCCCGTTGCCGGCGCCCCTTCGCCCAAACGTTCGCATAGATCTCGCAGGATAGCGTCCGGCCGGATACGTCTTCCGGAAAGCTCCTCCATAAGGAGATTCAGGCTGCTCTGTTTTTTTTCGAATAACGCCCAATCTTCATCATTTACCAGGCCATGGCGGCGGCCCAGAGGGGTTAGGCGGGCGTCGGCATTGCTTTCACGCAGGAGCAAACGGTATTCCGCCCGGGAGGTCAGCATACGGTACGGTTCAGAAACGCCTTTGGTAATCAGATCATCCGTAAGTACAGCCATATAGGCCTGATCTCGCCCGGGAAGGAAGGCTTCACGCCCTTTGGCCTTGGCCGCAATATTGAGCGCCGCCCACAAACCTTGGGCCGCCGCTTCTTCATATCCGGAGGTGCCGTTTATCTGCCCGGCGCACCATAAACCCGGCAGCGCCTTAACTTCCAGAGTGGGGGCAAGCTGCGTCGGCTGCACCATATCGTATTCTATGGCGTAGCCCGGCCGTACCACATGGCAGCGTTCAAGACCGGGAATGCTGTGCAGCAGTTCTATTTGCGCGTCCAAAGGCAAGCCGGTGGGGATGTTGTTGGGATATGTTTCAGGGCTGTTTATCCCTTCAGGCTCCACAAAAATTTGGTGGCGTTCCTTGTCGGGAAAACGGGCTATTTTATCTTCAATGGAGGGGCAGTACCGGGGACCGACGCCGGGTAGAGCGCCGTTATACATGGGTGAGCGTCCGAGATGCTTTTGGATGATGGCGTGGGTTTTTTCATTGGTCCAGGTGAGGTGGCAGGAAAGCTGAGGCAGGACAGGTGTTCCAAAGCTCCTTCCGCGCTTGGAAAAACGCGGCACAGGCGTATCTCCCGGCTGTTCTTCCATTGTATGAAAATCCACACTGGCCGTTAATATGCGCGGCGTTGTGCAGGTCATAAAGCGGCCAAGGCAAAGCCCAAGGCGCTGAAGAGAGGCGGAAAGCCCGATTGCCGCCGCATCTCCCCTGCGGCCGCCGGGATACCGCTTTTCACCTATATGGATATGCCCGCGCAAAAAAGTGCCTGTGGTCAGCAGTACCGCCGGAGCGAAAAAACGCTGCTGAAGGCTGGTGAGGACACCATTTACGCACCCGTTTGCAGTGAGCAGATCCTCCACCATATCCTCATGGACAAGCAACCCGGGCTGGGCGAATATATCCCGCTGGACAGCGGCCAGATAGATCTTGCGATCCATCTGGGCGCGTGTGGCCCGCACAGCCGGGCCTTTGCTGGCGTTTAAAATTCGGGCTTGGATGGCCGCCTCGTCCGCCCAACGGGCCATACAGCCGCCTAAGGCGTCAATCTCCCGCACCATATGCCCCTTGCCGAGGCCGCCAATGGCGGGGTTACAGGAAAGGTGGCCTATTCGATCCACATTGCCCGTGATCAGCAGCACGGCAAGATCCATCCTTGCGGCCGCCATAGCCGCTTCGCAGCCGGCGTGCCCGCCGCCTACAACTATGAGATCGTATTGTCGATTCGCATTCATTGCCGAGTATCCGGAGCTCCCGCGTCAAACAGCATGGCCAGCACAATCTTGGCATCTGCAATGGTGGCGGATATGCGGGAACATTCATTGGGGGTGTGGGGGTTGGGCATCAACGTGCCCCAAACCGCGGTGTCGAGCTTGGCGTGCCTCAGGCACGCGGCCACAGTCTGCCCGCCCACGCCGCAGATAAGCGGCTCTATGCCGCGCGATTTGCTTAAAGCCGCCTTCAGACGACGGATAACGACAGAGTCCGGCGAGGTAGGCGCGGGCGCCTGCTCTGAATGCACCACCTCGACCTCTACGCCCACCTCATAGCGTCGGGCAATTTCTTGAGTGATGGCCTGCACCTGTTGCTTCACGTCTTCAATGGCATATTTCGGCAACACGCGGCAGTCCAGATAGAAAACGTCACGCCCGGGCAGGGTGTTGATGTTTTCCACATTGGCCTCTTTTTTAGACGGCACAAAGGTTGACCAGGAGGGCGTGAACAAGGGATCTTTATTACGAAAAATGCGATACAGCGTTTCCAATTCCAAAACACAGGCCGAAGCCGCCACTAGCGAATTGACGCCAAGCTCCGGCGTGCTGGCATGGCACTGCTTGCCCGTGACGGTAATTTTAAGCCATAGACAACTTTTTTCCGCTATTTCAATCATGCTGCCGTTTTTATTGCCCATATCGGGCACCAGAAACATATCATCTTTGCGTAAAAGCTCCGGAGCGCTCTGCAGTACATGGGGCAGCCCATGTTTCATGCCGGTTTCTTCATCCGCCACAAACAGCAAACCTAAAGAAAGATCCGGCGTCACCTGATTATGAAGCAGAGCTTTTGCCGTAAGCATAGCTGTGGCAATGGCCTGCTGATTATCTTCAACCCCGCGGCCGAAAAGATAATCTCCTTCAACGCGCAGTTCAAAGGGGGGGCTTTCCCAAAGAATGTCTTCACCGGGAGGCACAACATCCATATGGCCGATCACCCACAAGGTGCGGTCGGTTTTGCCGGGGATCCTGGCCGAAATATTGGGCCTGAAACCGGCGGGGACGCGCGGATCCGGACAGGGATGCTGCCTGATATCCGGAAGACCCATGCGCGAAAGTTCTTGGGTGAGCCAGTCAGCTTTTTCAGCTTCTCCTTGGCCTTTGTTTTCAGGTCCCATGGCCGGGCGGGCGGTCATTTCACGCTGCCAGTCTATAACTTGTTGGGACAAGCCATCAAGATAGTGTAATAACTTACTCACCATAACGGCTCCTTATAAAAAAAAGCAGGGGAGAGGATTTCCTCCCCCCTGCCGCGCAATAATTATCCAACGGCTTAACCAGCCGGAGCAAGTCGTCTTAACGGCCGCCTTTGGCAGCGCGTTTGGAAGCTTTGAGGGGGTTGACCTTGGCCTGGGCAGCAGCGGCCGCCTTGGCATGGGTGGAAAAATTGCACGAGCCCAAAGACCATTTCGCTGTGGGCAAGGGGTAGCTGGAACAGTACTCCTGCCCTTCGAATTCGCGAATGCGGGCACAGCCGGCGCATTTGTCAATGACAGGGTGAAACAACGCGCCGTTATACAACATGCCTTCGGCGGTTTGGCTTGCGCCTGGAAAGGCTTGAATGTTCTTGCTCATAAAAATATCCTCACACGGGAAAAGTTATCTTGGCCGATTAGGATTTATTCAACTTACGACAAAAGTCAAGAGCTTATTCTTAGGCTTAGCCCCCCATTAAAACGCCGTCCGCGAAAAGTTGAATTTTTTCAAGCGGCAAGACGGAGAATGAACAAGTGCCGCAGATATAGTCGGCCTATATCAAGTGAAGCCGAATATGGGATCGCGGCAAACAGCGCCAATGCCGCTCTCTTGTGTCCCCCGGCATATTCCAGTACATAACGAGCCGTGCCTCCGCGCTCAAGCCCACGCCAAGATGCACGGATTCGGCGGAGTCGGGAATCGCCCGTTTCACGTTTTCGGCTTGTATAAGCGCGGTTCGTACGCCACAGCACCTTCCCCGCCGCATATATCGCGACCCGACAAGGAGAAAACATGAGTTCCTGGATAGACTACTGGAACGGTAATGAGGCTATGACCGGAGACTTATGGAAGGCGCAGTCGGATTTTTTCGTCCGGCAGGTGTCCAACGTCATTGCCTTTGGGCCTGATGACGTGGTGCTGGATATCGGATGCGGCAATGGGCATGTGATTGCCTCCCTCGCCGAGCGTGTGCGTGAAGCGCATGGAGCGGATACTTCTCAAAGCAGCGTGGAGCGGGCAAGAGGGCATTTTTCCGGACAGGCGAATCTGCACTTTCATGCCCTTGCCCCTGATAAATACTTGGCTGTGGACTCCTTGCCGCTGCCGCCGGTGACGCGGATCCTGTGTGTAAGCGTTTTGCAATACTATCGCTCCACAGACGAAATACGCACCCTTCTCATGAATGCGAAAAAAATCGCCGCGCCGGGCTGCCAGATGCTCCTGGCGGATCTTTTGGTGGACTATAATATTTACAAAGATATTGCTGGGGTATTGCTGGGCGGGTTCTTGTCCGGAACATTCATTGCAAAACTTAAAGAAGTGCTTTCAGGAAAGCATAAGTTTTACGCCAAGGTCAGGGCGCAAAATCCTGTTTTGACGCTGACGCGAAAAGATATTGCCGATATTTGCATGGCGGAAAAACTGCCCCTCCGTTTTTTGCCGGGCAATCTCACCGGTAATTGTTTTCGCGCTAACGCCCTGATAGCGCTTAACCCTTTGCGGTAGCGCGCAGGGGAACCTTCCGGCCACGTACTGGCTCAGTTTGAATATGCCGGTACCGCTGCGGTTTGCCGTCAGACGCGGAAGGCGCCGCTTGTTGTTGAGGAAGTGTACTTATGTGGTGCGTGTGCCCCCAACACAAACGATGCCTGACAAAACATCACGGTAAACTGAGCCCTCCAGCCAAGGGGCTCTTGCGGGCTTTTCGCCCCTCCAGAAAAACTCCTAAGCGCCCAGCGGCATTTTAGTACGGCAGCCCTTTGGCTCCTTCCAGCGAAGCGCTGATGGCCACATGCCCGGCAAAACTCGAGAAGCGGTAGCGGACAGTCATTTTGCCCAGTTTCCAGACGCGAAAAATGAGCCCGTCATCCGCCTTGTCCTGCACGGAATAGATAAGCGGATCCGTGCCGTATTCCTTCAAGAAGAGAGCGAGCACTTTTCGCGCCTGTCTTTCAACCTCAGCTTCCTTCATGCCTGTTCCCGCCGTGCTGTATTCCAGCAGCACCGCGTTCAGCTTTCCTTTGTAAATGTCGCATTAGAGCAATTTACCATTGAAAATGTATACTTGCTCTGCAAGGATTTGCCCGTAAATCCTTGCCTTGAGATTGCCGTAGGCGGGCTTTGCCCGCCGTTAAACGACAAATCTCACAGGTAATCTGCTCTGATGAGTTGTGCCTTGACGCCGAACAGCTTGCCCTCATACACATGCAGATTGGTATCTTCCACAAGTCCCCAGGGCTCTTTGACCTTCAACCCCAACTTTTGCGCAGTGAGGGCGCTTTGCTCTTCAGGAAGATTGAAAGGAAAACCGGCAAAAGTATCGGTTTCTGTTCTTGCTCCGGCGGCGGTGGCCAGCAAAAGCAGGAATAGGGCGAGCGCGGAAAATAAAAAGCGTTGCATGAATTTCTCCGGATGTCATTGTGGAGATGAACAATACCAGTCCAACGCTGACGCAAAATAGGGAGCCGCGCCGTGATCGATGTCACAATTGAGGTTGTTCGCCGCAAAGAACGGCCCGCTCTGAAAGATAATGGGGATGTTTTGCGAAAAAACGAGAAATGGGCATCCATATGAGTGCCCATTTCTCGTTAGTAGCAGCCGCCAAAAGCCGATGTCTGCGGCTTTGGCGCGGATTTTCCTAGTGAAAACCCGGCTTTACGTCCGTCCGCGAATGTTCAAACGTGTGACGGCTCTTGACAGTGCGGCTTCCGCACGAATGACGTTAAGCTCATCCGTTTTATGCGCAAGACGCTCCTCAGCGCGTTTACGGGCGGACTCAGCCCGCGCGGCGTCAATATGTTCCGCTTCTTCCGCACTTTCAGCCAGTATGGTAACCTTATCGTCAGACACTTCGGCAAAGCCGCCGGAGATGAAGACCCAGCGGGTTTTTCCCTCTCGGTTATAGTGCAGTCCGCCAACCGCTAGCGCTGATATAAAGGGAATGTGGCCGGGCAGGATCCCGAATTCGCCCTCAAGGCCGGGGGCGCCCACATATTCCACTTCTTTGCTGAGCACAAGCATGTCAGGGGTGACGATATCCAATTGGAGTGACGCCATGATCCCTCCTATTGTTCAGCCTGACGTTTTTTATACTTTTCTTCAACCATTTCAATGGGACCAACCATGTAGAAATCCGCTTCGCCCATATGGTCGTATTCGCCGTTTAAGATGGCCCGGAACGCTTTAATAGTGTCTTCCAATTTTACATACTGGCCCGGAGTGCCGGTGAAGACTTCGGCCACGTGGAAGGGCTGGGACAGAAAACGCTGAATACGGCGCGCGCGCCCCACGGTGAGCTTATCGTCATCCGAAAGTTCATCCATGCCGAGAATGGCGATGATGTCTTGCAGATCCTTATACTTTTGCAGAATCTGCTGCACGCCTCGGGCCACAGTGTAATGTTCCGTACCCACAACTTGCGGGTCAAGAATACGCGATGTGGAGTCGAGCGGGTCCACCGCCGGATAGATGCCGAGTTCGGCAATCTGGCGGGAAAGCACGAGAGTTCCGTCCAGGTGCGAGAAGGTGGTGGCCGGAGCGGGGTCGGTAAGGTCGTCCGCGGGCACGTACACCGCCTGCACCGAGGTGATGGAGCCTTTGTTGGTGGAGGTGATGCGCTCTTGCAAAGCGCCGAGGTCCGTACCCAGGGTGGGCTGGTAACCCACGGCCGAAGGCATGCGGCCAAGCAGAGCGGACACTTCCGAACCGGCCTGAGTGAAGCGGAATATGTTGTCGACGAACAAGAGCACGTCTTGCCCTTCTTCATCGCGGTAGTATTCCGCCACAGTGAGGGCGGTGAGGGCCACGCGGGCGCGGGCTCCCGGAGGTTCATTCATCTGGCCGTATACAAGGGCGGCTTTTTCCAAGATGCCCGCATCCTTGAATTCATGGTACAAGTCATTGCCTTCGCGGGTGCGCTCACCCACGCCGGCAAACACGGAAAGGCCGCCATGCTGTTTGGCGATGTTGTTGATCATCTCCATGAGAATAACGGTCTTGCCCACGCCCGCGCCGCCGAAAAGGCCCATTTTGCCGCCTTTAGGGAAGGGGATGAGCAGGTCAACCACTTTGATGCCGGTTTCGAGCAGTTCCACCTTGGTGTTTTGCTCTGTAAAGGCCGGAGCGGGGCGGTGGATGGGGAGCGTTTTGGTCGCATTAAGCGGACCAAGCTCGTCCACAGGGTTGCCCACCACATTGATAATACGGCCAAGAGGAGCTTTGCCCACCGGCGCCGCAATGGGCCGGCCCGTATCTTCCACAGGCATGCCGCGCACGAGGCCTTCGGTGGCGTCCATGGCTATGGTGCGCACCACGTTATCGCCAAGGTGCTGCGCCACTTCGCAAATAAGCTCGGGCGCGTTTTCGTTATTAGGGTTTTTCAGATGCAGGGCGCTCAGAATATTGGGGAGTTTGCCGGAAGGAAACTCCACGTCCACAACCGCGCCGATAACCTGCGAGATTTTACCGATGTTTGCACTCATTTCCGTTACGCTCCCTTGTTATCCTTTGAGCGCCTCAACGCCGCCCACAATGTCAATAAGCTCAGTGGTGATGGCTGCCTGGCGCGTTTTGTTATACAAAAGCGTCAGCGCGTTCACCATGTCATCGCAGTTTCTTGTGGCGTTATCCATGGCCTGCATCCGCGCCGCGTGTTCGCTGGCGGATGTGTCAAGAAGACCACGATATACCTGGACTTTAACAAAACGGGGCAGAAGTTCCGCCAAAAGGCTCTCCACCGCCGGTTCGTAAATATAGTCTTTATTCTGGGCCGCGTTGTCCCCTTCTTCAGTCTTTTCCGTTGAGGCGATGGGCAGAAGGGGAATTTTCGCGGGCGGCTGTTTGGCAAGACTGATGAATTCGCCATGGTACATAATGGCTTCATCAATTTCGCCGGCAAGGTAATCTTCCATTACCTTCGAGCCGACGGATACAGCCATGCCGAAATCCAGCGAGTTCATCCTGCCCACGACAGCTAGGGGAAACTCATAACCAAGCTTACGGACCGCATCCCGGGCTTTTCTGCCCACGCAGTAGAATTTTACGGTTTTGCCGTCATTCACTCTGCCTTGGGCATACTTTAAGGCCGCGGTGATAATGTTGACGTTAAAGCTGCCACACAAACCTCGGTCTGAGGTGACAAGCACGATTCCAACGCTCTTTACCTCCTCGCGAGCCGCAAGAAGAGGGTGGACGTTATCTTCCTGCCCACCCAAATCGCTCAGCATGTCAAAAAACTTTTGCGCATACGGGCGAAAACGCTCTATTCGCTGCTGAGCGCCGCGCAACTTCGCGGAGGCGACCATGTTCATGGCCTTGGTGATCTGCTTGGTCTTTTTGACCCCGCTGATCTTCATTTTGACATCTTTGAGAGAAGCCATTCACGCCTCCGAAAGTTACGCCTTAAAGATCTTCTTGAACTCCAGGATGGCCGCCTGCAAACGCTCCTCAATGGATGCGTTCAGGGCCTTTTGGGCTTTGATGTCCTGCAGGAGGTCGGCTTTACTTGTCGTCATAAATTCAAGAAACGCCGTTTCAAAGGGGCGCACGGACTCCAAAGGAATATCGTCCATAAAGCCCTTGGTGGCGGCGTAAATGGACACAACCTGCTGGTAATCTTCCATGGGCATGTACTGGGGCTGCTTCAAAAGCTCCACCAGACGGGCGCCGCGGTTGAGTTTTTGCTGGGTGGCCTTGTCAAGGTCGGAACCAAACTGGGCAAAGGCCGCCAACTCGCGGTACTGGGCAAGATCCAGACGCAAAGAGCCCGCAACCTGCTTCATGGCTTTAATCTGGGCAGCCCCGCCCACGCGCGATACGGACAGACCCACGTTAATGGCGGGGCGCACGCCGGCGTTGAACAAGTTGGGCTCAAGATACACCTGGCCGTCCGTGATGGAGATAACGTTGGTCGGGATATAGGCCGACACGTCCCCGGCCTGAGTTTCAATAATCGGCAACGCGGTGAGAGAGCCCGCGCCCTGGGAGTCGGACATTTTCGCCGCGCGCTCCAAAAGGCGGGAGTGCAGGTAGAACACGTCGCCAGGGAAGGCTTCACGCCCCGGAGGACGGCGCAGCAGGAGGGACATCTGGCGATAGGCCACAGCCTGCTTGGAAAGGTCGTCGTAAATGATCAGCGCATGTTTGCCGGAGTTGCGGTAAAATTCCGCCATGGCGCAGCCGGAGTAAGCGGCAATATACTGCAATGAAGCGGGTTCGGAAGCCGTGGCCGAAATAATGGTGGTGTATTCCATGGCGCCGTGTTTGCGCAAGGTATCCGCCACCAGGGCCACGTTGGCTTTTTTCTGGCCGATGGCCACATAAAAGCAGTGAATGTCAGTATTTTTCTGCGCCAGAATAGCGTCGATACATACCGCGGTTTTGCCCGTCTGACGGTCGCCGATGATAAGCTCGCGCTGGCCGCGCCCGATGGGCGTCATGGCGTCAATAGCCTTGATCCCCGTGGGCATGGGCTCATGCACGCTTTTTCTGGCGATAATGCCCGGCGCCTTGATTTCCACAGGGCGCATTTCTGTTTGCCCCAGAGGACCAAGACCATCAATGGGCTGTCCCAAGGGGTTGAGCACCCGGCCCATGACCGCATCGCCCACAGGCACGGAGAAGATCTGCCCTGTGCGTTTGACAGGATCACCTTCTTTTAAGTTGGTGTCATCGCCAAGCAGGGCAACACCCACGTTGTCTTCTTCCAAGTTCAGAACCATGCCCATCAGCCCGCCGGGGAACTCAAGGAGCTCCATGGCCATGGCATTGTTCACGCCGTGAATGCGCGCGATGCCGTCACCCACATACAACACGGTACCGGTTTCGCTCATCTCCACGCGCTGTTCGTAGTTCTGAATCTGCCCTTCAATAATTTTGCTGATTTCTTCGACTTTAATCTGCATGGCCCTACTCACCCCTCTTGATGGTGTCTTTGAGGATGGAAAGTTGTGCGCGAAGGCTCGCATCCATAACCTGGTCGCCTACCTTCAACACGGCGCCTCCAAGAATCTCAGGTGTTACGCCAAAGTTCAGCACCAGGGTGCGTTTGGCTTTTTTCTCAAGTTGTTTGACAATTTCCGTCTGCTTTGCATCTTCAATAGGCACGGCAGTGAGAAGCTGTCCCCGTAAAACGCCTTTTTCCATATCGAGCAATGCTTCAAAAGCGCTGGAAATGCCGGAAAGCTCCGATAAACGATCTTTATCAGCCAGCAGCAGACAAAAATTAAGAATGGCGCCCTTAACCTTCAGCTTGGACGCGAGTTTTCGCACAACTTTCTTTTTTTCCTCAGCGGTAAAAATAGGGTTGCGAAACACGCGGACAAGGTCAACCGACTCCGCCAGAGCCGAGCGCAGCTCTCCAAGTGAAGAGGCATAGCTCTCAAGCTCCGGCAGGCCGCTTTTCTTACCCAGGGCAAAAAGCGCCTGAGCATACCTGCGCGCTACGATGTTGCCGGTCAATTGAGCACCACCTTTGTTAAATATTTATCAACGAGCTTTGTGTGCTCCGCGGCGGACAGCTTTTGGGTGATAAGCTGTTCCGTGGCCTCAACGATTTTATCAGCCATTTCCGCACGGATAGCGTCAATGGCCGCATTGATCTCATTTTGGGCGGTGACTTTGGCCTGGGCGGCAATCTGGCTGGCGGTTTTTTCCGCATTGGCGATGATCGAAGCCTTCATGGCCTCACCCTGCACCTTATAATCCGCAAGAATGGCTTGGCGCTCCTCTTCCAGATTGGCAATGCGTTTTTCCACACCGGCAAGATCGGCCTGCGCTTTTGCTTTGCGCTCTTCCAAGGAGGCAATTTCAGTTGCAATGCCTTCAGTACGGCCCTTGAAAAAGGCGATGAGCTTTTTGCCGAAAAAATAGTAAATAGCTCCAATGAAAATGACGAAGTTAAGAATCCGGAAGAGCAGGTTCGTCCAGGATTCATGCGCTTCGCCTTCTGCGGAAGCAAAAGCCAGAGAGGCGGAAACAAGAACAATACAGAACGCGGTGATGACAATTTTGAAACGTTGCACGCGAAATCCTCCTGAGGCCGCATGAGGCGGCATGCGGTTAGCCGAGAATCTTGGACATTGCCTTTTCGGCAAGGGTATTCACTTGAGAAAGCAGGATGTCCATGGCCGTTCTGGCTTCTTTGGCAACCTGTTCTCTGGAGGAAAGAAGATACGCCTGGGCTTGCGAGTGCGCGGCCTGAACTGTTTTTTGCTCTTGGGCGACGCCTTCGGCCTTAAGCGCTTCACGGGCGAGCGCAGCTTCAGCACGGGCGCCGGACAGAGCTTGCTCGTAATTGGAAAGCTTGGCAGCCGCTTCAGCGGTAAATTTTTCGATGGCATCAGCGTAGCCGGCGGTGAGTTCCTTACGAGCGGCTATCTGATTGCGTATGGGCTTGATAAGAAGATAGTTGAGCACCACAACGGTGACGAGGAAGTTTGCCAGTTGTATGAAAAGGGTAATATTTAAATCAATCATATTATTCATACAGTTAGACTCCCTTCTGAGGTTGTGAAGAATTGCGCAATGTGTGCGCACCTTATATGAACGGCATTATTTTGTAAAGTCCTTTTGGCTGATCTCTGTGTGAAATGCTGAGAAAACCGCCGCGTAAAATAAAAAGCATTTTCTATAGGATTGCGGCTGTTGTTAATGGCTTTCGTGTTTTTTTTGATTTGTAAAAAACGGAACGACCGTTGGGGAATCGACGTTTTTCAAACGCGGATGCCGCAAGGCCGCGCCGTGTAGTGCTGTCCGCGTATGAGCGGGCAAGGCATGGAAGAGGGATTTTGCCTCAAAGAAAGTTTTTTTCTCCAAGGGCTGTTTTTTGAAAATCTGTTCGCTTCAATGCTATCCGGTTTTTTTTGTTTCCGGCGGTTATGATAAGACGCTCTCTTCGCAAAAAACGGATGCTTTGCTTGTAAGGCCCAAGGATAGTAAGCGAGAAACAGCCCTTGGCGGTTCAGCGTGGCAAAAGCGTCTATTGCTCCACCGTGGCGTCGATAATATGAACGTTGTGGTCGCCAATAGCCTGTGGGGTTGCCGCTTTGAGGCTTTTGGCCCCTTCAACGTCTTTACCCATATAGAGCTCGCCCTGCAGATTGGCGCCATCTTCCATAACCAGCGCTCTGGTGGTAAGGGTGCCGGTTACTTTGGCTCCTTGATGCAAAATTGTGCGTTTTGTCACAACGGCTTCGCCGGTGAAGGCACCTTGCACCACCAGATCCGCGACGGAAACGGTACCTTCCAAGTTTGCGTCTTTGCCGAGGATCAGCGTGCCGTCCGAGGTGATTGTGCCGAGAAAGCGGCAGTCAATACGCACTGTGCCCTTGAAGTTGAGCTGACCTTGAAATTCGGTGCCCGGTCCCATAAAGGCGCTAAAATCATTTTTTGCCATTCCATAAGCTCCTTGTGGAGAGGTTGCCGGCAAGGGCGAAGCCCGGTTGCCGCTTCAACTGCCAGGGAGTGGAGGGCGTCGCCCTCCGAACCATATGCCCTTGCAACGCAGGATTCATTATTTGCGCCGCTAGAGCAATTTAACATTAAAAATGTATACTTGCTCTGCAAGGATTTGCCCGTAAATCCTTGCCTTGAGATTGCCGTAGGCGGGCTTTGCCCGCCGTTAAACGACAAATCTCAAAGTTAATCTGCTCTAAAGATATTTTGAAGTCATTTCATAATTTATTGGGGAATGACTTCTAAGGCCGGACGGCGGTCCGGCGCGCCGTTGTTAGCGGCGCGAGCGAGCCGAAAGCCACGTTTTTCGGCGAAGCGCTCTTCCTCAATCGGCCGCCGGCCGATTGAGGAAATCAGTCCTGCAAAGACGAGTATGCCCGGGGCAAGCGGGGCTCAAAAAAGCCCTGAGCCTACGACCGTTTAAACATGAAACGCCGCATGGAGACGTTCAGCACAAGCCCCAGCATGATGAAATTAACAATCGTGGCCGTCCCCCCGTAACTGATGAAAGGAAGGGGCACTCCCACCACCGGCATCAGGCCGACGACCATGCCGATATTGATAAGTATTTGCCAAAAAAAATAAAAGAAAACCCCGGCGCATAATATACTGCCGAAGTGATCTTTGGCGTTGCGGACGGTGTTTATTATGCACAATAAAAAGCAGCAGAACAAGGCTAAAAGAATCACGCAGCCCAAAAAGCCCCATTCTTCGCTGAACACGGCCACAGCAAAGTCAGTATGCTTTTCCGGCAAAAAACGTAAAAGGCTCTGGGTGCCGCCTTGAAATCCCTTTCCCCAGAGCTGGCCTGAACCAATGGCGATTTGGGATTGCGTGATGTGGTAGCCCGCTCCCTGCAGGTCCCGCGCAGGATCTAAAAAGGTTAAAATGCGCTCTTTTTGGTAGTCTTTGAGAATAAACCAGGTGAGGGGCAAGACCAGGGGCAGGACAATACAGCAGGTTTTGAGCACATATTTTTTTAAGCCGTGAAACAAAATGATGCCGCCGAGCAAAAAGAAAAGCAGCAGCGTGGTTCCCAGATCCGGCTGAAAAAAGATAAGTATGCTCGGCACAGCGAGGAAAATAAGCACAAAAAAGAATTCATGCCATTTTAAGGAGTCTTTATAGCGGGAGAGGAGCGAGGCTCCCAGAAGCAGCGTGGCGACTTTAGCCACTTCACTTGGTTGGAGACTGAAAAGCCCCAGATCCAGCCAGCGGGTCGCGCCATAGACGGTTTTGCCCGCTATAGGCACCAGAAGCAGCAAAAATATGGCCAGAATAAAAAACGGCAGAGAAAGGGTGCGCAGATGGCGGTAATCGAACAAGGTGCAGATTATCATGCAGCCAAGCCCTGTCGCCCCCCAGATGAGCTGTTTTTGATAAAACGGAGCAACGGTAATGCCGTCTTCAATGCGTACGCCGCTTGCCGAGTAAAGATTGGCGACTCCGGTAAAAAAAAGAACGGCTGTAAAGCCGAGCAGGCTCCAGTTGGCATGGGTGAGCAGGCGTCTGTCCATTGCGGCCATGGCGTTTCCTTACGGGAAGTTGAAAAAATGTTCTATCTCGCTCCCCATTTCACTGCCTGCGTGCAGGAAGGGGCGTCGCGGGTTCGCGCGGCAGGAA
This sequence comes from Desulfovibrio sp., assembly GCA_031550225.1. Taxonomy (GTDB): domain Bacteria; phylum Desulfobacterota; class Desulfovibrionia; order Desulfovibrionales; family Desulfovibrionaceae; genus Frigididesulfovibrio. The sequence goes on from JAVBOT010000022.1 coordinate 41,609, forward strand.
GGGCGAGACATCCTGGTTGGTGGTTTTAGGGCTCATGCCTTCAGGAATGGGGCCAAACAGCGCTTCGAAGACTTTGGCCACTATGGGACCGGCTGTGGAGCTGCCGCCTCCGCCGTGCTCCACCATGACCACAACAGCGTAAGTTTTGCCGTCTTTCATGCCCCAGGAGGCCAGCCAGGCGTGGTCGCGGTGCAGGTAGGCCATTTCGTGCATTTTGAGCCGCCTTTCACCTATGCGCACCACCTGGGCAGTGCCGGTTTTACCGCCCATAACGGCATCCGGACGATTAATGCGCTTGGCGGTGCCGGTTGCGGCGGTAACGCGCATGCCTTCCAGAATAAAATTGCGATGCTGCTGGGGAATGGGCAGTATGCCCCGTACTTCCGGCTCTTCGTGCTCTATGAGGCTGGGTTTAAGAATCCGGCCGTCGTTCAGCAAAGAGCTCACAAAGACGCCCATCTGCAAGGGAGTGACAAGCGTATACCCCTGCCCGATGGCTACGTTCAGGGTTTCGCCTCCTTGCCAAGGCTCGCCGAAGCGGCTGCGTTTCCATTGCCGCCCCGGCACAAGCCCCGAACTTTCGTGGGGCAGGTCGATGCCGGTGGGCTTGCCGAAGCCGCAGGCTTTGGCGAAGCGCTCGACATTGTCTATGCCCACCCGCTGCGCCATTTCGTAATAATAGACGTCGCAGGAGTGAATAAGGGATTGCAGCATGTTTATTGTACCGTGCCCGCCGCGTTTCCAGCAGCGGAAGGTGTGCGTGCCGAGGTTCACCTGCCCGACACAGGTGATTGTTGCGCGAGGGTCTATTTTTTGTTCCAGAAAAAGGCCCGCCATCATCAGTTTCCAGACAGAACCCGGCGGATAGCGGCTCTGGATGGAGCGGTTTTGCAAGGGTCTGCGCGGATCCTCCACCAGGGCGGCCCAGTCTTTTTTGGAAAGCGTGGTGGTAAACGCGTTATTATCATAGGATGGGTGCGTGACCAGGGCGCGTACTTTGCCGTTTGCCGGCTCAATGACCACGATGGCCCCGGCTTCATTGCCCAGAGCTTCGGACGCGGCGCGTTGCAGGTCCATATCCAGAGAAAGGACGATGTTTTCCCCGGCCAGGGGAGGTTCTTCCTGGCGGCGGTTAAGCTGCCTGCCGAGAACGTCGACTTCGACGCTGTTTTGCCCTTTGGTGCCGCGCAGGCGTTTTTCCAAGATGAGTTCAAGGCCTTGTTTGCCCACGATGTCGCCAAGGGCCAGCTTATCATCGGCTTTCAGTTCTTTTTCGCTGGCGTCGGCCACATAACCGAGGATATGGGCGAATAAAGAACCGTAAGGGTAGTAGCGTCTCTGGCGCGTTTCCACAGACAGGCCCGGCCAAAGAAAGATTTGCTGCTCAATATCCGCTACTTTTTCATAGGGAATGTCGGTGGCGATGATTTGGGACTGAAAGGATTTGACGCGTAAGGCATCCTGCTGGAATTTAGTTTGCAGAGCGGGCAGAGGAATGCCCGTCCATTGGCTGATTTGGGCCAGCGTGGCTGGAATATCCGGGCAATCCTCGCGGATCATCGTCAGTACGTAAGCGGGCCTGTTTTCCGCCAACAAGCGGCCTTTGAGATCGAAAATAACGCCACGGGTGGCGTAGATGCGTTCTTGTCGGGTGCGGTTGGCGTGGGCTTTTTGAGCAAATTCATTGCCGCGTAAAATTTGCAAATACCAAAAGCGCAGTACGAAGAGCACAAAAAGAAAGGTGACCAGGCTGAATAGAAAAAAAATCCCGATGCGTGGGGGTTGATAGCCTTCGGAACCTATTTCAATACTCATAACGCTTAACCGCTGTACAAGGATGTTCTGGGGAAAGACAGGTAAGCCACTCCCCATATGAGGGGAATAAGCAGCGTCTGGATAATGCTTTCATGCAGCAGCGGCAGATATTCCACGGGCAACCCCTGCACGGCGCACATGAATAAGGTCAGCAGAGCATGATAAACGCCTAAAACTATTGAAAGAATAAATACGAACAAGAGGTTGTCCGCTACAAAAAAACGTTGGCTCACATGGAAAAAAGCTACCTGCCCTCCGTACCAGAGCACAGCGCTTCCAAACTGCAATGAGCCCGCGCCTTCCTGAATAAGTACAAATATTACAAACAGCCAGAAGCTTTGCCAGAACTTTTTCTCCTGCAAGGAGAGCAAAAAGCCGGGCACAAGAGCGTCCACGCCAGGGATCTGGTGCTGGATGATGAGCGCGCCTATAATATAGGCGCCCCACCAAAGGAAGCGTGTGACGGTTTTTTTCATGCTGCTTAAGGCCGGGACGGCGGCGGGCTTGGGGGAGGGGTTTTATTGGCGGCGCCGCTGCCGGGTGACGCCTGCGGGACGGAGAAAACAAGAGGGGGAGGCTCCACCGGATTGGGCAGGCGTTCCAGCAAGGGAGGGCCGCTTTCCACCTGCTGCAGTAAAATGACTTCTTCCAAGTAGTTCAAATTGACCAGGGGCTGGGCGTGCACCTGCTGAAACAACGTCTCGTTGCCCGGCATGACCTTTGTCACTACCGCCACCGGCAAGCCTTTGGGAAAGGCGCTGTCAACGCCGGAAGTTATGAGTGTATCTCCGGGCGCAATGTGTGCGGTTTGGGATACATACGCCACCTCAAGCCGCGGTTCCGGGCCCGAGACGCCGGATAAAATACCGGGAGTGCGGCTTTCCCGGGTCATGACGGCGAGGCGGAAGCCGGGATCCGTAAGCATAATTACCGTAGCCGCGTGCGGGGAGGTGCGCAGTACCCGGCCTACGACGCCTATTTCCGTCACCACAGGAGTGCCCACCACCGCGCCGTTTAAATAGCCTTTATTGACGGTGAAGGTTTTGAGCACGGCCTGAGGGCCGAACCTTTTGGCTATTATCCGGGCGGCAAAGCCGGGCTGTTCGTACAGAGCGTCCAGACGCAAGAGCGAGCGCAAACGCCCCAGCTCCGCTTTATCTTCGGCATTGAGCGAGGCGGCCGCATGCACCCGGCGCAGTTCTTCGTGCAAAAAAGCATTTTCAGCGGCCACATCTATAAGAGCGATGTACCGATTCCATAAGTCCACGCATTGGTCGCCTACCCAGACAATGGGCGAAAGCACATATCCCAGAAATTCCAACCCGGTTCGCTCAGCCACGCTGTCCAGATATCCGGTGCGGGCGTTCCAGGTGAAAAGGCCGAGGTAAAAAAACAGGATAATGACCAAAATGCCAATAAGACGGTTGGGGGAGGGCGTTTTAATCTATGCAGACCTCCTTCAAAATATGGATATTATCCAGCGCCTTGCCTGTGCCGATGGCCACAGTGGACAAAGGATCTTCCACAACAGTGATGGGGAGGGATGTTTCATTACGCAAAAGTTGATCAAGGCCTTTGAGCAGCGCGCCTCCACCCGTCAGCACAATGCCCCGATCCACGATATCGGCGGCCAGTTCAGGCGGAGTCTGCTCCAGCGCCACCCGTACGGCAAGAACGATGGCGTCCACCTGCTCGGAAATAGCCTTGCGCACTTCTTCTGAAGTAATGATGATATTTTGGGGAATGCCGGTCACCAGGTCTCTGCCCTTGACTTCCATTTCCAACTCAGGATCCAGCGCCGATGCCGAGGCGATGGTCATTTTAATATGTTCCGCGGAAGATTCCCCTATCAGCATGTTGTACTTGCGTTTTACATGGGTCATGATGGCTTCGTCCATCTTATCGCCGCCCACGCGCACTGATTTGGAGTACACAATGCCCGAAAGGGAGATGACGGCCACCTCCGTGGTGCCGCCGCCTATATCCACCACCATGTTGGAGGTGGGCTCCTGAATGGGGAGGTTAGCTCCAATGGCGGCCGCCATAGGTTCTTCAATCAGATAGACTTCACGCGCGCCCGCGCTTTGGGCCGATTCTTTGACCGCCCGCTTTTCCACCTGAGTAATGCCTGTGGGCACGCAAACTATAATGCGCGGTCGTACGAGACGGCGCGAATTGTGCACTTTGGCGATAAAATAGCGCAGCATGGCCTCCGTGACTTCAAAGTCGGCAATGACGCCGTCTTTCATGGGACGGATAGCTTCAATGTTGCCTGGGGTTTTGCCCAGCATCCTCTTAGCTTCCATGCCCACAGCCAGCACGCGGCTGTTGCGCAAGTCCTTGCGTACGGCAACAACCGAAGGCTCACGCAGCACTATACCCCGCCCTTTGACGTAGACACAGGTGTTGGCTGTGCCAAGATCAATGGCCAGATCACTTGAAAAGATTCCAAGAAAAGCATCCAGAAGTTTGGACATGTAGTATCAGCCTTTAGTATCGATGTGGGATGTAAAATGCTTTTTACGACGTTTACGCAGGCCGGCGGACAAAAGTACATTCCGCTTATGCCTTTGCGGCGGCCGGAGCCATTGCGCCGGTGGAGCATATGACATTCAATGCTTCTATACTCTTATGGTAAAAACGAAACCACAGCTCGAGCTTTGCGCCCGGCTGCTGAATTCCTGCCTATGACGGGAAGGCATCCCTAGGCAAACGCCGCAGGCTACTCCATTTTAAATTAGTTTTCCACAAAAAGAGAACGGGTAAAAAAACTTGTATTATATTTTGCGCCATGGAGATGCAGGAGCGTGAGCAAAGCGCTTTATGCAGGGGCATACAGCGCCCTTATGTCATTTTGCCGCGGCCCAAAGGGTAAGCGCCCGCTCCAAATGAGGACCGGGGGTGACGCTGAAAGCGGGGAGTTCCATACGGCACCAAGCGTCGCCCAGGTGCAACAAGAGGTGGACAGGGGTTTTGCCCTTATGTTGTTCCAACACTTGTTTCAGCTCCTTTAACCGGTCCGCGTTGTTGTCCATGGGAGCGATATCTATGCAGACCGGCTCGGCTGAGGCCATACAGGCTTCAGCCAGCGGCATGACCCGTTCGACCAGAAATTTAACCTCCTTCAGAGCCGGTTCATCAGTTTCGGCAGTGTCCGCAAAAGAGTCCTCGCGGGGGCGGCTGATTTTGCCTTCCATATATAACGGCACGTCCGGCTGGAGAAAATCCTTATACCGTTCATAGGCGTCGCTGAAGCAAAAGGCTGTTCCGGATGCGGTCAGATCTTCCACGCGCAGCAAAGCCCAGCGCCGGCCTTTATTGTCAAAGCGGACCTTATCCACGTGAGCGAGCACAGCGCATTTGAAGCTGTCTTCAGGGGCGAGCTCCCGGCATTCCTCAAGGGGAATGAGCTGCTGCCGGATCATTTCTTTGCGGTAAGGCTGCAAGGGGTGGCTGGTAAGATAAAAGCCCAGGGCTTCTTTTTCCCCGCGTGAAAAAAACTCATGATCCCATTCGGGCATACCGGCTTCAGGGCAGTCGTAACCGATACCCGGGCTTTGGGTTCGCGCTTGCGCGCTTTCCGGCACCAGGGAGAACAAGGACACCTGACCGGATTCTTTTTCCCGGTTTTTTTTCTGCGCCTTTGCGACGACCATTTCCAGGGAGGCCAGGAGTCCGGCGCGGCTGACGCCGAAACAGTCGCACGCGCCGCTTTTGATGAGGCTTTCCAGCACCCGTTTGGTCATTTTGCGTAAAGGCACCCGGGTGCAAAGATCCAGCAGCGAGATAAAGGGACCGCCTTCTTCCCGTGCGGCCGTCAGTTCGCGGATGGCTTCTTCCCCCACATTTTTGATGGCTCCGAGGCCGAAAAGGACCGCTTCGCCTCGTACGGTGAACTTCCAGAGGCTGGATTGGATGTCCGGAGCCAGCACGGTGAGCTCCATATCCTTGCAGGCGGATATGTATTTGAGCAGCTTGTCCTCGTTGCCCATTTCCGAGGAAAGCAGAGCTGCCATGAATTCCGTGGGATAATGGGCCTTTAAATAGGCGGTATGATAAGAAATGAGCGCATAGGCAGCGGAATGGGATTTGTTAAACCCGTATTCCGCGAATTTTTCCATTAAACTGAAAACATTTTCCGCAATCTCCGCCTCATGCCCGCGCGCCTTGGCTCCCTCGACAAACTTGGAGCGTTCGGCGGCCATGGCCGCGGGGTCTTTTTTCCCCATGGCCCGGCGCAGCAAATCCGCACCGCCAAGGCTGTAGCCGGCCACGATCTGGGCGATTTGCATCACCTGTTCCTGGTAAACAATGGTCCCATACGTATCTTTCAGGCATTCTTGCAATTCGGGAAGGATATAATTGATGGGCGCTTGCCCGTGCTTGCGCTTGATGAACTCAAGCACCATGCCGGACTTGAGGGGCCCGGGCCTATATAAAGCCAGCATGGCGATAATGTCTTCAAAACTGGTGGGTTTGAGCTGGCGCAGGTAAGCGCGCATGCCGGAACTTTCCACTTGGAATATGCCGTCCGTGTCTCCATCGGCATACAGCTTGTAAGTGGGCGCATCGTCCAGCGGCACGGCGTCCAGATCCGGCACAGGCTTGCCAAGGGAGACAATGTTCCTAAGGGTGTCGTCAAGAACCGTCATGTTGCGCAGGCCCAAAAAGTCGAACTTCACCAATCCGACCTTTTCCACCATCTTCATGTCGAACTGGGTGACGACATCCTCTTCACGCTTGCCCCGGTAAACAGGCAGGTATTCGATCATGGGTTTGTCGGAAACAACCAGCCCGGCGGCGTGGATGGAGGCGTGACGCGACAGCCCCTCAAGGCGCATGGAGGTATTGATCAATTTTTTGATTTCCGGATCGTTTGCGTACAGAGCGCGCAGATCCGGTTCAAGATCCAGGGCCTTGGTAATGGTCATTTTCAGATCCGCCGGGATAAGCTTGGCAATGCGGTCTGTTTCCTGGAAATTCATGCCGAGGGCCCGGCCCACGTCGCGCACGACCCCCTTGGCCAGCATTTTGCCGAAGGTGGTGATTTGCGAAACTGATTCCGCCCCGTATTTGCGGTGCATATACTCGATCACCCGGTGGCGCTTGGCTTCGCAAAAGTCCACATCAATATCCGGCATACTGACGCGCTCGGGGTTTAAGAAGCGCTCAAAAAGCAGATTATACGGAATGGGATCGAGGTTGGTGATGCGCAGGGCGTAAGCCACCAGAGAGCCGGCGGCGGAGCCGCGTCCGGGCCCCACAGGGATATCGTTGTCCTTAGCCCAGTTGATAAAGTCCTGCACTATAAGAAAGTAGCTTGGAAAACCCATCTGGCAGATGACGTCAAGCTCTTCTTCCAGACGTAGCGCGTATAAGGCCTCATCCACCGCATAGGGCATTTTGGCCAGGCGTTTTTTCAGCCCCTTACGGGATAAGGCGCGGAACTCCTCTTCCGGCGTCATGCCTTGGGGCAACTCATATAAAGGAAAGTGATAGTCCTTTAAATTAAACGCGTAGTCTTCGCACATGCCCACAATACGGCTGATGTTGGCAAGAGCTTCCGGCAGATGGGAGAAATCTTTTTCCATTTCTTCCGGGCTCTTATAATATAGTTCCCGGGTTGTGAAGCGCATGCGTTTTTCATCCGCCACTTTGGCCTGGGTCTGGATGCACAGCAGCACGTCGTGGGCGTCCACATCATCGGCGTGCAGATAGTGGCAGTCATTGGTGGCCACCAAGGGCAAGCGGAGTTTTTCTCCTATCTCAATGAGGGCGGCGTTGGCCTTTTCCTGCTCGGCAAGGCCGTTGGCCTGCAATTCCAGAAAAAAACGGCCGGGGTAAATGGCCGCATACTCACGCGCCGCTTCCATGGCGTTGTCCATGCCTCTGCGCAGATAAAGGCGCGGCACCTCTCCGGCAATGCAGGCGGAAAGGGCGATGATGCCTTCGGAATATTGCCGCAAGAGGGCTTTATCCACACGGGGCCGCCGGTAAAAACCGTATAGGGCGCCATGGGAAACCAGCTTAACCAAATTATGGTAGCCCACAAGATTTTGCGCCAGCAACACCAGATGATAGCGCACGTTGGCCAACTCCGAGCTTGTATCCCGGTGATCATGGCATACGTAAACTTCGCAGCCGATAATTGGCTTTAAGCCAAAATCTCTGGCGGTGAGATAAAATTTGAGAGCGCCGTAAAGATTGCCGTGATCCGTGATGGCCACGGCCGGCATGCCGAAATCTTTGGCTTTGGCGCAGAGATCCTTGAGCCGGATGGCGCCGTCAAGCAGACTGTATTCCGTATGGCAGTGCAAATGGGCAAAATCAGACATAGTGCTATAGAAACAAAGGGGTTGTGGATGAAGGTGGGGGAAAGTCTTGTATCTTCCGGTATCTATCGTGAGTTTTCTGCTCTAGCATACTTTGCTCTTTGGCTCAATGCGCTAAAGGCGGGAGGAAAATATACATATTTTTAAAGTGCTTTGACAACACTGTTTCGAAGCCGTCCCAAACTTGTTATCGGAAGTCATTTCATACTTCATGGGGGAATGGCTTTTAACGCCGGGCAGTCCGGCGCGCCGCCGGCCGCGGCGCGAGTGAGGCGAAAACCACGCTTTTCAGCGAAGCGATCTGCATAAATCGGCCGGCGGCCGGTTTATGAAAGTCGGTACTATTATGCGGATGCTGCCGCCACAAAAGGGCCGGTTCTCGGCTCCAGGAAATAATTTATCTTTGAAAAGCGGCCGGATGAAAAAAATGCGGATTTATCTGTGTGTTTTTTCACAAAACGTCGTTTGTTCTACATATGAATCAGGGTCTTTATGCAATGCTGGGTCGATGTTTTTGGAGGCTGTGGTTTTTTTGAAGCCGCTGCCGAAACTTTTTGGGAGGACAGCGCCGGGAGCGCATCCGGCCTTTCTCCGGGCGAGGGGCCTTGGGGCCGCCGCATGGAGCTGAGTACATTGACAAGCAGCCAATTTTTCTGGATGCTTCAAACGGACTGTGAAAACAAGCGCGGCATGGTCGCTTGTCCCGTGTTGGGCATATTCGGATTGCTCCGCGCCGTCTTTCTCCATTCCTCTTGCGCTTATTTCGATGTATTTTTCACAAGCTCCGCATCCTTATGGGCAAGGACGGCGTTGTCCAGTTTTCCGAAAAAGTTTTCTCTCAGGATCTTTATCAAGCATGCGCAAGAGTTCTTTGTATATTGGCTTTCGCACAACCGGCCTTCATTCATTTAATTGTTCTGAAAAGCAAGGTGCGTTATGGAAACAGTACGTCTGGACAAGCCCGATATCGCGTTTATCCGGGCTGTGGAAGATGAAAGCGGGCAGGTGGTGTCGCGCTGCTATCAGTGCGGCAACTGTACCGCCGGCTGTCCGATGTCGTTTACCTACGATTTCACGGTCAGCCAAGTTATGCGTCTTATTCAGACCGGCCAAAAAGATGCGGCACTGTCGTCCAGGGCAATCTGGATGTGCGCCAGCTGCGAAACCTGCACCCAGCGTTGCCCCAACAACATCGATGTCGCCACCATCATGGACATCTGCCGCCACATGTCGCGGCGTGAGCGCAAGGGCGGCGTGTATGCGGTAAAAAGCTTCCTTGATTCCTTTCTGACCACGGTGGGCCTGTTCGGCAGAACCCATGAAGTGGGTTTGATGGCTTTGTTTATGGCTAAAACAGGCCGTTTTTGGACCGATCTGACCCTTGCCCCGAAAGTGCTTCCCAAGGGGAAGATGGCTTTTAAGCCGCACAGCATTGCGGGCCGCCAGGAGGTTGCCGATATTCTCCGTCGCTTCAAAGAGGGATTTGCCGATGCCGATGTGGTGAAGGCAAACCTTGCCGCCAAGGAAAAGGCCGCGCTTGCGGCTGCCTCTTCATCCGCCGGCACAGTGCTGTCCCGGGCTCCCCGGGTCGATTCGTCCCCCGCCGCGGGCGTTCTTCCGGCCAATGCCAGCGGCGCGCCCGCTCCTTCCCCGGACTGCGGCGCTTCTCCCACTCCCAAAGGATGGGAAGGAGGCGCCGGCAAAGCTCCGGACCAGTCTTCTCTTCCCCAAAAGGAGGCGGGCCTATGAGCGCCATTACCCTCGGCTATTACCCGGGGTGCTCCGGCCAGGGCACATCCATGGAATATGAAAGTTCCACACGTGCCGTTTGCCAAGCGCTGGGCATTACCCTTACGGACATACCGGACTGGAACTGCTGTGGCTCCACCCCGGCCCATACAGTGGACCACGTGCTTTCCGCCGCCTTTTCAGCACGGGTTTTCGCGCAAGGTGAAACAGTGGGCGTCACCGATGTGGTGACCCCCTGCCCGAGCTGTTTAAAAAATTTGCGCAATGCTTTGAACCATTTGGAAGATCCCCTGTTCTGCGCCCGGGTGGAAGCTTTGACCCAGCGCCCCTTGAAAACGGCGCACAGCATCAAATCCGTCTTGCAAGTGATAGTGGAAGACATAGGCCTTGATGCGGTTAAGGCCAGGGTGCGGCGTCCCTTAAAAGGCATGAAGCTTGTGCCGTACTATGGCTGTTTGATGACGCGCCCGGCAGAGAGCATGCGTTTTGACAGCGCGGAAAATCCCACCAGCCTGGATAGGCTCTTGGAAGCCCTAGGGGCCGAGGTGCTGCCCTTCCCCTTAAAGGTGGACTGTTGCGGCGCTTCGTACGGCATACCGGCGAGGGATGTTGTGCCGCGTCTGTCAGGGAGAATTCTGGGGCTGGCCGCCGAACTCGGCGCTGACGCTGTTGTGGTGGCCTGCCCCCTGTGCCAGATGAACCTTGATTTGCGCCAAAGCCAAATTAATTCCGCTAACAGCATGCGCCTCAGCCTGCCTATTCCTTATTTCACGCAGCTTATGGGCTATGCCTTCGGGCTTGCCGATGCGGACATTGCCTTTAATAAGCTTGTGGTGAACGTGGAGCCCGCGTTTGTCTGCATGCGCCGCAGGGCTGAAGAGTTGGCCCGGTTGGAACGCGAAGCGGCCGCAAAAGCGGAGGCAAAGGCGAAAGCCGCTGCGGAAAAAGCCAAAGCAACGGCTCAAAAAGAAGCGGAATCGGGAAAAAACGCGGAACAAAAAGCCGCCGGGAATGCGGCGGCGGAGCCTTGCGCTCCGGCGGGAGGTGACGCATGAGGATAGGCGTATTTATTTGCCACTGCGGCAGCAATATTGCCGGCACTGTGGATTGCCCTTCCGTTGCCGAACAGGCGCGGTCCTTTCCTGACGTGGTCTTTTCCACCGACACCATGTACGCCTGCTCCGAGCCCGGGCAAGACGCCATTATTGAAGCCATTAAGGAGCACAAGCTCACTGGTGTGGTGGTGGCTTCCTGCACGCCGCGTATGCATGAGCCGACATTTCGCCGGGCGGTGGAGCGGGCGGGTCTGAACCGCTATCTCTTTGAAATGGCCAATATTCGGGAGCATGTTTCCTGGATTGGCAAAGACATGGCCGCCAATACCAATAAGGCCGCTGAACTGGTGCGCATGGCCGTTGCCAAGCTGCGCCTGAATAAGGAGCTGCGGCCCAAGTCTTTTCCCGTCACCAAGCGCGTGCTGGTCATCGGCGGTGGGGTTGCGGGCATCCAGGCCGCTTTGGACGCGGCCGACGCGGGCCTTGAAGTCATCCTGGTGGAAAAAGAACCTTCCATCGGCGGCAAGATGGCCAAGCTGGACAAGACCTTTCCCACTGTGGATTGCTCCAGTTGCATCCTTGGTCCGCGCATGGTGGATGTGGCGCAGCATCCCAATATTACGCTATACGCGGCTGCGGAAGTGGAGTCCGTTTCCGGCTATGTGGGGAATTTCGAAGTGGCTGTCCGCAAAAAAGCCACCTGTGTGGACTGGGATAAATGTACCGGCTGCGGGCTGTGCACGGAAAAATGCCCGGCTAAAAAGTCTTTTGACCGCTTTAATGAAGGCATGGGCCCCACAACGGCCATCATTATTCCCTTTCCCCAGGCTATCCCCAAAAAAGCCAGCATCGAAAAAGGCTGGTGCCGCCAGTTTTTGACGGGCAAATGCGGCGTATGCGCCAAGGTTTGCCCCACCGGAGCCATTAATTACGATATGCAGGATGAGATTGTGGAGGTAAAGGTGGGAGGCATTGTGGCCGCCACCGGGTACGATCTCGTTGACTGGAGCATATACGAGGAATACGGCGGCGGCCGTTATCCGGATGTGATCACCTCCTTGCAGTACGAACGCCTGCTTTCCGCCTCCGGCCCCACAGGCGGGCATGTGAAACGCCCCTCGGACGGCAAAGAGCCTAGGAACGTCGTCTTTATCCAGTGCGTGGGCTCGCGCGATCCTTCCGTGGGCCGCCCTTACTGTTCCGGCTTTTGCTGCATGTATACGGCAAAACAGGCCATTCTCACCAAAGATCATATCCCTGACTCGCAAAGCTACGTCTTTTATATGGATATCCGCTCTCCGGGCAAAGGGTATGACGAATTTACCCGCCGGGTGCAGGAGGAATATCACGCCCAATATATCCGGGGCCGCGTTTCCCTCGTGTATCCCAAAGGGGATAAACTCATAGTGCGCGGGGTGGATACCTTAATGGGCGCCCAGGTGGAAGTGGAGGCGGATTTGGTGGTGCTGGCCGTTGGGGGTGAAGCGACCAAAGGCGCTTCCAAGCTGGCTGAAAAGCTGCGTATTTCTTACGATCAGTATGGCTTTTTCATGGAAGGGCACCCAAAACTCAAGCCTGTGGAAACCAACACCGCCGGCGTTTTTCTGGCCGGATCCTGCCAAGGGTTGAAGGATATTCCTTCTTCCGTGGCGCAAGGGAGCGCTGCCGCGGCAAAAGTCATCGGCCTGCTTTCCCGGGATATGCTGGACTCCGATCCGCAGATAGCCCAGGTCGTTCTCAGCCGCTGCATCGGCTGCGGCAAGTGCATTCAGGTATGCCCCTTTAAGGCTATCCGGGAAATCGACCTTCGCGGCGCGCCCAAAGCTGAGGTTATTGAAACTGTCTGCCAGGGCTGCGGGCTTTGCAACGCCACCTGCCCGCAAGGCGCCATTCAGCTTTCCCATTTCACCGACAACCAGATTCTTGCTGAAGTGGAGGCCTTATGTCGGTTCTAAAAGAAAAAGAGCTTCGCATTGTCGGCTTCCTCTGCAACTGGTGCTCATATGGAGGCGCGGACACCGCGGGAGTGGGGCGCTTCGGCCAGCCCACGGATTTGCGCATTCTCCGGGTGCCGTGTTCCGGCCGCATTAATCCGCTTTTTATCATGAAAGTTCTTACTTCCGGTGCGGACGGCGTGCTTGTGTCCGGCTGCCACCCGCGTGACTGCCACTATGCCGAAGGCAACTATTACGCCCGCCGGCGGCTTGAGGTGCTCAAAGGGCTTTTGCCCATCCTGGGCATAGATGCGCGCCGTTTTGAATACACCTGGGTTTCAGCTTCGGAAGGGCAGCGCTGGCAACATGTGGTGGAAGAATTCACCAAACAGATCCATGCCCTTGGCCCCGCCCGGCATCTGCCGGAAGCCCCTGAACTGGAAACCTTGGTGGAAAGAGCCGGGTGATGCCGTAAAGGAGATGTCATGTCCTTACAGGAAGAATTGAAACAAGCAATCAAGGCCGCTCTTCCGGACGTGTCTTGCGTCATCGGCTGGGGCGACGGCCCGGAGGCTTTGCGCTCCGCGCCCCTGTTTATGCGCGATGATCCGGGTGTGGAAGCTTTTAAAGCCGGATATTTATCCGTAAACAATCTGGCCTTGTTCCTGCCTGAATATAAGGGGAATAAGGTGGCTGTGGTGCTCAAGGGCTGTGACGCCCGCTCCGTGGGGCAGCTTATTGTTGAAGGCTTTGTCAAACGCGAGGATGTGCGGATTATCGGTTATCCTTGCTCGGGCGTTATTGATGTGGATAAAGTGGCCGCAAAGCTGTCGGGCGTTTGTGAACCCGGTGAGGTTAAAGACCTGCGCGAGGAAGGGGACGCCGTTGTGCTGCAAACTCCGGCGGGTGAAATGCGCCTTGCCAAAAAAGACATCACAGCGGATAAGTGCGGACGTTGCCTGTACCCCAACGCCCTGGACGCGGACGTTTTTATCGGGGAAAAACGCGCTCCCGCCGTATCTGAAGATGACTACAGCGATCTCGCGGCCTTTGAGCAAATGGGCCTGGATGAACGCATGGCGTTTTGGGAAAAGGAGATGTCGCGCTGCATCCGCTGCTACGCGTGCAGAAACGCCTGCCCTTTATGCCAGTGCCGGGATCACTGTATCGCCTCCAGCCGGGATCCTCACTGGCTGGCCCAAACCGACGGCGTACGCGAGAAAATGTTTTTCCAGATTATCCACGCCACCCACCTGGCCGGGCGCTGCACCGGCTGCGGCGAATGCCAGCGGGCCTGTCCCGTGGGGATTCCCGTGCTGCTGCTCAAGCGCTCTTTGACGCGCCAGGTGGAGACGCTCTTCGCTTACCGGGCGGGAGTGGATACAGAAGGCTCACCGCCTCTGCTCACTTTTTCCCTTGAAGAACCTAAGATCAAAGAGAGGGACTGGTAATGAGCGAGCCCAACATCTCCCAAAAGTTCGTCTCTTACGAGGCTTTGCCCGAGTGGTTAGCGGAACTGGCGCGCCGGCATGCTGTGTATGCCCCGCGCCGTGAAAATGGAGCCGTGGTTTACCGTCCCTATGCCGAGGGCGATGCCATAAGCTCTGATGCGCGGCCTACGGAATCGGCCAAGCATACGGTCTTTCCCCGGGGAGAGGCGCTTTTTTCCTTCCGCGCCAAAGGCAATCCGGAAGCTCCCGGCGCGCGTGACTTTAATCTTACCGAAGCGCCGGAGCCTGGTCCCGCTGTGGTTTTTGGCGCGCTTTCCTGTGACGCCCGGGGCTTTTTCTCTTTTGACCCGGTCTATGACGGCAGCGGAACTGAAGGCACGGCCAAGGATGTGTATTATCTGAACCGTCGCAGCCGGACCCTGTTTATTGTCAGGACTTGCAAAACCGCTCTCAAAACCTGTTTTTGCCATTGGGTGGGAGGCGGCCCCGCCAGCGCTCAGGGTGCGGATGTGCTCGCAACAGACGTAACCGGAGGGCTTTTGCTGCGGGCGATGACGGAAGGCGGCGCGGCCCTCTTGGCGTCAAAGGTTTTGGCCGAGGCGACAGAAGCCCAGATGAAGGAAGCGGAAGAAGCGCACGCGACAGTAATCAAAAGCATGGGTGAAGCTCCCGCCCTTGAAGACGCTCCGGCCGCCTTGCTGGCTTTGTTCGATAACAGCGCCTTTTGGCTCAACCAGAGCGCCGGCTGTATATCCTGCGGGGCCTGCACGTATCTGTGCCCGACCTGTTACTGCTTCAACATTACGGATGAGACCAACGGCATTGCCGGCACACGTCTGCGCAATTGGGATACCTGCATGTCTTCCCAGTTCACCCTGGAGGCCAGCGGCCATAACCCGCGCAACGGCAAAGCGGCGCGCCTCAAAAATAGGGTGGGGCACAAGTTTTCCTATTACCCTCGCCTGCACAAAGGCCGTTTTTCCTGTAGCGGTTGCGGGCGCTGCATAAAAAGCTGCCCTTCCTCCATCGATATCCGCAAGATAGTGCGCAACGCCATTAAGGAGAATAGCAATGTCTGACGCCGCGCAACTCCGTAACAATCCGGCCGGACAAAAGAGCGCTCCCGCGCCGGGGCTTTCTCTGAACATTCCGCCGCGCCCGTTTTATGACAAGGGCTTGGCTAATCCTTACTTGCCCATGCCCGCCACGGTCATTGAGGTGATAAACGAAACGCCCGCGATCAAAACTTTTCGCGTGGTGCTGCGCGATGAAGAGCGCATGAAAAACTTCACGTTCAAACCCGGGCAGGTGGGGCAGCTCTCCATTTTCGGCGTGGGGGAATCCACTTTTGTCATCAACTCGCCCCCGACCCGTAAGGACTATTTGCAGTTCAGCGTGATGCGCGCGGGGGAAAATACCGCGGCCCTGCACGAACTGGCTCCCGGCGATATGGTGGGAGTGCGCGCCCCTTTGGGAAACTGGTTCCCTTATGAGAGCATGAAAGGCAAGGACATTGTCTTTATCGGCGGCGGCATAGGCATGGCGCCTTTGCGCACGCTCTTTTTGTTCATGTTGGATAACCGCAAAGACTACGGCAAAATTCGTCTGCTTTACGGCGCCAGAAGTCCTCAAGACATGGCTTATTCCTATGAGGTGCCGGAATGGATGGGCAGGGACGATGTTGACTGCGTGCTGACCATTGACCGCGAAGCCGAAGGCTGGCAGCACAAAGTGGGGCTTATCCCCAATGTGCTGCTCGAAATGGCTCCCAACCCCAAAAATTGCATTGCCGTCACCTGCGGCCCTCCCATTATGATCAAGTTTACGTTGCAGGCTCTGGAAAAGCTGCAATTCGCCCCGGAACAGATCTTTACCACTTTGGAACGGCGCATGAAGTGCGGTGTGGGGATCTGCGGGCGCTGCAACATCGGCGATAAATACGTCTGCATAGACGGGCCCGTGTTCAGCCTGGCTGAACTTAAAGATATTCCCAATGAACTATAAATAAGCCCGGGAGGCTGCCTCTCCCCCCCCCCGTCTTTCGCAAGTTTTCCGCCCCGTGTATTCGGGGTAGAGAGAAGCCGCCAAAAGAGCAGGACTTTACAAAGTTGGTCCTTTGCCTCTAAGGTGGCTTTTTTCTTGCCTCAGGCTCAAATGTTTTCAATGAATGATGAAATGCGCGTTACATAGATTTTGCGGAGGGGCGCTGCCCCTCCGGACCTCCCCGGCAGGAGGCGTGGCCCCCTGCACCCGCAATTTTCCCAAAAGCGGCAAAGCCGCTTTTGGGTTATGGGGGTCAAGGGGATTCAATCCCTTTGCGGGGTGTGGGGCAGCGCCCCAAATCTTTACAATGTACTGAAGGGCGTAAGGGATGTATATGCCGAAACATTTTATCAGCATGCGCGATCTTGGCGATAAGGCGCTTGCCCTGGTGCAGCGGGCCAGATGGATGAAACAGGAGCGCCACACTAGTGATTTGCTCAAAAATAAGGTGCTGGCGCTTATATTTGAAAAGGCCTCCACAAGGACGCGTCTTTCATTTGAAACCGGCATCCGCAGGCTGGGCGGTCAATGCATTTTCATGACTCCGCTTGAGAGCCAACTGGGGCGCTCCGAACCGCTGAAAGATACGGCCAGGGTCATTTCCCGCTACAATGACGCCATGATCGTGCGCACCTTTGGCGAGGCAAAATTGCGCCAGCTCATAGAATACGGCAGCATTCCCGTCATCAACGCCCTGACGGATGAAGGGCACCCTTGCCAGGTGATGAGCGATGTGCTGACCATGTATGAGCGCACGCCGGATTTGCCCTCTTTACGGGTAGCTTGGGTGGGCGACGGCAACAATATGGCCAATTCTTTTATAGAAGCGGCGATGCTGTTCGGTTTTTCCCTTTCCCTGGCCTGTCCGGAAGGCTACGATCCGAACTCCCGGCTTCTTGATGAGGCGCGGCAGTGCGGGGCGCGCGTGGTTTTGACGCGCGATCCCAAAGAAGCCGCGGCAGGAGCGCACTATATCAATACTGACGTCTGGGCTTCCATGGGGCAGGAAAACGAGCAGAAACTTCGGGAAAAAGCCTTTGCCGGTTACTGCGTGGATGCGCGACTTATGGCTCTGGCCGCGCCTGAGGCAAAGTTCATGCACTGCCTGCCCGCCCACAGGGGAGAAGAAGTGACGGAAGAAATATTTGAAAGCCCGGCTTCCATTGTGTTTGATCAGGCGGAAAACCGTCTTCATATGCAGATGGCGATACTGGAATGGGTGTTTTCCTAACTCAAATGAAGCGAAAGAGGCTGCTATGAACGGACAAATAAATAAAGTGGTGCTGGCGTATTCGGGCGGTCTGGATACCTCGGTCATTCTTGCCTGGCTCAAGGAAGAATATAAATGCGAAGTGATCACGCTTACCTGTGACCTTGGACAGGAAGAAGAGCTGCGCGGAGTGGACGCCAAGGCCTTAAGCACGGGAGCCTCCAAAGCCTATATTGAGGACGTGCGGGAAGAATTCGCCAGTGATTTTATTTTTCCCATGCTGCGTGCTGGAGCGATTTATGAAAACCGTTATCTGCTCGGCACCTCCATCGCCCGCCCCTTGATCGGCAAAAAGCTCGTGGAAACGGCCATGAGCGAGGGGGCGGACGCTGTGGCGCACGGGGCCACAGGCAAAGGGAACGACCAGGTGCGCTTTGAGCTCACGGTGAATGCTCTGGCCCCTGAACTGCGCGTCATTGCGCCGTGGCGGCTGTGGACTTTAAAATCCCGTACGGATCTTAATAACTTCGCGGAAAAGCACAATATTCCTCTTTCTTCCGGTTCCAAACACTACAGCATGGATCGCAATATGCTGCACATGTCGTTTGAGGGCGCGGAGTTGGAGGACCCTTGGCAGGAAGCCGGCTCCGGCAGCTACATTATGACCGTGCCGCCCGAAAAAGCCCCGGGCACGCCGGAATATGTGGAAATTGAGTTCGTGAAGGGCAACCCCCACGCCGTAAACGGCCAGGTGCTGTCGCCGGCGTCTTTGATCAAGGCGCTGAACGAAATAGGCGGCCGTCACGGAATCGGGCGCATTGATATGGTGGAAAACCGGTTTGTGGGCATGAAGGCGCGCGGGGTGTACGAGACCCCGGGCGGCACTATTTTATATGCGGCCCATAGAGATCTCGAAGGGATTTGCCTTGACCGAAACGTCATGCACCAGCGCGACGCCATGCTTCCCGCCTATTCAGCGGCCATTTACAACGGCTTCTGGTTCGCCCCGGAGCGCGACGCCATGCAGGCGTATATTGATAAAACCCAGGAGCGCGTGAGCGGAACTGTTCGTTTAAAGCTCTACAAAGGCAATGTGTACCCTGTGGGAAGAAAATCTCCCAATTCTTTATTCCGTATGGATCTTGCTACCTTTGAGCATGATGAGGTGTATAACCAGGCGGACGCCACAGGCTTTATCCGTCTGAACGCCTTGCGCATTCAGGGGTATGCCGCGAAGTGACGTTCAGATGCGTGCGATAGAGCGGAGCAGCATTGAAAATGTGATCCGCCCCGCAAGGCGTTACCCGCCGCAAAATGATGACAAACCCCGCAAAACCGGGTTTTGTAACGGCAACGCCCACTGCGGCGCTTAACGGCGGTGAATCTCAAAGTGAATCTGCTTTACAAGGAAGAACGGGTCATGAGCGGTAAAAAGATGTGGGGAGGGCGTTTCGCTGAAAGCACCGACCTTTTGGTGGAAGAGTACAGCCAGTCCGTTTCGTTCGATCAGGCCCTGTACCGGCAGGATATTGCCGGCTCAAAGGCCCATGCGCGCATGATGGCGCGGCAGGGCATCCTTTCTAAGGATGAAGCGGACACGCTTTGCCAAGGGCTTCAAGCCGTGCTTGAAGAAATTGAATCAGGCGCTTTTGTCTGGAAGGCCTCACTGGAAGACGTGCATATGAACATAGAAAGCCGCCTCACCGAGCTTGTGGGAGAGGTGGGCAAAAAGCTGCATACGGGCCGCAGCCGCAATGATCAGGTAGCGCTTGATTTTCGCCTTTTCATTTCCGACAGCGCCCGCGCCTGGCATGCCGCGCTGAAAACGCTTATCCAAACCCTGGTTGCCCGGGCGCAAGAACACGCGGACACTCTTTTGCCGGGCTATACCCATATGCAGCCGGCCCAGCCCGTGAGCCTCGCCCAGCACCTTCTCGCTTATGCCGCCATGTTCCGCCGCGATGCTGAACGCCTTCGGGACGCCGATGCGCGCATCCGGGTTTGCCCCTTGGGGGCAGCCGCCCTTGCCGGCACCACCTATCCGGTGGATCCGGCTTTTGTGGCTGAGGAACTCGGCATGCACGGAGTATGCGACAACAGCATGGACGCCGTCTCAGACCGTGATTTTGTTCTGGAGTCCCTTTTCTGCGGCAGTCTCATCATGATGCACCTTTCGCGCCTGTGTGAGGATATCATTTTGTGGGTAAACCCGGCTTTTGGCTTCGCGCGCCTGCCCGATGCCTACGCCACAGGTTCCAGCATCATGCCGCAAAAGAAAAATCCCGACGTTGCCGAGCTCATGCGCGGCAAAACAGGGCGGGTATACGGCGCGCTCATGGGTCTTTTGACCACCTTAAAGGGCCTGCCCATGACCTATAACCGCGATCTTCAGGAAGATAAGGAAGCGTTCCTCAATACCGATCGCACGGTGGAGCTGTCCTTGCGGCTTATGGCGGGCATGATGGGAGAGTTGGACTTCGTGCCGGCGGCCATGCGCGCGGCCATGGAAAAGGGCTTTTTGAACGCCACGGAATTTGCGGACTACCTGGTGGGCAAAGGCATGCCCTTTCGTGAGGCGCACCACGCCACGGGCAGGGCCGTGGCTTTGGCGGAACAGCAAGATCTGCCCTTGGAAAAGCTGCCCTTGGATACCTTGCAGGCCCTTTGCCCTCTGGTGGAGGAAGATGTCTACGCGGTGCTTGCCTTTGAACGGGCTGTGACCCGGCGCGAAAGAGCCGGCGGCACCGGCCCCGCGTCCGTGCGGCGTCAGATTGCGGGGCTTGAAGCTTGGCTTGGCAGCGGCGCAGTGTGAGGTGATGCATCCTCAGGCATTGTTTTGTATTAGGGTCATGTACTTAAAAAGACACTCTCCCAAGAAAAAAATCGCCTTCCTCGCCTGACGCCAAACTGCATCCACTTCCTGAAAAAAGGCCCCTTTCCGTATGCCGGAAAGGGGCCTTTTTTCAGGAATCAAAAAAATACAGAAAGCCGCCTGTTTTGGACAGTGCGGTTTTATGCAAGCGCTTTGAGCAGCGTATCTTTAATGGAGTCAATGCTGCCTTCGCCGTTTAACTCAATATATTTTGTTTTGCCTTGCTTGGCGAGGTCTTTGTAAAAGTAGGCGGCGGCCAGGGTGCCTGTTTTGGTGTCGTAATAAATATCATGGCGTTTATTGATGGCGGCTTCATCCTGGTCGTCGGAACGGGCGCTCAGTTCGCCGCCGCACACTCGGCAGACGTCGCTTTTGGGCTTGATGGCGTCGATGAAGATATTGTTGGGATGATTGTTGTCATTTTTACAGAGGCGGCGGCCCATAATACGGTTTTTCGCCACTTCGCGCGGAAGCAGAATTTCAATGACGTAATCCAGTTTTATACCGGCGCTTTGCAGAGCTTCCCAAAGTTTTTGCGCCTGCACCATATTCCGGGGAAAGCCGTCCAGCAGCCAGCCGTTGCTTCCTTTGCTCTTCAAGGTTTCCAAAACCATGGGGATGGTAATGTCATCCGGCACCAGATCGCCGCGATCGATATAGGCCTTGGCTTTTTTGCCGAGTTCCGTTCCGCCGCCGATATGTTCCCTGAAAATGGCGCCGGATTCAATATGAGCCAAGTTATATTTTTGCTTAACAAGCGCGCCTTGCGTGCCTTTGCCGCTACCGTTGGGGCCAAAAGTGAGAATATTCACGCTGATGCCTCCTCGTTAAAATGTTCACAAGGTCATATCTTCCTTGTGAACCCCTGTCAATGCGGGTTTTATAAAGGCACGCAAAGCGCGTATTATTCCACAGTCACGCTTTTGGCCAGATTGCGCGGCTGGTCCACATCTTTACCGAGGTAACTAGCGGCTTCATAGCTGAAAAGTTGCAAGGCCGGGAGCAGAAGAAAGCTGTTTAAGGGCCCCCACATTTCCGGGAGGATCCACAGTTCGCCCGCGCGCAATTCCATGCCGGGTTTGGGCGGGTTGGTCAGCGCAATAACCGGGCCGCTTCGCGCGGCCACTTCTTCCAGGTTGGATTTGGTCTTGGCGAAAAGGGAATCGTGCGGCAGGAGAAAAAAGCTGGGAAAGTCGGGCTCAATCAGGGCAATGGGGCCGTGCTTCATTTCCCCTGAGGCGTAGCCTTCAGCATGGATATAGGCCAGTTCCTTAACCTTAAGCGCGCCTTCAAGGGCAAGGGGATAGGCCGGCCCGCGGCCTAGAAAAAACATGCCCTTGCTCGCCGCATAGCGTCTGGCCAGCGTTCCGGCTTCCGTTTGCAAAGAGGGGAGCAGGCTTTCCATCTGCGCGGGCAGGGCGTGGAGGCCGTGTAAGGCTTGATGCAGAATTTCCCGGGATACAACTCCCCGGTTCTGCCCCCACTGCAAAGCAATAAGCAGGAGCACCGCCATTTGCGTGCTTAAAGCCTTGGTGGAGGCGACGCTTATTTCCGGTCCGGCCTGGGTGTAAATAACGGTGTTCGCCTCTCGGGCGATGGATGAACCCATCGCATTGCAAATGCCCAGTACATGGCAGCCTTTTTGTTTGGCAATGCGTAAAGCGGCCAGTGTGTCGGCGGTTTCTCCCGACTGGCTGATCACGATAATCATTTCGTCAGGGGTGAGGCGCGGGTTGCGGTAGCGAAACTCGGAGGCTATTTCCACAGCGGTGGGAATACCCGCCCATTCCTCCATGGAAAACTGCGCCCAGAGGCCGGCGTGGTAGGAGGTGCCGCAGGCCACAATACGCAGGCGGGAAGGGGGCTTGCACTGCGATAGTTCCGGAATGTGCACCTCAAGACGGGTCATGTCCACCCTTCCGGCCATGCAGTCGGTGAGGGCACGTGGCTGTTCAAAGATTTCCTTGAGCATGAAGTGCTTAAAGCCGCCTTTTTGCGCGGATTGCAAATCCCAGTCAATGCGCTGGATGGTTTTTTGCAAAGGGGCGAGGGTATCGATGGAAAAAACTTCCCAGGAACTCGGCGTAATGCGCACGATTTCACCGTCTTCAAGAAAAACGACATCCCGCGTGTAGGGTAAAAAAGCCGGAATATCCGAGGCCACAAAATTTTCTCCGGTGCCGATGCCCATGAGCAACGGGGCGGATTGCCGCGCCGCGTAAACAACATCGGGCTCTTCCGGGGAGATGAGGGCCACCGCGTATGCGCCGTGCGCTTTGCGCAAGGCTTTGGCGAATGCCTCCAAAAGCGAAATGCCCGGGCCGCGCTCCTCGGCTATGCAATTGGCCAGAACTTCGGTGTCCGTTTCGGAGGAAAAGCAAAAACCTTTGGCTTCCAGACGGTTTTTGTGTTCCTGGTAGTTTTCGATAATCCCGTTGTGCACAATACACAAATTGCCGATAAAAGACTTGTGCGGGTGGGCGTTATCTTCCGTGGGCGCGCCATGGGTGGCCCAACGGGTATGGCCCATGCCTGTGGTGGCAAGGGAAACTTCCTGCTGAGCAAGCTTTTCTTCAAGGAGTTTAAGCTTGCCTTCAGCACGTACAACATGGAGTTCTTTGTTCTGCACAAAGCATACGCCGGAAGAATCGTAGCCTCTGTATTCCAGCCTGCGCAACCCTTCAATGATCAAAGGAACCGCGGGTCTATGTCCGGTAAATCCTATAATTCCACACATAGCGTCTCCAAAAAATGGATAAAAAGCAAAAAGGGGCACTGCCAAGGCCTACATGGGACAACTAGCCGAATTTGCGTAAATAACGGTATATTTTCTAGATTTACTCTTGATTTTACGGCACGATAATCGTATGAGAAAAGAAAAGCAAGTACCGCAGGGGGGAGGCCATGCCACAGGTAGCCGCCAGAATCAGCGACGAGCAGGAGCGCTGGTTAAAAGACTATTTCCGCACGAAAAGCGCCGGTGCGGAATTTATTTTACCTTGGGCCGTGGATACTTTTTTCCGGGCTATCAACTCCCTTAAAGGGACCTTTTCTCCGGCGGAACTCAAAACCATTGTTGAAGCGCACAAAGATGTGCGGTTGCAGCCGGAAACGACCAAAGGCGCGTATCTGCTCTTGCGCGTCATGGACGCTTGTGAAAAAACCAATCTCCATGCAACGCACGGCGCCAGCAAAGGCGCGCTGGAAACAAAAATAAAACGACTTGACGATACCCAGGCCACAGCCATTATGGTCTGGGCTTCGGCTTTTTGGGTCAGTCGCAATTGCACGGCTGAAAACTTGGATGAGTATATCCGTTTATATTAGAAGCCATTTCATAATTCATTCTGAAACAAGAGCGGGAGCGGCGTAAGCACCGCCGGGATTGGCCCCGGTGGTTCGCCGCTTGCTTTTTTTAAGAGAAAGAATGCATCGTCGCACGTTTTTACACGCACTCGGGGCGGGGCTCGCTATGGCGTTTATGCCTGTTCCAGGCGTGGGGCGGACTGAATCTCCGGCTATCCCGATACTTATGTTTCATAAGGTTGACGATGCGCCAAAGGATCCGGAAAGCATCAGCACGTCCCAGCTTACAGCGCTCTTGGCATACCTGTGGAGCACGCGTTTTTGCCCGGTGAATATAAGCGATATCCTGGACAACATGGTGGACCGGGTTGTTCCCAAAGGTTTTAAGCCTGTGGGCATCACCGCTGATGACGCTCACCGCAGCATCGCCTTTGCGCACGCCGGCGGCCCCCACGCTGAAGAGCGCAACGCGCGTTCATGGGTGGATATTTTTTGTGATTCGCTCAAATTGCCCGGGCACGCGCCTCGGGCCACCTTTTTTGTGTCCAGAGTGGAAAACGATCGCCTGTCTCGACAGACGGCGGGCTATTTCGGGGACTATATGGCCCTGCCTGCCGTGCTGGATCTCTTCAAGACAGCGCCCGGGCTGGAAATAGGCTATCATACCGTCAGGCACGCATCCATGGGGAGCATGGGAGTGGCCGAGATCAGAGCCAGCATGCAAGAGCAAAAAGAGGATTTCGCGGCGCTGGGAGTGCTGAACCGGGTGACGCCTGTTCTGGCCTACCCGTATGGCGTGCCGCCCCCCACGCAACAAGGGCTGGACGAGTTGCGCCGTATGGGATTCAAAGGGGCGGTGCGGGCCTATCCCGGCGCGCGCGAGGCTTTGTATGATACAGTGCCCGTCTGTGAATATGATGGAAAGCTGCTGACGGATCCGTTTCTTATTCCGCGCGTCAGCATCGGCTCCCATACCTATGCTTACCGGCAAAAGGGCAAACTCAGCCAATATAATCCCATTGATCCCACGGAAGATTTTCGTAAGGACGTGCTGGAGGTCTTGTCGCGTATTTATGTGAGCAGGGGATTCTAGGGGCTGTCTCTCAATAAATCTTTTGTCCAAACAGCTGCGTCGTCCAGCTCTTTTTTCTCCGGCCCTGCACCGTAAGAGTGCACTCCCTCCGCAAAAAAAGCTGGATTCCTTGCTCTTGGCGCAAAATCTTTCATTCAGAAACAGCCCCTAGAGTACTTTACCTTTGAAATTATACATAAATAGTGTCGCGTCAGTATTCTCACAATGGTATTTCGTGAACGCGACACTCGCCTTGCTTTTTCATCCCGCATGGGCGTGCTGTTCCTCCAGCACAAGCGAGCTTTCGCACACCTGGTTCCTGCCGTTACGTTTTGCCGCGTACAGAGCGGCATCAGCTTCCCGAAGCAAGGTTTGTTTATCTTTGCCGGAGCCGGGCGTCAGGCAGGATATTCCCATACTGACCGTGAGCTTAAGAGGGCAGTTTCCTTGTGCCGAAAAAGTACGGGCGGCAATTTTTTTACACATGCGTTCCGCTAAGATCATGGCTTTTTTCTCCCCGGTATGGGGCAAAAGAATGGCGAATTCCTCTCCGCCATAGCGGGCGCAGTAGTCCGTATTGCGTATATTTTCAGCCAGTATGCCGGCTAGTTCGCGCAAAACCGCGTCTCCCACGTCATGCCCGTTGGAGTCATTGACGTTTTTGAAATGGTCTATATCCAGAAGAATTAACGATGTTCCCTGCCCATAGCGCATACAGCACTGCACTTCCTCATTCAGGCGGTTTTCAAAGTGACGGCGGCTATGCACCTGAGTCAGGGTGTCATAATCGGCATAGCGTTGCGCAAGGCAGAAGCGCCGGGCGTTTTTTGTGCTGAGAGCAAAATGGCGCATGGCCGAATCAAGGGCCGTGGCCTGATCGCGGCCGAGGCGCCGGTTTGTGGAACTGTGGAGTAAAAGCGCGCCTAATTGTTCCACGCCGTCGATAATAGGCAGGCAAAGCACGGTGCCTTCGTCAGGCATAATGTGCAGTTCCGTCTCTTGCTTATCGCATAAGCACAGCCTGTGGATGCCGTGAATGGAGTAGTCCTGTCTATGTAAAATCCGGGCGTATGCCGTCAATTTTTCCTGCCAGGCGAGGCCCGCGGGAGAATTTTCCGGACTGCAGGTGTATAATGAAAGAGTGGGGTCAGCATTGTTTTCCCGCTCCCAAAATACCGCGTGTATGCCGTGCAAGGGCAACAGCTTGTTGATGCCGTTATAAGCGTTTTGTAAAATTTGTTGCAGATCAAGATGTTCAGTCGTATTGCACAGAAAATCGACAAGAAAACTCAAAATATTGTTTTTGCGTTCTAAAAGTTCCCTTTCCAGTAAAATTTCTCTGGTCATGCAATGCACGTCATGATGAATGGAGCGTAGTTCCAGAGCTCTGCGCATGGCATCGGCTATGCGTTCCTTGGATAAAGGAGAACGTATGACCTCCATAAGTCCAAAATCAAAGGCGGCCTCAAGATCAGTCAAAGAGTACCCTTCCTCAAGCAGTAAGGCTTTAGGAATACTTTCAAAGCACTGTTCCCAGTTTCCGTAAGCTGCTTGCAGCGCGCTTGCGCAGCCTGGAGCTATCCAGACAAGGCAAGGCCTGTCCACATCATTTTCAGGTAGGGGAGGGAGAGTTTCTAACGCATACAAGGAAAGGAGGTGCTCATCTCCAAGCACGTCTTGTATGAGAGCCGCCTGTTCGGACGAAAGCCCCACACCCCAGCTGTGTATGTATGTTTTTGTTTGTAGCACGGTGCCTCCTTGGCCGGATTTTGACGCATGCGGGCGGCTGTTTTTGCCGCCCAACAGGGCACGGCATCTTGCCCCGGCAAGACTTGTCCGGAAAATTTTTCTCTCAGAATATGTGCGGTATACAGGAGTGACCGCAGTTTTTGGTATGCGGCATGCCAAGCAACATCCGTGCCAAATAAAGAAGGAACTGGGGTAAGTCGCTGCGAAATCACGCCGGCTGCTGCATGCGTCAAAAATACGAAGCATCGCGCCAAACCGGGCTGGTGTTTTTTTGTCCGGACCCAGTTTGGATATATCGCTCCCGGGTGCGGTCCATGTTGGCAAGTAATCGAGTTTTTTGTTGGGAAAGAGTATTTTTATGGCATATGACGGGAGCGAAAAATAACGATTAACGCAGCATCACGGCAAACTGCGCCAACACTCCCTTTTTTTGGCTCTTGCGGGCAAGAGCATTCCTTTGTATGACTTGGGGGACGGCTCACCACGATACTCATTTTTTGCCCTTGCAGAATTTTCCAGTTTTTTTGGAGACCCACAGAAATTTGCTGGGAACTGTTTCTCAATACTTCTTTTGTTCAGCTAAGCTCAGCTCTCATTAAAACGCTGTCCGCGAAAAGATGAATTTTTTCAAGCGGCAAGGTGGAGGATGAAAAACGGCCGAAGGTGTCGTCGGCCCGCATTGAGGTCGGTTTTTGTCCGGCAACGCGGCCGCTTGGAATAAGGCTGCTTTGCAGCAGGCGAATTCATGAGGGTTGAGCCTACAAGGTATCTTAAATAATCAACTTGAAAAGTTAATTATGCGGGATTGCGGCCCGAAAACCACGCTTTTCGGGCGGCTATTGTTTTTAGGCGCATTATTTCACAATTAATCCACTCTTAAAGAGATGGCGCACATGACTCCACCCCCTGTGGAAAAAGCCCTGCTGGCGGCTTTGAGTCAAGGCATGCCCCCACATGCCGAGGCATTGGAATGTGACGATTTACGCGGACCTTTTTCGCTTTTTGGCGAATCATTCCCCATGCCCAGACCCATACGCGATTTTAGTCCCGAACTGCCTCTTTACGGGGATTATCCCGCTCAGGCGCGGGCGCAAGCCAATATGTATTCTCAATGTAAGGTTTTGTGGGAGAGCGCTGACGCAGCGATGCCGCATACGCTGGCCCAAACCCTCATTGCCGGTGAGGCGAGAACAGCTAACGGCAAAGGCGGGCTTGCCGTGCCCGCGCCCACCTATCTTGCCGGGCGGGTCACTTCCAGTTTCGCCTTAGCCTGGCAATTGCTGCAGGACGGTTATTTTCCTGAATGGAGCGCTGTCTTGTGCTCCTGTCAAACCGCGGGGCGGGGGCAGTTGCGCCGCGCCTGGCATTCTCCGCGGGGGAATTTGCATGTGACGTTCCGCCTGCCGCGCAGTGCCGCGCTGCAGGGGGACGCGGCTTCTCTGGTAACGGGGTATCTGTTGGTAAAGGCGTTCAGGGCATTGGGCTTTCCGTTACAACTTAAGTGGCCCAATGATTTGCTCTTGGAACAGCAGTGTAAGGTGGGCGGCATCTTGTTGGAAGAGCGCGACGGCGTGCTCCTGGCGGGTATGGGGATCAATCTTGCTGAAGCCCCGCAACCCTCCATGTTGCGTGACGGCAGCGCTGTCCGCGTAGGGGTGCTTTTACGGCACCACGCGGAGCGCGAGCGTCAGGCCGCTGAAGCAGGCATTGAGCGCAGGGCCGTACAGCGCGATGATACGCTTATTACGCCTTTTTTCTTGTGGAAACGGCTTGCCTGTCAGATTATCCTCGAGTATGCCGGCGGCATTCGTGAGCAAGGGCTGCCTTATGTGCTGGCGAATTTGAACAGCCCACCCGGTCCTAGGTGCCGAAATGGCGGGACGGGAGGGCATAGCGGCGGTAAAACCGTTGTGTATCGCGGCTCGCTCTCGCCTTTGCTGGCTTGGCAAGGAAAACGAGTCATACTCAATGAAGGGGCGACAGGCACAGCCGGACGCTATACGGGCCTAGGGCCCGGAGGAGGGTTGCTTTTGACGCTTGCCAACGGCAAAGAACGTGAATTTTTTTCCGGCAGTCTCTCTTTGGCCGAGCAGCATAACCTTTCCGGTAATATTTCGGCATAACTCCAGCATGCCGGGTTTTTTCGCCATACAAAGGCTTTGCCATACTTATTGATAACGAAAAGTCCCTCCCGCCCATGCCGCGTTGAGGGAATCTGCTTTTATATGTTCTATTTATTATTATGATGAAGATGCATCTTGCAGGGAGAACAAAATGGGCATCAAGACATTTGAAAGCGTTGTGAACCAGCTCAGGGGCAAAGCTATCCTAGTGGCAAACAGAGGTATTCCCGGCCGCCGCATCTGCCGTTCCATACGAGAGCGCTTTGATGCCATAGCGGTTATGACCGCGACGGATGTGGACAAAACAGCCCCTTCGGCTTCTTCGGCTCAGGAATTGCTTCTTTTGGGACCGGAGCCGCGCGCTTATCTTGATGTGCAACGCATAGTCAACCTTGCCAAACAGCGCGATATTGTGGCTATCCATCCGGGCTGGGGCTTTGCTTCGGAAGATGAAAACTTTCCGCGCCTATGCGCTGATGCCGGTCTGGTTTTTATAGGTTCCACCGCGGAATCCATGGAGCTTTTGGGCAATAAGGTTCAGGTGCGCAGCCTCGCCAAACGCCTGAAGATTCCTGTGGTGCCAGGCTCCGATGGTGCTGTGGATGTGCCCACAGCGCGTAACGTGGCCCGGGAAATAGGCTTTCCCATCATGCTTAAAGCCGAAGGCGGCGGCGGCGGACGCGGTATTTTTGAAGTGCACAACGAAGAAGGCTTGGAAGACGCCTTTTTTAAAGCTTCCACCATGGCTCAGGCCTCCTTCGGCAATCCGCGCGTGTATGTGGAAAAGTTTCTGACCAATGTACGGCATATAGAAATTCAAATTATTGCGGATAAATACGGCAATATTTTTGCTTTTGATGAGCGCGATTGTACCATTCAGCGCAACAATCAAAAGTTGATCGAGATCACTCCTTCTCCCTGGCCCATGATGACCGAGACCTTGCGCAAAGAGCTTAAGGAATATGCCCGAACCCTGGTCAAGGAAGTAAACTACTATTCCTTATGCACGGTGGAGTTTTTGGTTACGGAAAAAGGCGAGCCGTATCTTATTGAGGTCAACACGCGCTTGCAGGTGGAGCATGGCATCACAGAAAGCCGGTATGGCATCGACCTTGTGGAGGAACAAATCGCCGTTGCTTTTGGCAGTAAGCTGCGTTTTTCCGAAAAAACGCTTAAGCCTGTCCATGTCGCCATGCAGGTGCGCATCAACTGTGAAGACCCGCAAAAAGGCTTTTCCCCCAATGCCGGGCTCATTACCCGCTATGTGTCCCCCGGCGGGCCGGGCGTGCGCCTTGATTCCAACTTAAGCGCCGGGTATGAGTTTCCTTCCAACTATGATTCCGCCGGTTCGCTGCTTATTACCTATGGACAGGATTGGAGCAAAGTCCTCGGCATTATGGAACGGGCCCTCAGCGAATACATTGTGGGGGGCGTTAAGACCACGATTCCCTTTTTCCGCCAAGTTCTTGCCCATTCGGTGTTTCGCCAGGGGGGGTGCGATACCCGCTTCATCGCCGCCACCCCCGAACTGATGCAGTATTCCGATATCGCGCCGGAAGCGGAACGTAACGCCCGGTTGATCGCGGAAATTGCCGCACGAGGCTATAACCCTTTTGTTCAATTGGGCGAATACCGTTCGCGCACAACTCCCAGGATGCCGCGTTACGATATCGTGCTGCCCGAAATTGCGCCCAGCGTGCAGCGTTTGCCCTCGCCGTATCCGCGTTCGGATAAAAAGGCTTTGCTTAGTTTTATCCGTGACTCGGATTACATCCATTTTTGCGACACAACTTGCCGCGACAATACCCAATCCAACAGCGGCAACCGTTTTCGTCTGGCGGAAGATCGTTTAATCGCCCCCTATCTTGACTGCTGCGGCTTTTTTTCGCTGGAAACCGGCGGCGGCGCGCATTTTCACGTCAACATGATGGCCAACATGACATCACCGTTTTTTGAGGCCAAAGAGCTGAATCGGGTGGCGCCAAAAACCATGAAGCAGATTTTGATCCGCTCCACCAACGTGCTTGGATACAAACCCCAGCCGCAAAACCTTATGCGCCTTACGGCGGAAAAAATTTGTGAAGATTATCAGGTGATCCGCTGCTTTGACTTTTTAAATCATGTGGAGAACATGAAACCTTTTGCTGAAGTGGCGCTGAACACGGCGGGGGTTGTATTCCAGCCCGCTTTGTCGTTGACCTACGGCAGAGGTTTTACCGTGCCCCATTATCTGGATGCGGCCCAGGCCATTGTCCGCCAGACAGGCAAAATACTGGGAGTTGGCTCAAAGGAAGCTTCCCGCCAGATTATCTTGGGCCTTAAAGATATGGCCGGCATCTGCCCGCCGCGCTTTATGCGCGAACTCGTCAGCGCCCTGCGGCAGAAATGGCCGGATTTGGTGCTGCATTACCATCGCCATTATACGGATGGCCTTTTTGTGCCCGCCGTCGGCGCCGCGGCCCAGGCCGGAGCGCAGATAGTGGATACATCCCTGGGCGCGGCCATGCGTTGGTACGGCCAGGGAGAAGTGCTCTCCACAGCGGCCTATATGGAAGAAGAGCTTGGCCTCAAGACGCGCTTGAACAAACGCCAGATTCGGGACGGCAATTTTGTGCTCAAGCAGATCATGCCTTACTATGATCGGTATACCGCCCCCTATTTTCAAGGTATTGACTATGATGTGCTCCAGCACGGCATGCCGGGCGGGGCAACTTCCTCATCTCAGGAAGGAGCGCTTAAGCAGGGCTATATCCAGCTCTTGCCCCACATGTTGCGCTACCTTGCGGGCACACGGCAGATTGTCTTGTACCATGACGTGACTCCAGGCTCGCAAATCACCTGGAATACGGCCTTTTTGGCTGTAAGCTCCGCCTATAAGCGCGGCGGGGAGCATGAGGTTCAATACCTGCTAGAGGTGCTTGATGCCGTTATCCGCAATAGTGAAGACGACCTTTCGCCGGAAATGAAAGAGGCCCGCCTTTCTCTCTACCAGGATTGCAATGACGCCTTCCGTGATTTGCTGCTTGGCAAATTCGGCAAGCTTCCCCTGGGCTTTCCCCCGGACTGGGTATACCAAAGCGCCTTTGGCTTGGAGTGGAAAAAGGCTATTTCCAAACGCACGGAAAAATCGCCTCTGGAGTCTTTGCCGGATACGGATATGAAGGCCGAACGCGCTTCTTTGGAAGGCGCTCTGCACAGAAGCTGCACTGAAGATGAATTTTTGATGTTTTTGAACCACCCCGGAGACGCTATTAAAACCATTGAGTTCAAGCAAAAATTTGGAAATCCGAATAATTTGCCTCTGTCTGTGTGGTTTGAAGGGCTGGATGTGGGGGAAGAACTTCACTTTACCGACAGCAAGGGCAAGCCGCACCATCTGAGCCTGATCCGTATTCAAAATCCTGACTCCAACGGGGTCGCTGTGGTGCGTTATGTGCTGGATTCGGAACTCATGAGTTCTGAGGTGCAGGTTGTCAAACCCTCCACCTCGGCGTCCAGAGCAAGCACCCTTGCGGATCCGGACAATGAATACCACATAGGAGCGCCGAGTAACGGGGATCTTTGGGTGATGTATGTGCATCCGGGCGATATTGTTAAAAAGGGAGAGGAGCTTTTCAATATTTCCATTATGAAGCAAGAAAAAGCGGTTACCGCCCCCTGTGACGCCTTGGTGAAACGGGTGCTGAGAACGGCGGACTATCGCGAAAATAAACAAATGGTGCCGGTGCGTGAAGGGGAATTGATTGTGGAACTTGCGCCGGTCCCCAAATGCTGCGCTAATAAGAACTGCGGCAAAGCCCTGCCTTCAGAATCTTACGGCTATTGCCCCTATTGCGGTAAAAAAATCAGCTAAGCGGAGTTTTGGCAGGTCTTGCTTTTCCTTTGTGACCGGACGGGGTTTTCCCGCATCCGCATTGACTGGGAGAGCAACACGTTATAAGCTTACAATGTGCTTCTCAGTAAGGATTTTATACTGCATTTCCCGTGCATGCGCGGGCGCTTCAAACAGCAATGTTTTGAAGCTGTTGATGTAGCAACTGTTACGCCGTGGAGCCTCGGCGAGAGCGTTTAAACTTTCAAATGCTTTAGAAGGAGCCCCCTTATGGCCAAGCCTTCACAGGAAAAATCCCAAGCTAAGTCTGAAAACAGCCAGGCCGGCGCGGGAGTTGCGGATATGACCACGCTGAAACAAAAAATTATCCTTACCGGAGAAGATATCGTTGCCATTGGCGAAGAAGCTGAGCTTTTGGTGGGCGGTAAAAACTACAATACCGCCATCATTAGTCAGGTGCCGGGCATCAAAGCTCCCCAGTTTCGCGCTGTATCCTCCCTCGCCTTTCACCAGCTTCTGGATGAAACAAAAATCAACGCCACATTGACCCGTGCTGTAGTGGACAGGGAATACAAACGCATTGACTGGGAGGATCCGGAAATCAGCGGCGATCCGGAGTTTTTGCAAAAGTTCGTCCGTAATCTCGGTCGGGCCGTGCGGGCTGAATATGAAAGCAAAGGAGGCGCGCAGAGCCAGGTAAAGCTCAGAACTTTTGTCAACAACGTGGTGGAGGGGTTTGCCACTTCTCCGGAAGGCATTGATCAGTTGCGCCGTCGTTCCGCGCTGGTGCAAGCCGCCATTTTGTCCGTATCCCTGCCAGAATCCGTGGCCAGAGCTGTGAGCGAAGGATATGAGGCCATTTGCCAGGAAGCGGGGGGGGAAGAAGTTCCCGTTGCCGTTCGTTCTTCCGCCGCCGGAGAAGATTCGCGCAAAAAAGCCTTTGCCGGTCTGCAAGACACGTATCTGAACATTTTCGGCCATGAGGCTGTTGTCATGGCGTACCACTGGGATTGCGCTTCGGCGTATAACCTGCGCTCCATGACCTATCGGCGCGAAGCCATCCTGGACGCTTTGACCCTGGCTGAAGAAACCGGGGATGAGAGCATTGCCGAGCAGGCGAAAAAGGAATGGGCCATAGAAAATACCTCCTTATCCGTGTGCATCATGCGCATGATTAACCCGCAAATTTCCGGTACAGCCTTTGCGGCTGATACCGCCACAGGATGCCGGGGCACGGATCGCAAGGATCTGGTATCCATAGACGCCAGCTACGGTCTTGGCGAAGCTGTTGTGGGCGGCATGGTCACACCTGACAAATATTATGTGTTCAGCCGCGATGACGGGCAGGAAGTGGTCATCCGCCAAATGGGCTGCAAAGACATGAAAATCGTCTATGACGAAGGCGGCGGCACCAAAAAGGTGAGCGTGCCCGCGCATGAGGCGAACCGCTGGGCGTTGTCCATTGCCCATGCGGAGCAGGTCGCCAAAGGAGTGCGCGCCATCAGCAAGGCTTATGGCGACATCATCATGGACTCGGAATTCTGCATTGACGCCAATGACGCGCTCTGGTTCGTGCAGGCAAGGCCTGAAACGCGCTGGAATGAAGAATTTGAACTGCACCCGAATATTATTTTTATGCGCCGCAAAGAAGTGGACGCCGCTGCCGCCGCCCAGGCCGAAGTTTTGCTGGAAGGCAACGGAGCTTCGCGCGGGGCAGGCCAGGGTACGGTTAAATTTTTGCGCTCAGCCCTTGAACTGAACAGAATTTCCAAGGGAGACATACTCGCGGCTGAGCGTACCGATCCGGACATGGTCCCCGGCATGCGCGTGGCTTCGGCCATTTTGGCTGACGTAGGAGGCGATACCTCCCATGCGGCCATTACTTCCCGTGAACTCGGCATTCCCGCCGTCATAGGCATTCAGCGGGTGGAAGCCCTGCGCGCCCTTGATGGCCTGGAAGTTACGGTGGACGGCACCACAGGCACGGTTTATCGGGGCCTCCTTCCTTTGCGGGACGTGGGCGGGGAGATGGATCTTGCTAAGATTCTCCCCACAAAAACGAAAGTCGGGCTTATTTTGGCTGATGTGGGCCAAGCCATGTTCCTTTCCCGTTTACGCGGCATCAAGGATTTTGAGGTCGGGCTCCTGCGGGCGGAATTCATGCTCGGCAACATCGGCGTGCATCCTCTGGCCCTTGAAGCTTATGACCGCGGCGAGCTGGAAGGGGTTATCCAGCGTTATCTCACCATCCTTGATGACAAACTCACCAAAACCTTGCGCCGTCAGCTCAATGCCGGGCTCATTTTTATGAATTTGCGCCTGCGCGAATACGTTGGCCATATTACCGGCCTGACGGAAGAAATAACCATGCTGGCGGAGCAGGCCGTTTCAGGCAGTGAAGAAGAAAACGCCGCTTCCCGCCGGCAACGCCGGGATCTTGAACGCAAATTGGATGAATATGTGGACCTGGCTTCGCGCCGTCTGGATCTGCTCAAGTCCACCGTGGACATCAAGGCCCATATCCGCCATGTCATGGGTTTTGACGATGAACTGGCTTTGCTCATAGGCACCGATCCTGAAGCGGTGCGCCGCCGTGGAGAAATTGACTCCCAGGTCTCAGCTATGGCGGAAAAAGCCCTAAGTATTCCCTTTGTGCGGGAAACTTTGGATGATATCCACACCTTGCGTGAAGATGTGGGCCACCGCACAGGTATGATTTCGCAAATTGAAGCTGTAAAGGCTATTCCAGAAAATATTCGTGAGATTATCCGTTCGCGCGGGTATCGCTCCGGACGTGAACATTATGTGCAAACCCTGGCCCAAGGGCTGGCGCTCTTTGCCATGGCTTTTTACGGCAAAGATATTGTTTATCGCACTACCGACTTTAAATCGAACGAATATCGCAACCTCGTGGGCGGTCTGCTTTTTGAGCAGATAGAAGATAACCCCATGTTGGGCTGGCGGGGTGTGTCAAGAAACCTGCATGATTGGGAATTGGAAGCCTTTAAACTGGCTCGCGGGGTTTATGGCGGCCATAATTTGCAGATGATGCTGCCCTTTGTGCGCACCATTGAGGAGGCGCGCAGCATGCGCCGCTACCTGGAGCAGGTGCATAAAATGAAGAGCGGTGAGGAGGGCCTTAAGATTATCATTATGGCGGAAATCCCCAGCAACGCTCTGCTGTCCAAACAGTTTCTCGAGGAGTTTGACGGTTTCTCCATCGGCTCCAACGATATGACCCAGATGGTGCTGGCCACGGATCGCGATAATGCGAGCCTTTCCCATATTTACGATGAAGAAGATCCGGCCGTTATCTGGGCCATTTTGGTGACCATTTTCTCTGGCCAAAAACTCGGCAAAAAGGTGGGCTTTTGCGGGCAAGGCGTGTCCAACAGCCGTATTTTGCGTGGGCTTGTGGCCATTGCCGGCATTGTTTCCGCCTCTGTGGTGCCTGACACCTACTACCAGACCAAGTTTGACATGGCTGAAGTGGAAGCGGAGCATATTCCCACTTCAGAATTGGGTAAATGGCTGCTCGGGCAGCATCACGTCAACCTTTGTCATTTGATGGAAGATAAGGGCTACGGACATATTCTTAAAAAATATAACCAGCCTGAAGACCTTATGGACTGGTATGAAGGCGAGCTTTCGCGCTTGCACGAACATCTGCGGGAAAGCTTGGATACGCCGAAAGAAAAATTCTACCGGGGCGAGCTGGAAAATTTCCGCCGCACCTTCCATAAGCCTGTGATTTATGCCAACTGGAACTGGAGTTCTCTGGTGGAAGACGCCTTGCATCAAGCCGGGTTCTCCAGCTTTGAGGAGCAGGGCGTGGCCTTGGAAGCCCAGCGCGCCAAAACCTGGTAATGATGATCCGGGCTCAGGCCCATTGACTCGGGGGACTTTGGTCCCCCTAACCCCCTGGCAAGGGCATTCCCTGCACCTCCAATCCCGGCCTGTTGCGCAAGGTGCGAAATACCGGAAAGCGAGGGGAGGCGGGGCGGCAGCCTCAAATTAATGGGCCCATCCCAAACAAAGAGTCCCGCGCATGAGGCGCGGGACTCTTTGTTTGGGATGGGCGGCCGGCTTACTACAGCCCGCGGGGCATGCCTAATTGAGGCATTGCCGCTTCAAGGGCGGCGGCAATGCCGATAATGCCTTCTTCGTCAAAAGCGCGGCCGATAACCTGCATGCCTACAGGTAGATGAGACTCTGCCGCGAGCCCCACCGGTAAGGAGAGGCCGGGCAGTCCCGCCAGGTTTAAGCTTAATGTCAGAACATCCATCTTATAGGAGGTTAGAGGATCGTTTTTGTATGCTCCGAATTTCCAGGCGACAACAGGGCTTGCGGGGGCGAGCAGGGCGTCGCAGCCAGCCAGGGCCTGTTCAAAGTCTTGCAGGATCAGCCTTCTGATTTTGGCGGCTTTTGTATAGTAAGCGTCATAATAGCCTGAGGAGAGGGCATATGTTCCGAGCAGGATGCGGCGTTTGACTTCTTCGCCAAAACCTTGGGAGCGTGTGGCCGTGTAGCTTTGCACAATGTCTGTTTCAGGGCCGCTGCGCAGTCCGAAGCGCACGCCGTCGTAGCGGGCAAGGTTAGTGCTGGCTTCGGCTGAGGCCAGAATATAGTAAGCCGCGACTCCGTAGCGAAAGTGCGGCAGAGAAACTTCTTGTATTGTCGCCCCCAGGGATTTGGCTGTTTCCACAGCGGCAAGGCAGGCTTGCTCCACTTCGGGAGCGAGGCCTTCTTGCCAATATTCCCGGGGCAGGCCGAGGCGCAGACCGGCCAGATCCTTTTTTGCGGCGGCGCAGGCGCTATAATCAGGCGTCGGCATATCCGCGCAGGCGGCATCTTGTTCGTCATAGCCCGCAATAACGGAAAGAAGCAGGGCGGCGTCTTTCACTGTCCTGGCCAAAGGGCCCACCTGGTCAAAGGAGCTGCCGTAAGAAATGCTGCCGTAGCGGGATACGCGTCCATAACTGGCCTTTATGCCCACGCAGCCGCAAAGAGCGGCTGGTTGACGGATGGAGCCGCCTGTATCCGAGCCTAGGGAGCCGTATGCCTGCATGGCGGCGACGGAAGCGGCTGAACCTCCGCTGGAGCCGCCGGGAACGCGCTCTATGCACCAAGGGTTGCTTGTTGTGGCATAGGTGGAGGTTTCCGTGCTTGAGCCCATGGCGAACTCATCCAAGTTTGTTTTCGCCAGGATGATGGCGCCTGCCTCTTTAAGGCGTTTGACCACAAAGGCGTCATAAGGAGGGATAAAATTTTCCAGCATGCGAGAGGCCGCGGTTGTGCGTATTCCCTGGGTGCATAGAACATCTTTGAGTGTGACAGGCACTCCCCAAAGTTTCTGGGCCGGGGTCGGAGGGCCGGCTGCTTCAAGAGCGGCGGCGGCAGCCCGCGCCTCTTGTGCGCAAAGGGTGATGCAGGCGTGGATTTTGGGTTCCGTAGCCGCCGTGCGGGCAAGGCAGGCTTCCACCACCTCCGAGGGACGCCGTTCTCCCCGGGCAAGTTGGTCTCGTATATCGCAAAGGCTAAGAGTATGCAGGTCGTTCATAGGGACATCCGTTCAAAAGACAGATTGAAGAAGACGCGCTTTTTATCGCGCCATGCAGCGGATCGGGGCGCTCAGCCCGAGAAAAGAGAGGAAGGCCGCTCAGATGACAGGGGGCACCACAAAAAAGTTTTGCCTGCGTTTAGGGGCGTTGGCCAAAACTTCATCCGGACTGAGACGTGTTTTTGCCTGATCCGGTCGAGGAGGAGCCACATGCAGCATGGGGGAGTAAAGAGGCTCCACGGCTTCTGTGTCCACCTGATTGAGAATGTCCATATAAGCGACAATGGCGTCGAGCTGATGCGCCATGCGGGCAAGGGTCTCGTCCGGAGTCTCATCCGGGCGCGCTGAGGAGGAAACGGAAAGATCCAGCCTGCACAAAGCGGCCGTGGCAAGCACTTGTTCTTTGCTGACAACCATGCAAATTCCTTAATGTTAGTGATATTAACCGGCGCGGCTCCTCAAATTCCGAGAAGCGGCAAAGCCGCTTTTCATCTGTGGGGGCAAAGAGATTACATTCCCTTGCGGAGTTTGCAACAGCGCCCCAAAAACTCAAAGCGTCAAAAAGCTCTATACTCCAGAACCGCCTGCCCGGCAATATCGGACATCTCACTGGACTCTGCCGGGCATCGCTGCTAGATTCCATGGGTTCACACCATGGCCGCATGGCGCGGCCCTATGGATAAAGGAGACCATCCATGGCTTCTTATGAGGCGGTTATCGGCCTTGAGGTGCATGCGCAACTAAAGACCGCATCCAAACTTTTTTGTTCTTGCCCCACCATCTTTGGCGCTCAGCCCAACGAGCAGGTTTGCGAAATATGCGCCGGCATGCCCGGAGCCTTGCCGCGCCTTAATGCCAAGGCCGTGGAACTCGCGGCGAAATCCGGCATGGCCCTTAACTGCGCAATCAACGAATACTCGCTGTTTTCGCGGAAAAATTATTTTTATCCCGACCTGCCTGACGGGTTTCAAACTTCGCAATTCGCGCCTCCCATTTGTGGACACGGCTACCTGGACGTGGGCACTGATGGGGCAACGCGGCGCATCGGCATTACCCGCATCCATCTGGAGAACGACGCGGGCAAATGCGTGCACAGCCAGGGAGTCACTCTGGTGGACCTCAACCGTGCGGGCATGCCCCTCATTGAAATCGTGAGCGAGCCTGATATCCGCAGCGCGCCGGAGGCGGCTGAATATATGCGTCAGGTGCATGCCATCCTGGTTTGCATCGGCGCAACGGACGGCAATATGGAAGAAGGGAGCATGCGCTGTGACGCCAACGTTTCCTTACGTCCGCACGGGGCTCAAAAATTCGGCACGCGAGTCGAAATTAAAAACTTAAATTCCTTTCGTAACGTCCAGCGCGCCATCGAGTATGAAATTGAACGGCAAAAAGCCTGCCTGGAAGACAACGATCCCATTGTGCAGGAAACACGCCTGTTTGATTCCGTCAAGCAGATCACTCAGTCCATGCGCACAAAAGAAGATGCCCACGACTACCGGTATTTTCCAAATCCTGATTTGCCGCCGGTGCTGGTGGACAAGGCCATGCTTGAAACGTGGCGCGCCGAATTGCCGGAGCTGCCCGCCCCGCGCCTCAAACGGCTTATGAGCCAGTATGGCCTTACTGAAGAAGATGCGGGTACGCTGGTTTCCGATATGCGGGCGGCGGACTATTTTGAAGCCGCGGTCGCTACTTGCGGCCAACCCCGCCGCATTGCCGGACTGATGCAGGGCGAATTTTTACGTGAGTGCGCGGCGGCGGGTCTTTCTCCCTTTGCGGCCAAAATGAAGCCGGAACATTTGGGTGAGCTTGCCGCTATTATTGAAGAAGGTCTCATCAGCCCGCGTATGGCGCATGAAATTTTTGCCGAACTGTTTATAAGCGGGCTTTCGCCGAAAAAATTGGCTTTGGAGCGCGGGCTTGCCCAGGTTTCAGATTCCGGAGAATTGGAAAAAGTCATTGAGTCCGTTTTGGCGGAAAATCCGGCGGAAGTGCACGACTACAAAGCGGGCAAGCAGAAGCTCCTGGCATTTTTTGTCGGCCACGTGATGCGCAAGACCAAAGGTAAGGCTAACCCTGGACTTGTGAACGAGCTTTTGCGGAAAAAATTGGAGTAGAAAGCATTTCATAATTCATGAGGTGATGGCTTCTAGAGCAGATTAACTTTGAGATTTGTCGTTTAACGGCGGGCAAAGCCCGCCTACGGCAATCTCAAGGCAAGGATGTACGGGCAAATCCTTGCAGAGCAATTATACATTTTCAATGGTAAATTGCTCCAGCGCCGGACGCCGGTCCGGCGCGCCGCGATAATGCGTAGAAACTAAGGGCGGAGTCTGAAAATCAGGCTCCGCCCTTAGTTTCTACGGGGGATGAAGAAAGCTTTCGCTTGCTTTACTTACTGTTTGTTGCGCAAATCGCGCACGCGGCTGGATTTGCCTTCAAAACGCTGCAAGGTCTGCGGTTCCACAAGGCGAACCTTGGCGGTAACGCCGAGGAAGTCTTTAATGGCTTTTTGCAGATTCCGTTCACGGGTTTGGATATGGCGCACTTCATCGGATACGAACATATCCTCTGAAAATTCCACTTTTATTTCAAGATTGTCCAGCGCTCCGTCGCGCGTGACTTCAATCTCATAGTGCGGGGACAATCCCTGCATTTCCACAAGAATGGCTTCTATCTGCTGCGGGAAGACATTAACACCGCGGATAATCAGCATATCGTCGCTGCGACCTAGAATACGGGTCAGCCGGGCATGTGTGCGGCCGCAGGCGCAGGGCGTATAGTCGAGGCTGGTGAGATCGCGCGTGCGGTAGCGAATAAGGGGGATAGCCTCTTTGGTCAACGTGGTGATGACCAGTTCTCCTATGGAGCCCGGGGGAAGATTTTCGCCTGTGACAGGATCGATGATTTCGGGCAGGAAATGGTCTTCAAAAATATGCATGCCGTTTTGCGCCAGCGAACATTCCTGCGCCACGCCCGGCCCCATAATTTCCGATAACCCGTAAATATTGGTGGCGGTTATGCCAAACTTGCCTTCTATGTCCGCGCGGGTGGCTTCGGTCCAGGGTTCGGCCCCAAAAACGCCCACCTTGAGGTTAAGGTCATGTATATTGAGGCGTTCTTCGCGCGCCGCTTCATACAGGTACAGCGCATAGGAGGGCGTGCAGGTGATGGCGGTCGCTCCAAAGTCACGCAAAATTTGCACCTGGCGCTTTGTGCCGCCTCCGGAAACCGGAATTACCGTGGCTCCGAGCATTTCCGCCCCATAATGCACGCCGAGTCCGCCGGTAAAAAGTCCGTAACCAAAGGCGTTGTGGATAAAATCCAAAGAGGACAAGCCCGCGGCGACAAGACTTCTCGCCATAAGCTCAGCCCAGATGGTGAGATCTCGTTTGGTATACCCCACAACTGTGGATTTGCCGGTGGTGCCGCTGGAGGCATGCAGCCGGACAATGGTATCTTTGGGCACGGCAAACATTGCAAACGGGTAACCGTTGCGCAGGTCCTGTTTTTCCGTAAAGGGCAGGCGCGCAAGATCCGCAAGGGAGTTTATGTGAGCGGGATGGACTCCCATCTCTTCAAAGGCCTTGCGGTAGAAGGGCACATTGGCATATACCCGTTCACATTGGTTTTTTAGACGAAAAAGTTGAAGCGCGCTTAATTCGTCGCGCGGAAGCGTTTCCTTTTCCTCATTATAAATCATGGGTTCTTCTCCTGCGGCTCTTTATTTCGCATAGATTATGGAGGCAGGTCAAGCCGCTCCTCTGATGGATGCTGACGCGGTTTACGCATGAAGACGGCGAGTTTTTTGTTGGGGGGAGTGCGCTCTTTGGTACATGCCCCCCAAAAAAATAAAGCCAGACGCGACATCACGGCAAACCGCATCCAATTCCCTCTGATGCCGGAGGAGAGTTTGGACGATAAGGAAACAACGGCCTTTGTAAGCGGCAAGGAAAAAAACGCGCGGCAACAAAAATGCGGGTATGGGTGAGCTGGTATGAGTGACGCTGAATTGCGGAAAATTCTGGAACAGGTAAAAACAATAGCCGTCATAGGGGCAAAGGACGATCCCCCCGGGCAAGCGGTTGACGGGGTTGGACGGTATTTGATCCAAGCCGGATATGAGGTTATTCCTGTGCATCCTGTGCGGCAAAAAGTATGGGGGCTCACGTGCTATAAGGAACTTGCCGAAATACCCGTGCCCGTGCATGTGGTGAATGTCTTTCGCGCGCCT
Organism: Desulfovibrio sp.; assembly: GCA_031550225.1. Classification (GTDB taxonomy): domain Bacteria; phylum Desulfobacterota; class Desulfovibrionia; order Desulfovibrionales; family Desulfovibrionaceae; genus Frigididesulfovibrio. The sequence continues at coordinate 83,949 of JAVBOT010000022.1, forward strand.
GAATATTGCGCGCAACACGCTCGGGAGGCCTTAGCGCTTGTGCCGAGGCCGCGGCTTTTTTGGATGCAGCTTGGGATTAAGAGTCCGGAAGCCGCGAGTCTGCTTGCCGGCAACGGGCTGCCTTATGTGGAGAATGTATGTATCATGGTGGAGCACAGACGCCTTTTATGGTAGCGGGGAGTGGGAGAAATGCCTGACGATACGGAACAAAATGCCGTTTTTCACTGCCGTAAATGTGGGCGATGCTGTGAAGGCAAGGGCGGCATCGTGGTAAGCCGTTTTGATCTTGTCCGTTTGTGCCGGCACTTAGGCATCAAGGAAGAAGAGTTCGAAACCCGCTGGGGAGAGCGGCGCGGCGGTAAATTGCATGTACGCTCAGAAGACGGAACCTGTATTTTTTTTACGAAAGAGAAAGGGTGTACCGTGCATGTGGCCAAACCCGACATTTGCCGCGCCTGGCCTTTTTTTCGCGGCAATTTGCTGGATGCGGAAAGTTTCGCTTTGGCGAAAGAGGATTGTGCGGGAATTTTGCGCGAACAGACCCATGAAGAATTTACACGCCATGGCCTTGCTTTTCTGGTGCAAAAGGGCCTGGCGGATCACTCGGGAGAAGATGGAGCGAAGGCTCTGCAAGTGGCGGATTTGCTGGCGGCTCTTGCGCAAACAAACGGGAAACGGTAGGAACATAAAAGTTTTCTGAAGCGCCTTTCGCTTGCTGAGGCTATGCAGGGCATAAGCGAGAGTTTCGGCCGCCCGGCGGGCGCCTTGAACATGGCGCCCAGAGCCGGGCGCGCGGATATTTTTTGAAGTGTATTGCATATCCGGCTTTTGATGGTCGAAAGTCATTCCATAATTCATTATAGGATGATTTCCAACACCGGCCGGCAATCCGGCGCGCCGCCAACAGCGGCGAGAGCAAACCGAAAACCACGCTTTTCGGCGAAGCGATCTTCACAAACCGGCCAATGGCCGACTTGTGAAATCAGTACTAGATTTTGCAGAGGGGCGCATGACTCGTAAAGAAAGCTACGCAACGCTGGGCATAAAAGAAGGCGCGGATTTAGCCGAGATCAAGCGGGCATATCGCAAGCTTGCGTTTTCGTTGCATCCGGACTTGAATCCTGATGTGCCTGACGCCGCGCGACGCTTTCAGCTTTTGAATGAGGCGTATGTTTTGTTGAGCCACCCCACTTCAGGCAGTTCTGGAGGACCTGGGGAGCGTTCGGAAGAAGTAAACGCCAGAGCGCGCGAAGAGGCGCGCAAAGCCTATTCCAAAGCTCGGCAAGGCCAAGAGCCGAAGAGCGGGGCGAAAGGCGGACAAAAAGAAGTGCTCAAAGACATTCTCAACGACCCCTTTGCCCGCCGGGTGTTTGAGGATATTTACAGCCATATCCGCGATGAAGGGAAAAAGAAACCGGAAGAAAAAAGCCGAGAAAGCGAACGCAGGTCCAGTGGATTCCCAAGCGGCAAAAAAATGCACAGGCCTCAGTCCGCCAAAAGCGGGGGCGTTTCATCCGAACCTGTTGCCGGGTCTGTTCAGGGCGTTGTGGGTAAATTTAAAGGCTGGCTGCGGAAACAAATTGACGATGAACAGGTGCTGCGCCTGCCCGGGGCGTCTCTTGTGCCGGGAGCGCGGGTGCGTCTTGAGATCCAGCACGGTTTGACAGGAGAGCCGCAAATTGTGGAATTGACGCTGCCGCCGGAATTTGTACCCGGCAAAGCCATGCGTCTCAAAGGCATGGGTAAGCGCCTGGGCGGCTGGAAAGGCGATCTCTATGTAAAAATAGAGCCGGTGTAAGCCGCAAAAAAAAGCCGCTTCATTGCCTGCCGCGCAATATTGTGGAAGGAGCATCAGACGGCTCTGGGGACGGTACGGCGCTTTTTTCTTTTTTCCTTCCGGTTTCTTTTCCCGCTGCGGTATTCATAGGTTTTTCAAAATAGGCGAATATCCAGTTTCCGAGCTCATTGAGCGCTAAAAAGGGCGTGTAGCGCTTCATGTAGTCTTGTTCCGGTATCAGCAAATACGGGGGTTTGCTGAGATTATCCAATATAAAACGCTGGTTGCCGAAACGAGCCATAAGCACGGCATGCTGCATCTTGGTTTTTTTCTCTGTTACCAGCACGAGCCACAGGTCTTCAGCCGGCCAGGAAAAATAGCGTAAGGCAAAGTATTTGATAATGGCATAATCTTCGCAATCTCCGCTGCCTTTTTTGAAAAATTCCTCCGGAGACGCCCAGTATTCTTTTTTCCCGTAATTGGTTTGGTCGTTGCGTGAGGGCCAGCTATTGAAAAAGCCGTTAATCACCCGCAATTTTTTGTCAGGCGGCATGGAAGGCATCTGGGAGGAGATATTTTTCCACTGCATCCTCTTAAGATCATTCATATAAGTCTGATTTTTTCCAAATACCGAATCGGGATTATGCCGAATCTGAATATCACTCCAAAAATCCAGTAATTTCTCCGGGGCCGGAAGGTTATAGGTATTCGGCAAAGCTTTATATCCGCTGAGCACCGGGGCAGGACGCTCCTCCTGCGCGAAGGAGAGATTTTTCATTAATGGGGGGGCGGCTTTGAGGGGAGCGTCGGAAGGTTTCATGAGCAGGGTTTGAGTGGGCGGGTTCGCATCGCGTTGTTCTTGGGCGGCCTGAGCTTGCGAGCACAGGCACAGCAAGAAAAAGAGGAGGAAAACTCCCGCCGGCGTCTGAAAAAACAAGGCCTTTATTGCCCGGTTGTGGTCCATAACATGTATTCCGTTCGTTTACTGTGAAGCCGGCATCGGTATGACGGAGTGTTGCGGCGCTAGGGGCTGTTTCTAAATAAATCTTTTGTCCAACTAGCTGCGTCATCCAGCTCTTTTCTCTTCGGTCCTGTACCGTAAGAGTACACTCCCTCCGCAAAAAGAGCTGGATTCCTTGTTCTTGGCGCAAAATCTTTTATTTGGAAACAGCCCCTAGTGTGCGTGATTATTCGCGCGGTTATGCCTTGCCGCGTTCAAGCACAAGGCAGAGCACCGCTCCCAGAATTAAGGCCGCGCCCACCCAGCCAAAGGCGCTAAAATCTTCTTTCCATAACAGCCAGGCGGCCAAGGTAGCCATCACAGGCTCCAAAGTGGCCAGAACAGCGGCTTTTGTTGGCGCAAGGCGCTTTAAGCCGGCGCAGTAGGCAAGGTATGCACCGTAGGTGCAAACCAAGCCCAGGATAAATAAAATTCCCCAGTCTTCTGAAGATTTAGGCATGCAACGTATAAAGGGCAGCAGGGCTATTGCGCCAAAAAGCATACAATATCCGTATAATACGTGCGGGGTATAATATTTGAGATAGCCTTTTGAAAAAATATAGTGTGTGGAGTAAAGCAGGCCGGCCAGAAGGCCAAACCATACCCCCGCGCCGGAAAATAGCGGAGTCACGTTGGCCGTATCCTGCGCTCCGGGAATACTAATGAATATAATGCCGGTTAAGGAAATGGCTATAGCCGCTATTTTTATTTTTGTGAGTCGCTCTCCGAAAAAAATACGGGAAAAAAGCGCTACCCATGCCGGTGCGGTATACAACAACACGGAGGCCAGAGCCGCTCCGCCGGTTTTAATGGCCCATTGGTTGCTGGCGAAAAGCCCCCCCAAAGAAATGGCCCCGAAGCAAATAAAAGCCAGGAGATCCCGTATGTTCCGCACTTTGAGGGAGCGGGTACACGCGGCATGGGTTAAAAAAAATAGACTCCCGAAGGCGGCTCGCCAGAAGGCTACTTCCAAGGGAGTAATGCCTGCCGCAAAAGAAAAACGAGCCAAGGGGCCGGTAATTCCCCAACAGCAGGCGGCTAGCCCGATAAAGATATAGCCTAGAATGTATGGACGGGACTCATTTATGGTCATGTAACTGCCGCGCTGGTTAATGCATGGCGGCCCGCATTCATCGTCAGGCGGCAAAAAAAATATCGTTTTTGAAAAAGTTGAATAGCCCCGTAAAGACTTTTTTGCAAACTCTTCAGAGGAAAAACCACCCCTTCGGCAAGAAAATCTAACGCGTCTTCTCTTTGAAAACAAGAGCGGATTTTAAATATTTTTATCTATAATTTCACAAAGATATATAATTTACTTGTAATTGGCAAGAAACAAAAAAAAATTGTTCATGAAAACATTGTTTTTGAAAATACAAAACAAAATAAAGCAGCCGGTGAAACATCAAAAAAAGAAAGAGGATGAATATTTTTTAAGAAAAAACACTGCAAAAATCGTTTTAAAATCATACAACACAACACTATGCATGATCCGTAGGACATCACAACGTAATGGCGAAACTGCTGCTCATGACCGGCAACAAAGTCTTTGCGTCTATTTCAGCACATCGTGCGCAGTTTCGGCAATATTCAAAATTTTACGTCGCTTTTGTTCAGGTGTTCGCCGGGCATGGGAGCAAGCAACGATAAAAGCCGTTTGCCGAGTTCCTCCAGCCCCAGTTTGGAATGAGCGGAGCTTACAAGGAGCGCGTTGTTTCCGATCAGCGCTTCCCAGGCTCTGACGGTAGCCGCCAGCTCTTTTTTGCCGCATTTATCTCCTTTGGTGAGTACGGCGGTTACCGGCAAAGAAAGTCCGGCGGCAAAAGCCAGGAGTTCTTTATCCGTTTTTTGGGGAATGAGGCGTGCGTCCAAGAGGAGAATAAGGGAACGTAAACCGGGCGTATTGCCGCAATAATAGTGCATCAGTTCGGCCCATTTGTCGCGTTCAGACTGGCTGCGTCTGGCATAGCCGTAGCCCGGCAGATCCACAATGTAGGCTTCCAATCCTTGAACCCGGTAAAAATTAATGCTGCGCGTTTTTCCCGGAGCGGCGCTTACTTTTGCTAATTTTTTTCTGCCCGCAAGGGCGTTAATTAAAGAAGATTTCCCCACATTGGAGCGCCCGGCAAAAGCCACTTGAGGCATGCGCGGGTGCGCCAGCTGTGTTCGAGTGAAGGCGGTGCACTCCAGAATAAGTTCGGGAAAAATAGCGGATGGCTGCTGTGCGGAAGGGTTGGACATACTAGGGCGTCTAAGAGTATGCTGAAGTTGAAGGAATGTGACGTTTTGCGCCGCGTAAAGTCAATACTTGACAAAAACCATGTCTTTGAGAAATTACCAGGTTGACTTCATGGTATCAAGATCGCTTTTTTCAGTTTTAGCGGCGTTTCTTACCGGGCGCCGCGGCAACGTATGAGTATTGAGAAAAACATGGATTTTTCCCCATCCGCCCATCCGCCTTTTTCCATTCTGGTGCTCAACGGACCCAACCTCGGCTACTTGGGAGAACGCCAGCCCGAACTCTACGGGCGGGCAGGTCTGGATGCGTTGCCGGCCCTGGTTGATGAACTGCTTGGGAGCCATGCGCGCGACGTATCTCTGGAATTTTTTCAGAGCAACGGCGAAGGCGCGCTTATTGATCGTCTGGAGCGGGCCAGGCAGGAAAAGATGCGGGGCGTGGTGTTGAACGCCGGAGCGTATACCCATACCAGCCTGGCTCTGGCCGACTGCATCGCCTGGATAGGCATTCCCGTTATTGAGGTGCACCTGACCAATGTCTTTGCCCGAAAAGAACCCATCCGGCGGCAAAGTTACATGGGCGAACATGTCCTTGGCGTCATTTCCGGCTTTGGACTCATGAGCTATGCCCTTGCCGTGCGGGCTTTGCTCATGCACTTGAAAACGGTCAAATTATAATAACGGTTTGCACCCTATATTTGGAGGATACATGTATTCCACTACGGATTTCAGAAAAGGCCTGAAAATTGAAGTTGAAGGCATACCCTATGAAATCGTTGAATTCCAGCATTTCAAACCCGGTAAAGGCGGGGCCATGGTGCGCACTAAATTGCGCAATTTCCTCACCGGCCGTATGCAAGATATCACCTTCCGCTCGGGCGAAAAAGTGGGCAGGCCGGATTTGGAAGTCCGGGAAATGCAGTTTTTGTACCGCGAAGGGAGTGATCTTATTTTTATGGATCTCACTTCTTACGAGCAATTGCATATTCCTGAAAGCGCCACTGACGGTAAAGCCTCATACCTTAAAGAAAGCCAACTGGTGCAAATACTTTTGTATCAGGGAGCTCCCCTGGATATCGAGCTTCCTCCTTCTCTCATCTACGAGGTTGTGGATACGGAACCGGGAGCAAAGGGAGATACCGTGTCCAACGTAACCAAGGCCGCTACTTTGGATACGGGGCTGGTGGTTCAGGTGCCGATTTTTGTCAATACCGGTGATAAAGTGAAAGTGGACACCCGTTCAGGCTCCTATCTCGGGCGGGAGTAAATCCGTTTATACAAGCGCATGAATGCTCAAAAAGACGTGGAAGAGAAGCGCATTGCCGAGGGCGGCAGGCTGGGAAGGGAAGTTTTCGGCCTGTGCTTCGTCTTTTGCGGCCTTTTGTTCATTTTAAGTTTGCTGACTTTTGACAGTCGGGATCCCTGGATAAACCACAGCCTGAGCAATATCACCAAAATTCATAACAAAGCCGGCGAGTTCGGGGCTTTTTTATCCGGCTCGTTGTTTGATGTTCTGGGGATGGGCGCTTGGGTTATTCCCGTTTTTTTCTGCCTTGTGGGCGCGCGCCGCATAGTGAGCGCGCGGCCCTGGGCCTGGTGGCGCTGGTGCGGTTTTATTTTGCTTACGATCTGCATCTGCTTCGTGGGCGCGGCCGGCGATCTTGGCGCTACGGAAATATTCCGCAAAGGCGTTGTTCCTCAAGGCGGGGGCGATGTGTCCAGCCACGGCGGGGGTATTTTGGGGCACATGCTCTATGTGGGCCTTGTGGGATGGATGAGCACTACCGGCGCGTTTTTAGTGTGGCTTTGCTTTTTGCTGCTGGCGGTTCAGATGCTGGTCGGGTTTTCCCTCCTGGCGCTTCTGAAGGCTTTAAAGCTGTTTTTACTCAAAACGCTGGATGAGGTTGCGATACGCATTCACGAAAAGCAGGCCCTGCGCAGGCAGGAACATCTCGCCCGTGTGGAGCGTAATGCCGGGGAATCCCTCACTTTGGCTGTGGAAGCCTTGCCTGTGTATGATCAGCGCGAGCGGGACGATTGTGATTTTGACTTCAGCCCCGCGCCTGATGATAAGTCCTCATTTTTCGGGGATCCTGAGCGTTCTTTTGCTGATAAGGAACCGCCTATTCCGTACCCGGATCACCCGCCGCATTATCCGTCTGACGCCGCGCGCATAGCGGCTCCCGGCGCTTCAGGGCAAAAAACATTGATTCATCCCGCCTTATTGCAAGGGCACGCCGCTGAAAACCAGGGGAAGAATGAAACGCCCGCTCATCCCGGCAACGAAGAAGGGGCTTTGTATCCTTCCGGCCGGATGGGAGAGCGCAAAGCATTTGTCCCGGAGAATGATGAAGATTTGCTCCAGGCGCTCTGGCGTTCCGCTGAGGCAAAGCCCGGCTCCACCGGGCCCGGAGGAGAGGTTTGGGAGAGAGAAGGGCGCGAACCTAAGCCGTTGGGCAGGAAGGGTGAAGAGGGCTCTTTTCCGGCAAAGCCTGACAACAATAGGGATGCCGCCGCTGATGACGATGCTGGCGCGGATTCTGTGCCCATTTACCAGGCGCCGGACGTTGAGGCGGCCCCCTTGCAGCGCCGTCCGGGCTTTGTGAGCAGCGTGATGCAGCGCATCAAGCAGCCGGCTCATATCCCTTTGCCCGGTTTGAACCTTTTGCAGCCTGCCCCCCCCGTTGTGGGCGGAGCTTCTCGCGCCGTGCTGGAAGAAAAAGGCAGGAATCTCATGACCTGCCTGCACGATTTCGGCATTCAGGGCGAACTTGTGGGCATAACGCCGGGTCCTGTGGTGACGATGTTTGAGGTCAGACCGGCCCCGGGGGTGCGGGTGTCGCGCATAGCCAACTTAAGCGACGACCTTGCCTTGACTTTAAAGGCCGTGGCTGTGCGCATTCAGGCTCCTGTACCCGGCACGGATACGGTGGGTATAGAAATTCCCAACGACACGCGCGAAACCGTATGCCTTAAGGAGCTTCTTGGTTCGCAGCTCTTTAACCGTTCGCAATCCCTGCTCACCTTGGCTCTGGGCAAGGATATTGCCGGCAGCCCCGCTGTGGCGGATCTTGCCGCCATGCCCCATTTGCTGGTGGCCGGAGCAACAGGGGCGGGCAAGAGCGTGGGGATCAACTCCATTATTTTGTCACTGTTGTATAAAGCCAGACCCCATGAAGTTAAACTGCTCCTCATAGACCCCAAACGGGTGGAAATGGCTATTTATGCCGATTTGCCTCATCTGGTGCATCCAGTGGTAACGGAAATGCCGCTGGCGAAAAATGCCCTGGATTGGGCTGTGGCTGAAATGGAGCAACGCTATACAGCCATTGCCAGGGCGGGGGTCCGTAACATCACCGACTATAACGCCAAGCTGGCTTCTCTGGGCGACCAAAAGCCCCAAGGCTTAGAAGATTTGGAGCCCATCCCGTATCTTGTAATTATTATTGATGAACTCGCGGATCTTATGCTGGTGGCCGCCAAAGAGGTGGAAACGAGCATTGTGCGCCTGGCTCAGCTTGCCCGGGCCGCGGGCATCCATCTTATTCTCGCCACGCAGCGTCCCAGCGTGGATGTGGTCACCGGGCTGATAAAGGCCAACTTTCCTTGCCGCATTTCCTTCCAGGTTACTTCCAAGCATGATTCGCGCACTATTCTGGATGCTGTCGGAGCGGAACACCTTTTAGGCCGGGGCGATATGCTGTTTAAGCCGAGCGGAGGTAAATTTCAGCGTCTGCACGGGGCTTTTGTCAGCGATAAAAACGTGCATGCGGTGGTGGAATATTGGAAATCGCGGCAAAAGCCGTCTTACCAGATCGATTTTGCCGATTGGTCCGCGGATGGGGCGGCCCAGGCAACGGGGGGCAACGGCATCGGCAACAGCGATGTTGCCGCCGACCCGCTGTACGGAGAAGCCGTGGAGTTTGTTCGCCAGCAGGGCAAGGCCTCCATTTCCCTTATCCAGCGCAAATTTCGCATCGGCTTTAACAAAGCGGCTCGTTTCGTCGAGCAAATGGAGCAGGACGGCGTCATCGGCGCTGCGGACGGGAGCAAGCCCCGTATGGTGATACGCTAATGTTGCCTTTGTTTTCACCCTTCAGGAGAATGTCCATGCCTTTACGATATCTTTGCGTATGCCTGCTTTTCCTCCTGTGCGCGCTGCCTGCCCGGGCGGCATCTCTGGCGGAGAGGCTGCAGCAAAAATACGCCACCATCAACGCCATGCAAGCGGATTTCACCCAAACGCTGCTGCATAAAGAAAGCGGTTCTACGGAAAAGCGCAGCGGCACGCTGCTCTTTAAAAAACCCCTGCTGGTGCGTTGGGAAACGCAAAAACCCTCTCCCGAGCTGTTAATCGTGGGAAGTAACGCTATTTGGAATGTTTTTCCCAATGAGGAGTTGGTCTACAAATATTCCCCCGAACTTGCGCAGGATTCCCGCAGTATTGTGCGTGTTGTCACAGGCCAGACCCGCCTTGATCAGAATTTTTTTGTGGAAGAGGAGGGCAAGGATGGGAGCCTCGTCAAATTGCGCCTGTACCCGAAAGAACCCACGCAATCACTGGTGGAAGCTCTGCTTTGGGTAGATCCTGAGGCGGATCTGATCAAAAAGCTGCGTGTATACGATTTTTACGGTAATGAGAATGAAATAAGCTTTAGCTCCCAAAACATCGCGGCAACAGCTAAAGATGCCGACTTCAGCTACAAAGCGCCCAAGGGCTTTGTCGTTGAGGACAGAACAAAACAAACTGACGGAAAACCGCAAAAACCCTTGATGCAGTGACGCATGCATGCTCACACTGAAAATGTTCGTCTGCCCGGAGGGTACTTTCGAAATATATTGAGAAACAGCCCCTACTCGAAAGCGGCTTTTTTAAGCGCCTCCAGCTCATGAGGATGCAGTGGGCGGCATTGGCCCCTGGGCAAATCCCCCAGGCGGATGGGGCCAAGCCGCACGCGGCGCAGGCGTAAAATGGTCAGCCCCAGATCGCGGCACATGCGGCGAATCTGGCGGTTTACCCCTTGGTGCAGCACCAGGCGGAGAGTTTGCGGCGCTTGGGGCAATAGGCTCACCTCCACAGGGGCAAGCTTTTCACCTTCGGACAAACGCATGCCCAGGCGCATGCGCGCAAGCATTTTTTCCTCGGGCTTTTCACGCAGGAGAACCTCATATTCCCTGGCAAGATGGTAGCGCGGGTGAGTCAGGCGGTTGGTCAATTCTCCGTCATCCGTAAGCAGGAGCAGGCCTTCGGAAAAGTAGTCCAGCCTTCCCACAGGGTAGAGGCGCTTGTTTTTATAGGCTGCCGGCAACAAATCCAGCACAGTCTCGCGGCCTTGCGGATCGCTGACCGTGCTTACCACTTGGATGGGTTTGTGCAGCAGCACGTAGCTGAGGCTTTTTTCCTCCGGCCTTTCGGGCAGTGCTTTGCCGTGCACAGCGACAGCGTCGCTGCCGCTTGCCACCTGCGTGCCTGGTTCCGTCACCGGCAGGCCGTTTATGGTAACGGCGCCGGAGCGGATGAGTTCATCCGCTTTGCGGCGTGAGCACAGGCCCGCGGAGGCGAGGAGTTTATTTAAACGAACGGTGTTCATGGATACGGCCTTAAAAAGCTTGTATTGCGTTATTGATGTCTTGTTTTTTTGGGGCGCTGCCCCAAATCCCGCAAGGGGCTTGAATCCCTTTGGCTCCCATAGCCCAAAGCGGCTTTGAGGTGCTTGCGGGTGCGGGAGACCACGCCTCCCGCCGGAGAGGTTTGGAGGGGCAGCGTCCCTCCAGAAAAAGCAACTTGCTCTATACACTTGAAAAAAACGGCTGTCACCGTATAGCGAACGCCTATGTCCAAAAAAGACCCCGAAGCCGCGGCGCGGCACGGCAAGGTGGGGAACCTTGCGCTTCTCAAGCGGTGCTTTGGGTATTTTGTGCCCTATAAGTGGCAAATTGCTTTTGCCAGCTTTTGCATGATCTTGGCCGGGGTTTGCGACGCTGCCACAGCCTGGTTGGTAAAGCCCGCCCTTGATGATATTTTTATTCATAAAAACGCGCAGGCTCTCGCCTTCGTGCCGCTGGCATTTTTAGGCATAACAGCCGTGAACGCGGCCACGCGGCTGCTTCAGAACTACTTTATGCAATATTCCGGGCTTGGCGTGCTGGAAAAGCTGCGCGAAGAGCTGTACGGCAAAATCATCATGCTTCCCTTGCGCTTTTATGAAGGCACACAAGTGGGCATGCTTATGTCTCGCATCATTAATGACGTTTTGTCCATCCGCAACAGCATGCCCGCGCTGGTGATGATGCTGCGCCAGGTCATCACGCTGATCAGCTTGATGTGCGTCGTCTTTTATCAAAATGCCGAGCTGGCCTTTTGGGCCGTGATCGTGCTGCCGCTGGCTTTAGTTCCCTTTGTCTTTTTCGGCAGGCGCATGCGCAAACTGAGCCGCAAAGGGCAGGAAAAGACCGGAGACGTCTCGGCTCTTTTGCAGGAAATGCTCAGCGGCATAGGAGTGATTAAAGCTTTCGGCACGGAACAGCAGGAACAACACCGCTTTGATAAAGAAAATAAGCGCTTGTTGCTCATCTCGTTAAAATCCACCCTGGCCGGAGAGTTTTCCTCATCCACCATGGAAGTGGTAGGGGCGTTGGGCATCAGCCTTGTGGTCTGGTTTGGCGGCATGCAGGTTATTGAGGGGCACACCACGCCGGGCACTTTTTTTTCTTTTGTCGCGGCCCTGATGCTGATGTATGATCCGATCAAGAAATTAAGCAACGCCAATATGAGCATTCAGGCGGCGCTGGCCGGGGCGGACAGAGTTTTCGGGATTTTGGACGATCCGGAGCTGACGGTGGAAAAGGGCGGCGAGAGGCAATTGGAGCTCCCTTTTCGAGAACTGCGCTTTGAACATGTGTCCTTTGCATACAGCGACGGCACAAAAGCTTTGGAAGACGTGTCTTTTTCCATCCGAACCGGGGAGCGCTTGGCCATAGTGGGCCCTTCCGGAGCGGGCAAAACCACCTTTGTCAATCTTATTCCGCGTTTTTATGAAGCGCAGCGCGGGCGTATTTTACTGAACGGCCATCCTTTGCACGAATATGATTTGGTTTCGCTGCGCAAGGCCATTTCTCTGGTTTCACAAGATAATTTTCTTTTCAATATGTCGATTGCGGATAATATCGCCTACGGCATGCCTCATGTGGGGCAAAAAGAATGCGAAGCCGCTGCGAAGGCGGCCTACGCGCACGAGTTTATCAGCAATATGCCGGAGGGATATGCTACCGTTATCGGCGAGCGCGGGGTGAAGCTTTCCGGAGGGCAAAAGCAGCGCCTTACCATCGCCAGAGCGCTGGTGAAGGATGCTCCGCTTTTGATCCTGGATGAAGCCACCAGCGCGCTTGATTCCGAGTCCGAACGGGTAGTGCAGCGCGCCCTGGAAAATTTGATGCGGGATCGCACCAGTATTGTCATTGCTCATCGCCTGTCCACCATTATTGGGGCGGATCGGATTCTGGTTATGGAAAAGGGCAAAATAGCGACACAAGGCAAGCATGAGGAACTTCTTGCCGCCAGCCCTCTGTATGCCAAGTTGTATGCCATGCAGTTTCACACCGGTAAAACAGATACGGCAAAGGAAGCGGGCGAATGAAACTCCCTCCGGGTATTGTTGGTCCCTTGCTGAATTTTTTTTACCGCCTTTGGTGCGCTTCATTGCGTATCACTGAGAGCGGGCGCGAGCGCATTGACGCCATGCAGGCCCAGGGAAAAATCATGATGTTTCCCATCTGGCATGATGAAATTTTCGGGATTATCGCGGTCAAGCGGCAGTTGCGCGTGGTGACCATTGTCAGCCAGAGCCGGGATGGCGAATATCTTGCCCGGGTGCTCAATTACCTGGGCCTAAAAACCGCGCGCGGCTCTAGTTCGCGCGGGGCGCTTTCGGCTCTTTTGCAAGCGGCCCGCTTTATGCGTGAAGAGCGCTATAACGGGTGTATTTCTGTGGACGGCCCGCGCGGGCCGCGCCATGAAGTCAAGCAAGGGGCGGTTGTTCTTGCTTTTCGCACCCCGGCGCATGTGGTGCCCTTACGCGGTTTTTGCAAGCGGGCAAAGGTGTTCGGCTCTTGGGATCGTTTTCAGTTGCCCTTGCCCTTTAGCCGGGTGCATATTCATTTTGACGAGCCGTATCTTGTAAGCGTGACTGAATTGAACGAGGAGGAACTGGAGCGCGAGCGCCTTTACATGCAACAGCGGCTTGAAGCCATCCGCCCGCCCGCGGGCTGGGCCGCGCCCGTGGAGGCGTAAAGAATGCGGTACTGGTGTTTGCTCCGCCTTGCGTCGCTTTTTTCGCTATTGCCCTGGAAAGCCCTTGAAACCCTGGCCCGGGCAATGGGTTTTTGCTTTTGGCACTTGGCCCCTGGACGCAGACGCGAAGCCATAGCGGCCATTGAAAAGCACCTCCAGCTTCCGCATGCGCAAGCTGTGCGCATTGCCCGGCAAAGCTTCAAGGAAAACTTTCTCTCTTTTCTTGAAATTTTCCACGTGGGCGAATTTTTTACCGATGTTTCAGTTAAAGTTGTTTATACGCCGGAAGTAAAAGCCCGGATTCAGGCGGAAGAGGGCGCGGTGGTTATTGCCACAGCGCACTTAGGCTCCTGGGAGCTGATGCCCGGCCTTGCTTCGGATATTCTTCCTGACCGGGAAGGCATGGTGGTTGTGCGCAGTCAAAAAAACGAGGCGTTAAACCGTGTTATGGTGAGGTTGCGCGGCGCCAGGGGCATGGTGGCCGTCAACCATAGGGAAGCGGCCAATGTTGTTGTGCCCCGGCTGCGCGGCGGTAAAGGGGTTGTCGCCTTTCTTGTGGACCATAACACCAGCCGTAAAGAATCTGTATTTTTGCCCTTTTTGCGCGATGTCGCGGCTGTCAACATGGGGCCTGCCGGCATTGCCCTGCGCACTAAGGCGGCTGTTTATCCGGTCTTTTTACTGCGCGACGGCAAAGGCGGGCATATTCTGCACATGCTTGCTCCTTTGCATACAGCACAGCTAGAGGGCGACATCCGGGACCGCATCCGGCAAATAGCGGCTTTTTACACGGATGCCGTGGCTTCTATGGTCCGGCAATACCCGGAACAGTGGTTTTGGATGCATAAGCGTTGGAAAACACGCCCGGCCGAGGAAGAGACATGCCCTGGAACAGACGCGCATTGAACAGGCAGGGCGGGCTGCTTAAGAGGGAATATGCGGATGCACGGCATATTCGCGGATATGTTGCATGGGGATAAAGGTCTGGGTGCCGTCAAGCTGATCGATGCGCAAGGTGCCCTGGCTTGTGGGCGTGACAGCAGTGCAGGAAAAGGTGAGCATGCCTCCGCCGCTGAAGTGCACGGTAGCCGTGAGTATATTGGGCGCGGCCTTGTGGCGGGTGAGCAGGTTGAAGGCGGCTAAGTCTTGCTCTTGCATGGCCTGCCAGGCCCGGCAAACGCTGAGGCGGTTTTCCGGCGTATCGTGCTCCGCGCACAGGGCGAGCTTTTGGCTGTCCGGCGCTGGAGCAAAGCCTTTGCTCCAGCCTGTGGAGGCATCTTTTCGGCAAATATGGCAGAGAATCATGCATGCTCCTCCTAAAAGCGGCTTTGCCGCTTTTAGGCTAATGGGGGCAAGGAGATTCAACCCCCTCGCGGGGTTTGAGGCAGCGCCCCAAAAATGCAAAACTTTATTGGGAACTTGCTTGCCCGCGAAGGTAAGCGACGGCTTTTTCAAAAATGGCCAGCCCCAGAGGCGCGGATTCTCCCCTGGTCCAACCGGGATGGTTGGTGGGGTGGGTATAGGCTTCAGGGTGAGGCATCAGCCCGAAAATTCTGCCTGAAGGATCGCATAAACCCGCGATGCCGAGGGGCGAGCCATTGGGGTTATAAGGATACGTCTGGGTGGGCAGGCCTGTTTCCGGCTGCGCATATTGCAGGACGACAAGGTTTTCCCGCACCAAGCGCTCCAGAGTATGCTCGTTTAAGGGCACCAGCTTGCCTTCGCCGTGACGTACAGGAATATACAAAGAATCAAGCCCGGTTGTGAACACGCAAGGGCTGCTCGGGTTCACGGCAAGGCGGCACCAGCGATCTTCGTACCGCGCTGAACTGTTATGGGCCAAAGAAACTTGGCGGTCGAGATACGCGCCGTCCAAAGCGGGCAGCAGTCCCAATTTGACCAACAATTGAAAGCCGTTACAGATGCCTAAGATAAGGCCCTGGTTGTGAATGAAGGCCAGGAGCTGTTCTACCAAGGGCGCTCCGCTTTTAGGCCTGGCGTGTTTCCAGCGTTGAGCCGCGGCTTGGGCGGCGCCCAGATCGTCGCCATCCAAAAAGCCGCCGGGAAACACAAGAAAATTATAGTCAGATAAAAAAGTTCGGGCTTCCACAAGATCCGAAAAATGGACAATATCGGCTGAGTCAGCTCCGGCAAGACGCGCGGCATGGGCGCATTCTACCTCGCAGTTGGTCCCGTATCCGGTAATGACAAGAACGCGCACATTGCAAGCCATGGTAATTTCCCCAGGTTGAGCGGATTGAAAACATCCCTTTTTCCGTTTGCCTTCCCGCGGCGATATGCAGTAACATGCCTTGCGCCTGATGAAGCGCAGTCGTACGGCATATCATTGTAAAAGAAGCAATTCTTGTTGGAAATTTGAATAATAGGACGAGGAGCGCGCCAACGTCAACCGATGTCTTTCTCTGATAAAGAAATACGGGAAGGCTTCTTAGAGCAGATTAACTTTGAGATTTGTCGTTTAACGGCGGGCAAAGCTCGCCTACGGTAATCTCAAGGCAAGGATTTACGGGCAAATCCTTGCAGAGCAATTATACATTTTCAATGGTAAATTGCTCTAGTGGAAAAGGCGGCGCGCTTTGTTGGTAACAGTGCCATGCGGCAGAAGGATTGACTTCATGAGAGATACCAAGTTTATTTTTATTACCGGCGGGGTGTTATCCTCCCTGGGCAAGGGCATGGCTGCCGCCTCCATCGGCGCGCTGTTAAAAGCCAGAGGCCTCAGCGTGACCATCCAAAAGCTGGATCCCTATATTAATGTGGATCCGGGCACAATGAACCCCACCCAACACGGTGAGGTTTTCGTCACGGATGACGGCGCGGAAACGGATCTGGATCTCGGCCATTATGAACGCTATCTTGATACGCCCCTGTCGCAGAAAAACAATTACACCTCCGGCAGCATTTACTACAGCGTCATAAAAAAAGAACGGCACGGCGATTATCTTGGCGGCACAGTGCAGGTTATCCCGCACATCACGGATGAAATAAAATTGGCCATCCGCGGTTTATCCGGAACCGGAGCTGATGTGGCTATTGTTGAAATAGGCGGGACAGTCGGCGATATTGAAAGCCTGCCCTTTTTGGAAGCCATCCGCCAACTGCGCGGGGACCTCGGCAAAGACCGCTGTTTGTATATTCACCTGACCCTTGTTCCCTATCTCAACATGGTAGGCGAGCATAAAACAAAACCCACCCAGCACAGCGTAAAAGAGCTGCGCAGCATAGGCATTCATCCGGATATCATCCTCTGCCGCTGCGAACAGCCCGTCTCTCGCGAGCTTAAAAATAAAATCGCGTTGTTTTGTGATGTGGATGAGGACGCCGTCTTTTCTTCTGTGGATGTGGATCACGTCTATAAGCTCCCCTTGGAGTTTTATGAAGAGGGGCTTGACCAGAAGGTGGCCATTATGCTGCGCCTTCCGGCCAGAAATGCCGATCTCACCGTCTGGCAAAAGCTCGTTTATAACCTCACGCACCCGGAACACAACGTCGTCATAGGGGTTGTGGGCAAATATGTATCGCTCAAAGAGGCGTATAAAAGCCTGCATGAAGCGCTGGTGCACGGCGGGGTGGCCAACCGGGTGAGCGTTACCTTAAAGTATGTCAACTCAGAGGATGTCACGCCGGAAACGGTGTCCAGCCTCCTTTCCGGCCTTGACGGCATTCTGGTTCCCGGCGGGTTCGGCGAGCGGGGCGTTGAGGGCAAAATACTCACCGTGCAATACGCCCGGAAAAACGGCATTCCTTTTTTCGGCATCTGTCTTGGCCTGCAGTGCGCCGTCATCGAGTTCGCCCGCAATGTGGCGGGCATAAAAAAGGCGGATTCGGAAGAATTTTCTCCCAATGCCGAGCATAAAGTCATCTACTTGATGACGGAATGGTATGATTGCCATAAAAAGACCCGCGTGACCCGGGATAAAGACTCCGACAAAGGCGGCACCATGCGCCTGGGAGCATACCCGTGCGTAATTAAAGAAAATACCCTGGCTTTTTCCGAGTATGGCAAAAAATCCATCAGTGAACGCCATCGCCATCGATATGAAGTGAATAACGCCTATCGTGAAGCTTTGGAAAAAGCCGGTTTGAGCTTCAGCGGCCTTTCTCCTGATGGAGATCTGGTGGAGATGGTGGAGCTTCGGGACCATCCTTGGTTTTTGGGGTGCCAGTTCCATCCGGAGTTTAAATCCAACCCCATGCGCCCGCATCCTCTGTTCCGCGGGTTTATTGCCGCCGCGAAAAAACAGGCGATGAAATGTGACCACGATGATGCCGCCGCCAAAGCTAAAAACTCCGGCAAGGGCGCAAACCGCGTTCTTAAAAAAAGCAAGTAAACGTTCCCCATGAATACAGTCGCTGTTTCTTGTTCCAATGAATCGTTGTACCAGAATCTTTGTGCGCGGCCTTTCGTCATTGCCGGCCCTTGCGTGCTGGAAAGTTTCGGGCTGGCCCTTGAAACGGCGTTTGCCGTTAAAGAAGCGGCCGAGCAGGCCGGGTTGCATGCAATCTTCAAGTCTTCCTTTGACAAAGCCAACCGCACCTCTTTAAGCGCATTTCGCGGCCCGGGCATGAAACAAGGCCTGGAATGGCTGGCTCGTATCCGCGAGGAGAGCGGCCTCTGCGTCACTACCGATATTCATGAGCCTGCTGACGCCGCTCCTGTGGCTGAAGCTGTTGATATTCTTCAAATTCCCGCTTTTTTATGCCGCCAGACCGCGCTCTTGACGGCCGCGGGCGCCACAGGGCGGGTCATCAACGTAAAAAAGGGTCAATTTCTTGCTCCCTGGGATATGAAAAACGTGTATGAAAAACTTGCCCAAAGCGGCAACAGCAAAATACTGCTCACCGAGCGCGGGTCGTCTTTCGGCTACAACAACCTTGTGGTGGACATGCGCGCTTTTTCCATCATGAAAGAATTCGGCGCGCCTGTTGTTATGGATGCCACGCATTCGGTGCAGCTGCCCGGAGGGCAGGGCGGCTCTTCAGGAGGAGACCGGCGTATGGCGCCTGTTCTGGCAAAAGCCGCGGTTGCCGCCGGTGCGGATGCCGTGTTCCTTGAGTGCCACCCGAACCCGGATCAAGCCCTTTGCGACGGTCCCAACAGCCTTGCTGTGAAGGATCTGCCTATGTTACTGCGCCAACTTTCAGCTATTTGGAGTATTATTCGTGCATAGCGATCTAGGAGCCCTTTTTTTTCCTGTAAAGGCGGCATCGGATATCCGCCTGCTGGTGCTTGATGTGGACGGCGTTCTGACAGACGGCGGTTTGTATTATGATTTGCAAAACCAGGTCATGAAGCGTTTTGACGTGCAGGACGGCCTGGGCATAAAAATAGCGCAAAAAGCGGGCATCACTGTGGCTGTCATCACAGGCTTGGTATCAAATGCTGTGGAGTCGCGCGTGCGCGATCTCGGCATCAGGGATTACTACGCCGGGTATTTAGATAAGCGCGCCTGCCTTGAGGAAATCCGCCTGCGCTATGAACTCGAATGGGAACAAATGGCCTATCTTGGCGATGATTGGGTGGACCTTTCCGTTATGGATATGGTGGGCCTGCCTTTGGCTGTGGCCAATGCCCAGCCCGAGGTTAAAAATATCGCCAGCTATGTGACCACGGCCAAAGGAGGGCAAGGCGCGGTACGGGAAATTATCCGGCACCTGCTTATAGCCCAGGGCAAATATGAGGCGGTGCTTACGGCCTGGAGCCATCCGTGCTGAAACGCCTGGCTTTTTTCGCCTTGTGCGCGGCCTTATTGTACCTTGGCGTTATGCTGGTACAGGGGCACTGGTTCTTTCTTCCCGATGCGTTAGATGAGAAAAATTCAACCATCCCTTTAAATAATGCCACTGATACGCTTTCGGATAATGACGCCCTGGCGCTTACCCTGAAAGAAATCAAGCTCAGCCAGGGAGAGGGAGGCTTTGAGCTTTGGCGGCTGAAAGCGCAGTGGGCGTCTGTACAAAAAGAAGGCGATCGCGTGCTGGTGGAGCAGCCGCGGCTTACCTATTTTATGAAAGAAGACGGCAAAACCTTACAGGTGCGTTCCGAACGCGGCGACATCGCACAAAAATCCCAATTGCTGCGGTTTATCACGAACGTGCAAATTGCGCAGGATAATAAGCGTATTGTCGGGGAGTTGCTGGTTTACAACGGCACCCGGAAAACCATGACCTTTCCCCGGGGTGGAAACTTTACCGATACGGGCATGAGCGGCAGCGCCCGTTTTGTGGAATGGCATATTGATACACGCATTATCGATGCCGATGGGGATGTCGCCGTATTCTTTCAAGGCCATAGCCGCTCAAATGGTAAGGCCTTGCCGTAGAACTCACAGAGTTGAGGCTATCCATGCAAAATGCCCTTGTCCGCTGCCCCTGGTCTTGTAAAACCGCTCTGGAAATGTCCTACCATGATGAAGAATGGGGCGTGCCGCGCTTTGATGATGCCGGACAATTTGAATTTTTAACGCTGGAAGCGGCCCAGGCCGGGCTTTCCTGGCTGACTGTCTTGCGTAAACGTGACGGGTACCGCCGCTGTTTTGCCGACTTTGATCCGCAAAAAGTGGCGTCTTTCACTCCTGCTGATGTGGAGCGGCTCCTGCAAGACGCTTCCATTATACGCAACCGCAAAAAAATTGAATCCGCGGTCAATAACGCCCGGTGTTTTCTTGAAGTGGCGGCGCGGCACGGCTCATTCAGCCGTTGGTTTTGGGGCTTTACAGAAGGTAAGCCCATACATAACCGCTGGAAAGAGGTTCATGAGGTTCCGGCATCAACGCCGCTTTCCGATACTGTGGCAAAAGAAATGAAACGGCTGGGTTTTTCGTTTCTCGGCAGCACAGTGCTGTATGCCCATATGCAGGCCACAGGCATGGTCAATGACCACCTGATCGGATGTTTTCGGCATGGGCAATGTGCAACGGGATAAAACGCGCACGCGGAATCATGAGCGTTCAGGCATCACGGCAAACCGCATCCAGCACCGCAATATAGGAACACACTATGTCCTTACCTTTTTATCGTTTCTCCCTAAGCGTTTTTGTGCTTTTGCTGCCGCTTGCGCTCTTTTTTTCCACTGCCCGCGCGGCTGAAAAAAAGCCCGGCAATAAAGTGCCCACCAGCATAACGGCATCGAGCATGGAGTACAACGCTGATGCTCAGACGGTGGTTTTTAAAGGAAATGTGCATGTGACACGGCCGGATTTTGAATTGTGGGCGGCTACCATTACGATTTATCTGGATAAAAAAAACAGCCGCCAGAGTTCTTCCGCCGTTGAAACCGGAACCGAGGGTATGCAGGCGGGCGATATTAACCGCATTGTGGCGGAAAAGAAGGTGCGTATGAAAAGCGAGGCGAAAGAGGGCACCTGTGAAAAAGCCACCTATTTTGCCAAAGACGATAAATTTGTAATGGAAGGTTCCCCTGTTTTAAAAGATAAAGGCAAAAACACCATTACCGGACATACCGTGGTCCATTACCTGGGGACAAACCGCAGCGAAGTTTTGGGCGGTGTTGAAGCCACATTTTTTACGCCGGACAATACGGAGAAGCAAACGCCGGGCGCAGGTTCAGCCCGGCAAAGGACAGCTCCATGAACCAGGTCCGGAGCAGTTTGCTGCAAGCTAAAGGTTTGCATAAACGCTATGGCGACAAGGAAGTGGTGCGCGGCGTTTCCCTTGACGTTGAGCAAAGTTCCATTGTGGGCTTGCTTGGCCCCAACGGAGCGGGCAAAACCACGACCTTTTACATGATAATAGGCATTCAAAAGCCCACAGCGGGGAGCGTTTATTTCAACAATGCCGATATTGCCGGCTGGCCTCTACACCAGCGCGCGCGGCACGGGCTTTCGTATCTGCCGCAGGAAAGTTCGGTTTTTCGCCGCCTTTCGGTAATGGATAACCTGCGTATCATCTTAGAATATACGGAATTGAATAAATCCGAGCAAAAAGCAAAAGCGGAACGCTTGCTTGAAGAATTTCGTATTTCTCACCTGAAAGACTCATTGGCGTCGCATTTATCCGGAGGGGAACGCAGGCGGCTGGAAATAGCCCGGGCTCTCATTCGAGAGCCGGCATTCATCCTTTTGGATGAACCCTTTGCCGGCATAGATCCCCTTGCGGTGGATGATATTCAATCTTTAATTTTAGATTTGAAAAAGCGCGGAATCGGCGTATTGATTTCGGATCATAATGTACGGGAAACATTAAAAATCTGTGATAAAGCATATCTGATGCATGAAGGAATGGTTATTGTACAGGGCAGCCCCAGCGATTTAATCAATGATCCCAAAGCACGCCGGGTTTACCTTGGTGAAAGTTTTTATATGTAGAAGTGATTTTGTAATTTATTAAGGAATGACTTCTAACGCCGGACGGTAGTCCCCGGCGCGCCGCCGGCAGCGGCGTGAGCGAGCTGAAAACCGCGCTTTTCAGCGAAGTGGGCGATCGTTATACATCGGCCGCCGCTCGATTTATGAAATCAGCCCTTCGTATTGGCGCGGACACTGTTTACAAGGAGAAGGCGCTGGTTTATAAGCGAAATATGTTTTTAATATGCCTATTCCCGTAAAAACGCTTCACGGAGCTGACCGGAGGGTTTGTATTATGGCCGAAGATAAAGACAACTGGGAATTCTACACCGATAAAAGCGGAAAACACCGTTGGAGACGCACGGCCCCCAATGGACGCATTGTGGGCGCGGCGGCTCAGGGTTACGCCAATAAAGCTGATTGCCTGGATAATGCAAAGCGTAACGGCTATCAGGGCAAAGGGTAAAAGCGTACCACCCCGAAGCGCGCGTCATCGGCTTCACAGTAAACCGGATTTACGGCCGCGCCGGGACGGCACGCAAGAAATAATCGCAGAGCGGAAACGCCTGCGATTATTTCTTTTTTTTACTAGCAAAGTTAACATAATTTACATTATGGGCGATATAAGCATGCAAAGCTTCGCCGCCGCGGCAAATGCCAAAGCCCGCTGCCCGTTCATATATGAACGAGGCGGTTTTTTTATTGGAGTTGGGTTAAGGCCGCAAGGATGGCAATGCCGGTAAAAAAGACGGCCAAGGCTGGTTTTATGCGTAAGGACAAAAAGGATCCTATGGCGGCGATGGCGAACAGAACGGGCCAATCCACCTCCAGGATGATGGGAAAGATCATTTTATCCACAAGCAGCGAAAATAAGGCGTATACAGCGGCGCAGGCTGCCCAAAAAAACACAAGTCCGGCGGCAAGCTGCTGCAATGCTGATGCTGCGAGCAAGCTCCCTGCCAGCTTGCCTGTGGGCGCGAGTTTGTTTCGCGCTTGGCGCATCAGTTTGTTGTACGCCCCTTTTTGATAATTACGCTGGCGTTGTTCAAGGTAGGGAATAATATAGGCAAAGGGCAAAGACAAAGCCAAGGGAAAGGCGATGGTTGTTGAGTCACCCCAGCCCAAGAGGCCGGACAGGGCAAGCAGTATCAGGTAAGGAAAGGCCGCCATGGGAGGCACGTAGCTGCCGATGGGGAAAAGATCGAGCCAAAACAGTTCAAAAAAAACAGCCAAAGGCAGCGCCAAGCTATCGCCGGTAAAAAGCTGCCACAGCAGCCCTAACACAAGGGGGCGTTCAATGAACCCGAGGATGCAGACGGAGCGGCCCATTAGGGCCGGAACAAAAAAAAACTTGCCAACACGACAGCCGTCAGCGCTTGCGGTTCCATATTACCAATCCTCCACCACAGGGTCATCATCCGGCACGGCACGAAAGTCCAACTGAACACCCTTTTGCCGCAGATGCATAAGGCAGACCAGGTCATCCTCCGATGCGGCAACATGCATGCAAAGCTGCCGTTTGCCCGGGCCGTAATGCATATTGCCCACATTCACTGAAGGAATGGTTATATCCGGCCCCAGCAGCCGGACCACATCCTGACAGTTGGCAAATAAAAAAAGCGCGTTTGTCTCTAAAATTTTTAAGGAGCTATAGCGCTCTTTGGTTACGGATACGGGGAGAAAATCGACACAAATACGGCTGGGGATCGCCAATTGCATAATTTGTTGCTGGATTTTGTCCGCCGCTAGTTCGTCGTTAACAACAACCAACCTCTCAAAGCCCAGGTGGGGAAGCCATGCTTCAATAATCTGGCCATGTATCAGGCGGTTATCTATACGAAACCAAGCGGCCATACATGCATCACCCTTTCTTGCTGTCCGCGGCTTTGCTGCGCAAGACCTTCCCGGCGGCGATAATGCCTTCGCACCCGGCGGCAAGAGCGAGATCGGCCAATTCAGGGAGAGGGAGTTGCCTGTTGGAGAGAATACGCAGCAACATGGGCAAGTTCACTCCCGTCAGCACCTCCACGTCTTTGCGCGAGCCCATAAGGGAGAGGCTGAGGTTGGTAGGCGTGCCGCCAAACATGTCGGTAAGCAGTAATACCCCCTGCCCTCGATTTAAGATGCTTACGGCCTCGCGCAGACGATGGACGGCATCCTCAACCGAAACGCTGGAATCTATCTGAATACAGGCACAATCCTGGACCGGACCGCTAATGAATTCCGCGGAGCGCAGCAAAGCGCTGCCGTAGTCCATATGCGTCACCAGGATAATGCCTATTTGTTCGGTTTCCGCCTGCTCTGAAGGCATAAAAAAACCTCCTTATGCAAAAGATCCTTGCAGAAAACGTATCTTCAGCCGTTGCCGCGATATGCGGCAAGACTGTTTTGGATAAAAAAGTCATCCCAATGCAAAATGTCTGTGTTCCAAAGTGAGGCAGTAACCCGCCGCGCGCAAATTCCGCGCCACGGCTTCTGCAATGGCCACAGAGCGGTGTCTGCCGCCGGTGCAGCCTATGGCAATGGTCAGACGAAAACGCCCTTCCGCTTCGTATTGTTCCAAAACATATCTGAGAAAGTCCGTCAAGCGCGGCAGAAACTCCTTGCCGGAATTGGAGTTCAATACGTAGTCCGCCACAGCGACATCAAGGCCGGAGAGGCTTTTCAATTCAGGGACAAAATAGGGGTTTGGAAGAAAACGCAGATCAAAGACCATGTCCGCTTCGGCGGGCGTGCCGTATTTAAAGCCAAAGGTAATAAGGTGTATTCTAAGCTCTTTGCTAAGATGGCGCAGGAACTTCCATTTGCTTTGGATGGTGCGACGCAGATCGTGAATGGAGTATGTGGAAGTGTCAAGAACAAGGTCTGAAAATTTACGTAGTTTTTTTAATCTATTACGCTCGTTTTCCAAAGAGCGCTCAAGTCCCAGTCCTTCTTTTTCCAAAGGATGCGGCCGCCTGCTGGTTACATAGCGCTGTAAAAGCACTTCAGGTTTTGCTTCAAAAAAAAGAATGCGGGGGGTAAAGCCGGCATTTTTTATGGCGATGAGACTGTTTTCATATTCCTTGACAAAATCGCTTTGCCGTAAATCCATGCCTAAAGCGATGCCGGTGTATTGAGAAAGGACAGCCTTTGAAATAATTTCAAGTATTTGTGCGGAAAAAGCAATGGGCAGGCCGTCCACAGTAAAAAAGCCCATATCTTCGAATACGGCCAGCGCGGTGCTTTTTCCTGAACCGGAAAGCCCGGTGATAATGACAAGGGCTATTTCTTCTCTGCTGCGATCGTGCGCCGGACGGTCGGGAGCATTGCTGCCGGGCGGGCTGTTTTCATTGATGGGGCTATGCTCTGAACTCATGGCGAAAACTCCGTTTCCAGACCAATAAATCGAGCGCCGTAGTCGCTTAAGGCAATGGCGGGTGTCGGTTTAAGGGGTGGTAATAATATGCCAAAGTTGTTCTTTGTTTGCGGCCAGGAGCACTTCGGAACGAAAAACCGCGTCTTTGGCTCTGCGCGCAATCTGAGCCAAAAGATGCAGATGTTGTCCTGCTCCCTGCTCTGGGGCAAGAATCAAAAAAAACAGATGGCACAGGCTTTGATCCTGAGCGCCAAAGGGGATGCCTTTATGGCTGCGCCCGGCGGCCAGCACCACCTGTTGCAGGCATGGAACTTTCGTGTGGGGAAGGGCAACGCCCTCCCCCACAGCTGTGGAGCCTAATTTTTCCCGTTCGCACAAGGCGCCGAGCACATCAAAATGTTGCAGCTCACTGTGCAGAAGCTGTAAAGGAGCAAGAAGCTCCTCCAACACCTTTTTTTGTGTTGTTGCTTTAAGGTCAGGCAATACAGCTTCTTTAGAAAGTAAATCCGCAATGTTCATAATGTAAAATCCAAAGCCGCATACAATTGAAAAACAAAAAAACGTTACATTTGTGGATCAATAAGTCCAAATCCACCCTGTTTGCGCCGGTACAGAACATTCACGCGTTCAGTTTCCGCATTTAAAAATATCAACACCACGTCATCGCGTTGTTCCAATTGCAAGGCGGCTTCTTCGGCAAACATAGGTTTAGGTTCAACGTTTTCCTCCACAATCACCCTGCTGGATTGATCGCGCGCGTCCATAAAGGCCGGCTCCAGCTTGTCGATTCCCACACCGCCTTCATCCGAATTTCTTCCGGTATTACGGCGTTTTTCCTTCATCCGTTCAGCATGCTTTTTCAACTGTGCTTCTAATTTATCAAGAACCATATCAACTGTGGCATACATGTCGGAAGACTGTTCCACAGCGGAAATAGATGTATAATCTCCGGTAAACTGGACATCGGCTTTATGGCGGAATTTATCCACAGTAAGTACAACGGTCATTGCCACATTTTCCGATTTATGCACAAAGCGGCTCAATTTTTCAAAGCGGCGCGTCGCATAATTACGCAGATGGTCAGAAGGTTCAAAGTTTTTGAATGTTAAAGCGATGTTCATGGACACCCTCCCTGTGACAGTTTACATAAGTTATGGGGGGATTAGCATATCCGGGGCACATTACGTTACTTTTTGAAGGCAACTCCCCTAAAAAATCTTCTTGCGTTTGGATGAAGAGGGAATATCCAGAGCGGTGCGGTATTTGGCCACTGTTCGCCTGGCGATATTCACCTTTAAGTCCTCCCTGAGCATTTCTCCGATACGTTCATCACTCAGCGGATCTTTGCAATCTTCAGCGCCGATATATTTTTTAATGAGAACTTTGACGCTTTCGGACCCTACTTCGCTTCCGTCATCTAATGAAAGCGAGCTATTAAAGAAAAACTTCAACTCAAAAATACCGTACGGAGTAGCCGCATACTTATTGGATGTAATACGGCTGACGGTGGATTCATGCATGGAGATATCATCGGCTACGTCTTTAAGTATAAGCGGTTTGAGGTGTGACGGCCCATGCAGGAAAAATTCTTTTTGAAAACGGGCTATGCTTTCCATTACTTTATATAAAGTCCGCTGTCTTTGGTACAGGCTTTTGATCAGCCAGGCGGCGGAGCGCATTTTTTCCTGAAAATATTCTTTATCCTTGTCTTTAGCCGCCTGGAGGCTGTCTTCATAAATGGAAGACAGGTGCAACTGCGGCAGGCCGTCATCATTAAGGACAATAAGAAATTCGTCATCCATGCGGTAGACAAAAACATCCGGGGAGACATACGAAGGTTCCCCGCCGCCAAAACTTGCACCCGGCAAAGGATCCAGCCCTTGGATGATGTCCAGGTATTCCTTTAAATCTTCAGGCATCAACTTAAATTTGCGTAAAATGGGCTTATAGCGTTTGGCCTCCAAGTCCTCCAGGTGTTCCGTCACCAAAGAGACCAGGATGGGATCCCGATCATAACGCAGCATCTGCAATTGCACCATCAGGCATTCTTGCGGCGTGCGCGCGGCAATGCCCACGGGATCAAAGCGCTGAATAATTTTTAGTGTTTCTTCCACTTGCGCGGGGCTTGAGCCGCTGAAAGAAGCGATGTCTTCAAGAGAAGCCTGAAGGTAGCCGGAGGAGCTTAAATTGCCGATAATATGCTCACCGATGAGGATTTGCTCTTCCGTGAGGCGTGATAAGCGCAGTTGCCAGTTAAGGTGCCCTTCAAGGGTGGGTTTTACGGAATAGCGGGCTTCGAAACTGAAACCGTCGTCATCAATGCTTTCGGTTTCCCGTGCGGCTGACTGCCGAGAAGTGCTTGAAAAATCGCCCAGGTAATCTTCCCAGTCGGCATTGCGGGCCACTTCGTTGTCGTAGGCTTCCTTTTGATCCGCCTGCGGGCTCCTGTCTTCAGCGTTATGAGGGAGAGTTTCCTCAATGGCCGCTTCCTCCAAAAAGGGATTTTCCAACAGCTCCTGCTGCACGGTTTCGAGAAGTTCAACGCGAGACAGTTGCAGCAGGCGAATAGCCTGCTGCAATTGGGGAGTCATCACCAATTGCTGAGAAAGTTTAAGCTGCTGCCTAAGCTCGAGTGCCATGCAATACCCTCAAAAATTATGGACGGTGCTGCGATATTGACACAGCAATAGGTATTATGCAAGCTTTGTGCCTATAGAGTATTTATAATTATAATTTCTTTATATTCTGTCATGGTCGAGGCCTTCTGCCCCTGTGCGTGAGCTTTATATCTTTACCGCGAAAGGGCCTTCCCCCTCTTGCCTAGGCGAGCGTGTGCTGGTATTGAGGCGGGATTACCACGCTTCATGGAAGGAGTTAGCATGACTTCAGAGGAACATATCCAGGACGGGCAAAGCCCGGCAGCAGCCGCTGCGCCGCAAAGCGCATTGAATTCCGCAACTTCCACGGCTCCAGCGCCGTCTCCGGTCGCGCCGCAAGAGGCTCCTTCTCCCGCGGGAGAACCCGCGCCCGAAGCGGACGCCAGCGAAAGCGACACTATCTCTTTTGCGGAAATGCTTGCGCAGCATGAACGGGAAGAAGCGCCGCAATCCCGCCTTTCTCCGGGGCAGCGAGTTTCCGTGCGCATTGTGGCCATCACGGGGGACACCATCTTCGTCAGCACCGGCTCAAAGGTGGACGGCATTGTTGATCGTGAAGAAATGGAAGTGGACGGCCAACTCCCCTATCAAATAGGGGATATGCTGGATTTGTATGTTGTCACCGTCAGCGCGCAGGAAGTGAAACTTTCCCGCATCTTACGCGGCGCGGGCAGCATTTCCGCGTTGGAAGAGGCTAAAGAAGCGGGCCTGCCTGTGGAAGGCAAAGTTACCGCCCAAATTAAAGGCGGCTACGCTGTTGATATTATGAAGCGCCGCGCTTTTTGCCCCTTAAGCCAGATCGATTTGCGCCCGCTGGATGATGCTGAAGCCCCTGTGGGAAAAATATACCCTTTTTTGATTACGCGGCTGGAAAAAGGCGGGCGTAATATCGTGGTTTCCCGCCGTAGCCTGCTTGAACGGGAGCAGGCGGAAAATCGTGAAACGCTGCTTGCCGATATTCATGAAGGAGACGTTTGCGAAGGCACGATCAGCCGTCTTGCGCCTTTTGGCGCCTTTGTGGAACTCGCTCCCGGCGTGGAAGGGCTGGTGCATATTTCAGAACTTTCCTGGTCGCGTGTCAGCCAGGCGGATGAAGCCGTCAGTGTGGGCGACAGAGTCCGGGTCAAGATATTAAGCCTGGCCAAAGCAGAAAAGCAGACCAAAATTTCCTTGTCCATCAAGCAAGTGGCCGATGATCCCTGGAAAGAGGTGGCGGGACGCCTGCACACCGGAGATGTGGTCAGCGGCAAAGTGGTGCGCAACGCCCCCTTTGGGGCGTTTGTGGAAGTGCTTCCCGGTGTGGAAGGCCTGGTGCACCTTTCGGAACTTTCGTATTCCAAGCGCGTCATGAAACCGGAAGAAATCGTTGTGCCTGGGGACGTCGTCTCCGTTATGATCAAAGAGCTTGATGCGGAAAAACGGCGTATTTCCTTAAGCCTGCGTGATGCTTCCGGAAAACCTTGGGATACGGTGAGCGACGTGCTCAGCGTGGATATGGAACTCACCGGTACCCTGGAAAAACGCGCTCCTTTCGGGCTTTTCATCACCCTGTCGCCGGGCCTTACAGGGCTTCTGCCCGCTTCGGTCATGCAGGCCTCCCCTTCACGCAAAAACCTTGAGCGCCTGAATGTCGGTGAAGCTGTTGCCGTCCGGATCAAGGAAATTGACACCCAAAATCAGCGCATTTCCCTGGCGCCTGCCGGCGAAGAAAGCGCCAGTGACCATCGTGAAGAAAAAGACTGGAAGCGCCATGCGCCGAAAGCGGCTCCTCCGCCGGCCATGGGCGTTTTGGGTATGGCCCTGCAGGCCGCTATGAAAAAGAAAAAATAGACGCCGGCTTAAGCACAAGTAAGCGGCTTGCTTGTTTTCCCGTGCCGTCTGCAGTCTGGCGGCACGAGCGGCGTCACGATGAGCGGCCGCTGCCTTTTATTTGAAACTTTGCTTTTAGAGATCAGGTTTGCTCATGAGTTTTTACCAGACCATAAGCCCTTATTATGCCGGGCTGTTTCCCGTTGATGCGGTAGAAATCGCCTTTCTTTCCTCGCGCCTTGCGGGTGTGAAAAGGCTTCTGGACATAGGCTGCGGCGTCGGCAACAAAACGATCTGCTTCAGCTCTTTTATTGAAGAAATTGTTGCCTTTGACGGCGATGAGGCGATGATCGAAAAAGCGCGGGCGGACTATTCTCGCCCCCAAATTCGTTATGATTGCCTGGATATGCGCTCCATGGGCAGTTCTCTTGCCGGCCCGGGGTTTGACGCGGCCCTGTGCCTTGGCAACACCTTGGTCCACCTGGACGGTCCCGGCGCTATCCGCTTCTTTTTAGAAAGCTTGCATGAACTGCTCAGGCCGGACGGGCTCTTCATCCTGCAAATTCTCAATTACGATCGCATCCTGGATCGCAACATCACCGCCCTGCCCCCCTTAGAAAGCGAACAGGCTGTTTTCAGCCGCTCCTATCACCGCGCAGGGGACCTTATTCACTTTGTCACCCGTCTTACGGTAAAAGCCGATGGCCAGGCCTTTGACAATGACGTCCCGCTCTATCCCTTGCGCAAAGCGGAACTGGAGCAGCTCCTTGCACAAACGGGCTTTGCGCCGCCGCTTTTCCATGGCGACAGCCACGGCGGCCCCTATAGCGCGGATTCTTTTGCCTGCCTTGCTTTGTGCAAAAAGTTGTAACCCGCCGCGATAAAAGTCCTTCCACCGCGCCTTTTGCGCGCTCCTCCCTCTCCCGACAATAATAGGCAATAATAGGCAATAGCGGCCAAATATTTTTCGGCACTATTCTTGCTAACTCTCTGCGACACCCTGTCTTTTCTCCGTTTTCGCACGGTTGCCCGGATAATATTTCGTCATATTTTTGACAGCCGGTTTCCGTCTATGAGGACACCATATGAAAAAGCCCGTCGCCGATTTTTTTTGCCGTTTTGTTGTGACTTTTGCCCTCATCTTCAGCCTTGCAGGCTGCACAACCATGCGCGGCGTTAATGAGCATGTGCATTTGGATCCTACGGACAAGAACACTCTTTACCGGGATTCTTGGGTCCAGCGCACCCCGCCTGAGGTCCATGTGCAGCCCAAAAGCCCGGCGCCGACGGATCTGAAAGTGCTTTTTATACCTTTTCGCGTTACCCAAGCCATGGAACACCCTGGCATCTTAGGCTATTCAACGGCCAGAACGGTATGGCAAACTTGGCTGACGATGCAGTTGTTTCCGGTACTGGAATTTTCCGGGGATGATACGCCGTACCGGCGAGACCGGGCGGTGCAGCTTGCCCGTAAACGCGGAATGGATATGGTTGTGGGCGGTTTCGTCACCTATGCCTATGCCGGGGGAACAGCCGGGGGCTCGCAACTGGCTTTGCAGGTGGAAGCGCATGACGTGAGCACAGGCCAGCTTGTATGGTCCATGGTTCAGTCAGGCAGCGTGCCTGGTCCGCAAACCACGGACTATTTTATCTTCGCCACCACAACCCGCATGCCTTCCGACCCCATACACGCCATTGCGCAGGCCATTGCCGGGGATATGGGCAAACAAATCCAACTTTGGACAGCCGGGCCGACGGCTCCGCTCACCCGCCCGCAGGAATGGGATAAAGGAGCGCATGATACGCTCTTCTCTCCTCAAGACCCTGTGCCCGGTCCTAGAACCGCGCACGACGCTGAACCGGATGAAGATCCCTCAACCGCCCCCAAAGCTCTGCCGCGTGAGGCTTTTTAAGGTGTTTTCCGTTGCCCGGGCCAAAGCGGAAAGCTCTGGCAGCAACCATCCGCGGCCGGCCACAGGCAAAAGTAATCCTCAATCCCGCCTCTCTTCCAAAGTCCTGCCGCCGCAGATCCGTGGCGGCAGGATAAGCGCAAAGCGCCTGCGCTCTGTATACTTCCCCCCGCAAAAAACTTACCTTCCCTATCGCACGGTAATAACCTGCCACGGCGCCTGAATTTTCAAACTAACCCCACCCACCGCGCCCTGTCCGCACTTGACCATATAAAGCTTGGCACGCTAAGATTCTTCCATCGCAGTGGGCTTTTCTCCTTATGAAACGCCCGTGGCTCTATTTCATATCACCGCGTGCATTCTTTTACATTCGCCTTTTCCGGAGCGCACATGAAACCTCCTGCCCGCCTGCTGATCATTGATGACGAAGAAGGCATCCGCATTTCATTGCGGGGCATTCTTGAGGATGACGGCTACTGTGTATTTGACGTGGACAGCGCTGAAGCCGGGCTTGCTTTTTTGGAACATGAAAGCGCGGATCTGATTTTTCTTGATATCTGGCTGCCCGGCATGGACGGCCTTGCCATGCTGGATAAATTACGCATCCTCTACCCTTCTTTGCCTGTACTCATGATTTCAGGGCATGGCACCATTGAAACAGCGGTTGCCGCCATAAAAAAAGGCGCCCACGATTTTATTGAAAAACCCCTTTCCCTGGAAAAAATCATTATCGCGGTGGAACGCGCTTTGGAATTTCAGGAGCTGAAGCGGGAAAACGTCAAACTGCGGGAACAGCTTGACGAGCGCGGCGCTGTGGGGCCCATGGGAACATCGCGCCCCATGGAAAACCTGCGCGAACAAATAAGCCGTGTTGCTCCTCTGGATACCTGGGTCCTTATTTCCGGCGAGAACGGCACGGGCAAGGAATTAGTGGCCCGTGCGGTGCATAACGCCAGCCGCCGTAAGGATAAGCCTCTGGTGGCCTTGAACTGCGCGGCAATACCGGAAGAACTCATTGAGAGCGAACTGTTCGGGCATGAAAAAGGCGCGTTTACAGGCGCGGATACGGCAAAAATCGGCAAATTTGAAATGGCCCACCAGGGCACATTGTTTCTGGATGAAATCGGCGATATGAGTATGAAGACGCAGGCGAAGATTTTGCGTATTCTTCAGGAAAAAACCTTTGAACGTGTAGGCGGCAATAAGGTTTTTCATGCGGATGTGCGCGTGATTGCCGCTACGAACAAAAATTTGGAGCTTGCCATCAGCGCCGGGGAATTTCGTGAGGATTTATATTACCGTCTGCGCGTATTTCCCCTGCATGTGCCGCCCTTGCGGGAGCGGGGGGAGGATGTGCTGCTGCTGGCGGATTTTTTTTCTTTAACCTTGGCTCAGGAACTGGCCCTTGCACCCATATCTTTTGCGCCGGACGCGAAAAAGGTGCTGCTGGCGTATTCCTGGCCCGGAAATGTACGGGAATTGCGTAATTTTTTGGAACGCATGCTCATTTTGCATGCGGGAAAAACAATCAGCTCTGCCGAACTTCCCCAGGAGTTTCAGAATACCGGGGCTAGAGCGGCGGGCAAGGTCTTCCTCGGCGCCGCGCTGGAACAGGAGGGCGCGTTTGTTTTTCCGGCTGAGGCCATGCCTGCGGACTTTAAAAACGCGCGCAACGCCTTTGAGGCGCACTTTCTCGCGACCAAGCTTCAAGAGTATGACGGCAACATATCCCGCCTGGCGGAAGCTATCGGCCTTGAACGCAGTTATCTTTACCGGAAATTAAAAGCCTACAACATACAGGGAACATGAGCCATGGCACACTCAGGCAAAACCATTCAGGAGATTAACGCCCGCATCAAAGAAGGCAAGGCGGTGGTGCTTAACGCGGCGGAAATGACGGAAGCCGTGCGCCGTATGGGCAAAGCCAAGGCCGCTCGTGAAGTGGATGTGGTTACCACAGGCACCTTTTCTCCCATGTGTTCCTCGGGTCTGCTGTTTAATATCGGCCAGCAAAACCCTCCGGCTCTGCGCGGTTCCTCGCTGTCGCTCAATAATGTACCCGCATATGCGGGGCTGGCCGCGGTGGACTTTTACCTCGGCGCGACGGAACTGACGATAGATAACCCTCTGAACAAAGTGTATCCCGGTAAATTTTTATACGGGGGCGGGCATGTCATTGAAGATTTGGTGAGCAATAAGCCTGTGCATTTGCGGGTGAGCTCGTATGGGACAGACTGTTATCCCAATAAAGGTTTTGAGCGGGAGGTGACTCTGGCGCAACTGCCTTATGCGCAGCTTCTGAATCCGCGCAACTGTTATCAAAATTAC
Organism: Desulfovibrio sp.; assembly: GCA_031550225.1. Taxonomy (GTDB): domain Bacteria; phylum Desulfobacterota; class Desulfovibrionia; order Desulfovibrionales; family Desulfovibrionaceae; genus Frigididesulfovibrio. The sequence continues at coordinate 117,640 of JAVBOT010000022.1, forward strand.
AATGTGGCGGTAAATGTGACTAACCGCACCATTTATACCTACATGGGTCCGCTCAAGCCCAATTTGAAAAACGCCAACTACGCCACAGCCGGGCTTCTTTCTCCCCTTTTTAACGATCCTTATTTGCGCACCATCGGCCTTGGCACTAAAATATTTCTGGGCGGCGGCATCGGTTGGGTTCTGGGGCCCGGCACACAGCACAATGCTCACCCTAAACGCACGGAACGCGGCCTTCCCCTCTCTCCCGCGGGTACGCTGATGGTGCGGGGCGATCTGAAAAATATGAATATGCGTTACTTGCGCGGCATGTCTTTTTTAGGCTATGGTTGCACTTTGGCTGTTGGCGTGGGTATCCCCATTCCTATTTTGGATGAGGATATGGCCTGGTTCACAGGTGTGGGCAATGAGGACATCCTGATGCCGGTCAAGGATTACGGCCACGATTACCCCAATTGTGAACAGCGTGTGCTGAAACATGTGCAATTTTCCGAACTTATGGCCGGCTCCATCGATGTTTTGGGAAAATCGGTGGAAACCGTGCCTCTGACCAGCTACAGCATGTCTCTGGAAATTGCTGAAGAACTCAAGCTGTGGATAATACAAGGAAAATTCACCCTTACCGAAGCGCAGGAAAAAATCTCCTCACAATAACCATAGCTCGCCGGGATATGTTGAAATGGTCTGGTAATATGACAGTGCCCCACGGGGGGATGTTTTGTTATGATAAAGTCCATTTTTACTTTTTTCTTTCTCTTTGTCCTCCTTGCCCCGCCGTTTACCGCATATGCGCGGGAAAGGACGCCCTCTCCTGAAGACGGCTCCGCTGTTGAAACCGCTGCCGTTCCTTTGCTTCCGGCTGCAAATGCCGCTGCGGAAAACGGCGCGGCGAAACCGGGCAAAGACACGGACGGAATTTTCGACACCTTTGCCAGGCGCCTTATAAGCATCTGGAATTCGGGGGAATACGACCTGTATCTGCCTGTATACAGTTGGCATAACCGTCTGGCGTACGACAAGTCAAAGATCCAAAAATATAACGAACTCCCCTGGGGCGGGGGCTTTGGCCGTTCTTTTCGTGATGAGGATGGGGACGATCACTTCCTGTTCCTGATGGGTTTTCAGGATTCATATGACCGCTTTGAGCCGTATGGCGGTTATGGGTTTATGAAGCGCTGGCATATGGATGAGGAAAAGACCTTTTCCCTGGGGCTGGGCTATTCTCTAGGCATAACCGCGCGTGATCAGTATGACTATATCCCTATAATCCTGCCTTTGCCCATTGCCGGGGTGCAGTATAAAAATATTGCCCTTGAATGCGCCTATATCCCGGGCGGGCATAACAACGGTAACGTGCTGTTTACCTGGCTGCGCTGGCATTTCGATTAGGGGCTGTTGCTTTGCTGTTATTGCAACGCGGCACGCGCATGCGCTTCACAAAGCATGGCAAGCATACGGTCCAGCACTTCCTCATCAGGCTCGTCAATGTCAAAGCAGCGGGCGTCTTCCCCCATGAGCCCTCCGGGCACAAGATCCCCGCTGTTTTGCGGATCGCTCACCAGATCCGCATAAAAACAGACTGAAAGCCAGCGTTCTTCAGGGGCGTCATCAATAATATCCACAAGCACGAAAAGAGGACGGTTCTTTTGCGCTTTATGCCGGGCGCGTAAGGAATGGCTGATCCCGGGCCGCCCCTTATATTCCAACTCTACATTTTCAAGCCCGGCAAGGCAGGCGTACATCTTTTCAAAGAGAGGCTTGACGCCTTTGTGGTCTGTATCCCAAGCAGCGAGAAAGGCCTTTAAGTCGGACTCAGGCATGGTTACGACTCCTTTCGTTCAAAAATCAATAAATTTTCCACATGAGGGGTATAGGGAAACATATCCACAGGCAGGCTTTTTACCGCTTGCCAGCGCGGCGAAAGCATAGCCAGATCCCGTGCCTGTGTGGCGATGTCACAAGAGACATAGAGCAACTTTTTAGCAGAAACAGCGCAAAGCGCCTGCGCACATTCGGCGCCCAGCCCCGCCCTTGGCGGATCGGCAATAATCAGGTCCGGCGGGGGCAGGCTTTGCAAGCAAGATGCATTCACAGGCCCCGCGTAAAAATGGCAATGGGAGAGGCCAAGCCTGGATGCATTGTCACGCGCGGCTTGAACCGACTCCTTATGAATTTCGCAGCCATGGGCTTCTTTCAGGGAATCGGCTAAAAACAGCGCAATGGCGCCGACGCCGCAATACAAATCCCAGAGCGTTTCTCCGCCGGTGAGTCCGGCCTCTTGCCTGATAAGGGAATATAAACGATGCGCCGCTGCGGTATTGGTTTGCAAAAACACATTGTACGGCACGCGAAGAACGCATTCTCCGTATTGTTCGTAAAAAAATTTCTCGCCCAAAACGGCAATGCTTTTTTCCCCCTGAGCAAGATTCGAATTCCGGGCGCGCTCTGAATGCACAAAGCCGGTTAAGGAAAACCGAGACAACAACTCTTGCCCCAGCAAAGCCACTGCTTGCGCGTTGGTTAAACCATTCCCCTTTGCGGTTCGCCCGTCGTGCGCGGGGCCGGTGATGCATTCCACCAGCAAGCTCCTTGTCGTATCACCTGTTGCATCATGCGGCAGTGCAATTGTATTTTCGGATGCTGATGCACGGGCGCCTGTCCGGAGAAGTAAAAAACGCAAATAGCCTCTGTTTTGTTTCTTTTTTTTGGCGCCTTTCACCTCTGGTATGTCAGAAGCGTCGCCGCTCTCCCCGGAAAAGGCCTCCAGGCCCAGCTCATTCACCCGGGCCCGCACATATTCCAAAAGTTCCATGGCCGGGGGAGCCTGCAGGCCGCATTGGGTAACTTCAACAATGGCGTGGTCATGATATCGGCGCAGACCAAGCTGCGTTACCCCATCGGCGGCGCAGCCAAACGCAAAGGACATTTTATTGCGAAAATACCGTTGTAGCGGGGAAGGCGCGGGAAACTCCACCGGGATAGGGCCGGCTGCGCCGATGCGGGATAAGGTTTCTTGTACATGCCTCTGCTTCCATTCAAGGGTGGCCTGAGGCGACAAATGCTGCCACAAGCAGGCGCCGCAGTCAGTAAAATGCGGGCACCACGGGCTGATTTGGTGTGGAGAGGTTTGCAGCTCCTCCACAACGTGAGCAAGAAGAACGCCCTTTTTTACGCCTGAAACCTTTGCGCGCAGGCGCGCTCCCAAGAGCCCCCTATCAAGAAAGACAACCCGGCCCTGATGGCGGGCCACTGCCTTGCCCTCCACGGTCAGGTCGGTCACCAAAAGATCATTGAGCACATCGCCCGGCTGTGGAGTGGAGTCTTGCGGGAGTGTCGCATCTGAGCGCATAAAGGATGCCTTGTTGAAAATATTGCATGGTTGCCATGCGGCGGTAAAACCGCACGAATAAAAAAGACCGGCAAGCCGGCCTTAGCTGGCCAAGGGACTGTGCCCTTGGAACCCCACCGGGGGAAATCATCGCTCCGGCCGGAGCCCCCCATTACCCGTTTATTCGCGGTGCGCGGGATAACGGGTAATGGGGATATGCTGGGGCATCATGCCCTTGCCGGGGAGTTTAAGGGGGCAGCGCTCCCTCAGGTATACAATTACAGCCAGTCAAACCACTGTTTCCAGGTGCCTTCGCGTTTTTCGCGTGTGGCTGTGGCCTGCTGTTCCCGGTCGAGAATAAAGGCGGCTTTGGCTTTTGTGACGGCATGCTCATGAATGTCCGGCACATCGGCATACTGGTCGATGATTGTCTGGTAGCGGGAAAGCGCCGCTGTGTAGCGTTCCATCCGGAAGTAGAAGTCCGCGTAAAAGAGTTCGTGTTCCGCCATGAGCTTGCGGCATTCACGCATTTTTTCTTTCGCGACAGTTGCGTATTCGGTTTGGGGATAACTTTCCTGCAGGCGTTGGAAGTAGGAGTAAGCTTCTTCAATTTGCGTGGCGGGCCTGTCAATGGAAGGATAGCCGTTCAAATTGGACATGCCTATGTTATAGAGCACGTAAGGTATGGCGTCGTGGCGCGGGTGGAGCTGCTCAAACTCTTTGTAAGCTTCTGAGGCCATGAGCCACTCTTCATCAAGAAAGTAGCAGTCAGCAAGGGAAAGCTCGGCTTCCACAGCATAGGGGCTGAAGGGGAAGTTATCCTTCAACTTGGCAAAATAGCTGCTGGCGGAAACATAGTCCTTTTCGCGCATGGCGTCATTGCCGGCCTCAAAAAGCTCCTGTGCCGTGTCTTCCGGCGGAGGGAGGTAAAAATAGTCAATAATGCCGCAACCGGAAAGTAAACCTGCCAATAAAAGCACAGAAAGAAAGCGCAAGGGAGTTTTAGCCATGCTTACGTTCCAGATAGATATGGGCAGAGTTGGCGGCGGTCGCGCCGTCTCCCACCGCGGTGACGACCTGGCGGCAGCGTTTTGAGCGAATATCGCCCGCAGCGAAGACCCCAGGAATTGTGGTATGCATTTCCATATCGGTTTTAATAAAGCCTTGGTCATCCACTTCCAGTTCCGGAGGCAGATAGCCCGCGGCAGGCTCAAAACCGACAAAGATAAAGAGTCCGTTCAAGGGCAAAAACTCTTCCGTCCCCGTTGGCAGGCGTTTAATCGTTACGCCCTCCAGCAGATCTTCGCCGTGCAGAGCTGTAACAACGCTGCTGAGTTCAAAAGACACATTGTTCATGGCTTTTAGGCGTGGCAAATAAATGGGAGCGCCCCGAAACTCGTCTCGCCTATGAATCAAATGCAGGGAAGATACGATTTTAGCAAGGTATAGCGATTCTTCCAGAGCGGAGTTGCCTCCTCCCACAACACCGATGGGCTGTCCACGAAAGAAGTTGCCGTCGCAAAGAGCGCAGTGGGAAAGGCCTTTCCCCAAAAATTTATCTTCATTGGGGAGCCCCAGCTTTTTATACTTCACGCCGGAACACACAATAAGCGCATCCGCCTCCAGCCATTCTCCGTCCAGGAGCACTTTTTTCGTAGCGCCCGTCAGCTCGAGCTGGGTCACTTCTCCCCGCAAACGGGTAAGGTTTGCATAGGGCTCAAGCTGCAGTGAAAAGGCGTCCGCAAGCTCATACCCCTTAATGCCTTTAGGAAAGCCGGGATAGTTTTCGATCTCCATCGTCTGCAGCAGCAAACCTCCGGGAGCGAATTTTTCCACAAGCCCCACATTGACGCCAAAACGGGCAAGATACAATGCGGCCGAAACACCGGCAGGCCCGGCGCCAATAATAAGAGCGTCAAAGGAACGCATCAGGCCAAAGCCTTTTGGGCAAGCAGATCCTTAAGGCTGCTCTTTGAAACAGCGCCGGTCACTTGCTCCACGACCTTGCCGTTTTTAAACAGAATCATGGTGGGGATGGCGCGGATGCCGAATTTTCCCGGTGTAGCGGGATTTTCATCCACATTCATTTTAAAAATGGAGACTTTGCCTTCATACTCGACGGTAAGTTCGTCAATCACCGGGCCAAGGGCGCGGCAAGGGCCGCACCAGGGCGCCCAAAAATCCACCAGGACAGGGAGCGCGGCTTGCAGGACGTCACGATCAAAAGAGCTGTCAGTTACTGCGGAAGGCATAAAAGTCTCCTTCCCTGCCGCATGCTTATACCCGGCAGGATAGTTTTTCAGAGAAAATAGTGTGCGCTAGTCCCTCTGTCAAGCGTTGTTCCATGAGTGACGGCATGCGCCGCGCCGGACCATATCCTCAGGGATAGCCCGGCCCCGGGGCACCGCCTCCATATCCAAAGCATGTTCAAAGCCGAGCAGAGAAAGACGCCGGCCCAAATACGCGATCATAGCCCCGTTATCAGTGCATAGATTTGGTGAAGGCACAAAAAACGGCACACCCCGCTCTTTTGCCAGAGCGCTTATGGAGGCGCGCAAGAGAGAGTTGGCCGCCACGCCTCCAGCCAAAATAAGGCCTTTTACATCAGATAATTCCGGCCGCAACAAAGCCTGGCGCGTTTTAGCGGTCAACGTTTCCACCACCGCAAGCCGGTAGGAGGCGCACAGGTCGGCCAAAGCCTTGCCCGCTTCTTCTTCCAGAGGTTCAAGTTCTCCTGTGGCGGCATCCCAATGCGCGCTCAAACCCGGGTGTGCGGCAAGGCGGGTGTGCATAGCTGTTTTCAGGCCGCTGAAGCTGAAGTCCAAGTTGTCGTTATCCAGGTAAGGCCTGGGAAAAAGACGGGCATCCGCCTTGCCTTCATTGGCGAGCGCATCCATATATTTGCCGGCGGGATATGGCAGCCCGAGCATTTTTCCGGCTTTGTCAAAGGCTTCCCCAGCGGCATCGTCCAAGGTTTTTCCCAAGGTAACTAGAGTGTCCGGCCCTTCCACGCGGCACAGGTGCGTGTGCCCGCCGGAAACCAGAAGCCCGAGAGAGGGGAAGCATAACTCCTGTTCAAGGCCGGGCGCGAATAAGTGCGCGTGTAGATGATTTACGCCTATGAGCCGGGCTTTTGTCCCGAGGACAAAGGCTTTGGCAAAAGCGAGCCCGACAAGCAAACTGCCGAGAAGCCCAGGCCCCCTTGCCACAGCCACAAGATCAATATCCGCGGCTTTGACGCCCGTGTCCCGCAACAGGGCATCAAAAAGAGGCCCTATGCAGCGAGCATGCTCGCGAGAAGCCATTTCCGGCACCACACCGCCAAAAAGCGCATGTAATTCCGTTTGGCTTGCGCTCGCCTGGCCCAGCAAGGTTGTTTCATCTTGCAGCAGCGCGAGGGACGTATCGTCACAGGAACTTTCTATACCAAGACAAAGCATGCGATACTCTATTGACGGATACGACCGAGCACATGCTCCACATCTTTCGAAGAACCGATAAACAAAGGAACGCGGGCGTGCAAATGTTCGGGCACAATATCAAGAATGCGCCGTTCCCCGTCTGAAGCTGTGCCGCCTGCCTGTTCAGCCAAAAAGGCCATGGGGGACGCTTCACACATAAGGCGCAGCTTACCCCGGGGATGTTCCGGGTTTTTATAGTCCAGCGGATACATAAAGATGCCGCCGTTAAGCAGGGTGCGGTGAAAATCCGCCACGAGAGAGCCCACATAGCGATGCGAATAGGGTTTTCCCCTCGGGTTGTCCGTGCCTTTAAAAGTAGCGATGGCCAAGGCGGTGGCAGCGTCCCAATAAAGGGAGTTGCCTTCGTTTACAGAATACATTTTTCCCCGTTCAGGGATGGTCATTTCGGTGTGGGAGAGCAAAAATTCCCCTACGCTCGGATCCAGGGTAAAACCATGCACACCTTGTCCTGTGGTATACACAAGCATGGTGGAGGGCCCGTACAGGACATAGCCGGCAGCCACCTGCTTATAGCCAGGCTGCAAAATATCCGTCAAAGCAATGTCCTGATCGCTGGGGGAGATTCGGCGTAAAATGGAAAAAATCGTCCCGACATTAATATTGACGTCTATATTGCTTGAGCCGTCAAGGGGGTCAAAAATCAAAATATAGTCGCCCCGGCGAAAACGTTCCGGCACGGGAATAATATCCGCATTTTCCTCCGAAGCCATTGCGCACAGGGCTCCGCTGCGCTCCATGCGGTGGATGAGTATGCGGTTGGCAAAATCATCAAGTTTTTGAACCTGCTCCCCCTGTACATTCACCTCGCCTGTGCCGCCAAGCACATCCAGCAGACCGGCTTTATTGACGCTACGGGTTATCAGTTTGGCTGCCAGAATCAGATCGTACAAGAGCCGGGTGAAGATCCCCGTAGCCGCGGGAGATTGCTTTTGGTGCAGCAGAAGATGCTCTGTAACCGTAATCTGCCTATTTGGGGGAGCGGGCTTATGGGCCATGAGGCCTCCTTCCGTTGAAAATGGCTGGATTTCGTCTCCAAAGGACAGCGCAAATGCCTCTACTGAGCAGCCGCCTCCGAAGCGGCCTGCTGTGAAACTGCGGGAGGCATAGGTTGCTCTGCCGGCGCCGTTTGTGCAGCCGGCTCTTCGCCGGGTTGCGGCATTGCCGCGGCGGGCTCCGGGGGCGAATGTCGTCCGGCAGTGGTGGGCAGGGCATAAACCAGGGGCAGATTGCCGATATAATGCGTGGTCCAGAAAAAAGCCCCCCCTTCCGGGCCGATGACGCCGCATGATTTTTCAGTAAGCAACGTGTTCCAGTTCACAGAGTTCACAATTGTGCCCTGGGAGAATTCTCCGTTCCAAAGAACTCCTTGCGGGCAGGCAAGCATAAAGGAGCCGGGATTCGAGCTTAAGGTCACGAGGGAACGCACATCAAAGTGAGCAACAATCAACCCTTTCATTTCATCGCCGCCAAATACCGGGTTGGCTAAATAAATCTCAGGGCTTTCTCCCTCCAACTGCGCCCAAGCCCTAAGCGCGCCCAAACGCTGTTTCGGATCCGGCTCAAGAAGCGGCTTCACATCGAGCGCTTTGCTGTAATGTTCCGGATATTTGGCCACAATATTGCCCTGCCCGTCCACAAGCGCCACGCCCGAAAGCCAAGGGAAACGCCGCATCATATCCATAACCCAGCGCTGATCCGGGTTATGATCGCTGTTTTCCATAGCTCTGGACAACTTTTGCAGGGCCGTATCCATAGTCAGTACGGATTCGCCCAGGGCAATCTCGTAAAGCTCGCAACTGCCCTTGTCTTCCATGTCTATGCTGGCCGGCGTGTTCAGGTAGGCGCGGTATTGTCTGGTGGTAAACTTCCAGGAATCTTTCACAACCTGACTTTTATTGCACCCTATTGCGGCAACGGTTAAAAAAACAATGCCAAAAAAAAGAAGAATACGTTGCACAACGTTGCTCCTAATCAAGAGAAAAGTGATAAATTAGCGGGCTCTCATTTCCAGGCGTTGAGCCAAAGAATCCAACAGACTGACAAGGCGGGTGCTTTCCACACCGGTATGCTGAGGCTTTTCTTCTGTTTTAGGGGCTTCCGGCGCGGGCTCTGTCCCCAGGCGTTGCGCCAGATTCTCCATGCGGGCTATGAGCAGCGGGCGTTCTTCCGCCGAAGAGCCGGGCAACAACTCCTGGTAAATCTCCAAAGCGGAAGAAAAAAGTCCCTGTTCGGCAAACACTTCAGCCATGGAGCGAGTACGCAATGAAAACCCCTCTTCGGTCTCCTCTTCGCTGTGCTCTTCTTTTTCTTGCGGCGCAAGTTTTTTTTCGAATAAGGGCTCAGAGCGGGCTGAAGCAAGCGCTTCTTTTTCCAGCACGGGATCGGGGACCGCAGGAAAAGCCGGCGCTTCCTGAGCAACGGTGGAAACCGTCTCCGGCTGAAGCACGGCAAGGGCATCCGCGATTGTTTTTTCCGGAACCAGCGGCAAACCGATTTCGTCGTCCGCAGAAATCTGCTCAGGGGAACTTTGTTCAGCAAAAGCCTGCTTAAGACGCGAAACAGCTCTGCCGTCTTCTTTCTCTTTTTCCGGAGATAATAAAGTGGTTATGCCCTGCTCAATGACGCTGGCCCAGGAAAGGGAACGGCCTTGCAACGCGGCGGAAAGAAAACGCATGGCCAAAGAGGCGTCGCTCATGGCCGGATCGGCGGCAAGGCGCTCGCTCCAGGCCTGCCAAAAGCCCGGATAGGAAGCCAAAAGGGCCGCCAGACCGTCCACCTCCGTGTGCAGATCTCCGGCTTTTTTCCGCGAAAGCAACTCGACCAGCATGAGGCGCGCTTCCAAATGATCCGGGTGTCTGGCAAGACCATGCCGCAAAGTCAAAACAGCATCATCAATCCGTGCATCAGCGGCCAGGAGTTTTGCCAGAGGAAAGAAAATTCTGGAACCTGGCTCAAGCTCCAACACTTCTTGATACCACTCAATTTTTTCTTTCATGGGACGGCGCTCCTGGGGATTCCGTTTGCGCATCTTCGGGGAAAATATATAAAATTTCATTTTCCCGCACAAAATTCAAACGGTTGCGGATCACTTTTTCCAAATATTTTTCATCAGATTGCAGTAGGCGAATTTCCTTACTTAACTGTAAATTATCTTCTCCCAAACGTCTGATATCCGCCTCAAAAAGAGAACAACGTTCCCGAAGATCTTTGTAGGCGATAACTCCCCGCTCTCCCCAAATGAGGTTGTACACAAGCACAATGTTCAATAACAGTGATACCGTCAAAACGATACGATGGACAACCATGAACTACTGCAGCGTTCTTGTGAAAGAAAGTTCGGGAACTGAGCTGTCACGGAAGCTTTCTTTCAGTTCCGCTAAAAAACGTCCTGTGGCGGCTTCTATACGGCAAACGTCTTTTTCTTCCACAGCCAGATTGTCGAGACGCTGCATGACTTCTTTAAGTACGGTAAATTCGCTTTGGAGAGCGGAACCGAGGTGGGTTTTTTCAAGGGTTACTTCAAGTTCTAAAATAGTCGTTAAACAATTCCGTAGCCTGTAGTTTAAAAGATGGAGGTTCATCATGGCTCAAAACTTATTTTGCCTTCACCGGCATGGGGTTCACCCTGCCAGTTTTTAAAGAAATTCCAAAAATAATTGCATCCGGAAATTACTGTGAGCGCAAGCGCTATGTAAAGTAAAAAAACACCCGTGGCATGCATTGGTAAATAGTAGCGATCATAATGCCAATCGTAATGCATAATGAGCGGGATCAAAGCCACTATTTGCATGACGGTTTTAGCCTTGCCGTACTGGTCCGCAGCCAGCACCACCCCTTCTTCCGCGGCGATGGCCCTGAGTCCTGTAACCATAAACTCCCGGCAAATAATCACTATGGCGATCCAATCGTCAATCCGCCCAAGAGCAACCAATACCACCAGCACTGACCCAATCATGACTTTATCCGCAAGCGGATCAAGAAAAGTGCCCAGCGACGTTATCTGATTTTCCTTGCGGGCAAGATACCCGTCAACCAAATCCGTCACCGCGGCCAGGCTAAATAGAAGCGCTGCCAGAAAACACATCCAGAAGGTGGGATAATGGAGCAGCACCACTATTACCGGTGCAATGAGCATGCGGCTTATGGTCAACTGATTCGGCAGGTTGAGATTCTTTTTGAACTCAAATTTCTTCATGTACAACCTGTAGTGCGCGTAAATCTCCTTGGCAAGGGACGAGAATCATCAACCTTGCATATTATAATACGCAAGTCCGCCCATTTACGCAATGCTAAAAAAGCTTAAAAAAACAAGATGTTAATTTTCATCTTCCTCTTCGGGCGGCAATTCCATGCGAACGGCCCGGCCTTTTTCACATGCCTCGTTCACTGCCTCGCTTAAGGCAAAAAAATCCCTCTTGGCGGCGGATTCTCCGTCCATAAGCACCACTGGTTTACCGGCATCGGCTGAAACCACGGTCAAAGGATCAAGGGCTATGCTTCCCAAAAAAGGCACCTTGTATTGTTCGGCAAGGGCTTTGCCCCCGCCGCGCTTAAACAGCTCTATCGGACCGCCGCAGTGCGGGCAGGACAAACCGCTCATATTTTCCACAACGCCCAAAATGTTGCCGTGCACATGCTGAAGAAAATTAATGGCCTTGCGCACGTCGGCGAGGGATATTTCTTGAGGGGTCGTCACCATAAGGCACAACGCGTCGGGAATGGTTTTTAAGATAGTTAAATGTTCATCCCCTGTGCCCGGAGGGGAATCGATGACCAAAAAATCCAAATCGCCCCATTGCACATCAGACAAAAACTGCCGGATGGCGGCTGTTTTTTTAGGGCCTCGCCAAAGAATGGCGGTATTTTTGTCGCGCAGCAGAGAGTCCATGGAGATGACGTGCAGCCCCGGCATATATTCAGCGGGAATAAGCTTTTCCCCTGTTTCGTCCATTTCCAGCCCCAGCCCGAGGCCAAGCAAATTCGGCACGCTCGGACCATGAATGTCCACATCCAAAATGCCGACTTTAAAGCCTTTAAGGGCGAGAGAAACGGCAATATTCACGGTAACGGAGCTTTTACCCACCCCGCCTTTGCCGCTCATCACAAAAATACTGTGTTTAATGTGCCCGAGCGTGCTTTTAATAGCCGTATCCTGTTGGGAATGCGCGGCGCTTTTTGCCCCGCCTTTCATGCTGCAGCCGGCACAGCCGGAGCCGTCGGCTCCGGCGCTGCTACAGCCGGAACGGCTGGGGCAAGGGGCCTCTTGAGCGTCAGATGGCTTATTGGCGGAATCTTGAGTCATGGATACTTCTCCTTTAAAAAAAGCTCTCGGCAAAAAACCCAAAAGCGCGGGCTTCATGCGAGGCGCTGCCGCACTTTAAGTAAGGTTGTATTGTTTAAGCCGCCCCGCTTCACCAGCCGTGGCTGCCCACAAGATCGACAAAAGCCACCCGGCTCAGTTCTTTTTGCGTCACCCGTCCGTCTTCTTTACGTACCTGCACGAGCTTCTGGCCGCGTTTTTCAGCTCCCACGGGGATCAACAACATGCCCGGGTCAGCGAGCTGCTCCACAAGGGGGGTGGGAACTGTCGGGCCGCCGGCTGTCACAATGATGCGATCAAAGGGGGCTTGTTCGGGCCAACCTTCGGTGCCGTCGCCTAACTTGAGCTTAATGGTAAGGTAGCGGAGCCGGGCAAGCAAATTTGCGGTGCGCAGATAAAGTTCGCGCAGACGTTCCACAGTATACACCTCAAGGCCCATCTCTGAAAGCACAGCCGCCTGGTAACCGGAACCTGTGCCGATTTCGAGGACGCGCAGGCCGGGCGCAGGCTCCAGCAACTGCGACATAAGAGCCACAATGTAGGGTTGGGAAATGGTTTGCCCAAAACCAATGGGCAGGGGGTAGTCTTCATATGCGGTTTTATGGAGGGCGGATTCCACAAAAAGATGGCGCGGCACAGCGCGCATAGCCGCAAGAACAGCTTCATTCACGATGTTGCGGGACATAAGCTGTTCCCGAACCATCCGATCCCGGCTGATTTGAAAAATACTCATAGGTTTCGGCCCTTCTGAAGCTGTACGACAAAACATCTTCCTTTGGCACAGGCGCGCTTGAGTGTCAAATACCTTATCAATTGGGGCGCTATGTAAAAAAACGCCCCTGCATCACGTCAAACCGCTCCAGCATCCGCTCGTGTCTTGTCTTGAAAAAGGGGCCGGAATATGTAAGTATGCCTTGTAAAAGGTTTTGTTTCTTATATAATAACCCTCAGGTTTTGAGTTTTTGGGGCGTTGCCCCAACCCCCGCAAAGGGATGGAATCCCCTTGCCTCATGACCGAAAAATGTGGTTTTCGGCTTGTTCAGCGGCATACGCCGCCGCGCTGCCTCTTTCCGGCAGCGTACAACTTGTTTCAAAGAAATTTTTATGAAATGAGTTGTCGTAACGCTCTCATGATTACGGAGGCATGCGCATGCTGTTGGTTAAGGATGTGATGAGCACCAATCTTATTACCCTGACGCCGTCTGACTCTCTTAAAACCGCTCGAGAGATCATGCAAAAGGCGCGCATCAGGCACTTGCTCGTGCAATCAGAACAGGGGCATTTCATAGGCGTGCTTTCGCAGCGTGACGTCTTGAAAGCCACGGTGTCTTTTTTTGCCGATGTGCTCCCCATTGAACGCAATCAAATTGAGGCCGGCATACCTGTTTCCGAAGTCATGGTGACCGAAGTGCTCACCGTGCCCCCGGATATGCCGCTGTCTCAGGCTGCGGAACTGCTTTTGGCGCACAAGTTCGGGTGCTTGCCTGTGCTTGAACGCGGACGGCTGCGCGGTATTCTCACAGAGTCGGACTTTGTTAGGCTGTGCCTCGCGTTTCTTGTGCGGGACAATGAAACGTCCATCGTATAGTTCCGGATGATGCAAGCTGATGCTCCAAAATCCTGCCGCCCCTCTTCCTCGTTGAAATCCGCGCAGTTTTCGCAGGTCTTTTTTACGTTGCTTTCTTGTCCGGTGCAGCGCCTTGCCGCGTATTTTCCGCGCATGTGCGATAATATGCAATAAAGATATAACTCTCAAAACCGCTTAAGGTTTTTTATGGTAAAACGCGCACGTATGTCGAAACTTTCCATGGCGATCACGGTGGCTTGCATTATCTTTTTGGGTTATGGCGCCTATCTTTTGTTCAATGATATGGACGCGCCGCGGATCAGCGTATCCCACCAGGCGGATAGAGTGGCCCCCAATTTGCCCATTGTGGTTACAGTGACTGACAACTCCTCGGCCGTACAGAGCATCAGCATCGTGGCGAGACATGCGGAAAACGTCATTCCTGTGCTTGAAAAAAGTTACAATACCGGGGAACAGACGCAGCAGCTCACGTTTACGCTTGAAAATACAGGGCTTGCGGATGAAGCAACGTTTGATCTTGAAATAACGGCGCGGGACGCTTCTTATGGGGGCTTCGGCTTTGGCAACAAGAGTCAGGTTATCGCTCCCATGCGCATTGATGCCGTCCCGCCGCGTATATCCGTAAAAACCACGGTACCTCTTGTGCGCCGGGGCGGTACAGGATGCCTCGTTTATTCCGTATCGAAAGAAACGCAGCAGACAGGAGTCCGGGCGGGCGATTTGTTTTTTCCCGCTTTTCGCCAGGAAAATGGGGATTATATTTGTATTTTTGCCTTTCCCTACAATGTTGAAAGTAAAACTTTCACTCCGCAGCTTTTTGCCGTGGATGTTGCCGGAAATCTACAAAATCAGGAACTTGCCGTCACGCGCCTTGATAGGCGCTTTAGAACTGACACCATCAACATAACGCAAAATTTTCTTGATGAAAAATCCGCCGAATTCGCTGCCATAGCGCCGGGCGAAATGAGCGGCATCGAACGTTTTCTTAAAGTGAACGGCCCGGTGCGCAGGGCCAATGCCTCCGCGTTGATGCAGGTGGGAAAAAATACCGCCCCGGTCATGATTTGGAAAGGAGCCTTTCAGCGTTTGCCGCGCGCGGCTTCCCGCGCGGGCTTTGCGGACCATCGCACCTATCTTTGGAATGGCCAGAAAGTGGATGAACAAACGCACCTCGGCTTTGATCTTGCGTCGACCAAACAGTCCGAGGTTCCCGCCGCCAATTCCGGTATTGTGGTCTTTACGGGCTACCTGGGTATTTACGGCCATCTTGTGGTCATTGATCACGGCTTGGGGCTGCAAAGCTTATATTCCCACCTGAGCGAAATAGGCGTGGAAATAGGCCAAGAGGTGGAGCGCGGCAAGATTATCGGCAAAACCGGGGCAACCGGCATGGCCGGGGGAGATCATCTGCATTTCGGCATTCTGATATCGGGTATTGAGGTAACGCCGCTGGAGTGGCTGGACAGCCATTGGATTAAAGATAATGTGGTGGATCGCATCAATGCCGCCGGAGGCAAGGCGCCTCCCTTTGAAGTGACGGCGGACTCGGAGTCTGAGGATAGCTCCTCCACTCCGGCGCAGAAACCGGCAAAACCCGCCAAGCCGAGCAAGCCCGCTAAAAAAGCCGCTCCCAAGCCGGGAGCGAAAAAGCCGGCGCGCTAGGGGCTGTTTCTAAATAAAAAATTTTGCGCCAAGAGCAAGAAATCCAGCTCTTTTTGCGAAGGGAGTGTACTCTTACGGTACTCGACCGGAGAAAAAAGAACTGGATGACGCAGCTCTTTGGACAAAAGATTTATTTA
>JAVBOT010000062.1:0-28975 GCA_031550225.1 Desulfovibrio sp.
TAAATAAAAAATTTTGCGCCAAGAGCAAGAAATCCAGCTCTTTTTGCGAAGGGAGTGTACTCTTACGGTACAGGGCCGGAGAAAAAAGAACTGGATGACGCAGCTCTTTGGACAAAAGATTTATTTAGGGACAGCTCCTAAGTAAAACGCCCGGAAAAGGCACGCTTTTGCAAGCCCCGCTAAAACTCAAATCACCCGCAATGACGTGCGGGTGATTTGAGTTTTAGCAAAGGGAACGGCCTACACAGCCGTATTATTTGCCAGGGACAAAATCCACTTTGACGTTAAGCTTGCTGGACTTGATCTCTTCCGCGCCGGAGAACAGGACGTTCAGATCCAGCGCTTTCTCCGGCTCTATGGACAGAGTCAATTTACCCGGCTGCGCCAAAATTTTCGCCAGCCCCTGCACAACGGCGTCTAACTCCGGATGCGGAGCCTCGCCCGCCGACGCAAGAAAAGAATCCGCCTCCGCTTTACGCATCTGCGCGGCATCCGCTCCTGGCGCGGGCGCGAAAAGGATATTCAGCAAAAGCTTATCTTCCAGGATAAGCGACATTTTTTTCAAAAAGAGCGAGCCGTTGCCTTCAAGAAGCGCGACGACGCTCTCGGATTGAAAGGGCATTTCCCCGACAAGCGAGAAGGATCCGAGCTGCGCATCGCGCAATTGCATCGTTGTAAGCCGGATATCGCCTTTGCCGTTTTCCTGCGCGGCTTCCAACTCAAATTCGCCGTCAAGCTCCAAAGGTTTCTTATATTTTTCGGCAAAAAAAGCCATTTCCATGGACCCCAGCCGGTACAGATCCACAGGAATTGTTACTCCACTCGTGGTTTTTTTGACAAACAGCTTGCCTGTCCCAAATTCCAGATCAAGGCCAATCTTGCTGATGGTCAAGGGGGCACTGGTGGGGGTAATCTTAAAGGTAAAGTCCTCCATCACCATCCCCTTCATCACAAAGGACTCTTTCGCGAACAGCTCAAGCAAAGCTTCGTCGGCGTTCGCCTGCGGATTTTCCGCCAAATCTATAACCTGCTTGAAAATATTGGGCATGGAAATTTTTTGCGCTGAGCCTTTTTTCAGGACAATCATCTCTGAATTCAACGCGTGGATGCTGAAATTTTCAAAAGAGGAAGGCCCGCAGTTCAGCAGGCTGAAATCCGCGTACGCAAGCGAACCGACGCGGACGGACACAGGCCCCATGCCGCTCGTTGCGCTCACTACATAGTCTGTGCCGGACATGGAATCCACATGGAACGAAGTCGCTATGTCCAGGTTCCTTTTCAGGTTCGCGATCCTTGCCGCCGCATCCTCGGCGACCTGCCTGCTGGCGATGAACTTTTCCGCCATACCGCTGATGCCCTTCAAGCGCAGCTCCTTAATCACAACTGTCTGTTCTCCAAACGGCTCCGCGGAAGCCTCCGAAGGCTGTTCTCCCAGAAGCGGCATTGTGAAACGCGCGTTTATCTCAGACAACACGAGCGAATCCAGCAGGCGGACCCGCCCGGAGGCATAGCCCGCCTTATAGTTGATTCCCGTTCCGGAAAGCGATGCGATTTCCAGATACATATCCGAGCCGTCCAGGTAAACGGTTTTTCCCTTAAGACCTGTAATGGTAAAGCTGTTTTTGAGAAAGTCGGTTTTGATGGATTCAGCTTTCAGCTCTCCGGGAAAATCGGCGATCCAGTTGGCAATGGCTTCTTGCTGCTGTTTTTCAATCATGGGAACGCCGATAAAATATCCGCCCGCAGCCGCAAGCAAAAGCAGGACAAGTATTGTAAGGCCGATTTTAGTCAATTTGCTCATACTATTCTCCTTAGAATAAATACATGCTATACAAAAAAACAGACAATACATACTCCATTAGATTACGGTCGCGGGAAAACAAAAAACAGCCGCGCGCTTTGCCGTAACGGCTGTTGCTCAAGAAAAATTTATTGAGTGCCGGTTCCTGAAGCGGAAAAATATCTTCAAAGGCCATCCGCTCTGGGGCATTTCAATGCAACACCCGGCAGCACCGTACTTCTTTTCAGGCCGACAGGGAAGCCCCACTCCAAAAGGATACCGTCCCGCTTCGCGCACATTGGCGGCGGAGACAACGCGATGCATGGCGAGGAAAAGGCCTTTTATCAAAAATTATACATGACGCCTGTCGTAACGCTTTGCGTCTGGGAACCGCCCACCATGGGGCTGTCTTTCACCGCCTTGTTCAAAAAGACCATTTCCCCGCTGCAGAACACGTCCCACTTTTGGGTAATGCTGTAGCTGATCGTGAGGCCCAGATACGGAGAAACACCCGCGCCGGCGTCATAAGCCGCCAGCCCGCTTTTGTGCGCCTCTTTGCAGCTTACGCCATAGTAATAATCGTTATACCGGCTGCTCATCCAATAGCCGCCAACCGCCGGAATGAATTCAACAGGCCCATACTCCAGGGACTGCCTGTAGCCGATTGCGCCTTTCCATCCGTCGCTGTTGCCCAAAATATCCCTGGCGGCGCTTGCATGCAGCATGCCGTAGGGAGAAAGCAAGCGCAGCTCCATTCCCGCCTCGGCGCTGGAATAGCGGTTTTTCAGTTTGCGCAGCCGCCAGTTGGAGCTGTCTCCCGCGTTAAAGCGGGTGCCGTCATAGCCGCCAAAGGCCGACAGTTCGAGATAGTCCAGGTTAAGGATTTTCACCCCCGCCGTGTATCCTCTAATATACGCGTATTCATTTTCAAAACCCACCAACGGCACGACATTCCATTGCGTATCATAGTCTTTGTAAGGAGAAGAGCCCACGCTGCCCCCGATTCCCACAGAAAAATCCGCAGCCGTTACTATTTTGCCGGACAGGGCCAGAAGAAAAAAACAGCCGAAAACCGCGCAGAGCAATCTACTTAGTTTCATTACATATACTCTCTTTTATTCAGGATGGCGATCCCGAGTTTTTTGATGCGGTGCCAGATGCTGCGCTCCGAGATGCGCAACAACTCTGCGGCCTTGACCTGCACCCCCCCGGCCTCTTCCAAAGCCCGCATGATAAGTTCGCGCTCCATATCCTCCAGCCGTCGATCCAAATTGAAAGGAAAGGCTATCCGATCCGGCACGGAAGATGCGGTTGCGAGAGCTTGCGCGCCGCAGGACAACGAGCAAGCGGCGAGATTTTCAGGCGTCACCCTGCCGCCGGCCATAACAATGGAGAGCCGTTCAATACAATTCTCCAATTCTCTGATATTGCCGGGCCAGGCGTAATTTTGCATATCCCGTATGGCTTCCGGCGTGAATGAGACGGGATTTATGCCCATTTCATCCGCGAATTTTCCGGCGAAGTGTTCCGCCAAAAGCGGAATATCTTTCGTGCACTCTCTAAGAGGAGGCAAAGCAATGGGGTAGACGTTCAAGCGATAGTACAAATCCTGACGAAAACTCCCCCGCCTTATGGCCTCGGCCAGATCCTGATTGGTGGCGGCAATGATGCGCACATCCACTTTTCGGGATGTTTGCGAACCCACGGGTTCGATGGTTTTTTCCTGAATGCAGCGCAGTATTTTCGCTTGCAGGGGGAGAGGCATGTCGCCGATTTCGTCCAGAAAAAGGCTGCCCGAATCCGCCTGTACGAAACGCCCCGACCGGTTGGATATCGCGCCGGTAAAAGCTCCTTTGACGTGCCCGAACAGCTCGCTTTCCAACAAAGTTTCTGGAATGGCGGCGCAGTTTATGGTCACGAACGGGGCGGAAGCACGCGGGCCGCCGTAGTGGATGGCTCTCGCCACCACTTCCTTGCCGGTGCCGGATTCGCCGGTAATAAGCACATTGGCGGAGCTTGCGCTAACTTCACGTATGCTCCGGCGCACAGCCTGGATAGCCGGGCTTTGCCCTATGAAATTATCGCTGCTGAACGTCTTGCCCAGTTCCCTGCGCAACTGCCTGTTGTCGGCGCTCAGAGCGTGAAAACGCAGGGCGCTGGCCACAGTGGCTTCAAGAGCGCCCAGGTCAAAAGGCTTCACGATATAGTCAAAAGCGCCTTCCTTGATGATCTCCACGGCATCTTTCAACGCGGCATACGCCGTCATAATGACCACCGGCAGACCGGGGTTCAGCACTTTTACCTTTTCCAGCAAATCCCGCCCGCTCAGGCCCGGCAGGCGCAAGTCGCTGAGGATAAGGTGGATTTCCTGCTTTTGCAGCACCTCCAGCGCCTCTTCAACCGATCCGGCGACAACGGGAGTGTAGCCCATGTTCTCCAGGGCCACTGAAAGCACCTCCAGCAATTTCACCTCATCGTCGACAACAAGAATTGTGCGCATGACCCGGCCCCGGCAGTCGGTTCGTTATTTGTTCAGGCGAACGGTGAAGACCGTGCCCCGGCCTTGAACGCTCTCGCAAATGATGCTGCCGCCGTATTCCTCAACTATGGCGTATGCTTTGGCCAGCCCCAGCCCCAGCCCGTTTTTTTTTGTCGAAATAAACGGCAGATGAATGGTTGGCAGCAGATCTTCCCGAATGCCCGTCCCCGTATCCTTGACCTCAAGGCAGACGAGCGGCTCATTTTTCGGCTCGTACAGCCGTATGGCGAGGCGGCCGCCTTCCGGCATGGCGTCCATAGCGTTGAGCACCAAATTAAGCAAAACCTGGTGCATTTTATTTTCTTCCCCCAGAATGCGCACGCTCTGCGCGCCGGAGGTTTCGTCGGTGAAAGACGCGGTAATGCGCCGCGCCGCGCACTCGGCCGCGCTAAGTTCCAACACCTCCCGCGCCAGCGTGTCGAGCCGGAAGTATTCCGGCTTGAGCGGCGCGGGTTTGGCAAAGGACAAAAACTCAGAAACAAGGCTATCAATACGCCCGACCTCCTCGACCACAAAACCCAACAGCCGGGACTCTTTGCCGTCGCTCGGCAGTTTGCCGTGCACCAGTTCGGCGGAGGTTTTTATCACCAACAGCGGGTTGCGAATTTCATGGGCAAAGCCAAGAGCTATTTCCCCCAGCATGCGGGAGCGCTCGCGCCTTGCCGACTGCACGCTTTCGCGCTGCATCAGCTCCAGTTGGCCGGCCATGAGATTGAAGGCGTTGGAAAGTTCAGCCACCTCGTCGCTCCCTTGCGTCGCTATCCGGCTGTTGAAGTTGCCGGAGGCGATATCCCGCACCCCTCTGTGCAACCGCCGGATGGGCCTGGTCAGCCTTCGGGCCAACACATAGCCGGTGCAGCCGGACAAGAGGGCGCCGCCGATGAAAAAAGACCAGAACAACGCGTAATAGCCGGGTAAACTCTCTCCCTGCGGAAGCAGGCGCGTGGAAACGGCAAAAACAGCCAGGATCCCGCCGCTCTCGTCCCGTACCGGCGTAAACAGGAAATATCTGTCGGGAACGCCGTCTGTCCAGTCCGCGTCAAGGATGGAGTACTCGTTGGCCCCGGCGTTCATGGCTTGTAATGCCTTAGGCGGCAACCTGTAGGAGCCTGAAGATGATGAAGAATATACCTGCTGAAAGCCGCTGCTCTCCGGCAAAAATATCCGCAATTCAAAAGACGCTTCGCCGCCGCCTTCCGCAAGCCGGATGCGGAACAGGCTGATCAAATCTAGAGCCCGTTCACTGCCGTCCTCCCCCGTTACCCCCCGCCGGAGCACAATGGCGAGCTCTTTCTCTCCGTTTTTCATGGTTGCCCAGCGGAACAGGCCGCCCGGATACAGGGGAAATTCGGCCAGAGATTGCACCTCAGGGCTGGAAGCCAGCACCTTGCCGGTGGTCGTATCGCGCAGCACGAAGTACTCAACATCCAGGCTGGACAAGGCCACAAGTTCATCAGGAGTGAAAAAGACGACGCGTTGCGCAAAGCGCGGATACAGCATGGCATGGACGGCGGCGACCTCTTCCTGTGTCTCCGTTATGGTGTTGAACAAATACCGGGAGGCTTCGTGCAGCCAGCGCCCTATGTTCACATTGGCCACATTGTTAACCAGCCGTGTGGCCACATAGCTGGCAACGAGCATAGGCGGCACGGCCGCCAGGATGAAGGCCAGCACCAATTTTGCGGCCAGGGATTTTTTGAGGACAAGCAACGGATTCATGCGCGGTTTCTTTCAGTTATGTTTCAACGTTGCGGCCACGGCGTCCGGATTGCGCTATGTTGTTGCCGGACGCGCCAGCAATAGGACGGCGCACCGGGAACGCCGTCCTGTTGCAATATCCATACCCCTTTCGCCCAGGCAATTTTTTCGGGCTCCATGCGCCTCTTCACCGCAGAGCCTGTGCACGCAGGCCGCCGCCCGAACGTACGCCTAATTATAACATCATTCCTTGCTGGTAACTACATTTTTTGTAGCTCACAAAACTCGCATTATGGCGCCTGACCGCGCCGCATTGCAAAACACAGAAAATTTTTTTCCTTAAAGGAAAAGGCAAATATCTCTGCCGGGAAAATATCACGCCAATGGCACACGCCTTGCTTTGTCGCTGTATAAAACCCGTACCCGAGTAAAAATCATGAATACAGTCCACACAGCATCCCTAGCTCCCACGACTCCGAAAGACTGGAGCATAATCTGCGACTTTGACGGCACCATCGCGCCTTTTGACGTGACGGACGCCATCTTGGACGAATTCGCGCACCCCTCCTGGAAGGACGTGGAATACGAATGGCTGTCCGGAAAAATCACCGCCCGCGCCTGCATGCAACAGCAGGTCGAGTTGATCGATGCGCCCCCGCGCGCGCTGGACGCCTGGCTGGACCACATCCCGCTCACGGACGGCTTCAGGGAATTCGCGGGCCTGTGCAAGACGCGCGGGCTGAATCTCATTGTGGTCAGCGACGGCCTGGATTATGCCATCAAACGCATTTTGTTCCGGCATGGAGTGGGTGTTCCGGTCCTTGCCAACCGTCTGCGCTGCCGGGGCGACTCCGGATATAGACTGGAGTTTCCCTACGGCGTGCCCGGGTGCGCGTCCGGCGTCTGCAAATGCGCTGTGGCAAAAGCAATGGGCGGCGAGATTTTACTGATCGGCGACGGCCGCTCCGACTGCTGCGTGGCAGGCGCGGCCACCCTGGTGCTCGCCAAACAAGGCAAGGAACTGAAACGCCGCTGCGTATCTGAAAATTACCTTTTCCGGGAGTTTGACGATTTTTTTGATGTCGCCGCTGTGCTGGAAGAAACCATGCAGCCGTGGCAGAGCATGAACGTAAGAGCGGCGGAGCTTTGTGCCTCCTGAACGTTTTTTTCCGCATTTGCTTTGCGCGCTATGAATCATGAATTCCTGACATATTTTTACTGGAAACGGGATCAAAAGTCTAGATAATCTCTAAATTCAAACCGCTTTTGGTTGAATTTTGCAATGAGACGCCCAAACCTCTCCTTTGGAGGAAATCGTGCAGCACGTTATATTTGATGAACAGGCTCTGCTTCGTGAGGAAGCGAAATATTGTTCCTTTGGCGATACGGTGCATTACCTGGAGCCGGCAAAGTTTTTCACCGCTTGTTCCGGCTCTTTTTTATATGATGCGAAAGATACGCCGTATCTCGACTTGCAGATGTGGTATTCGGCCGTCAATTTCGGCTATGCCAACGAGCGGCTGAACAACGCCCTGAAGCGGCAGATCGACACCCTGCCGCAGCTGGCCTCCCAGTATCTGCACAAAGAAAAAGTGGAACTGGCCGCCATGCTCTGCAAGGCCATAAAAAACGCCTGGGACATCGATGGCCGCGTGCATTTCAACGTGGGCGGCTCCCAATCCATTGAAGACTCGCTGAAACTGGTGCGCAACGCCTGCAAAGGCAAAAGCCTGATGCTGGCCTTTGAAGGCGGCTACCACGGCCGTACCCTGGGCGCTTCCGCCATCACCTCGTCTTATCGCTACCGCAGACGCTACGGACACTTCGGCGAGAGGGGCATGTTCATTCCTTTTCCCTACTGCTTCCGCTGCCCCTACAAAAAACACCGTGACGACTGCGACCTTTACTGTTTGAGCCAATTTGAACGGCTGTTCGAAACAGAATATTACGGCATGTGGGATCCCAAGGCTCCCGGCGGCGGGGAAGCCGAATACGCCGCCTTTTATATCGAATGTATCCAGGGCACAGGCGGCTATGTGGTGCCGCCCAAAGACTATTATCCCAAATTCAAGCGCATATTGGACGAACACAAGATCCTGCTGGTGGACGACGAGATCCAAATGGGTTTTTACCGGACCGGCAAGCTCTGGGGCTTGGAAAACTTCGGCATCAAGCCGGACGTGGTGGTCTTCGGCAAGGCCATGACCAACGGCCTTAACCCCCTGGCGGGCATATGGGCGCGCGAAGAACTCATCAACCCCACGGCTTTTCCCTGCGGTTCCACCCATTCCACCTTTGCCAGCAACCCGCTGGGCACGGCCGTGGCTCTGGAAACTATGCGCATGCTCGCGGAAAATGATTACGAAACGCGCGTGGCTGAACTTGGCGCATACTTTCTGAGCGGCCTTCGCGACCTCAAATCCCGCTACGCGATCATCGGCGACGTGGACGGCCTGGGTCTTGCCCTGCGCGTGGAAATCTGCGCCACGGACGGGTTCACGCCGGACAAGGCCATGCTGGATCGCATAGTGGATGAAGGAGTCAAGGGAGATATTGAGGTCAACGGCAAAAAATACGGTCTGATTCTGGACGTGGGCGGTTATTACAAAAATGTGATTACCCTCGCGCCTTCCCTGCACATTACGCGCGAGGAAATCGACCTGGCCCTGCGTCTGCTGGATGAAGTCCTGCGCCGGGCAACCCGATAACGGCAGATGGCGCAAAAGGGCGGGAGGACTCCTCCCGCTGCTCTTTGCGCCGAAAATTCAGGGTATGCATATGCAACAAGCGGATAAGAACGGCCATTTTTTCCCGGGCAGCCGCGTGGGAGTCATGCTGGTGCACGGCCTGACCGGCACGCCCAAAGAAATGTGCAGTGTGGCGAAGCGCCTTAACAAATACGGCTTTACCGTGTTCTGCCCGGTGCTGGCAGGCCATTGCGGCACCGAAGAGGATCTTTTGGCCACCCGCTGGCAGGACTGGGCCCTCAGCGCGGAATCGGCGCTGCTGCAATTCCGGGAACATGCGGACGTAATTTTTGTGGGCGGGCTGTCCGCCGGGGCCGTGCTCAGCCTTTATCTGGCGGACAAGCACCCGCGCCTCGTGCGCGGCATGGCTTTGTATTCCGTTACCTTAAAATGGGACGGCTGGAGCATCCCCAAGCTCAGTTTTCTGCTCCCCTTGGTTTTGCGTCTGCCGTATTTCGGCAAACGCTACCACTTTGTGGAGGCCTTTCCCTATGGCCTTAAAAATGACAACCTCCGCCGCCGCGTCGTAGCCAAAATGAAGAGCGGCGATACCGCGGCCGCCGGACACACCCATACGCCGGGCTTTATCGTCCGCGAGCTATGGCGGATGGTGGATGCGGTAAAAAAACGGTTTTCCGCCATCCACACGCCGACCCTGATTGTGCATGCCGATAACGACGACATCGCCGGGTTGCGCAAAAACGCCCTGTATACGCAACGGCATCTGGCCGGGCCCGCGAAGTTGCTCAGGCTCTATGACAGCTATCACATGATTACCGTGGATCAGGAGCGGCATCTGGTCTCCGACGCCACGGCCCGCTTTTTCCGCAGCCGTCTGAATCCGGCGGAATATGCGCAGCTGGCCGCCTCGGCCAAAGAAGACATCCCCCCTGAAAAAGGCGCGCCGGAAGAATGCGGCCAAGGACTGAATCCGGCCCTGGCGGAAGCGCCATGAGTTCTCTTGCCGTCATCCTCTGGCTGCTGAATATGTCCATGGACACATTCGGAAATTTAGCCTTTAAAGCCGCGGCGACCCATGGCCTTGAGCTGAATGCCGCCGCCCACTGGAAGCATATGGCCCGCCGGCCCTGGCTGTGGGTCGGCATCGGCTGCTACATCTGCGAATTTTTCCTCTGGGCGGCCTTTTTATCGCAGGTGCCCCTGGCTGTCGGGGTCATGCTCGGGTCTTTCAACATCGTGGTCCTGATGATCGCCGGGCGGCTGATGTTTAAGGAGCGCCTCACGCCTTGGCGCATGGCGGGCATTTCGCTCATCACCTTGGGGGTCATTCTCGTGGGGGTCGGCGCATGAAGCGATTCTATATTATCGGCTTTCTCTGCCTGATGGCCTTTGACACCATGGCCCAAACCTGTTTCAAGTTCGTGGGCATGGCCGCGCAGCCTCTGGAGTTCAGCTTTGGCTGGCTGCTCCGGGTGCTCGCCTGCCCCTGGTCATATGGAGCTTTGGCCGGCTATCTGTGCGCCTTTGTCTCCTGGATGACGCTGCTGCGTTACGCGCCTGTCGGCCCGGCTTTCGCGGCCTCGCACCTGGAGCTGGTCAGCGTGACCATCCTGTCCGCCTGGATCTTTCATGAACCGCTCACCGGCGCCAAGATCGCGGGCGGCCTGTTGATCGTCCTCGGCGTGCTTTGTCTTGCCAAAAATGAGAGCGCCGACGCCGCCAAAGAGGCTGAGTATGCCGCCGCCATGGAAAAAGATCCGGCCTGAGCTGCCCCCCACGGCAAGCCTGCCTCTGACATGCAACGACTATGTCCGCAAACCGGACGCATCTTTTGCAAAGGCTCTGTCAGACTGGCCCGGCCTGCCGGAGCCGATCCTGACCTGCTCCGGCACCGCCGCCCTTGTTGTCGCTTTGCAGACCTTACGCCGGCGTGCCCCTAAACGGGATACGGTTATCGTACCCGCTTATACCTGCCCTCTGGTTCCCCTGGCTGTGGGTCTGGTTCCCGGTTTACGCGCAGTCGTATGCGACATTCTGCCCGGCGGCATTGATTTTGATCCGCAAAAGCTGGACGCCGTATGCGACGCGCGGACGTTGGCCGTGGTCCCCACCCATCTTGGCGGCCGCGTGGCGGACGTGGAAACCGTTGCCGCCATAGCCGGACCTTGCGGCGCCTTTGTGATCGAAGACGCGGCCCAGGCGCTGGGCGCTTTTACGGGCAAGGGCCAAAGCGTGGGGCTGCGGGGAGACGCCGGTTTTTTCAGCCTGGCCGCCGGCAAGGGGCTGAGCACCTTTGAAGGCGGCGTGCTCGTCGCCCGGGATACGGCGCTACGGGCTGAACTGGCGGCAACGGCAAAAAAAACGCTACGGCCGGATATGCTGTGGACTTTGCGCCGCAACCTGGAACTGCTCGGCTACCGCCTTTTCTACAACCCCTCCGGGCTCAGACTCGTTTATGGCCGCAACCTGCGCAAAAAACTGGCCGAGGGCGACGAGGCCGGAGCGGTCGGCGATTGTTTCACCCCGGCGGATATCCCCCTGCACAGCCTGGATGCCTTGCGCCTGCGTGTGGCGGCCAACGCGCTGCAAAGGCTGCCCGCTTTTTTGGCCGAGGGCCGGATGCGCGCCGAAAGAAGAATCAAGCGGCTGGCCGGGCTGGAAGGGGCTTTCGTCATGGGGGACCGGGCGGGGACAAGGGGAACCTGGCCCTTTTTCATGGTGCTGTTGCCGGCGAAGGAGCATCGGGACAGGGCGTTGCACAAGCTCTGGCGCGAAGGTATGGGTGTGTCCAAGCTCTTTGTGCGCGCCCTGCCGGATTACGCGTTTTTGCGCCCCGCCCTCGGCAAGCCGGAAACCTGCGCCTATGCGAACGCGCGGGATCTGGCGGACAGGATGCTCACTGTGTCCAACACGCCTTGGCTGGATGACCCTACCTTTGACTTGATCGTCGCAAAGCTGGAGAGCAGCCTGTGAACGCGAGCACCCCTGATGGATATCGCAATTTGCTCGAACCGCCGGCCTTCTCTGACTTGTTCGAGCTTTATCCGCCGGAAGGCTTCGCCTGCCGGAGGGAATCGCCCGGCCTGCTGGTGTTTTGCATGCAATTTGACCTTTTGACCACTTTGGACAGTTGCATGCGAAAGCGCCTCCTCAAGCTGCCTTTTTTCCGTTTCTGGTCAAAATTATTCATACTGCCCGCCTGTTTCGCCGGAACTACCATCACCGAGTACGCGCCGCTGCCGGAAGGCGCCGCGCCTGAAAATCTCCTCGCCGCCCTGCTGAGTGAACAAAGCAAAGGCCAATCCCTGGCCATTATCAAAGATCTGCCTGTTTCTTCTCCCCTGCTGCCGGAAGAGGACAGCGCCTTTGCTTCCCGGCTGGCCGCGCTGGCCCAGGACAAAGGCTTTATTGAAGTGGAGGGGCAGGCTCTGGCTTATGTGCGCATCGACTTTAGAAGTGTGGACGAATACCTGGCCAGGCTTTCATCCGGGCGCAGGAAAGACCTGCGCCGCAAGCTGAAAAAACGCCCCCTGCTGGATGTGGAGCGCGTGCCCATCGGCGATGCGCGTTTTTTCGATCCCGCCTTTTTGGACGAGTTGTACGCCATGTACCTGGCCGTTTTTGCCCAGAGCGAAATCCACTTTGATCTGCTCAGCCGGGAGTTTTTCGCGGCCATGCTCCAGAGCCGCGATATCACGGGCGTGGTTTTTTTGTACCGGCAGGGGGAAACCTTAGCCGGACACAACATCTGCCTCATTCATAACGGCATGCTCATCGACAAGTATATCGGCCTGGTCTATCCCCTGGCACGGGATCTGAACCTCTACTTCCTCAGTTGGGTGGCCAACCTGGAATACGCCTTGGAAAAGGGCCTGCACACCTACATCGCCGGTTGGACAGACCCGCAAGTGAAGGCAAGCCTGGGCGCCTCTTTCACCTTCACCCGGCACCTGGTTTGGGTGAAAAACCCGCTGCTGCGGCGCATTCTCCACCCCCTGCGGCATTATTTTGAATCCGACGGGCGAGCGCTGCCGGGGACGACATGAAAAAAAGCCCGAACAACTTAGAAAAAACGCCGACGGCATGGCCCCCACCCGTCATACTGGACTTTGATGCGTCTGTTCTGCCTCTCCGGGCAGGTGAAATCCGTATTCCCCTAGGGGATTGGCAGGAAAAAATTCGCTTCGGCTGTACAGCGCGCCGCTATGCGGAACTGGAAGCGCACCTGGAGAGCACGCTGCCGCAAAAATACGGCTGCGTGTTCACCGGCAGCGGCGACTATCACCACCTTTCCCTCTACTTGCTCAGGCGCCTGGCCCATCGGGAACGGCTTGCCCCCGCCTCCCTTGATCTGGTTGTCTGTGACAACCATCCGGACAACATGCGCTATCCCTTCGGGCTGCACTGCGGATCCTGGGTACGCCACGCCGCGAAACTTGCCTGCGTCCGGCGCATCCACGTCACGGGCATCACCTCGCCGGACATCGGCCTTGCCCGCGCCTGGGAGAATTACCTCAGCCCCTTTATCCGGAAAAAATTGTTCTATTGGAGCGTGGGCCGCCGGGCAAACTGGCTGGGCCTGCTGGGCAGAAGCGGGCACGGCAGGAGTTTCGACTCGGCCGACGCGCTGGTTGCCGCCTTTGTGCCTGTTCTGCGGGAAAGCGCTGCTGTGTATCTTTCCATCGACAAGGATGTATTCGATCCCGCTGTGGCGCGCACCAACTGGGACCAAGGCGTTTTCGCGCCAAGACACGTCGAGGCGATACTGCGCGGCTGCTCCCGCAGGCCGGCCGGGTGCGACATCACCGGAGACGTTTCCGCATATGCTTATGCCGGCCGGTTCAAGCGGCTGCTGAGCCGTTTGGACGGACAGGCGGCGCCGGATGCGGAAACATCAGCATCCTGGCGGCTTGCGCAGCAAAAAATGAACATCCGCCTGTTGGAGTTCTTGAGAACAGCCGGGGAGGCGGCGCAGCGCCCTTTGGGGACGCCGCCCCAAGCCCCGCCTGGGGGAAGTGACCTCCCCCAGCCCCCCACATCGCCGTAGACTTGTTGTTTTGCGGCAAATATACGGTAATGCGGGTGCAGGGGAGCGACTCCCCTGCCCAAAAACATTCCTACCGCTTGAGCTCCAAAGCCCTTTGCAACATGGTGTCTGAGGTGGTGATCACTTTGCTGTTCATTTGAAAACCGCGCTGGGTCACTATGAGCAGGCTGAATTCGCGCGCATAGTCCACGTTGGACTGCTCCAGAGAATGGGAGGAAAAGGAGCCGAAATTTTCCGTGCCGGCTTTGCCTTCTTCAGCGCTTCCCGAGTCAGGCGTGGCGGCATAGTGGTTGTTGCCTTCATGGCGCAGGCCGTCCTGACTGGTGAAGCGGTAGAGGCTGATGCGATACAGATCCTGATTTTGGCTGTTGGTATAGACGCCGCGCACAAGGCCCTCTCTACTTACTTCAAGCTCACGCAAATGACCGGGAGCGTAGCCGTCCCGCGAAGAATACAGTGCGCTCGGCTGCGCCCCCAAGAAGTTGGAGGCGTTTTTGCCGGCGCTGCCGCCCGTATCCGGACTGAAAACAGCGCCGGGGTTTTGCGCGGCTTCAGCAGCCGAGCTGAGGTTTGCGCTTACGGAAGAGTTGGGGCCGAATAAAAAACCCATATCCAGGGCGATTTCCTGCGCATCAAGGCCGGAGGATTGCACGGAAAAAACAGGCTTGCCGTCCTTTACCGCCGCGGGAGTCCAGTTTTCCAATTCCGCCGGATTGGCGTTTGGAGGCGTAAAGGCCGTCATGCGCGTCATTTCTCCATTGGAGGCAAAGCTTAAGGTGCCGGCCAAAAGCAGCCCCCCCGCCTGGGTTCCGGCCCGGGCCGAAGCATCCTGCCCGGGGTCCATGGCCAGAAGGTATTCCACCGCGGTCATGCCGCCGGAGTTCCCGGCCAGGTCGTAATACACCGTGGCGCTGCGCAGATCGCCTTTGGCGTCATAAAATTCCACCGGCTCTGAATAGCTGTAGCGGCCGGGGATCAGGGGCAGTGCGGAAGTGCCGTCCCAGGAGGAGGCCATGGAGAAAAAGGGATTGTCCGGACTGGGGAGACTATCCCGCAAACCGCCCAACTGGGAGGAAGAAGACAGAACAGAGCTGGCCTTAGGCGGCATGTAGCCCACACCGGCGTCGCTCGTATCCAGGACAACCGGTTCAGCCGCGGTCCCTTCCACTCCGTTGACTATGGGCCGCCCAAGCAGGTTCCAGCCGCTGGGGTCCAAAAGTTCCCCGGCATTGTTGAAGCGAAAATTGCCCGCCCGGGTATACTCGGTCTGCCCATTGCGGGCGACTCCAAAAAAACCCGTGCCGGAGATGCACAGATCTGTGGCTTCCGAGCCTGTTTCCAGCCCCCCTTGTTCAAAGAGCGTGCGCACTGAACCCGGAGTAGCCCCCATGCCCTTTTGGGAAAAATTCGTCAGGTTGCCCGCTGATGTCGTCAGGAACTCGCTCATCAGGTCCGAGTACTGCATGGACATTTGCTTAAAGCCCACGGTGTTGACGTTGGCGAGGTTATTGGTGATAACGCCCATGCCTTCGCCGTGGCTTTTCAGGCCTGTGGCGCCGATATACAGCGAACTCATCATAATCGGTTCTCCTTGGGGATGCGGAAAAACTCCGGCGGCAGAGGGCACGCGCGCACGCGGCATTTTTTGCCGGGCCGGGCAAAGCTTTCCCCGTTGCCGGGAGCAAAGCAGAAAATGTGCCAGACATGCGCCGGACAGAAGCCATGTGCAGATCGGCGGATATTCTCGCCGGGAGCGGCAGTCACAATCGATCATGCGCGCTGTTGGCCGCGGGCCGGCTTGACGATGCGGTACGGGATGCGGCTGGCCGCCAGACAAGGAAGCTGATTTTTTTCTTGGGGGAGTGTACTTTTATGGCGCATGACCTCAAAAAAAGCGCCGCCTGGCGCCGTATCGCGGCAAACCGCGGCAGTACCGCACTGCGGAGCTTCTTGCCAAAGAGCGGCCTCTGTTATACAAGGGAAGAGAACAGGGCGGGTTTTGAGGCGTAGCCCGGTTGCAATTTATGCGCTTTTCCGTTCGCTCCTGCGGACGGCAGGCGCGATGACCTTGCGCCAGCAGGCGCGAAGGATTATACGGCACCCCGATTATGCGAATGCATATAAAGCCAGTTACGATGGCGGGCATCCCGGCGGAAAGAGCGACAAGCGCCTTTCCGCTTTTTTTTATGGTTGCGTTTTTTTCAACAGCCGAACGGCATTTTAAATTTCAGCAGTAAAGGTTGTCTCATGCCTAAAAGAACTGATCTCAAACGGATTATGGTTATCGGCTCAGGCCCCATCGTCATAGGACAGGCCTGCGAATTTGACTACTCCGGCACGCAGGCGGTGAAGGCGCTGAAGGAGGAAGGATATGAGGTCATTCTGGTAAATTCGAACCCGGCGACAATTATGACGGACCCGGGGCTTGCGGACCGCACCTATATCGAGCCCATAGACATTGAAACTGTGGCCGCGATTATCCGGCGCGAAAAACCTGACGCCGTGCTCGGCACCATGGGCGGGCAGACAGGGCTCAACACCTCTTTAAAACTCGCGGAAATGGGCGTGCTCGACGAATGCGGCGTGGAGCTCATCGGCGCGAACAGCAAGACTATTGACACGGCGGAGAGCCGGGAACTGTTCCGCGCCTGCATGGAGAGCATCGGCCTGAAAATGCCCGCCTCGGTCATTGCCCGCAACATGGCTGAAGTGCGCGAGGCCGCGAGCGCCGTCGCCTTCCCCATTATTCTGCGGCCCGGGTTCACCCTTGGCGGCGCGGGCGGAGGCGTGGCCTACAATATGGAAGATCTGGAAAGCATGGGCGCCGCCGCCCTGGCCGCCAGCATGAAAAGCGAGGTGCTCATTGAGCAGAGCGTGCTCGGCTGGAAAGAGATTGAAATAGAAATTATCCGGGACGGAAAGGACAACTGCCTTATTGTATGCTCCATTGAAAATTTTGACCCCATGGGCGTGCATACGGGCGATTCCATCACTGTGGCGCCTGCCATGAGCCTCAGCAAGGATGAGCTTGAAAAAGTCATCCAGGCTTCCAAGGATATCATCCGCGCGGTGAACATGGTGGGCGGAGCGAACATTCAGTACGCCTTAAATCCCGTGGACGGCGATTTGGTGGTTATTGAAATGAACCCGCGCGTATCGCGATCTTCAGCTCTGGCCTCCAAAGCCACGGGATTTCCCATTGCCCGGGTGGCCACCCTGCTGGCCGTGGGCTACTCTTTGGATGAAATCCAGGACGGCAACAAGAACCGCACGCTTTTGGATTATACCGGCGCTATTGACTATGTGGTGCTGAAGATTCCGAGATTTAACTTTGAAAAATTTCCCGGCGCCAAGGATGAGCTAACCACATCCATGAAAAGCGTGGGCGAGGCGATGAGCCTTGGCGCCACCTTTAAAGAAGCGCTGCAAAAAGGGCTGCGCTCGCTCGAGCTTGGCGTGGACGGCTGGGGCGCTCGTTTTCGCGACAAACTGATGGAAACAAAGGACATCATCCCCTTACTGCGCACTCCCAACTCCAAGCGGATTTTCGTACTGCGCCACGCCATGCTCCAGGGTATGAGCCTTGAAGAAATTTATGAAATCACGGCCATTGATTATTGGTTCCTCAACGAGCTCAAAGGCCTTGTGGATATGGAAAAAAAGCTGCGCGACTTCGCCCTGGCCAACGCCATGACCCCGGACAACCCGGAACTTTGCACGCTGATGCGCAAAGCCAAAGCCATGGGCTTTGCCGATGCCCAGCTTGCGCAAATGTGGAAACGCCCGGCCCTGGACGTGCGCAATTTGCGCAAAGCCATGGGGCTGCTCCCGGCTTATGAGGCTGTGGAAACGCACGCGGGCAAGCCCGGGGCTTCAGATTCCTACTATTACTCCAGCTACAGGCAAAAACAAAGCTGCACCACCCCTCCGCAAGGCAAAAAAGTTATCATTCTCGGCGGAGGTCCGAACCGTATCGGGCAAGGCATTGAGTTTGACTACTGCTGCTGCCACGCTTCCTTTGCCCTGCGCGACGCGGGCCTCACCTCCATTATGGTCAACTCGAACCCGGAAACGGTCTCCACGGATTTTGACTCTTCCGACCGGCTCTACTTTGAACCCCTGACCTTTGAAGATGTTATGAATATTGTGGAAACCGAGCGGCCGGAGGGCGTTATCGTCCAGTTCGGCGGGCAGACGCCCCTGAACTTATCCGTACCGCTGATGCGCGCCGGAGTGCCCATCATCGGCACCTCGCCCGATTCCATTGACCGGGCTGAAGACCGTGAGCGCTTCCAAGCGCTTATCACCAAGCTGGGCCTGCGCCAGCCGGCCAACGCCATTGCCATGACCCCCTTTGAGGCCCTGGACGCGGCGCGGCGCATCGGTTTTCCCGTGGTGGTGCGGCCTTCCTATGTGCTGGGCGGCAGGGCCATGATGGTGGTGTATGACGAAAAACAGCTCGGAGAATATTTTGCCGAAGTTCTGGGCAGTAACGCGCCGGAGCATCCTATACTTATCGATAAGTTCCTTGAGCATGCCACGGAAGTGGATGTGGACGCCCTGTCAGACGGGGAAGACACCTATATTGCCGGTATTATGGAACATATTGAGGAAGCCGGGATACATTCCGGCGATTCGGCCTGCGTGTTGCCGCCGCACACGCTCTCTTCCGGCATCATTGAGGAAATTACGCGCCAGACCATGGCTTTGGCCAAGGAGCTGCGCGTGGTGGGGCTGATGAATATCCAGTTCGCGGTTAAGGGCGGGCTTTTGTATGTTTTGGAAGTGAACCCGCGCGCCTCACGCACCGCGCCTTTTGTATCCAAAGCCACCGGAGTGCCTTTGCCGCGCCTGGCCACGCAGATTATGCTCGGGAGCAAACTGAAGGATCTGAAGCCCTGGGAAGGGCGCAAGGGCGGCTATATTTCAGTGAAAGAAGCGGTCTTCCCCTTTAACCGCTTCCCCGGCGTGGATATTTTGCTCGGACCGGAAATGCGTTCCACCGGCGAGGTTATGGGGATTGGCCCAAGCTTTGAACAGGCTTTTATGAAAGGGCAAATCGCGGGCGGGCAGCGCTTGCCCACACAGGGAAAAGTCTTTATTTCAGTGAACGATCAGGACAAGCCCTTTGTGCCGGACATCGCGCGGATTTTTTATCAGCAAGGCTTTGAGGTGCTGGCCACTTCCGGCACGGCAAAGCTGCTGGCCGAGGCGGGAGTGCCTGCCACCATGGTGCGCAAGGTATACGAGGGTCGCCCCAACGTGGTGGATTTGATTAAAAACGCGGAAATAGCCCTTGTCATCAACACAGCCTCGGGCAAACTCACGGTGGAAGACTCCAAGTCCATCCGCCAAAACACGCTGCTGTACGGCGTTCCTTACAGCACCACGCTTGAGGGGGCAAAGGCCGTGGCTTTGGCCATTGCCGACGCTAAAACGCACGGCCTGAGCGTGCGCAGTTTGCAGGAGTATTATCAGGTGCAATAAGCAGCCCCTAGGGGGTGTCTCTCAATAAAAGATTTTGCGCCAAGAGCAAGGAATCCAGCTCTTTTTGCGAAGGGAGTGTACTCTTGCGGTACAGAGCCGGAGAAAAAAGAGCTGGATGACGCAGCTATTTGGACAAAAAATTTGTTGAGAGACAGCCCCTGGCGGGTAGTGGGTCATTTTGCCGGGATGCCGCGCCAGGCAACGTTTTTTGCTCTGGCCGTATGCCATAAGAGTATGCTCCCATCGCAAAAAACTTGCCTTTCTTGCCGCACGGCAAACCGGACTCGCTACCCGAAGGCTTCAACTGACAGCCCCGGCTTGCCATGCGACAAGGCTGGACAGACGCATCTGTTTTTTGTACGGTTTTCTGCATTCACAGTATAAAATTATTTTTTATCTTTTTTGCGTGCCCCTTTTTCCTTACTCTACTATAAATACGTTTTAACAGCCCCGGCTATGATTCCGCTTCTGTTGCGAGTATACGGCTGCCGGCAGCTTCGGCCGGGCGCCGATCAGGCGATTGCAGTTCCAGCGCTCCCGCCTGCCGGGCTTAACATCCGCTATGGACAGGCTGACCCGCCGGCCCTCAAGCGCCGGATAATCCTCCCACCCACACCATCAATCATGCAAAACAACTGGACAGCACGCGGCAAAGAAGTTCTCAGCATAGAAATAGAAGCCCTGGAGCGCGTCCGGGAGCGTATGGACGCCTCTTTTTCCGCCGCCGTCGCCCTCCTCGCCGCCTGCACGGGCAGAGTCGCCATAACGGGCATCGGCAAATCCGGCCTGGTGGGCCGGAAAATAGCCGCAACCCTTTCTTCCACAGGCACTCCCGCCTATTTCCTCCATCCGGTGGAAGGCGCGCACGGAGATTTGGGCTCTGTACGCAAAGAAGACGTGGTCATCGCTATTTCATACTCAGGCAAAACAGACGAACTCAACGCCATTCTCCCGGCGCTGCGCAGCATCGGCGCCCGGATAATCGCTATTACGGCGGGGCTCTCCTCCGCGCTGGCCGGGCTTGCGGACCTTGTGCTGGACGTCACGGTACCGCGCGAAGCCTGCCCCATGAACCTGGCCCCCACCAGCAGCACCACGGCCACCCTGGCCCTGGGCGACGCCCTTGCTGTTTGCCTCATGGAGCTTAAATCCTTCACTGTAAAAGATTTTAAGCGCTATCATCCGGGCGGGGCTTTGGGGCAGCGCCTCAGCCTGCGCGTTGCCGACCTTATGCACACGCGCGATCTGCCGCTGGCCGCGGCAACCGCTCCTTTTGGAGTTGCGTTGGAAAAGCTGGAGAAAGGCGGCTTTGGCGCGGTCATCCTTACCGATGCTGAAGGCGGCCTTGCCGGTATTCTTACCGACGGGGACATACGGCGCGCCCTTTTGCGCGGCACGGCGGACAAGGAACGGCCCGCGGCTGAGCTTATGACAGGGACGCCCCGCTATGCCCTGGCGGACATGAGCGCCGCCGAGCTCATGGACATTATGGAGCAAAAAGCCATTACTGTGCTGCCTGTGCTGGACGGCCGCCGCAAAGTTATGGGCATTGTGCATCTACATGACCTTTTGGGCAAAGGCCAGGTCAAATTCGCAACAGGAGAATAGCAGCCGATGATCGCGGAAATTGGCATTGTCATCGTTATGGCGGTGGTTTTTTTAGCCGGTTTGGGCTTTGCCGTTTTCGGCGCCGCGGTTTTTCTGCGCCGTTTGTTGCAACGCAAAACGACCGAAGAGGCGGAAGGGTCGCCCCGATATATGGAGACTGAAAAGCCTGCTGTGCGCGTGGCTGATGAGGCGCAAAACCAGCCCGACGGCAGCGCGCCGCCCGCGCGCGGCGCCCGGCGAATCTTTTCCGCACCTTCCACGAGCAAGGACTCCGTTTTTTCCGGCGCGTCCTTCGTAACCAGCAAAGGAACGGTCATGGACAAACTTTTTGTGCGTTGCCTTATTGTCGCGGCCCTTACGCTTTTATTGCTCATCCCCTTGGCGTTCATCAACGATATGGTGCACGAGCGTTCATCTTTACGGCGCAAGGCCATTGCGGACATCGCATCCCTTTGGGGAGCCTCCCAGACCATAACCGGCCCGGCTCTGGTGATCCCGTACCTGCGCGAGTATACGGTCCTTGAAAACGTCACGGGCGATGACGGCAAAACACGCAGCGAAAAACGCAAAGCCATTGCCCAGGAATACCGGGTTGTGCTGCCTACGGAACTGAATTTCACAGCGGACCTTAAGCCCCAGGTGCGCAGCCGGGGGATTTATGACTATGTCGTTTACACAAGCCCGATACAGGTGGCGGGGCAATTTTCTCTGCCGCTCAGAGACAGTTTTGAAGAAAGCGCTATCCGGATTGAGTGGGAAAAAAGCTGGTTTACCCTGGGGATTTCGGATTTACGCGCCATTACAGGAGTGGAAAAACTGCAATGGAACGGTAAACCCAGCGCCCCTTTTAGTCCGGGGACCAAACTCAAAGGATTGCTGGGCCCGGGTTTTCACACCCTGGTTGATTTAAGCGGCCTGGAAAAGAATGACGCCAACGGAAGAACCCAGACTTTTTCCCTTTCCCTTACCCTCAACGGCAGCGGCAGCCTGCATTTTACGCCTGTGGGGGAAAACACGCGCATCACCGTATCAGGCAACTGGCCGCATCCCAGGTTTGAAGGCAGCATTTTACCCGTAACCCGCAAAATTACCACGGAAAATTTTTCCGGCGAGTGGAAAATTCCCCACTTAAGCCGCACTTATCCGCAAACGGGCATTTTCGGCAAGGATGATTTTAGCGACAACAGCAGGAGCATCAGTTCCTTCACCGCCGGGGTCAATTTGTTTGAAGCCGTTTCGCTGTATACCCAGGTGGACCGGGCCGTGAAATACGGCATCTTGTTTATCGGCCTGACCTTTGTCGCCCTGCTCTCTTTTGAGCTGATAACCAAAGCCCGGCTGCACTATTTGCAATACGGCCTGGTGGGCATCGCCATGGCCTTATTTTATCTGGTTCTCCTTTCTTTGGCCGAG
This sequence comes from Desulfovibrio sp., assembly GCA_031550225.1. Lineage (GTDB taxonomy): Bacteria > Desulfobacterota > Desulfovibrionia > Desulfovibrionales > Desulfovibrionaceae > Frigididesulfovibrio. The sequence continues at coordinate 22,281 of JAVBOT010000062.1, forward strand.
CACACGCCCTTTATCCTTGCTTTTTGCCTGGCGAGCCTCATTTCCATCGCCATGAACAGCCTGTATATTATGGCGGCGTTTCGCAGTAAAAATAAGGGGCTGCTCGTCGCCGGGCTCCTCATTGCCCTCTATCTGCTGCTCTACGCCCTGCTGCAAATGGAAGAGTACGCCTTACTCCTCGGCACCTGCATGGTGGTCGTCGTCATTGCCATGCTCATGTTCTTGACGCGCCATCTGCCGGGCTCTCCTCCCCACGCGGGAGGAGAAAAAGCGCCGGAAACGGCAGAAGCGTGAAAAGGCGCGGCAAGGCGATCTCCATGGGCCGATCTCATTAATTTGGGGCTGCCGCCCCGAACCCCGCCTGAGGAAAAGCGATTTCCCCCAGGCGGGGTTCGGGGGGGCGAAAGTTTCCCAATGAAGAGGCCCTGGCAACGCATCACGGCAAGCTGCGCCGGCACCCGGCGCGTTCTTTTCTTTTTTCCGCTTCCAGTGTAAAGGCTCCCTCATGTCACACAGCCCCCCTTTGCTCAAAGTCGCCCTGCTGGGCCGCCCTAACGTGGGCAAATCCACGTTGTTCAACCGCCTGATTCGCAGCCAACGCGCCATTACCCATGACCGGCCGGGCATAACCCGGGATCGGATGGAAGGGGTGGTGCGCGCCAGGGGAGAAGAGGATTTTGCCCTGGTGGATACCGGCGGCCTCACTCTGGACAGCCATGAACGGGTAACGCAGGGGCCTGAGGGAATTCGGGGTTTTGAAACCGAAATTCTTGCCCAGGCCCGGCAAGCTGTGGGCGAAGCCCAATTGCTTTGCCTTGTGGTGGACGCGCGGGAAGGCTTAATCCCTCTTGACCGGCATCTGGCGGATTTTTTGCGCAAACAGGGCAGGCCCCTGCTGCTTGTGGTGAACAAGGTGGACGGACCGGAACAGGAAGATCTTCTGCTGGCGGAATTTCACGGCCTTGGCCTTGATATGTGCGCCTGCTCGGCCGCCCACGGCTATAATGTGCGGGTTTTGGAAGATGAAATCCGCCATCGCCTTTTCAGCCCGCCCCCCCTGGAAGACGCAGAACCCGAGCCTGCTGAGGATGACGACGGCATTTTGTTCGCCGGGGCTTCCCGGCGGCAAAAAAAACGCCTCCGCGCCAGCCTTGCCGACGCTCATAACTTGGACGGAGCCGGACAAGAAAAACTTTTGCCTGAGGAAACCGGCGACGGCAACAAAGAGCACAGCGCCCAGGAAGATCGTATTGCCGAGCACGGCCAAAGGGAAGCGGCCGATCTTACCGCCGAGCACGGCGAGCAGGAGGGGCCCGGCCTCGTTGCCGAAACGCCCGCAGCGGAAGAAGAAGCGCCGCAAGAAAGCCCGGAGGCGTATGCCGATCCTGAGCTTTTTTCCGGCCCCTTGCGTCTGGCCCTGCTCGGCAGGCCCAATGCGGGCAAATCTTCCCTGGTCAACTCCCTGGTGGGCGAACGGCGCATGATCGTCAGCGATATGGCCGGCACCACCCGGGACAGCGTGGATGTGCACACGCACATCGACGGCGAGCCCTGCACCTTTGTGGACACGGCAGGGGTACGCCGCCGCAGTAAAATTACCGACACGGTAGAGCGCTACAGCGTCAACTCCTCACTCAAAAGCACCAGCAAAGCGCATGTCACCCTGCTGGTGCTGGATGCCACAGAAGGACTGACTCTGCAGGATAAACGCCTGATTGATCTGCTGCATGAACGCAAAACGCCTTTTATCGTCCTTGTGAACAAGATGGACCTTATTGAACCCAAGCAGCGCAAGGCCACGGAAAGGCTGTATAAAGAAACTCTGGTCTTTTGCCCGCACGTGCCGCTCTTATTTGTATCCGCCAAGAACGGCCGCGATTTGAAGAAGATCACCCCCCTGGCCCGGGCCATCCGCCAGGAATGCGGGACGCGCATTTCCACAGGCAAGCTGAACCGCGCCATGGCCACTGTGCTGGAACGGCACCAAGCCCCCATTGTGCGCCGGCTGCGGCCAAAGTTTTTTTATTTGACCCAGGCTGAAAGCCTGCCTCCCACCTTTGTTTTTTTCGTTAATGACGCTGAGCGCGTGGCGCCCGCCTACGCCCGTTATCTGGAACGCTCTTTGCGCGCCTTGTTCGGGATACGCCATGCGCCCATGCGGGTAAACTTTCGCTCCGCGCACAGCGGCAAAAACAAGCGAAAAACCCGCTCCTCTGAACGCGGGTAACAGCCCGCCGGTAAAAACAGCCGGTACGCCGCATGGACACCAAAATAAACGATTATGAGCGATAACGAAAAATCCTCAGACAAGCAGGCCGAGCAGGCCGCCGCCCTGGCCAAGGCGTTTGCCGGCTCCTGCGAGACAGAGCGGGACCGTTTGGCGCGCATTGTCGATCTGCTGCCCTGCTATGTTGCGGTTGTGGATAAGCAACGGCGCATCCTTTTTCATAACAAAACCTTTGAAGAATATTTCGGCGCGCCTGGAACCGCCCGTTGCCATGAATCACTGCGCGGGCAAGAAAAGGAGTGTTCCTTCTGCCCTCCTTTCCAAGCGCTGGAGAGCAACGGCACCAGCGTTATGGAATGGATCGCCCCTAAAAGCAAGCATGCCTTCCGCGTCTATTCCTACCCTTTTGAAGAAATGGACGGCACCCCTTGCGTTCTCAAAGTCGGCTTCAACATCACCTCCAGCGTGCGTGTACAGCAAGCCCTTGATCTAAGTGAACAAAGCTATAGAGCAATTACCGATAACCTTTCAATTGGAATCGCGCTGCTGGACGTCAATTTGCGCATCAAAGCCGGAAATATCCGTTTAAGCCAATGGTTTGCCGATGAGTTTCGCCTGGATCGCTCCATTTGCGAAATTGTGCAGTGCGCGGACCGCAAGCCCGGTGAAGGCCCGTTCACCGGCGACCCTGCCACCTGCGCGGACTGTCCCCTATACGCCTCCCTCATGGATGGATCCGGGCACGAAAAAGAATTGGCCGTTACCTTTGAAGACGGCAGGGAACATATGGTACGGCTTGTCACCTGCCCTGTAAAGCCCGGCAAAAGCGCGGGCAGCCAGGGCAACAAGGTGCGCGCCATAATCATGATGCTGGAAGACATCACCACCCGCTTGCGAGTGAACCAGCAACTACAGCGCGCCCGCAAACTGGAAACCATGAGCACCCTGGCCGGAGGCATCGCGCATGAAATCAACCAGCCCCTGTCCGCCCTGCATCTTTATGCCAGCGGCTTGCAGATGCTCCTGGAAAAAAAGCAGGACGGCCTGCCGGCCGAAGTGACTCTGGAGCGCTTGTCCCTTATCATGCGCGAGGCGGAAAAAATCCGCAGCATCATCTCCCACATGCGGGCTCTGGTCATGCGGGAGGGACATGTCTCTGTGAGCGCTGTTTCCATTGCGTCTTCCGTGGCCTCGGTGCTCACCCTCATGAAAAGCCAGTTGCATACCAGGGCCGTGATTGTGGAAACCTCCATCCCGCCGGATTTGCCCCTAGTGCGCAGCAACGTGGTGCAGCTTGAACAGGTGCTGGTGAACCTTCTGGCCAACGCCATGCACGCCCTGGATACGGAGCTTTCCCACAGCGCGCAGCGCTATGCCAGAGAAGGCCGCCGTATTTCCATCCGCGCCTATATGCGCCCGCCTCAGCGCGATGAAAGTCCCCGGATACGGCTGGAAGTGGCGGATAACGGTCCGGGACTGCCCAAAGGGAGCGAGCGCATTTTTGATCCCTTCTATACCACCAAAGAGCGCCATGAAGGCATGGGGCTCGGGCTGTCCATTGTTTACGGGCTGGTCTCCTTATGGGGGGGCGAGATCAGCGCGGCCCCGCACCATCCCCAGTTGGGAGGCGCCGCCTTTTATGTTGACCTGCACCCCGCTGACAGCGCTGAAACCATAGGGGATCCGCTGGAAATTCCGGTTCAGGACGACAATATCGCCGGGATTGAATGATGGACTCAGGCCGCTCCCAAACGCCGCGCCCCGCCGAAACAACCTTGCCTGTCCGCCCGGCCCCGCTGCATGTGGTGGGCCTCGGCCCCGGCGACCCCGCCCTCCTGACGCCTGAGGTTGACTCCCTCCTGGCCTCGGCAAAAACCATTGTGGGCTATAGCGGCTACATCTCCCTTGTCTCTCCCGACCGCCTGCAAAGCAAGCGCGTTATCGCCACAGGCATGACCGGTGAAATCTCTCGGGCCAACGCCGCCGTGGATGCCGCCCTTTCCGGCGAAAGCACCGTGGTGGTCTGCTCCGGCGATCCGGGGGTATACGCCCTGGCCGGCCTGGTTCTTGAAATACTGGAAGAACGCGGACTTTGCGCCCAGGATCTGCCCTTGCTCGTCTCTCCGGGCGTGCCCGCGGTATGCGCGGCCGCCGCCCTCCTAGGGGCCCCTTTGATGCATGACTTCGCCTGCGTCAGTTTATCCGATCTGCTCACTCCCCCCCATCTTATCCAAGCCCGCCTTGCATGCGCCCTGGCCGGAGATTTTGTTGTGGTTCTGTATAACCCGCGCTCCCGCAAAAGAACCGCCCCCTTGCACGATGCCCTGAGCCTGGCGCTTCGCCACAGAAGCGGAAACACGCCTGTGGGGGTTGTGCAAAACGCTTTTCGCCCTGGTCAGCGCGTCGCCATCACCCCGCTGGCGGAGCTGAGCGCGGACGATGCGGATATGTTCACGCTCCTGATTATCGGCAACAGCAGCAGCCGCATTGTGCCGGGCAGGGGCGAGACCCCCCTGACCTGGGAATCGGGCGCGCGGATGCTCACTCCACGCGGATACAGGGAAAAATACGACCTGCGGTCCGCAAAAAAGAGCTAAGCCATATTCATATCGCTTACCGGCGCGCAAAGCTCGCCTACGCCAATCTCGCGGGCCTTGTCGCGCTTCGCTGCACAAAGCAGAGCATTTTCTTACCGGTATGTATGATTGCAAAGGTGAAATGCTAGTTGACAACCGCCTGTCCGGGAAGCCGTTGTCCCTGGTACTCTCCGGTCAGCGTGCGCAAAAAGGCCACGATACTGTCTCGATTCTGCCTAGGGATGCCCATGCCGGAAAGATACTCCCCCATAATGCGTACGGCTTCGTCCAGGGAAGTGACCGTGCCGTCGTGCATGTACGGGGCCGTCAGTTCAATGTTGCGCAGATTAGGCACCTTGAATTTATGCAAGTCTTCATCTTTTTTGCTAAACCCGCGCAAGCCTTCATCTGACCCCAAAGAACCGCCTCTGTCCGCGAAGTAGTCCTTTTTCAAATCCATATATTCAAAAGACTGCCCCCCCACAGACTTACCCACATGACAAGAGGCGCAGCGATACTCCTTAAAGCGCTGATAGCCCTCGACCTCTGTCGCGGTGAGGGCGTCCGTCTTGCCCATAAGCCATTGATCAAAAGGGCTGTTGGGGGTGATGAGGGTTTTTTCGTATTCGGCAATGGCGTCTTTGATGTTCCTCTCACTCCAGCCGTCAGCGTAAACGGCCGTGAATGCTTTTGTCAGGGCGCTGTCCTGCGCCAGTTTCGCGATGATCTCGGGCCAGTCCTTGGAGGCCATTTCAATGGGGTTGAAGGGAGGGCCGCCGGCCTGTTCCTGTAGATCGGCGGCGCGCCCGTTCCAGAACTGGCGCACATTGAAAACGGCGTTGAACGTGGTGGGAGCGTTTATGTCGCCCCGCTGTTTGTTGACGCCCTCGGCGAAACGCAGATTGTCGGTTCCCGCTTTTTCCGTCTGGTGACAGGTGGCGCAGGCCACCGTGTTATCTCCGGAAAGCCGCTTATCCGTGAACAGCGTGTGCCCCACCGCCATTTTCGCTTCATTGACGGGCAAGGATGCGGGCAGCGGCTGCAAGGGTTCATTGGCCTTGTCTTTGGCCGCCAAGCCGGTCGCATAGTGAGAGGCGCGTGAAGAAGCTACCCATTCAAGCACAAAGATCCGTTCAGCGCCGGACATCCGGCTGTTCCAATGCACAGCAGCGAACTTCGCCGGGGGCATGGTTTCATTGAGCATGACCCATTCCATTTTGGCCAAAGTCGGTTCGCTGACACGCTTGACGGCGCCCTTTTCACCAAACTCCGATTTAAGATCCATGGCCCTGAGCCCGTCCCGATAGTCGGTCTCGATAATCTGCTTTATGCCGGGTATCGCGGCGTAAAACGGCAAATCAAGATCACGGGTATGGCATGCCATACACTTTTCCTGGACGAGTTCCGCAATTTTTTCAGATTTTGCCTGAGGGGAAGAACCGGCGGGCAGATGATTTTCCCTACTGCCCTGAATCAACCAAGCCGCGGCAACGACTATGACACCGACACATAAGAAAAAAAGGACTTTTTTCCACATATGCTTCTCCTGTTGTTATACCTCCACAAAGGGATCGGATTATAACGTTTTTCGGCGTTCTTTAGATGATGGAGGAAGAATTAGCGGCATTAGAACATATTGTCAATATTAGCTACTATTAGCGATATTTGGAGATCTTTTTTTATAGAGCAAATCACATTGAAAATATTGATCCAAATCGCAAGGATTGCGTGCAAATTTTTACGCGCGAAAGCTAGGGGCTGTTTCTAAATAAAAGATTTTGCGCCAAGAGCAAGGAATCCAGCTCTTTTTGCGAAGGGAGTGTACTCTTACGGTACAGGACCGGAGGAAAAAAAGCTGGATGACGCAGCTATTTGGACAAAAGATTTATTTA
>JAVBOT010000061.1:0-5198 GCA_031550225.1 Desulfovibrio sp.
TAAATAAATCTTTTGTCCAAAGAGCTGCGTCATCCAGTTCTTTTTTCTCCGGTCGAGTACCGTAAGAGTACACTCCCTTCGCAAAAAGAGCTGGATTTCTTGCTCTTGGCGCAAAATTTTTTATTTAGAAACAGCCCCTAGGCAAGGAAGGCGAGTTTTTGCCGCGGGAGTGCGCTTTTAGGACACTTGACCAGAGCAAAAAACGAAGCCTGACGCAGCATCACGGCAAACTGAGCCAGTGCCTTTTCAAGGGTCTGATTGCAAAGCCGTTGCAAACAAGATACTGTGCGTCGCGTGCCTTGCGCCCTTACGGAGCCTCTGTCCTGTATTGCTTGTCTCACGTAGACCATCCGGAGGACTTATGTCCGATCTTTCAACTTCCCCCGAGAATCGCAGGCTTTACCCCCTTGCTTCCGGCAATGAGGTGCGCGGGATTCTTGAGGGTTTGGCTGCGGAAATTATTGCCCGCCACGGCGACTGCCGCGATCTTGCCCTTGTGGGCATCCAGCGTCGGGGGGTGGTTCTTTCCCGGCGTCTTGGCGAGATCATGGGGGGGATACTGGGGCGGCCGGTTTTGTCCGGCTCCCTCGACATCACGCTTTACCGGGATGACTGGACCACCAAGAGCACCAAGCCAAGCGTGGGAGAAACCCGCATCCGCTTTGATATGGAAGATAAGAATCTGGTGCTGGTGGATGACGTGTTGTTTACCGGCAGGACCATCCGCGCCGCTCTTGAGGCCCTTGCGGATTTTGGCAGGCCGCGCAAGGTGGAGCTGCTCGTGCTGGTGGACCGAGGGCACCGTGAGTTGCCCATCCATGCGGATTACGTGGGCATGGCCAGACAGACGAAGCTCAGCGATCGCGTGGACGTGCTGGTAACGGAAATAGACGCGGAAGAAGGCGTGCGCCTTGTAATCACTGAGTAAGTGCCGGCGTGTGCGTTTTTGGGGGAATTGTTTTGCAATGTTCCCTTTGCCCGGCACGGCTTCGCCACCCGGCTTTTTTTCTCCGCCCTGTGCGCTGCCTCGGCGAAAAGGGCCGGGATTCCTTTCTTTTTGGATAAAATCGTTATTTGAAACAGCCTCAATGCAGGCAACAACATGCATAAATGGAGAAAGCCCATGCAGCAGAGAACTCTGTGCCTTATTAAGCCGGACGCGGTTAAGCGCAACCTTAGCGGAGCCATCTTGGCAATGATCCAGGAAAAGGGTCTCAAAGTGTTGGGGATGAAGATGCTTTGCCTTAGCAAAGCCGACGCCGAAGGCTTTTACGCCGTGCATAAAGAGCGGCCTTTTTTTGACGGCCTGACCACTTTTATGTCGTCAGGACCCATTGTGGCGGCTGTACTGGAAGGCGAAGACGCCATTGCCCGTTACAGAACCCTTATGGGCGCGACGAATCCCGCCAATGCCGACGCCGGCACCATTCGTAAGCTCTACGCCCTGGACGTGGAGGCGAATTCCGTGCACGGCTCCGACTCCGCGGAAAATGCGGCTGTGGAGATAGCGTACTTTTTCAGTGCGTTGGATCTGGTGGGCTAATGCCGTCTGCGACCGGATTTTCCTCCCGGACAAAAGATTCCGGCTCTATATGCCTTGGCGTCATAGGCTGCGGTAATATGGGGAGCGCTTTTGCCCGGGGGGTATGCGCAACACCTGAGCTTTCCCGCTCCTTTTCTCTGCTTGTCCATGACCCGGGCCAAGCGGCCGCGCGCGTCATGGACGAGCTGGGGTTACAGATCGCTTCGTCTCCCCGCGCCCTTGCCGAAGAGGCGGATTTGATTCTTATCGCGGTTAAGCCCCAGCATGTGCCGGGCCTGTTGGAAGAAATCCGGCCAGGGCTCAGCGTGCCGCCCGCGCGGAGCAAAGAGAGCGCGTTGCCGGGCAAGCTTGTGCTTTCCATTGCGGCGGGAGTGCCGCTAGAGCGGCTTCGCGCGGGCGTCGGCAAGGCCTGCCCTGTTGTCCGGGTGATGCCGAATACTTTGGTGTCCGTGCGGCAGGGGCTTTTCGGCCTTTGCTTTGATAAGGAGGCGCCGCTTATCCATGAGAGTTGGAAAGAGGTTGTGCGCCGTCTTTTGGGCGGTCTTGGGCGCGTTCTGGAGCTCGATGAGCGGAGCATGAACGCGTATACCGCCCTGGCCGGGAGCGGCCCGGCCTACGTTTTTCATTTTATGGAGAGCCTGGCCGAGGCGGGGGTGAGCATAGGCCTTGCCCGGGAACAGGCGCGGGAAATAGCTTTGGGGCTTTTGCGCGGCTGCGCGGCCCTGGCTGAGGAAGGGGGCGAGCATCCGGCGGTGTTGCGCGAACAGGTGTGCTCTCCGGGCGGGACAAGCATCGCGGCTGTGAATCATCTGGACCGCAATGCCGTGCGCGGGCATATTGTGGATGCTGTACGCGCGGCCCATAAGCGTGGCCAGGACATGGAAAAGGAATAATGCCGGGGCATTGTAACTTTGAAATTATACATGCCGGTAAAATGCTCTTGTTGTGAAGCCAAGCGCAACAAGGCCCGCGAGATTGGCGTAGGTGAGCTTTGCTCGCTGTTAAGCGACAATCTCAAGCATAAACTGCTCTCAACTGTTGCGCGTGAGCTTTTCCATATTTTTAAGGACTGTTTTGTGATGTTGAAATCATTTGCCGCATTTGCGATTTTGCTCTTTTTTTGCTGTCTGCCGCAACATTCCTTTGCTGAACCGCTCAAAATCGGCCTGCTGCCCGCTTCAGACACGCTGGCCCTGCATGTGGCCAAAGATGAAGGCCTATTCGCACGGCACGGTCTTGAGGTGGAGCTTGTGCCTTTTCAAAGCGCGCTGGAACAGAGCGCGGCTGTGAGAGCGGGCGCTCTGCACGGCTGGTTCGGGGATATCATCACTATGCTGCTCATGCATGAAAGCGGCATACCCCAGCGGGTTGTGGCCACTATGTCTTATTCCGGCCCCGGCTCTCGTTTTTTCGGCATTGCGGTGGCGCCGGGCTCGCGCATCACCACAGCGGAGGAGCTGAAAAACGCTGGAGTAGCCATCAGCCGCGCCACGATCATTGAATATATTCTTGATTGCCTGCTGCGGGAAAAGGGTTTTGCCGATGACTTTGTCTCACGCATGGACATTAAGCAAATTTCCGTACGCTTGCAGTTGCTGCTGGCCGGCAAGGCGGACGCGGCGCTTTTGCCCGAACCCTTGCTCAGCCTGGTAGAGGCCAAAGGGGCGCGGGTGATTGTGGATAATTCCGGCCTGTCCATGCCCCTGGCCATTTGTTCCTTGCGCAAAGATGCGGCAAAGCCTGAAGTCACCCGGGCATTTCAGGCCGCTCTGGCTGAAGCCATGGGTCGCATCAACGCCGATGCTGAACGCTACCGCCGGGCGATGCTGGACAAAAAATTGCTCCCCGAAGGGGCACAAGCAAAGTATGCCATGCTGCGTTATGATCCGGCGCATACCCCGCTGCCCTTGCCCACAGAGCGGGAGTTGGATGCGGTTGCCCGCTGGATGCTTGAAAAAGGGCTTTTGCGCCGTATGCCCCAAACCGGCGATGTTTTACATGATGCGCGGCAGTGAGGGCCCTGCTCCCTTGTCTTCCGGCGGCATCTGGGTGCGCGGCCTGGCAAGGGACTACGGGCAAGGGCCTGTGCTGGAGGATCTTTCCTTCCATCTGGCCGCGGGAGAGACCTTGGCCGTTATCGGCCCTTCCGGCTGCGGCAAAAGCACCTTGCTTTATCTGCTGGCCGGCCTGGATGCGCCCCAGTCCGGCCAGGTACGGCTGGGGGGCGGTTCGGGCAAAAAGCCTAAAGTCGCCTTTATTTTGCAAGATTACGGTCTTTTTCCCTGGAAAAACGTGTGGGAGAACATAGCTTTGCCCCTGGAACTGGCAGGGGTTTCGCGTGCCCGGCAAAAAATCGCTGTGCGCGCCATGCTGGCGGAATTGCAGCTTGAAGGTTTGGACAATCGCTATCCGGAACAGCTTTCAGGCGGGCAGCGCCAGCGGGTGGCCATTGGCCGGGCGCTGGTGACGGACCCGGAAATCCTGCTCATGGATGAGCCGTTTTCTTCTCTGGACGCAATCACCCGGGAACAGATGCAAAATGTCTTTTTGGCCCTGTGGAGACGCCGCAAATTGAGTTCCGTGCTGGTTACGCACAGCGTCTCTGAAGCGGCTTTTTTGGGAAAATATGTGATGGCCCTCGGCGGGACGCCCGCGCGCAAGTTGCTTTGGCTGGAAAACCCCTGGTTCGGCGATCCTGATTGCCGGGGGCGGGAAGGGTATTTTGCCGTAACTCAACAAATTTATGCTGCCCTTGCGGGAGAATCTTCTTGCGTCGAATAACGCGCTATGCGCTTGCGCTGCTTTTTTTGTTGCTGCTTTGGCAGTTGGGCAGCTTGTTTTTGGGCGAGGCGCTTTTACCCCCGCCTTTGGAGGTGGTGTCTTTTTTCGCCGCTTCCTTGGGTTTAAGCACCTTTTGGGCGCATGTTGGAGCGAGCTTTTTGCGCGTGCTTCTGGCTCTGGTTCTGGCCTTCTGTACGGCATTTCCCTTAGGATTGATCCTCGGCCACGCGCGCCGCGCGGATGATCTTATCTCGCCCTTTGTCTTTCTCACCTATCCCATTCCCAAAATCGTGCTGCTGCCGGTGTTTCTTACCCTTTTCGGGCTAGGGGACGCGCCGCGCATCGTGCTCATAGGCATGACCACAGGCTACCAGATTTTGGTGGTGACCAGGGACAGCTCCTTAAACCTGGATCCCAAGTATATTGATTCTTTTAAAACCCTTGGCGGCTCGTCGCTTCAGATGTTGCGCCATGTGCTGATTCCGGCCGCCTTGCCCGATGCGGTAACGGCATTGCGAGTGGCAAGCGGCACAGCGGTGGCGGTGCTGTTCATGGTGGAGTCGTTCGCCACGGATACGGGCCTTGGCTTTGTGATTATGGACGCCTGGGGCAAAGGGGATATGCCGGCCATGTATACGGGCATTTTGGCCATAAGCCTGATGGGAGTCGCCTTGTATGAAAGCTGCAACGCCCTGGAGCGCCGCCTGTGCTGCTGGAAAAGCGCCCGGAAGGCCTAGGGGCTGTCTCTCAATAAAAGATTTTGCGCCAAGAGCAAGGAATCCAGCTCTTTTTGCGAAGGGAGTGTACTCTTACGGTACAGGACCGGAGGAAAAAAAGCTGGATGACGCAGCTATTTGGACAAAAGATTTATTTA